>CAVRLG010000011.1:0-127900 GCA_963722035.1 uncultured Thermoleophilia bacterium
TGATCACGGACGCCTGGCCGACGACGGTGGTCGTCAGAACGGGCTTCCCATGTGCCATCGCTTCCAGCAACACCAGAGGATAGGGATCCTCGTCGGAAGGCAAAGCCAGAAATTCGGCACACTCGAATGCCTCGTGTTTCTCCTCGCCCTGTAACGGTCCGAGCCACTTGTAGTACTCGGTCACACCGAGACTCTCCCCCAGCTTCGCGGACCTTCTGGACTTCCCCGGCATCGGGCCCGACGAACAAGCAGAAACACGTCAGGCTCCAACTGGATGAGCCGTGGTAGCGCGCGAACCAGTCTCTCCGGTCTCTTGAAGTGATGCAGAATGCTGAGAAACAGGATGACTCTCCTGCCTAGCAGTCCGTGCCTATGGCGGAAGCGTGTCGCGTCGACCGCTTCGAACGCCTGATTCTCGGCAGCATTTCGGATGATGCTGATGCTGCTCTGGGGCACGTTGAGCTCCAGGAGGTTCTCTCTGTCGCCTTCCGTGAGTGCGATAAAGTGGTCGAACACATTGACCTTGTGACCGGCGTGCCGCACTGTCGTAGAGCGAATAGAGCAATCGCTTCGTTCTGCTCCGGGCGTAGAAACCGCCATGCACGTGCAAGATGGTCGGCACATTCATCCTGGCACCGATGCGGGAGCCGATTTCGCTCTGCGGCTGCCGATAACCATGGGAGTGAATGATGTCGAAGCCGCCGCTTTTGAGCGCTGGGACGAATCCTGGGAAGAATCCATAATGGCCGACATTGACATAGCTTCTGAAGCGGTGCACGTGCACGCCATTCATCGTTTCGTCAGCTCGGCATCTCCCGGCGAGGAGAGTCCCTTGTGACTTCTATTCGCGGTGAACACGTGAACCTCATGGCCTCTCGCAGCCAACTCCTCCGAGATGGACTGGCAGACGACCTCCACCCCGCCGATCACGGGCGCGTAGTACGGGACGAGTTGAGCAACCTTCAGGCTATGTGACATCGCTGGTCGCACGGCGGGCAGACTCCGTAACCTGGAAGAACCCTACCGACCGGCTACTGGGGGGGAGTCCTCCTCGGAGATCCCTTCTGCGGATATTTCCGCTGCGGAAACGCGAAGTCAGGTCGACTATGTTCGCGGCGGATGAACCTGACCAATTCATCCGGTAGGACCCTGGTTTGTCTCGAGATCAGCGCCCGGACGTAACCGGCCATAACCAACACGGTGCCGATCACATACGGTTTCTCGAAGAGACGCAGAAAGGGCTCGTAGACAAATGGTAAGCGAACCCGAAACCAACGACGTACTCGGTCTCGCCGCTGTTGAAGCGAGCTTCATAGACCGACCGGTCTACAGTTCCCACCTCCCGGTGATGCACGACCGGCAGATCGCCGTAGGACCGCGTTTTCCAGCCGTGATAACGCGCCTTATCTCGGCTATCCCGTCCTCCATGCCGCCCGCGTGATCGATCGGCGTATCCCCCGATCTGCTCGAAGCACTCTCTACGGAAAAACTGTGTGGCCCCAGCGACGCTTTCCGTACTTGCCTTCGTCTCGATTGTCAGGCCGCGGGCGTCCATCTGAAAGATCCGGCCGCCGATCACACCGAGCTCCTTGTCGCATTCGAAGCGCTCGATTAGTGTCTCGAAATAGTTTTCTCCGAAGGAGACGTCGGCGTCGAGGTTGCCGATGTAGGCGTAGTCCGTCGCTGCAAGCGCCTTTAGTCCCATGTTGATGGCGTTGACCTTGGCCGCGTGGTCCCCCGCGCGTCGGTTCGTCGTTGCGGCAGAGGCGTATGAACGGGTGCTTGGCGGCGAAACTACGAACGACGTCGTCGGTACCATCGACAGAGTTGTCGCTCACGATCACCCACATGTGCGGCGTGACCGTTTGGGCGACGACCGAGTCCATCGTCAACTGAATGAAATCTCTTTCGTTCCGGGCGGCGGTCACCAACACGTATGGCCAGTGGCGAGTTGCCATTTACTGAGCCGAAACCGGGCGTCTGCTCACGCCGAGCTCGGGGTCGCCACGGCGCAGGCGGCGAAGGTCACGGCTGGCGCGACGATTCGCCGCGGCATGTCGGGACACCAGTTCTCCAGTTCGCCGTCGGACATCGCGATGATGGCGCCCATCCAGCGCCTGGCCGCCAGCAGGCCGCGCATCTGCGGCAGGTCCCACCGACGGCTGAGGAGATCCTTCAGGAACTCCGTGAGGAGACGCCGCCGCATCAGGTTGCCGAACTCCGCGCGCTGCGCGTCCGGGTCCGCTGAATGCCGGCGGATGCGACGGCCTGGTTCAGCGCCGACAGCAGCGTGACCTGGTCGATCTGCAGGCCGGCGGCGCTCTGATAATGGTGCAGCATGCGCGGCGCCGTAGTTCACGCCATGGCGCAAGATGCGATAGCTCGCGTCGTTGCTCGAGCCCCTCGATCACCGTCCTCTTAAAGAGATTGGTACTACTCGAGCCGCTCATAGTCACCTTGCGGAGTCCTAGTACGGGTTCGGGCTCGAGTCGGTGGAGTAACTGACCCGGGCAACCTAGGCCGTTCACAGCCGCCTGGCTCCGCCAACGCCGCTCGGAAAGACCAAGCTCGTCGTCCGGATACTTCCACGGCGCGCGCCTCGGCGATTGTGTGGAGCGCTCACCCAAGCCGCGCTAATCGAGAAGTGCATCGACCGTGCCCGCGTCCTCTGAAACTCTCTCGAGCCATACCTCGCGCCACCAGCTGGGAATCGCCCTTGGACAAAACATCTTCTTGTTACTAAATCTTGATTGACACCACACTCCTTCCAGCATCACTGCAGGTGTCTTCATTGATTTCAGTTTTCCCGTCTTTCGTCCACAAAAATCGTGATGCGCGCCTAACGCGAAAGGTTTTCCCACAGAACGGCACCATCTCCTTTGTCAAACAAGAGGCCACGATTCATTCCACCCCCCATAATCGGTGCGAGGATGTCACTGTGTGACTTGATTCGCACGAGTTCGCCTGGATGGAGGTTGAGCTCTGCTATGGGCGCGGGTTGTCCGGGTGGTAACCGACCTGGTTTGTGCGGAAATGGCACGCCACCTATCGCGCTTTGGATCACGTCATATGCCCGGCGAGCCGGACGACCGAACCTGTGTCTCCATGCTTGTGTAGCGTGGTTATACAGTTGATACAACGATCCTCGGCAAAGGCGGCCCAACGAAACGTTGCCGGACGTGTAGTCCTCAACATATTGGCGAATATCCCACCATGCCAGGGGCTTAGTGAAGTAGGGGACACGGGTTGCCTGACAGAAGTAGGTCATTTCTCCTGATGCAGGATCCTTTGTGTCGAATCGACAGCCGTTCGTGGACGAATACAACACGCGCTTCGCAGTGGGGGAGGAGGACGCCCCCGTCCGCGCCCGCCGCGTACCCGTCCAGCGGCGGGACCGGAGCGGCCGGGAGTCACGTATCGCCGTCCTGGCGTTATTCGCCATCGCGGTCACGACCGCACTCGTGATTGCCGCCTGGAGATTCGGCGGGCCGGAGGGGGAGAAGGTTCCTGGCCTCGTGTCGCAGAACGGCACCCAAACAACGCCGAGCTCCTCGTCGACCGCGCGGCAGACGCGCCTGGTCGTGCGCGCAGTCGATGGTGGCTCGTGGATGGAGGTGCGCGCCGGGTCCGCTGCCGGGAAGCTCCTGTACAGCGGGACCCTCGAGCGGGGCCAACGGAAGACTTTCGAGGGGGCTCGCTTGCAACTCGCGCTCGCCGAGCCTCAGAACGTCGCCGTGCGCCTCAACGGCAACCGTGTGGACCTGCCGGTGGGGACGACATTCGTCGTCACCCCACAACGCATCGCCCGCGCGACCTCTTGACGCGCCCGCGTGCGGCCATCGTCGTGACGGGCAGCGAGCTCGTCCGGGGCGAACGCAACGACCGCAACGGGCCATTCCTCGCTGCCGAAGCCGTGCGACTCGGCCTCGACCCCGAGCGGATCACAATCGTCGGCGACCGCCCCGAGGATCTCGAACAGGCCTTCCGGCAGGGTTTCGACGCCGATCTCTGCCTGGTCTCCGGGGGCCTCGGCCCGACGCACGACGACCGCACCATCGAGCTCGTCGCGCGCGTCGCCGGGCGTGCGCTAGCGGTGGACGAAGCGCTCGAGCGGGACATCGAGGGAGTCTCGAGGATGATCGCCGAGCGCCTCGGGCGACCGTATGGGGACTTCACGACGGGGGTACGCAAGCAGGCGACGCTTCCCGAGGGTGCTCTCTCGCTGGGTCTTGCTGGAACTGCCCCTGGAGTCGTGCTCGATGCGAACGGATGCGTCGTCGTGGTGCTCCCGGGGCCTCCGCGTGAGCTCCGCCGGCTCTGGCCGCGCGCTCTCGAGACGGAGCCGGTACGAAGGGTGCTCTCGCGTGCGCCCTCACGCGGGCGGATCGTCCTCCGCTTCTTCGGCACGCCCGAGTCTGCCGTCGCGGAGGCGCTCGCGGACGCAGGCGGCGACGGTGACGGAGTCGAGGTCACGATCTGCGCCCGCGAGTTCGAGATCCACGTCGATCTGGTCGTGGAGCCAGGAGCCGACGAGCGCGCCGCCGAAGTCGCCGGCTTTCTGCGAGAACGGCTCGGGCGGTACCTCTTCAGCGAGGACGATCGCTCGATCGCCGAGATCGTTCTCGATCTCTGCAGAACGCGCGGGCTGACGCTGGCGACGGCAGAGTCGTGCACGGGCGGCCTGGTCGCCGCTCGGCTCACGAGCGTGCCGGGATCCAGCGACGTGTTTCTCGGGAGCGTTGTCGCGTACTCGGACGAGGTGAAGGAGACGGGGCTCGGCGTCGAGCGAGCGGTGCTCGAAACCTACGGCGCGGTCTCCGCGGAAGCTGCGGCTGCGATGGCTCACGGCGTGCGGGCGCGGCTCAGTGCGGACGTCGGCGTTGCGGTGACCGGCGTCGCGGGGCCGGACGGCGGCACCGAGGAGAAGCCGGTGGGCCTCGTCTTCGTCCACGCCGTCGGCCCGGACGGTGAGGAGGCGCGGCGGACAGAGCTGCCCGGAGACCGCGAGATGGTCAGGGGACGCGCGACAGCCGCCTCGCTCCACCTCGTTCGACGATTGTTGGAGTCCTGACACACATCCCAGTGCGTGATGGCGCTACCGTCGAGGGAGATGACCGGCTCCGGCTCTTCCTCGCTCTCGAGCTTCCGGCAGATGTCGTCGAGGAGCTCGTTGCATGGGGCAAACACCATCTCGCGGGCGGTAGGCCGCCGTCGAGCTTCCACATCACGCTCGCATTCCTCGGAAGCCAGCCGCACCAAGCGCTCGACCCGGTCCGAGGCATCCTTCGCGACGAGGCTGCACTCGCTGCAGGGTTTTTGCTCGAGCCCGTCCGCTACCAGGAGACTCGCTCGGTCGGCATGCTCGTCCTCGCCGACCCGAGTGGGGAGGCCACGCGGCTGGCTGAGCGCCTTCACGTGCGCCTGGAAGAAGCTGGCGTGTATCGGCGAGAGGCCCGGCCGTGGCTTCCGCACGTTACCGTCCTGCGCTTTCGCGGGCGACCGAAGCTGTCACCGCCGCTCCCCGAGATCGGGCAATTCGCTCCGTCCGGCGTCGCTGCTTTGCTTTCACGTCTGCACCCGTCTGGGGCGCGGTACGAGGTACTGGAATCGTGTTCGCTAGGCCACGTTTAGGAAACGGAGATTCGGGAGGATGAAGCCATGAAACGCGAGGAAGCGCTCGACGTCGCGCTCGGCCAGATCGAGCGAAATTTCGGCAAGGGGTCGGTGATGCGGATGAGCGATCGTCCGCAGGTCTCCATCGGCGCGATCTCGACCGGCTCGCTGGCACTCGACATGGCACTCGGCATCGGCGGGTTGCCGCGCGGGCGGGTCGTCGAGATCTTCGGTCCAGAGGCGTCGGGGAAGACGACGCTCGTGTACCACGTCATGGCGGAGGCCCAACGCCGTGGCGGCATCTGCGCCTTCATCGATGCCGAGCATGCGATGGACCCACAATACGCACGCCGGATCGGCGTCGACATCGACCAGCTTCTCGTCTCCCAGCCCGACACGGGTGAGCAGGCACTCGAGATCGCCGAGCTCCTCATCCGCTCCGGCGCGCTCGACATCGTTGCCGTCGACTCCGTTGCCGCCCTCGTTCCGAAGGCCGAGATCGAGGGAGAGATGGGCGATTCCCACGTCGGCCTCCAGGCTCGTCTGATGAGTCAGGCACTACGGAAGCTCGCCGGCACGCTCAATCGGACGGACACGATCTGCATCTTCACGAACCAGCTCCGGGAGAAGATCGGGGTGATGTTCGGCAATCCAGAGACCACTCCCGGCGGGCGCGCGCTCAAGTTCTACTCGTCCGTGCGTCTCGACATCCGTCGGATCGAAACGCTCAAGGACGGCGCCGAGGCGTTCGGCAACCGCGTTCGCGTCAAGGTCGTCAAGAACAAGGTGGCGCCGCCGTTCAAGCAGGCCGAGTTCGACATCGTCTACGGCTCGGGAATCCCCTGGGAAGGCACCGTCCTCGACGTGGCGCTCGAGAAGAAGGTCGTCCAGAAGGCGGGTTCCTATTTCAGCTTCGGCGACGAGCGGCTCGGCCAGGGAAGGCAGAACGCCACGGCTTTCCTGAGCGAGAACCCCGACCTCGTCCAGCAGATCCTCGCCCGGATCCAGGCGGAGGCCGCCGAGGACCAGGTCATCTCCGCGCGGCTGCTTCCCTCTCAACCGCATGCAGAGCAAGCCGTGGACGTCGAGATCGAGGATGCGGCGGAGGCGGTTCCCGTCGAGAGCTGACCGGGCGTCCGACGAGAGCTCACGCGAGGTCGAAACTAATGGCTGACGACGCGGTCGAGTGTGCACTGCACGCGCTTCGGCATAGAGATCGGACCGAGGCCGAGATCGAAGAGCACCTACGCGCACGCGGCTTCTCCGAACGAGAACGCGAGCTCGCGGTGGAGACGCTTCGCCGCACCGGCCTTGTGAGCGACGAGCGGTTTGCGCAAGCTCGTGCCTCGTCGCTGGCGGAGCGTGGCTCCGGAAACGCGCTCATTCGCTCGAAGCTCGTCGAGGCCGGGGTGGCGCAGGAGCTCGTCTCCGGCGCTCTCGACGCCGTCGAGCCCGAGGCGACGCGTGCTCGCCGCATCGTCGCCAGGCGAGGCAGCTCGCAAAGGACGGCGCGCTACCTGTATGGAAAAGGGTTCTCCGAGGACGTCGTCCATGCCGTCGTTGCGGAGGAGGACGAGCGCGCGTTAGGATGAGAGAGCTTCACCAGGCATTTTCCTGCTCGTAAGCGATTTTTGAATCCATGAACTTGACTCCAAACCTCGATACCAACCCCACCGGCCGGAGACCGGTCGTCAGCGGAGGATGCGTCACCACCTGAGGTAGTGGTCGTGAGCAGTTCTCCGGTCGCGGCCGAGCAGGCCGACTGCCGGGTATGAGCACCGCGGCGAAGCCGCGGACAACGGAATCCTCCCCGGAGGCCTTGATGCTCTCGGCTGTCGCGGCGCTAATCGGAGTTCTGGTCGGAGCACTTGCGGCCTCTGCGTTCCTCGTGCGCTTCTCGCGCTCTCGCGTACGCACAGCGGAGGCGGAGCGGGGTCGCCTCCTCTCGGACGCGGGACGAGAGGCCGAGGCTATCCGGCGCGAGGCGCAGGTCGACGCGCGCGAGCAGGCAGTCTTGCTTCGCAGCGAGATCGAAGCGGAGGTCCAGGATCGGCGAGTTCAGATCGCGAAGATCGAGGAGCGCGTCCTTCAGAAGGAAACCGAGGCGGACTCGAGACTCACCGACGCCGAGCGCAAGGAGCAAGGCCTCGGCGATCGCGAGGTGCATGTCAAGGCGCTCCAGGAGGAGCTACGCGAGGCGCAGAAGGAGGCACTGGACGTGCTCGAGCGCATCTCGGGGCTCACCGTCCACGAGGCGCGGCAACAGCTGCTGGAGCGCTCGAAGGATCTCATCCGACACGAGCTCGCACGCGACGTTCGGCAGATGGAGGAAGAGGCACGTGCGGACTCGAGACGGCGGGCACGGGCCCTCATCGCCGACTCGCTCCAGCGGGTCGCCGCGAGTCACACGGCAGAGGCGACGGTCTCGGTCGTCGAGCTGGCATCCGACGACCTCAAGGGGCGCATCATCGGTCGGGAGGGGCGCAACATTCGCGCTCTCGAGCATCTGACCGGGGTCGACTTCATCATCGACGACACGCCGCATGCCGTCGTCCTCTCGTCGTTCGATCCGCTTCGCCGCGAAATCGCGCGAGTCACGCTCGACAAGCTGATCGAGGACGGTCGCATCCACCCGGCCAGGATCGAGGAGATGTACTACCAGTCGAAGGCCGAGCTCGAAGAGCACATCCTGGAGGCGGGCGAGCAGGCCGTCTTCGAGGCGAACTGCGGGGAGTTCCACGAGGAGCTCGTTCGCATTCTCGGACGGCTTCGCTACCGCACGAGCTACGGTCAGAACGTCCTCAAGCACACGCTCGAGGTCGTCCATCTCGGCGGGATCATGGCGGCCGAGCTCAAGGCCGGGGTCAAGACGACCAAGCGGGCCGCTCTGCTCCACGACATCGGCAAGGGCATGAGCCACGAAGTAGAGGGGTCGCATGCGGTTATCTCGGGACAACTCGCGCGTCGCTATGGCGAGTCAGAAGGCGTCGTCCACGCGATCGAGGCGCACCACTACGAGATCCAACCGCAGACGGTCGAGGCGGTTCTCCTGATCGCGGCGGACGCGGTGTCCGCCTCGCGACCGGGCGCTCGCGGCGAGAGCCTCGAGAACTACATCCGCCGGCTCGAGGCACTCGAGACGATCGCTACCGCCAAGGCCGGGGTTGCCAAGGCGTATGCACTGCAGGCCGGTCGCGAGATTCGCGTGATCGTCGAGCCGACCGAGATCGACGACGACGGCGCTGTTCTGCTCTCCCACGAGATCGCACGGGAGATCGAAGACCAGCTCGAGTATCCGGGTCAGGTGAAGGTGATCGTCATCCGGGAAAGTCGCGCCATCGAGGTCGCAAAATAGGCGCCGCTGCTGCCGCGGAGGCCTGGGTCGAGGTCTGGTCGAGTGCGTGGCCGAAGGGCGACGTCGGTGCTATCGCAGCTCTCTATGCCGACGACGCGGTGTTCTACTCGCACCCATTTCGCGCTCGGCAAACGCCACACGAGTACGTCTCGTGGGCGTTCGCGGACCAGCTGAACGCAGAGTGCCGGTTCGGTGAGCCGATCATCGCCGGCGAACGTGCGGCCGTGGACTGGTGGGCCGCGGTCACGGCGAAGGATGGCTCGGTCGAGACGATCGCCGGCACGTCGCTGCTGCGCTTTCGTAGCGACGGCCTCGTCGGGGAACAGCGGGACGCGTGGGCGTCCACCCCCGGCCGGCACGAGCTCCGCGACTGGGCTCGGTAGCCCTACGATTCACGATCGTGCGCCGTTACCACGTCACGACATTCGGGTGCCAGATGAACGCTCACGACTCCGAGCGGATCAAGGGCATGCTCGAGTCCCTCGGTCTCGGCGAGGCCGTCTCCCCAGATACAGCCGACGTCGTCGTCTTCAACACGTGCACGGTTCGAGAGAAGCCGGACACGCGGCTTGCGGCCTACCTCGGGAACGCCGGCGCCCGCAAACGCGAGCGTCCGGATCTCGTGATCGCCGTCGGCGGGTGCTACGCGGAGGCTCAGCGCGAGCGAATCTTCGAGCAGTATCCGTTCGTCGACGTCGCTTTCGGGCCGGGTTCGATCCCGCATCTCGGCGACTGGCTTGCCGTAGGGGGTCACGGAGTCTCGTCGGGCCGCTTCGGGAGTCATGAGCACTTCGCGGCCGATCTGCCTCAGCGCCGGGAGCGTGTGTTTCAGGCCTGGGTGCAGGTATCGATGGGCTGCAACTCCGCGTGCGCGTATTGCATCGTCCCAGCGGTGCGCGGTCGCGAGCAAAGTCGGCGACCGGGGGAGATCGTTGCCGAAGTGACCGCGCTCGCGCGGGACGGCGTCCGCGAGGTCACGCTCCTCGGCCAAAACGTCAACTCATGGGGACGAGACCTCTCTCCTGACCTGCAAACCGAGTTCGGCGAGCTCCTGCGCGCGTGTGACGCGATCGACGGCATCGACCGGATCCGCTTCACCAGCCCTCATCCGAAAGACTTTCGTGAGCCCGTGATCGCCGCCGTCGCCGAGTGCCCGAGTGTTTGCGAGCACGTTCACCTGCCGATGCAGTCCGGATCGTCGCGCCTTCTGAAGCGGATGCGCAGAACCTATGATCGCGACCGCTACCTGCGGCTCGTGGACACGCTGCGCGCTGCCGTGCCGGATCTCGCACTCGGCACCGATGTGATCGTCGGATTCCCGGGTGAGACGGAGGAGGACTTCGCCGAGACTCTGGAAGTCGTCGAGGCCGCCCGCTTCGACAGTGCATTCACCTTCATCTTCTCGCCTCGTGCCGGGACCGAGGCGGCAAGCATGACCGACCAGGTTCCGGACGAGGTGAAGCACGAGCGCCTCGAACGCCTCGTCGCGTTGACGCAGCGCATCGCCGCCGAGCGCAACGTGGAGCGAATCGGTCGGGTCGAAGAGGTGCTCGTGGAAGGATCCAGCCGTACGGACGACGCGCTCCTACGCGGCCGGACACGGCGAAACACCATGGTCAACTTCGCGGGCTCCGCAGCGACCGGAAACCTCGTCAGGGTCGTGATCGATGAAGCGACGTCGACAACTCTCCGGGGACGTCAGGCCTCGCTCGTGGCGGCATAACCGCGGTCGCCTCGGTCCCTTTTCACGCTTTCGGCACATTTGTCACACACGTGTATCCGCACCCTCGATACGCTGAAAGCGGGTGGTGGGCTGGGGTGCCCCGCGGGACATGACCTCGAATCGCCCTCAGGTCGTCGCAATCTTCGGGCCGACGGCATCAGGAAAGACCGCCGTCTCGGAGCTCGTCGCTGATGAGCTGGGCAGCGAGGTCGTCTCGGCGGACGCGCTGCAGGTCTACCGCGGCCTGCCAATCCTCACGAACCAGCCCGCCCGCCCGACTCGGCTCGTCGCTATCCGCGACCTCTCGCACGAGTTCTCGGTCGGCGAGTATGCCGAGCTTGCCCACAACGCGATCGACGAGCTCGTCGAGGCCACGGGAGTTGCAGTCGTCGCCGGTGGAACGGGTCTCTACCTCCGTGCCGCCCTTGTCGACCTCGAGCTCCCGCCGCCAGCCGCAAATGGCGCGCGAGCGCGCTGGGAAAAGCTCTATGACGACGGCCCCGACATTGCGGTCGCGCGGCTCGCAGAGCTCGATCCCGCGGCAGCCTCGATCGTGCATCGCAATGACCGCCGCCGGGTCGTGCGCGCGCTCGAGCTCGCCGAGCTCGGAGACTCGCTCGTACCGAGACGAGACCGCCTCTGGTCTGCGGAAGTACGTCGACCGACACTCATCGTCGGACTCGACCTCCCGGCGGCGTCTCTCGAGTTCAGGATCCGCGCGCGGACGGAGAGCATGTTCGCGCGCGGTGTCGTCGACGAGGTGCGGCAAGCCGTTGCGGGGCAGGTCTCGAACACCGCGGCGAAGGCGCTCGGTCTGCACGAGCTCTTGTCGCTTCCGCCGCGGGAGGCCGCCGAGGCGACCGTCGTACGGACGATCCGCTATGCGGCGTATCAGCGGAAGTGGATGCACCGCATTCCGGGCATCGTCATGATCGACGCCGACCGGCCTCCGGAGAAGGTGGCGGATGCGATTCTCGAAGTGGCACGCACTCGGTAACGCATACCTGCTCGTCGAGCGGGCCGACCTCGCCCAGCCGCTCTCTCCCCAGGATGCACGCGACCTCTGCGATGCCCATCACGGCGTCGGGGCCGACGGTGTCCTCGAGATCGCCGAGGTCCGCGGAGCCGAGGCTGACGTCGTCGTCTGGAATCCGGACGGATCCAGCGCGGAGCTGTCCGGGAACGGAGCTCGGATCGCGGCGATGTGGCTGGCTCGCAGAAGCGGCGTTGCGTTCCCACGCGTGCGTCTCGGTCAGAGAACGATTCCTGCCCGCGTGCAAGGAGACGATGTCGAGGTCGACCTCGGAACGGTCGATGTCGGCCGCCCTGAGGTGCTCGACGTCGAGGGGGAGCGGCTCGAGTTCACGCCCGTCTCTGTTGGCAACCCGCATGCGGTGTTCCGGCGGGAACCCGCACGCGAGGAACTTCTCCGGCTAGGGCCGCTCGTCGAGCAGCACGAGCGGTTTCCGGAGCGCACCAACGTCCAGCTCGTCCGAGTCGACGGGCCGAGCGACCTGACGGTCGTCGTCTGGGAGCGCGGCGTGGGGGAGACGCTTGCGTCCGGATCGAGTGCAGTAGCGACTGCCGCAGCGGCGGTCGTGCACGGCTGGTGCGAGCCTCCGGTTCGTGTTCATCTCCCCGGAGGGAGCCTGACCGTCGACGTGCGAGAAGGCCGCGCGATCCTCAGCGGTCCAGTCGTCGAGATTCTACGCGGCGAGATGCTTTGACAAGACCTACGCCTCACTGAGCTCGACAGCCAGCCGCCCGATGGGCCCAACTGTTGATGTCTATCTCGATCTGCAGATTAGGCATCTAGGCGTCGTCTACGTCGAACGAGGCCTAGGCAACGTGCCTATTCGGCGCTGCAATTTGTTGACTTGCGGCCGACGTCGTATCAATGTGCCCGTCATCGAGAAGGAGGCGGTGCGGTAGGTGGCAAAAGAGTCGCGGGCGATGACTCCGGGCGCTTCAGGATTGGTGCCCGGGGCGGAGATCCGGACGTTCCTGATCGCCGACGTCCGCGGCTACACGCGGTTCACGCGGGAGCGTGGCGATGCGGAGGCGGCACGGCTCGCCAAGCTGTTCGCCGACCTCGCGCGAGACGCGGTGGAAGCTCGCAGCGGGCACGTGATCGAGCTCCGGGGTGACGAGGCCCTGGCCGTGTTCTCGTCCCCCGCGCAGGCGGTCCGCGCGGCCGCGGAACTCGTCGCCGTTTGCACGGAGGAGACCGCCGCCCGGCCGGAGCTGCCGCTCTTGGTCGGCGTCGGCATCGACGTGGGCGAGGCAGTGCCAGTGGAGGGCGGCTACCGGGGCGCTGCCCTGAACACGGCGGCTCGGCTGTGCTCCCAGGCGGCAGGTGGGCAGGTACTCGTCACGCCCGGGCTCAGGGGGCGCGTGGACAAGGTGCCGGGTGTGCACTTCGAGAGTCGCGGCACGGCCGAGCTGAAGGGGTTCGAGTCGCCGGTGGATCTGATCGAGGCGGTTGCGGAGGAGCGGGCTCCTGTGAGTCTTCCCGGCGATACGGAGACGCTGCCCGACGCGGTCCTTCCGGCGGAGCTCGAGATCGACTTCCCGATCGCCGGGCGCGAGCGCGAGCTGTGCTGGTTGCGAGGGACGTGGCGCCAGTCGAGGCGCGGCTACGGACGGATCGTCTTCGTGTCCGGCTCAGCCGGAAGCGGGAAGTCGCGACTGGCCTCCGAGCTTGCCGTTTTCGCGCTGTCACATGGGGCCGTCGTCTCGTACGCGGGCGCGGGCGGGGCCGGCCGCCGCGCTGGCGGTCTCGGCGCTCCGCGATGCCGTCTCCGATCCGCGCGCCACGCTGCTCGTGCTCGACGACCTCGAGGCTCTCGGCGACACGGTCGCGACCGCGCTTCGGGAGCTGTTCGACGCGGTCGAGGCGGGTCCAACAATGGTGGTCGGGCTCCTGCGCGATCCGGATGCAGTCCCGGCGCTGGCCGCGCTGGTCGACCGGGCAAACCTTGCCGGTGACGGCTACCGGCCGCTCGGTGCTCTGGATATCGAGGCGGTACGCGAGATCGCCGGCGTCTACGCCGGGGACGCAGTGGACGAGGTCCCAGTGGAGTCGATCGCACGTGCCTCGGGCGCTTATCCGGGCCGCGTCCACGAGCTGATGACCGAGTGGGCCGCGGAGGAGGCGACGAGGCGGATGGCGGCCGCTGCGGAGTGGCTGGCTGCGGAACGCCGGGATTTCAGAGCTGGCCTCGACTTCGCCAACAACGTGATTGGCTTGAAGCTCGCACGCCTCTACGGGCCCGACACGAGACCGGTCGAGGCAGCCGTCGCCGATTGTCCGTACAAGGGTCTGGCCTCCTTCGAGGAAAACGACGCCCGGCTCTTCTTCGGCCGCGAGCGGCTGGTGGGCGAGATAGCGGCTCGTACAGTCGGTACCGGGCTGCTCGGTGTCGTGGGAGCGTCGGGCAGCGGCAAGTCTTCCGTAATCGCGGCCGGCCTGATCCCGTCACTGGAAGCGGGTTTGCTGCCGGGTAGCGAGCGCTGGCGTCCTCTCGTGATCCGGCCGGGAGAGCATCCGCTCGGCGAGCTGGAAGCTGCTCTGGACGGCCCCGTCGCCGGCGAGGGGCGGCTCGTCCTCGTCGTCGACCAGTTCGAGGAGACCTTCACAGCCTGTCAGGACGAGGACGAGCGAGCCCGCTTCGTCGAGCATCTTGTCTCGGTCGCAGGAGACGGTGACCGGACCATCGTCGTCCTCGCCATTCGCGGGGACTTCTACGGCCACTGCGGCGCCTATCCCGACCTCGCTCGGCTGCTGGCGGCGAACCACGTTCTGGTCGGCCCGATGACCGCAGAGGAGCTTCGCCGAGCCGTCGAGTTGCCCGCACGGCGTGTCAGGAGTTCGCGTCGAGTCGGAGCTCGTGAACAGCCTCGTGGTCGAGGTCGGCGACGAGCCGGGCGGCCTGCCACTGCTCTCGACGGCGCTCGTCGAGTTATGGACAGCACGTGCCGGCGGCTGGCTCCGTCTCGAAGAGCACGAGCGTCTCGGCGGCGTCCGCGGCGCCGTGGCGCGCTTGGCAGAGAGCGCCTACGAGCACCTCGACGACGAGCAGCGCGCCGCAGCTCGTCGTCTGTTCCTGCGTCTTGTGGCGACCGGTGAGGAGGGAGCCGTCACCCGCCGGCGGGTGCCCGCGTCCGAGCTCGATCTAGAGCGCGACGACGTCATGGACAAAGTCGTCAAGCGACTCACGGAGGATCGGCTGCTGACGGCGAGCGAAGGGACGGTCGAAGTCGCGCACGAAGCGCTGACGCGTGAGTGGCCGCGGCTCCAGGACTGGCTCCGCGAGGACGCCCAGGGACGGGAGTTGCGTGAGCAGCTGATGCAGAGCGCGAAGCGCTGGGAGACCGCCGACCGAGATCTGGCCGAGCTGTACCGCGGGGCGCGCCTGTCGGCCACGCTCGATTGGTCAGTTGGGAGAGACCACGAGCTGAACGAGCTCGAGCGCGAGTTCCTGGCTGCCGGTCGCGCCGAGAACGAGCGCGAGCTCACGCGACAGCGGCGCCAGAACCGTCGCCTGAAGACCCTTCTTGCCGGTGTCGCGGTGCTGCTTCTCGCCGCAATTGCAGCAGGAGCTGTCGCGCTCGTCTCGCGAGGCAACGCCCAGGAGTCCGCGACCGCGGCGACCGCTCAACGGCTCGGCGCGCAGGCGCTCGTCGAGAAGGACCTCGACCGCTCACTGCTTCTCGCGCGGGAAGGCATCGCCCTGGACGACTCACCGGAGACCCGCGGCAACCTCCTCTCCGCGCTCGTGCGCAGCCCGGCAGCGATCGGCGTCCTCCGACCGCTCCCGGGGCGGCTCCTCGGCGTCTCTGCGGCCCCTAGCGGGAGCCGGCTGGTCGTCTGGAACAACGAGGGCAAGGTTGCTGTCATCGACGCGGACAAGGGCCGCACCGTTGCGGAGTACGACGCGTGGGCCGGGGAGTTCTCCCGGGATGGACGCAGCGCGGCGATCTTCGGCGAACCCGGGATCACGTTCGTCGACGCCGCCACGGGCGAGGTGAAGCGGAAGGTCGAGTGGCCCCAGGAGCCGATCGCGTTCAGCCTTGCAAACGATCACCGATTGCTCGCCATCGTCGATCCCGGCGGCGCCTCTCTGACGTTCTCGGACGCAGAAACACAACGGACGATTCGCCGCCTCTCGCCTCGGCCCGGGTACAGCTTCCTCGACGTCTGGTTCGCCCCCGATGGGAAGCATTTCTTGACGGTGGACCACGCGGGCCCTCCCCCTCCGCCCGATCAGCCGCCGCGGGCCTTGGAGCTCGCATGGTGGGCGCCCGGAGCGCGCCGGCCGGCGTTGACGATTCCAGTAGATGGGGCGCAATTTCCCTTCGGGTTCCGTGCCGACTCCAAGGCGCTCGCAGTAGGGCGCGGCGACGGCTCCGTCTCGATCTACGACTTGCCGCGTGGTGCACGCCGCGACCTCCATGGGCGCCACAACGCTGCCGTTCAGGCAGTCGCCTTCGCTCCCGACGGCACGACGCTGGTGACAACGGGCGACGACGCTACTGCGATCGTCTGGGACACCACCTCGGGCGAGATCGTGGAGACGCTCAGCGGCCATAACGGGCGCGTGCTGGGTGCGGCGTTCAGCCCGGACTCGTCCACCCTCTATACGGTGAGCCTCGATGGCAGCCTGATCAGCTGGGATCTCTCTGGCGAGCGCCGGCTAGGTCGTCCGTTCGCCGCAGGCGCTGGGAACCAGTTCGGGCCGCAAAATCCGGTGGATGACGCGCCCACGTTCGACCTAAGCCCTGACGGACGCTGGATCGGCGTCACGCAGGCGGATGGGGCCATCGTTGTTCGGGACGCGGAGAGCCTCGCGGTTCGTGCCACGCTCGGCGCAGTCCAGGACGGCGCTGTGCTCGACGTGGGTTTCAGCCCGGACGGCAGCGTGCTCGCAGCGGGCGGGGTAGGTGGTCAGGTGACGTTGTGGGACACGAGGACGTGGAGACGGATCCGCGGGCCACTTGGCGGGCCCGGAAGCGGACTTCCGAAGGGCGCTCGCGAGAACGTCCGCACGATCGCGTTCTCGCCGGACGGGGCGACGCTCGCTGCCGGAACGGAAGTGGTGTCGATCACCGACCCGAACGCGCCCCCGGACCTCGACGGCCGTGTGTTTCTCTGGGACGTGCAAACCGGGTCACCCGAAGGACAGGCGATCGGGGCCGAGGGTCCGATCTTCGACGTCGCTTTCAGCCCGGACGGGTCGATGCTCGCGGGGGCGTACAACGCTCTCGATTTCGACGCGAAGCCGGAGACGAAGAAGTTCGGCGGCTGGGCTGCGGTCTGGGATCTTTCCGATCGCTCCGACCTGTATCGCGTCGACGTGGACAGCGGCTACGAGCGCGCCGCAGCTGTGGCGTTCAGTCCCGACGGGCGTCTGCTCGTCACAGGAGGCGGGACCGGCGACGTGCGCTTCTTCGATGCCCGCTCCGGGGACCCTCGCGGCCGCTCGGTTCGCGCGAGCTCGGGCTGGGTGCTGTCGCTCGACTTCGCGCCGGACGGCAAGACGATCGCAACCGGCGGATCGGACGGCACGGTCAGGCTGCTCGATGTGGCCAAGCGGGCACAGGTGGGAGCTGCGCTGCCTGGGCTCGACAACATTCACGCGAATGCGGGATTCACGCCGGACGGCGAACGGCTCTTCGTCGTGTACAGCACGGGCGCGGGGTACCGCTGGGATGTCGAGGCGAGCGTCTGGCAGAAGCAGGCGTGCTTGGTCGCGGGGCGGAACCTCTCTCGGGAGGAGTGGGAGCAGTTCCTGCCCGCCCGGGGCTACGACCCGAGCTGCGCGGGGACTACGAGCTCCTAGCGGACGGGTGAGGCGGTGCGCGCAACGAGCGCATCAGAACGTCGAGGGCGCGGACGACCCGAACCGGGTCCGCGATCGGGGGAGCGCCGAGCGGGCCGCGGTAGAAGACCGTGGCCGAGTCCACGTCGTTGCTGAAAAGCCCGAGCTCGACGACGTTCTTCACGTCGCGATCTCGAACTCCCGAAGCACCTCGTTCAGGGACGTCTTGAGATCGGTCGAAGCACTGCGTTCACCGACGATCAGCGCGCACGGCAGGTCGTAGCGGCCCGCTGGGTAAGTCCTTGGGGCGCGTCCCCGGCAGCACCACCGAGCGCGGCGGCACGTACCCACGATGCTCGACCGGCTCGGGCCCCGTAACGTCGATGACGGGGATCGATGCGGAAAGCACGACATTCGGCGCGATCACCGCACCCTCGCCGACGACGACGCCTTCGACGACGATCGCGCGCGAGCCGAGGAAAGCTCCGTCCTCGACGATGACGGGTTGGGCCTGCGGCGGTTCGAGCACACCGCCGATGCCAACGCCGCCGGAGAGATGGACATCCGCGCCGATCTGAGCACAAGATCCGACGGTGGCCCACGTGTCGACCATCGTCCGCGGGCCGACCCAGGCGCCGATGTTGACGAACCCGGGCATGAGGATGACCCCTTCGGACAGGAACGACCCGTACCGTGCGACCCCGGGCGGCACGACGCGAACTCCTCGCTCGGCGTAGTCCCCCTTTACGGGAATCTTGTCGAGAAAGTGAAGGCCGCCGACCTCTATGGGCTCGACCTTGCGCAGGCGGAAGTAGAGGAGAATCGCCTTCTTGGTCCATTCGTTGACCACCCAGCCGGTCGCCGTCCGCTCAGCCACCCGCACCTCGCCGCGGTCGAGCATGGCAATCGCCTCCTCGATCGGCACCGGATCGAGCTCCTCGGCTGCCCATAGCTCGTCGATACGCTGCGCCAGCTCCATCACGTGGCATCTTCTCCGATTGCGCGGCCGAGGAACCGCTCGAGAGTCTCGTACGCATGCACGAGGGCGTTGATCTCGACGAGCTCGTCCTGGCGGTGCGCGTACGCCGTGTGGCCCGGCCCGAAGTTCACGGCATCGATGCCGTTCACACTAAAATCCGCGACATTCGTCCAGGCTTGCTTCGCCTCCGTCTCGAGCGCGCCTGCGGCACGGAGACGTTGAAGGAGCGCCGAGTCCGTGACGACACGCGCGGGGGCGGCGTTGCTCACGATCTCGAGTGTTGCGTCGTCAGGAGTGAGCGACCGGAGGTATGCCTCCGCATCGTCCGGTGTGCGGTCGGGTGGATACCGCAGATTGAGCGTCGCAGTCGCCTCGCCCGGGATGACGTTGTCGGCGATCCCGGCCTCGAGTCGCGTCACCGAGACCACCTCCCTGAACTCGAGACCTCCGACGACGGCGACCCGCGGTGTGAGGTCGAGAAGCCGCGGAAGATCCGCAACTGCACGTTCGATAGCGTTGTCGGCCAGCCACGGCCTCGCCGAATGGCCGCTCCTCCCATGGAACACGAGCCGCGCGACGAGGCTGCCGAGGCAACCAGCCTGGATCCGCCCGTCCGTCGGCTCGAGGACGATCGCCAGCGCAGCATCGTGAATTGCACTCGAGTCCCTGAAGAGCGCAGGGAGCGGATTGTGCTCCGAGGGCAGCTCCTCCCGTCCGAAGAGAACTAGCCCGACGTCGTACGGACCAGGGTCAGCGACCGCGAGATCGCGCACGAGCTCGATTGCGACAGCGAGGCCGCCCTTCATGTCGCTCGCGCCGAGCCCGTGCACCGCGTCGTCCCTGATCTCTCCCGGCAGGTTTCCCTGTGCCGGCACGGTGTCGTAGTGACCGACGAGAACGACGAACGGGACGGCGCGTCGGTGAGCCGGAGTGAAGAAAGAGACTTCGTCGCCTGAATAGTCGGCACTGAGCGCGGGCGGGACGAGCCTCAGGAGGTGCTCACGGATCGCGTCCTCGCTCCCGCTCACCGACGGAATGTCGACGAGCTCCAGGGTCCGGGCGGCGAGGCGCTCGCCAAGGCCATTCATGCAGCGAGACCCTAGCGACCACCTTGTTGCGACCGGCAGGCTCGGTCGACACAGTCTGAGGCGGCGCCGACACGGGCATAATCCTCCGGTGACCGCGCGCCAGCCCGATCCCGCACCAGGGGCGGAGCCGGAGCGTGGATTCGTCGTCGGCGTGTTCCCCAAGGGTGTCGACGGCGAGGCGGAGCTCGACGAGCTTCGGGAGCTTGCGCGCACGGCCGGCGTTGCTCCGGTCGGCGAGGTGGTGCAGCAGCGCGCGCATCCTGACCCGCGCACATTCGTCGGGAAGGGAAAGCTGGCGGAGCTGAAGCAGGCGTATGCGAACACGTCAGCCGAGGTGCTCCTCGTCGATGAAGAGCTGAGCCCGACGCAGCAACGCTCGCTCGAGGACGCCCTCAAGGCGCGCGTCGTCGACCGCACGCAACTGATCCTCGACATCTTCGCCCAGCATGCTCGTACCGCTGAAGGGAAGCTCCAGGTCGAGCTGGCGCAGCTCGAGTACAACCTCCCGCGCATGCGAGGGATGTGGCAGCACCTCGAGCGCCTGGGCGGCGGGGTCGGGACGCGGGGGCCGGGGGAAAGCCAGCTCGAAAGCGACCGGCGGCTTGCGCGTAACCGTGTTTCCCTCGTCAAGCGCCGCTTGCGGGCACTCAGCGGTCAGCGAGCGACACGCCGCCAGGAGCGACGGCGGACGAGCGTGCCGACCATCGCGCTGGCCGGGTACACGAACGTCGGGAAGTCGACGTTGCTGAACAGCTTGACGGGAGCCGGCGCCGCAGTCGACGATCGTCTCTTCGAAACACTCGATCCGACGACCCGGGCATTCGAGCACGACGGGAAGCGGTACCTCGTGACAGACACCGTCGGCTTCATCCGGCGTCTACCGACGCAGTTGGTCGAGGGCTTCGCGGCGACACTCGAGGAAACGTTGGTCGCCGACCTCATCCTGCACGTCGCCGACGCGTCGCTGCCCGAGGAACGCCTTCGCGAAACGATCGCTGCCGTGCATTCCGTGCTTGCCGAGATCGATGCCGACGACATCCCGCTCGAGCTGGTTCTCAACAAGGTCGACCTGCTCGACCCGCTCGCCCGGAAGCGCATCGCCCATGCTTTCCCGCGCGCGCTCCAGATCTCCGCGAGCACTGGGGAGGGGCTAGATGCGCTGAAGGCGCGGATCTCCGAACTCTTCTCCGACCGGTTCGAGGATGTGCGCCTGCTCGTCCCGTATTCGGACGGACGGTCACTGGCGGAGCTCTACGGACTCGGAGCCCCGATCGCGGAGCGGCGGGACACCCCGGAAGGCGTGCGCGTTCGAGCCCGACTGCCGAGGCAGGAGATCCCTCGCTTCGCACGGTTCCTCGTTGCTGAAGAGCAGGAAACGGGGGTTTCCGCGTCGTGATCGACCTGCCCATTCGCCGCTTGCGTGAGGATGCCGTGCTGCCGGCTCAGGCGTATCCAGGGGATGCCGGCCTCGACCTCGCTGCCTGCGAGGGCACTACGCTCGGGCCGGGGGAACGTGCGACGGTGCCGACAGGAATCGCCGTCGAGATTCCGGAGGGTTTTGCGGGGTTCGTGCAGCCGCGTTCCGGGCTCGCGGCCCGACACGGGATCGGTGTCGTGAACTCGCCAGGATTGATCGACTCCGGATACCGCGGAGAGATCCGCGTCGTACTCCTGAACACGGACACTCGCACCACCTTCACGATCGAGCCCGGCATGCGCATCGCCCAGCTCGTGGTTGTGCCCGTGGCGGCAGTACGGCCCGTCGAGGTGGAGTCGCTCGCCGTCAGTGACCGAGGCGCTCAAGGCTTCGGGTCGTCGGCTCACTGATCGTGGAGCCGCGGATCCGCGTCTCGGCGATCCTCCGCTGGCGCGGGCTCATCCTGTTGCTCCGCCACGAGAAGGGTGACGATGAAGTGTGGCTACTCCCGGGAGGAGGAGTCCGGACCGGTGAGAGTCTCATTCGAGCTCTGCGCCGAGAGCTGTGGGAGGAAACCGGCCTCTTTCCCGAGGGCGTCGAGGTACCGCTCGAAGGCCCGGTCGCGCTCGTCGATTCGATCTCTCCGGAGAGATGGCCGAAACGCAAGCACGTCGTGCACGTGATCTTCGCCGCCGACGTGTCGGGCTCGCTCGAGGACGTCAGTTCCCAAGACACTGCAGTTCGCGGCCACCGGGCGTTTCGCGTAGGTGAGCTCGATTCAATCGCGGTCCATCCACCGATCCAGCGGTTTCTCCAACGCTGGCAGCCGGGTGACCCAGCTGTCTACCTCGGGGAGTTGTGGGTTCCCTAGGTTGAAGCGATCGGCACGCTCTCGACACGATTCGCGTCCCACCCGTAGACATTTGCTCGATACGCTGGCAGCGGGTGGTGGGCTGGGGTGCCCCTCGGGAACACCGCTCTTAGCGGTGCCCCCCACGTTTTCGTGCCCGCTCCGCGGAGATGCGAAACGCTTCCGCTTCGAGCTCGTCTGGGAGCGGCTCCAGGGTCGGCGGCTCGCCCCCTGACGCGTGCGCGAGCGCTTGAGCGAGGAGCCAGTCGGCCAGCCACGGGTTACGCGGGAGGAGCGGGCCATGGAGATACGTTCCGATCGCGCGGCCGGTGACACATCCTTCAAAGCCCGACTCACCGTCGTTTCCGAACCCGAAGAGAACACGCCCCAGGGGAGCCGCTCCCTCGTCGAGCAGCGTGCGGCCGGCGTGGTTTTCGAAACCGGCGAGCTGCCGCGTCAATCCCGGTTCGATCTCGCACTCGAGCAGAACGTCGCCGATCATGCGCGCCGTCCCGGCGACGGTCTCGTGCGAGAAGAGGCCTACGCCGGGCATGAACGAGCCATCGCGACCTCGGTAGCCGCGCCCGAGCAACTGATAGCCGCCGCAGACAGCGAGCAGGGCCGCGCCAGACGAGTGAGCCGTTCGGATCGCCTCGCCCTTCGCCACCAGGTCAGGAGCCACGAGCGCTTGCTCGCGATCCTGACCGCCGCCGATATAGATGAGGTCGCAGGCGTCCGAATCTAGGCCGACTCCCATGCCGACGGCCTGTACGTCGAGCTCGTGCCCGCGAAGCGCCGCTCGTCGGGCGAGGACCGCAATGTTGCCGCGGTCCGCATAGATGTTGAGGTAGTCCGGGTAGAGGTGGCCGACCGTGATCTTCACGGCCGCTCGCCTTCCCAGTACGGACGGACGAGCCCACGCGCAGAGAGGATCTCGCGTAGCGCCAGCATCGCCGTATACGTCGGCAGGACGACGAGCTCCGTGCCGGCGTCGAGCAGCTCGAGGCCGCGGTCTAGGGCTCGCTCGAGAGAAGGTTCGACCTCGAGTCGATCCTGCGGAAGACCGCCGTACACCATCCTCAATCCGAGTTCCGCGGCACGATCGCCGCTCACGACGACGCAGCCAGCGTGGTCGAGGAGCGGCTCGAAGTCGACATCCCAAATCCAGGAGACATCCTGGCCGTCGGCAATAGCGTCGTTGAGCGCGAGAACCAGGACGGGCGGCACCCCCGTCTCCAGCGTTCGCAGCACCTCGTTTGCCCCCGCCGGGTTCTTGACGAGAAGGACGACGACCGTCTTTCCGCCGGTGGGAATGCGCTCGAACCGTCCGAACGCCGCGCTGAAGGAATCCAACCCGTCGCGAACGTCGGACAGCGACGCGCCGAGTGCGAGAGCGAGGGATGCGGCGGCGGTGGCGTTATAGACGTTGTAGAGACCCGGAAGCGCAAGCTCGACATCTGCGCCGCCTGCCTCGGTCTCGAGCCGGAAGCGTGACCCGACGAGCCCGCTGAGCTCGATGCCTCGAGCCGCGACATCGAGCATGGGCCGATGGTGCCCGCAGGCAGGGCAGTGGTAGTCGCCGAGATGACCGACATAGGCCGCCCGGTACTCGTAGGGGGTGCCGCAGCGAATGCAGTACTTCGAGTCCGCCGCATGCTGCAACGCCGTGCGGGCATGACGAGGGTCGTCCAGCCCGAACCGCACGGCATGCACCCGTTCGTCCGCGAGGCTTGCAACGACTGGATCGTCGGCGTTGACGACGAGCGTCGTGTGATCCGGCAACGCGCCGACGGCCTCCCGCCATCGCTCCGCGACGAGCTCGAGCTCGCCGTACCTGTCGAGCTGATCCCGGAAGAGGTTCGAGAGCGCGATAACGCGCGGACGCGTGCGCCGGACAGCCTCGGGAAACGCACCCTCGTCCACCTCGAAGAGCCCGAGCTCGGCTCCTCGCGACGAGACGAGCGCCGAGGCGATCCCAGAGAGGAGGTTCGCGCCGGCCCGGTTCCACGCCAGGAGCCGCTCTGCGCCCAGGATCCGTGCGGTCATCGCGCTCGTCGTCGTCTTCCCGTTGGTACCTGAGACGACGGCGACACCCAACGGGAGCCGAGCAGCCAGCGCGTCGACGGCTCCCGGATCGAGCTTCCACAGGAGCTTTCCGGGCAACGTGGTTCCCCCGCCGCGCCCTGTCGCGCGAGACACTGCCCCGACGCTCCGCGCCGCGATCGTCTCCAAACCGAGCCGGACCCCCATCCGCGGCGAGGGTACAGAGTGGGAGGGGGGAGCCGCCCACTCTGACGAGCTTGCAGATTATCCAGAACGCTCTAAGCTACTTGCACGTATGGCTCGACCGCGCGCACGAAAGCGTGCCACGCTGCGCATCGACGAGGCTGAGCTCGCCGCATTTCGTGCTGGGTTGCGGCGTCGGTACTCGGACGCGGAGATCCTCGAGGAGCTGCGAGTTGCGGCAAAGAGGCTGGGGCGGTCGCCGACGATGAGGGAGTTTGCGCAAGACCCTGAGGCGCGCGTACACCCGCAGACGGTCATTGAGCACTTCGGGACCTGGAATGCCGCAAAACGAGCTGCGGGCTTGTTTCCCCGCCGCTTCCTCACGCGAGACGAGCTCCTCGAGCAGCTCCGTCGGCTCGGGGAGGAGCTCGGTCGTACGCCGACTGCGCGCGATCTCTCCGCCCGTCGTCGAGCTCTTCCCTCCGCCTCGCTCTACGCGCACACGTTCGGGTCGCTCGCGCGAGCGCTCAGGGAAGCCGGTTTCGAGGTGCTGCAGGGCGAGGAACGCCTCGAGCGCGCAATAGTCCAAGGAGCGGAGCTCGCGAAGGGTCTCGGCCGGCTACCGAAGATGGCCGACTGGGCGGAGGCTCGGCGGAGCGATCCCGCGCTTCTCTCCGAATGGCAGGTCTATCGCCTGCTCGACGTTCCGCGTGGAGCGTGGACCGCGTTCCAGTTTCTCGTTCGCGAACGCCTGCGCGACGAGGAGGTCGAGGTCTTACCTGACGGGACGCTACGCCGCAGCGGCGGCAGCTGAGGTGAGCACGGCGAGGCGCTCGAGACATGACACGGCTTCACGCGGCGCCCGGACCGGAGGAAGGTAGCCGTCTTCACGGTAGTGGCGGTCCGGGCGGAAACGGCGCTGACGGACGATCCGCCCGGCAACGACCTGCAAGAGCCGCCCCTCGCGCACCTCGCGGGTGGCAAGTCGTATCCGGAGCGCTGCCTCGACGATCGCGAGAGCGCGGCACGTAGAGGCGAAGTAGAGGTCGGATTCACTCTGGCCGATCCACAGTGGACGAAGGCGACCACGCGCAAGATAGAGCGTCGTGGAGTCGAGCTCGTCCATCCACGCCGCCGCCATGGCGCCGCGGAGCTGGGCGAGCGCCCGCACGTCGTGCCGTCGCGCCTCCACGAGGGCGAAGATCGCCTCCGAGTCGACGGTCATCTCTGGTTCCTCGCGGACGATGGCGTACCGACTCAGAAGCTCGTCGTCATTCTCGATGATGCCGTTGTGGATGCCGACAACGCGGCCGTGCCGGATCGGGTGGTTGTTCGCCTCGATGTCAGGATGGCCCTTCGTGAAGTCGCGCACGTGGATGAGCGCCTGCTGCGCGGAGGAGGGAAGAGCGATCTCGTCGAGGAGCGCACTCGCCCCGCCACGCAGCTTGGTCACGTCCACAGCTCCCTCACCGCCGCGCCACGCGTAGCCGACCGCATCGGCGCCCCGCTCCGCGATCCCCGCAAGGAGGGCCTGCGCCGCGAGGGTTCGCGAGACGGTCGAGTCAGGACTAAGGCTGTAACCAGCGATGCCGCACATGAACTGTTTTTCTACTCCTGGGTTCGGACGCCACTAGAGACCGTAGACGCCAGAGATGAGGACACTGTTTGTGAGGATCGTGTTGCATCTCTTCGATCGGCTTCTCGTTCGGCCCGCCGATCCCTCGTCGGAGATGTCATCCCTCAAGTGGGGCAACCTTGCGGTCGATACATCGGCCGTGGAAGGCAACGCTGCCGAGCATCTCTTCGATCGTGCGGACGAGGAAGCGCCGGTCGCCGCCGACGAGCCCGCACCGCGGGAGCGGCCGGATCTGGCAGGTCCACCGCCGACGACCCCTTGAAGCTCTACGTCCGCCAGATCGGCGACGGGCGTCTGCTGACCCCGGCGCAGGAACGTGAGCTCGCCCGTCTCAAGGACGAGGGAGACGAGGCGGCAAAGCGGAAACTGATCGAGTCGAACTTGAGGCTCGTGATGTCCATCACGCGCAACTACACCAGAGCCGACGTTCCGCTCCTCGACCTCATCCAGGAAGGGAACCTCGGTCTGATTCGAGCGGTCGAGAAGTTCGACTACACCATGGGGTTCAAGCTTTCGACCTATGCCACGTGGTGGATCAAGCAGTCGATCTCCCGCGCGCTCGCAGAGCAGGGGCGAACGATCCGACTCCCCGTCCACGTCGCCGACCAGGTCCGCAAGGTCACGAAGACACGCCGACTGCTCGGCCAGAAGCTGAATCGCGATCCGTCTCTCGAGGAGATCGCCATCGAGATCGGGATCACACCAGAGCGCGTACAGGAGCTTCTCGAGCTCGTTCTCGATCCCGTGAGCCTGGAGACGCCGATCGGGGACGGAGACTCGAGTGTCTCGGACCTCATTCCGGACACGAACTCCAAGCAGCCCGAGGAGGAGACTGCGGACCGTGCTCGCTCCTCGGAGCTCCTCGACGCGCTAGCCAAGCTGCAGCCCCGCCAGCGCCGGGTCGTCGTCGAGCGTTTCGGCCTCGACGGCGTTCGCCCGCGCACGCTCGAGGAAGTGGGGTCGAACCTCGGCATCACCAGAGAGCGCGTGCGTCAGCTCGAAGCGCGGGCATTGCGCGAGCTTCGGGCGGTCGCACCCGGCCTCGAGCTCTACCTGCGCACCTGACGCTGCACGCCGCCGGTCGATCCCGGCGGGTTCACTTGGAGCGCCTCCCTGCGACGTCGGGAAGTCGGACGTGAGAGTGCGTGCCCAGGCTCAGGTCGCGTCGACGGATTGCATTTCGCGCAAGCTGGCGAGCCGCCGCAGTGACTCGAGCTCGATCTGGCGCACACGCTCGCGCGTGAGCCCGAGCCGCCTGCCGATCTCTTCCAGAGTTTGCGGCTCGGCTCCAGTGAGCCCGTAGCGCATGACCACTACCTCGCGCTCGCGCTGGGGAAGCGCAGCCAGAGCGAGCCGGAGCGCCTCGCTGCGCAGGTGGAGCTCGACTGCCTCCTCGGGGAGGGGCTCGTCACCCGCGACGAAGTCACCGAACACGGCGTCGTCGCCATCGCCGACGGGCGCGTCGAGACTGGTGGAAGCGCGCGCCGCCGCTCGTACCTCGAGCACCTGCTGAACGGTCAGCGAGGCCTCGTCGGCGATCTCTTCCAGACTTGGCTCACGTCCGAGCTGAGTCCAGAGCAGGCGATCGGCGCGGTTGATCTTCTGCAGCCGCTCGACGATGTGAACGGGCATGCGAATCGTTCTCGCTTTGTCGGCGAGAGCACGCGCCACCGCTTGCCGGATCCACCAGGTCGCATAGGTCGAGAACTTGAATCCACGGCGCCAGTCGAACTTCTCCACGGCGCGAATGAGCCCGAGCGTCCCTTCCTGGATGAGATCGAGGAACGGAAGCCCCTGGTTGCGGTAGTTCTTCGCGATCGAGACCACGAGCCGCAGATTCGACTGGATCATTCGCTCCTTCGCGTCCATGTCGCCGCGCTCGATCCGCTTGGCCAACTCGACCTCCTGGGGGGCCGTGAGAAGCTGATGGCGTCCGGCTTCGCGGAGGAAGAGCTGCAGCGCATCCGTCGTCGTCTCGACAGGTGCCGTCAAAGCTGCCACGGCATCGGAGTGGGGCGTCTGCTCGACGATCTCGATGCTGCGCTGATCGAGCGCCCGCAGCAGCACATCGTGCTCGAGCTCGGTCAGCTCGTACGCTTCGGCAATCTCGGCGAGATCGGACGCACGAACCGTCCCGGCCTGCTCGGACTGCTCGAGCAAGAGGCGGATGTCCTCGAAGCCGAGGATGTTGTCGATGTCGATCTGGGTCACGCGCGGCGGGAGACGCGATTGGACGGTGGTAGGAGACACTCTCTCGCGTATGCAGGCTCATGTCTAGGGGTGGAGCGAGATTTCCCCCGACCGGGTCAGACGAGCTCGCCGCGGAGCAGGTCGAGACGCACGTCATCCGCCCAGCGTGTTTCGACGTGAATCCGACCACGCAGTCAAATCCGCGCCCATCGATCTCCGACGCGCCCTAGCGCTTTACCTCACGGGAAAGCGGGGGAGGGCCGGGTTGATCCCCGACATTCTTCTACTTGACATAACGCCGATTCTCGTGCGTTCGAAATGGCAGGCCGTTTATGGGTGGTGGGATGGCGAGAGCGGCAAACGCACGACTTCACGCCTGGGTGGTCGCGACTGACTCGTGCGGTAGGAGTTGCTGCGCGGCGCTCATCGCTCCGCGCTGCTGCTTCGGTTTCTCTCTTAGCACTTTCGAATTCGAGCGAAGCTGCCGAGCAACTTGACATTAACGCAATAATGCGATGATCCGCTATGTGCCACTAGGGCGCAAGTTTTCCTCGCGGCACGCGTCTTATATGTGAGTGAGCGCGAATTACGAGATTCGCTCGGGCGGCCGACCCGTCTCGATCCGCTACGGAGCTAGCGCGCAACAGGCTCTGCTCGATTATCTGCGCTCCCTCGGTTGCCGCAGCGACGAAATCATGCGACTCGGTCCTGACGCCATCGCATGGCGCGGTGCCCGATACACCGCAGCTCCTGCTAGCCCCACCGCTCGCCGAGACGCCTAGCGGCAACTCGCGAGCCGCGTCCTCGGCCATCCAGAGAGTTCGGCGCGAGCCGCACTAGTCCACGAGGACCTGTGGCTCTGTTTCAGAGCAGCGGTGTCAGCACGAGGGTGATGCGCCCCGTCTTCGACCCGCGCCTGACGACGTACCGGGTCGCGAGCTCTTCATAGGCAGGGTGCAAGACAGCAATGTGGATATGCGGCACGCGACCATAGGAGGCTGGCACGGGCCCTTCAAAGCGGAATCTTCCCAAACGATCGGTGCGGACGCTGCCGCGCCCGCGTGAACCGTAACCGTTCGGCCCAGCCTGCCAAAGAACGACGAGGGCGCCCGCGACGGGTTTGCAGTCTGTGCGAAGGATGCGTCCGTGGAGCACGTGGCCTGTGCCGATCTTCGCCCGACGGGGCGCGGAGAGACCACTCTGGAAAGGACCGGCGCCGTCTCCTCGCGTCGGCTGGCAGGCGGTGGATGTCCCTGACGCAGTGAGCGCGAGCACGCCTGCCACGGCTGCAGCCGTCACGAGGCACGCCACCATCCGGAACATCGCCGGTCAGGATAGCGCCGTGTGTCGAGCACGCTTCAGCTCCCGGCTTGGAAGCCCAGGTGCATTCGTGTTTTCTGTCTGCTGCTCTTCCTCCCTGCGGGACGGGGGAGCCTGAGCGGAGGCGCACTTCCTCCCCCACCTGCCCGCACCTCCTCTTCGAACGCACTAGTCCGCTGATTCTCCTGCATTGACATGAAACGTCCTCACGGTCTCAGAACGTGGCGTCCCGGAGACCGCTGACGATTGCGAGGAGCACGAGTGCGGCGATGACGAGCCTGTAGACGACGAAGACGCCGTACGTATGGAGGCGCACGTAGCCGAGCAGCCAATCGATAGCGAGCAAGCCGCTTCCGAGCGCTGCAAGCGTCCCTACGACGAACGGGCCCTGCCAGCCGTCGGGCAGATCCCCCAGCAAGACGTCACCAACCCCCTTCAGCAGCACGGCTCCGAGGACCGTGGGAATCAGGAGCAGGAACGAGAATCGCGCAGCGCCATCACGGTCGAGCTTCATGAAGCGGCCGGCGGTGATCGTGATCCCCGAGCGCGAGACCCCCGGGGCGAGCGCGAGTGCCTGCGCGCATCCCATCACGATCGCCTGGCGCAGCCCGAGCTCACCCATCGCCCGGGTCTGCGGCGCGCGGTCGGCCCAAAGAAGCAGGAGCGCCCCGCCCGCGAGCAAGAGCAGGATCTGCCACGGCTCGCCGAGGTGGTCTGCGATCAGATCCTCTCCGAATAGGCCAGCCAGCCCGGCCGGAATCGTGGCGACGAGCACGAACCAGGCGATCCGCTCGTCGGACGACTCGATCCGCCGACGGCCCACTGAGCCGAGCCAAGCGCGGACGAGTCGGACGATGTCGCCCCAGAAGTACGCACCGACGGCGACGAGCGTTCCTAGGTGGAGCGAGACGTCGAATGTCTGGTTGAACCGGTCGTTTTCCTTCAGGTACGTCCAATCGGCGCCCCAGGGAACGAGGATCAGATGCCCTGACGACGAGATCGGGAGCAGCTCGGTGAGTCCCTGGACGATGCCGAGGATCAGCGCCTGCCCATTCGTCAGCGCCTCCGGGTCGTCGCCGACGCCGAGTAGCGTCAGCACGACGGCAAGGCCGAGCGTCGCCCCCGCGACGCTGTACACGACGGAGCGACGCACCGCGAGATCCTACGTTCTGCCCTGTCGAAATCGACATCTGGAAGAAAACAGGCGCAAATTGCGGAGTTCCGGTGAACACGGCCTTGACCCCGCCGGTCGTGTCCCATAGCTTCCCCGATGCACCGAGCACGGAGCGCGATTAGGTCGAAGCGCAGCTTGCAGGCTCTACGCGGAAGCGGACGGTCAGTGGGCTGAGTGGACGAAAGCGCCACCGGCTCGGTGAATTCTTTTTAGGGGCAGGTCTTGCATGTTGCAGTCGCCGTGCAACGTGCAAGATCTGCCCCGCTAGGATCGCGCCTGATGCACCTCCGGGTCCCGAGCATCGACCAGGGCGTTCACGCGTTCGGCTGGTCCGTCGTCTTCTTCCTCTACATGTGGCTCGGGGCGCTCATGATCGACGTACCAGGAGGTCTGGCATTCGTCGTCTCGCTCGTCGCGGCCGCGGCGATCTTCCTGTTCGTGCGAACGCGCGGCGGTGACCGGCCTCGTTAGTCAGCACGTCGGGAACCGTTCGCGTGGTCCCGACCGCTCAAATCCCTAGAGGCGGCCGCGGTGCTTTCTACGTGGTTTGCGGCTTCTCGCTGAGGGCGGCAACGAGTCGATCGGCGAAGTCGCGGCCAAGTGCCGCCTCGAGACGATCGAGGGCGGGCGCCTTTTCTACCGCGTCCACTCCGGCGAGCGCGCTGACGTCTGCGAGGAGACGCGTGGAACCGGCAGGGGCGACTGTGGTGAGAACGGCGGCATTCATGTATCGAAAATCGGCCCTGGAGCGCTCCGTTTCCATCCCTTGCGGGAGTGAACCGCCGATCCTGCGCGCTGCGTCAGAGCTCAAGGTCGAGCCTCCTCTCGTCGAAGTGGGCCGATGCGAGCTCGGCCCGGAAGTCGGATAACTCACGAAACGCATCGCGTTCGAACACGTATCCGACCACACCGACCCTCGAGTCGTTCCAGAACGGGATGTCGAGATGCTCGCGGGTCACGAGGTTCACCGAGACGGACGAACAAGCAGGACACCGAACGGCGACGCCGAGTGCGTCTCCACCCGGAGCAATCAGCGTGAACGCGGAAGGCGTTATCGGACGGGGCCGTCCTTCGAGAAAGCAGAAGAAGCTCCAGGGCCACTCCCCCGCTCCGATACGACCCACCGCGAGATCGGTGAGCTCTGCCGCGATCGGATCGTCGTGTGCGGTCATCAGATTCCGGAACGTGAGGTCGATCGTCGTCCCGAGATGTGCCCAGTCGAGGTCGTCGTGTGCAATGAGGCCCGGATGCTCGCCTCCGCACCCGCAAGCGAATTGGACGCGATAGACAGCAGGGTGCGCCGCCCCCGGGAGGCGCTCGAGCCTGCGGAACGCCGAGAGGCGTATCCGAGCGACCTGCCGATGTGGACATGAGAACGAGTACGTGCTCGTCAGCGGGTCGTACATGCTCTCGTTGTAATCGGCGGCTCGGACGCCGCACCGCATCTAGTACGTGATCAGCGAGTGCACGTCGTACCCGGCGAGCTTGTCGCGGCCGTGTAGAAACGTCAACTCGATCACGAACTCGATGCCGACGACCACCCCGCCCAGACCCTCGACGAGCTCGACCTTCGCCTTGGCTGTCCCGCCCGTGGCGAGGACGTCGTCGAGCACGATGACCCGCGATCCGGCCGGCACGGCGTCGCGGTGGACCTGGAGGCTGTCGGAGCCGTACTCGAGTGAGTAGAAGGCCTCAACCGTCTCCCGCGGGAGCTTGCCGGGCTTTCGTGCAGCGATGAATCCCGCTCCGAGCGCGTACGCGAGCGCCGCGCCGAAGATAAATCCCCGGGCCTCCGCACCGAGGATGAGAGCCGGCTCGCGGGGGCGTGCCCAGTCGGCGAGTCGGCGGATCGTCTCTGAGAAGTACTCGGGGTCGGCGACGAGCGGCATGAGGTCCTTGAACACGACACCTTCGGTCGGAAAATCGGGTACATCCCTGATTCGGTCGCGTAGCTCGAGCGTCACGACGTCCGCTCCACCGTCGATCGAAGGTCGCGAAGAAAGAGGAGATGTGAGAGCTCCTGGGCGACGCGCGAGAGCAGCTCGAGATCGTCGAGAGCGTTCTTTCGACGCTCCGCATTGCGCGAGCGCAGACCAGGCGCCACGAGCTGCTCGACGAGGGCCGCGTGGCGACCCGCCGCGGTGAGAAAGGTGCGCAGGTGCCGGGCATCGACGCCGAAGCGGGCCAGCCGCGCACAGGCAGCGGCGATGTCGGCCTCGCTCTCGCCGTACAGGCGCTCGCCCGCGTCGTTGCGAGAGAGGATCAGCCCGTATTCCTCGAGCTGTCTCACGAACTCGGGGGATACCGACGCGCGGTCGCACAGCTCCGCGTCGTCGATCTCGTCCTCCCTGTCCGTGACTCCGACGGCGCGACGCCTCGTGCGCTCGCCCGACGCACCGGGGCCGGCGAGCTCTTCGCGGATAACTCTGAGTGGCAGGAACTCGTCACGCTGGAGCCGCAGGATGGTCGTCAGCCGTTCGATGTCGTCGGGGGCGAAGAGCCGGTAACCGCCACGCGTCCGTTTCGGGGCGATGAGTCCCTGATCCTCGAGATACCTGATCTTCGAGACAGAGATGTCCGGGAACTGCTCGCGGAGCTCTTCGCAGACGGAGCCGATCGTGCGAAGCCGCGGCTCTGCCCCGCCCTTGCCGCGTGGTGTCGCAACGGTGCTCATCGCTGGAGGAAGGTCAGCCGGTACTTGCCGATCTGCACCTCGTCGTCGTCCTCGAGGATGACCGACTCGATGCGCTTCCGGTTCACATACGTCCCGTTCAGGCTCCCGAGATCGCGGATCGAGAACGTCTCCCCGTCCCGCACGAGCTCGGCGTGGCGGCGGGATACCGTGACGTCGTCCAGGAAGACGTTGCAGTCCGGAGAGCGGCCGATGAGCGTCTTGCCCTCGCCTGGCTGAAACGACTGTCCTGCCATGCCTCCACCCGAGCGCACCACCAGCGCGGGCCCGCTGATGCCGAGCGCAGTGAGGAGATCGACTTCCTCGCTCTCTTCGTCGACGTCGAAGGTCATCGTGGTCTCGGAGCCGGTCTCCGTGGACAGCAGCGCGCCACAGCGGGAGCAGTAGTTCGAGGCCTCCGGGTTCTGGAAGCCGCACTCTGGGCAGTAGACGTGACTCACTCGGGATCCGAGGGAGCGGCCTTCGCTGTGAGGATCTCGCTCAGGCGCCCGACGTCCGCGAGCTGGGCCTCCCCGGCGCTCACCTGCTCACGCAGGCGGGCGACGAGCTCGGCTCGGAGGATGTCGATGCGGCCGTGGAGCACGCGGCGCCGGAACGAGATCTCGTCTTCCTCCTTCTCCAGCTCGTGGATCATCGTCCGAAGATCGTCATCGCTTAGTTTCGAGAGATCGGGAAGTGGTTCCAAAGGTGGCCTTTCCTCGAGGTTCACCTGAGTAAAGCAGCACCCGTGCCGAGGGGTCAACCTCAGGTTGAGAGTTCAGACTGCTTCTTTCGCGTCCAGATCCGCTGTCCCTCCTCTTCCGAACCTGTTCAACGCGCGCGCAACAGGGCTCGTGCTCGCAGGAAATACTGGATACCAGCCCCGATCGAGAGCGCGATGCCGATCCAGAGCAACACGAGCGGCCACGTCGTTCCTTCCTCCGTGACGAGCACGAAGCCAAGTGCCGCGTAGAGAACCCACGTCGCCAGTTTTCCGAGAAACGTGACGTCGAGCTGATAGCCACTCGGCGCGACCACCTTGTAGCCGACGATCAGCGTGAGATCCCGCGCGAGGATGACAAGAGCGGCGAGAAGCGGGATACGCCCCGTCGCCCACATGAGGACAACCGCGGTCCCGATCATGAGGCGGTCGGCAAGGGGATCGGCGACCTTCCCGAAGCCGGACTCCACGTGCCAGCGGCGCGCGAGGTATCCGTCGAGCTGATCCGTGAACGCGGCCGCGGCGAAGAAGATGCCCGCGCCCCAAGCGGGTCCTTCGCCAGCCTCGAGGTACAGCCACGCGAAGATGGGGATAGCGGCGAAGCGAGCGATCGTCAGCGCGTTCGGGATCCGCTGTCGCAGCTCGATCCAGCTCATAGCGAAGACCCTACGAGTTCAGCGGGTCAGACCTAGCGTGGTCGTACTTCTGGCGTCGTGGCACACGGTCTGACCCCACCCGTTGAGCTGGTAGCGTCGCGGCTCGTGGCGGGCACGCTTCGACTTCCGGGGTTCGTGAACGCCCACAGCCATACGTTTCAGCGCGAGCTGCGCGGGAGCGCGGCTGGCGGTGATTTCTGGGCGTGGCGCGAGACGATGCTCACGGAGGCCGAGCGCCAAACGCCCGAGCTCGTCCGCCGATCCTACGAGGAGACGTACGCGGAACAGCGATCCGCCGGCTACACCGCGGTAGGTGAGTTCCACTACCTCGGCGTGCCCGAGGCGCACGCTGCGTCCGACGCGGCTTCTGCGGTCGGTGTCGAGCTCGTGCTTCTCCACGTGGCGTACGCGCGGGGAGGTCTCCCCCGCTTCCGCCAGGAATCGGTGGCCGCCTTCCTTGCCGAGGTGGAAGCCCTGCGTGCCGCCGGACTCCGGGTAGGGGTCGCCCCCCACTCCGTCCGCGCGTGTCCCGCTGAGTGGCTCGAGGAGATAGGGCGCTACGCGGAGGTCGAAGCCCTCCCGCTGCACGTCCATGCGGACGAGCAGCCGCGCGAGATCGAGGAGTGCCTTGCTGAGCACGGGTGTCGTCCGATCGAGCTACTCGCCCGCACCGGTTGCCTCGGCAACCGTACGACTGTCGTCCACGCGACGCACGCCAACGGCCAGGAGCTCGACTTGCTCGCATCGACGGGGAGCACAGTCTGTGTGTGCCCGACGACCGAGGCCGACCTGGGCGACGGCTTTCTTCCCGCCGAGCGGATCCGGACGCGTTCGATCCCGCTCTGCATCGGCTCCGACTCAAACGTGCGCATCGACCCGTTGGAGGAGCTGCGCGAGCTCGAAGGGATCGCACGACGCCAGACCGGCCGTCGTGGTGTGTTCTCGACCGCCGAGCTCCTGCGCTTCGGCTCCGACCAGGGCGCCCAGGCGCTTGGTCTCGAATTCTGGCCGGAGATCGAGATCGACCTCGGTCACTCCGCACTGGCCGGAGTCGAGCGCGATGCCGTCCCGGCCGCACTCGTTGCCGGCTGCGGAGCCGACGTCGTCGTGGGATGACCAGGCGCCGCTGCGACGTTGAAGGCTGACATGGACGTCACCGAGGCCACGTTCGAGCAGGATGTGATCGAGCGATCGCGGGAGACCCCTGTGGTTGTCGATTTCTGGGCCGCTTGGTGCGGTCCATGCCACGCGCTTGCTCCGATACTCGAGCAGGAGGTGGAGAGGCGTACCGGAGCAGTTGTCCTCGCAAAGGTCGACGTCGACGCGAATCCCGGCCTGTCTGCGTCGTACCGTGTCCAGGGCATCCCGGCGGTGAAAGGCTTTCGCGACGGGCGGGTAGTCGCCGAGTTCGTCGGGGCGCGGGCTCCCACGGCAGTCGCGTCCTTCGTCGACGAGCTGCTGGCGCCACCGCGCGTTTCGGGCGTCGTCGACGAGCTTCGCGAGAGCGGTGAGCTGCCAGGCGTTCTCAGCGCACTCGAGGAGGGAGACGAAGAACGCGCGCTCGATCTGATCCTGGACGAGATTCCCGGAGCGTCACCGGAGCGCCGAGAGTGGTTACGCGGCATCGCAGTGGCCGTGTTCCACGACCTCGGGCACGACGACCCTGTTGCGGTCTCGTACCGACGACGGCTCGCAACCGCTCTCTATTGAGCTTCGAGTCTCGCCGCCCACCCAGCGGTTGCCGCGAGGTACGCGCGTTGGGCAGAGACGCCGTTCTTCCCCCATGCGCCCTCGTAGCTCGGCCGCCCGGCCTGTAGGCGTGCGGGCTCGATCTGAGTCCCCTCCTGCCACTCGTTGTAGCTCGTGATGGTCACGAGATCGGCGTCGGCTCGAATCGCCGTCTTCCACATGCGGTCGTACGTCGTGCCGTCCAGGCGCGAGCGGACGGCTTGGTCGCGCGTCGCGAGTCGCGCGTCGTAGCCCGGCCCCACCGATGGGGCGCAGAGCAGGCCGGCGATGTGTGCCTGGTTGCAGAGACGGCGGAACAGCGCTCCGTTCCAGGTGACGACGTCATAGGTGTAGAGACCGTCGAAGCCCGACGCCTTGGCCCTTCCGACGAGCGTCGTATGGCCGAAGACGCGCGTGTTGTCCAGCGGTTCGAGCGCCTCCCACCACGACGCCGCCGGATCTCGGTCTGCGTCATAGACGTAGAAGTCCGTGAAGCCGCTCTCTTTGTGGAGGCGCATGATGTCCTCCGCTGCGCGCGCAGGCGTACGTCCGTGATACGGCTCGAGATGGATGGCGATCGTCAAGCTCTGCCGCTGCGCGGCCTGTACCACGAGCGGGAGCCGGTCATGCTCCGGCGAGCCGAAGCCCCACCAGGAGACGACCAACGTCTCCACACCGGCGGCAGCGATCTCGCGCATCTGCGCTGCGACGATCTTCGCGTTGGAGGACGAGTAGAGCCCGCGGCTCGGATAGTACGGCGTCGACAACACCGGGGCGCCGTCGTGCTCGACATACCAGTGAGCCCATCGTCCGTCTCGCACCGGGGTCGAGTACCACGGGTAGTAGAAGATCGCGACACGACCCGAGCTGGCATCGACGGTTCGCGGGCCGGCAGCGGCGGGAAAAATGACCACCGCGGCGCAGAACGCCGCGGTGAGGAAGGTCGAGACCCGTACTCCGTTCACGCGCGCGGGACTCTACCGCTCGGTCCAGACCTACGCGACTAGGATCCACGGGTTGGCGGAATATCGATATGTGATCGTCGGGGGCGGGATGACTGCAGACGCGGCTTGTCGCGGCATCAGGGACCACGACGTCGACGGCGCGATCGGGCTCTTCGCCGCCGAGAGTCATGCGCCGTATGCTCGCCCTCCACTAACGAAGGGCCTCTGGGCCGGCAAGGACGAGAGCTCGGTGTGGCGCGGAACGCCCGAGCTCGGCGTCGACATCCATGAGGGTCGGCGCATCACTTCTCTCGATCTCGATGCACGTACCGCGACAGACGACGCCGGAGACACGCACTCGTACGAGCGGCTACTGCTCGCAACGGGAGGTACGCCGCGTCGACTTCCTGTCGGAGGCGAGGACGTCATCTACTACAGGACGCTCGACGACTTCCGGAAGCTGCACGCGCTCGTAAGTGACGGTTTTCGAGTAGCCGTCATCGGCGGAGGCTTCATCGGGTCCGAGATCGCGGCTGCGCTCACATCGAACGGATGCGCCGTGACCATCGTCTTCCCCGGATCGGGCATCGGAGCTCGGCTCTTCCCAGCAGGCCTCTCGAAGTTTGTGAACGAGTACTACCGCTCGAAGGGAGTCGAGGTCGTCCCTGAGGAACTCGTCGGGGAGATCGCCCGCGAAGGCTCGATGCTCCGGCTTACGACCGACACCGGCCGGGTGATCGACGCCGACGCAGTCGTGGCCGGCCTCGGGATCGTGCCCAACACCGAGCTTGCCGAGCAGGCCGGGCTCGGGGTCGACGACGGCATCCTGGTCGACGAGTACGGACACGCGGATGGGCGCGACGATGTCTTCGCCGCCGGAGATGTGGCGCGCTTCCCAGTCCTCGCACTCGGCGAGACGAGGCGGGTCGAGCACGAGGACCATGCCAACACGCACGGTCGAGTCGTCGGCGCCAACATGGCCGGCGCAGACCAGCCCTACGATCACCTGCCCTTCTTCTACTCGGATCTCTTCGAGCTCGGCTACGAGGCGGTCGGAGACGTCGACTCGAAGCTCGTTACCGTCGAGGAGTGGGCTGACCCGAACCGCAAAGGCATCGTCGGCTACGTCGACGGCGAGGGAAGAGCGCGCGGATTCCTGCTGTGGGACGTGTGGGACAAGGTCGACGCAGGCCGCGAGCTCATTCGTTCCGGCACCGCCGTCGACGGTGCGGTGCTGCGCACTCTCCTCGACTGAATCGCAACCGCAGCTCCGCTCAGCCGGGCGACGAGCGCGAGCGCGAGAACATCGAAGACGACGTAGCCGCTTGCAGCGCCGCTCGGCGGGTTGCCTTGCGACAGTCCGAGCCCCGGAACGGCTGCCTCCCACGTCCACGTTCCGAGCGCCGTTCCGTACAGCTCGAGGCCCGCGACCACGACGAACACTCCGGCATAGACCGTGCGTCGCGTCCACACAAGGACGCAGATCAGAAAGGCGCACCCGATCGCGCCCACGACGTCCGAGGCGGGTAAGACCGTCACTCCGGCAACGCCCCACAGCGCGGCGCCTCCGGCTGCGACACCGAGAAGCACATTCGGCCGAGCCGTGAGGAGCGTCGCTAGAGCAAGGCCACCGAGGTAGACGAGACCATGTCCCGGCGGGACGAACGCCGGCAGGTTCTCGAGGCGATAGCCGTAGAGGCCCCAGATCAGCGAACCGACGACTTCTCCGAGCGTGGCGATCGCGACGACTGCCAGCGCCTGGAGTCGGACTGTCGCCCTCTGAAGAGAGAGCAGCCCGACGAGCACCGCTGCGGTCAGCGCTCCGAGCCAAGCCTGTCCGGTTCCCCCGACGTGGCGGTCGAGCCACAGGCCACCAACGGTCCAGATGGAGACGGTGACGAGGACGAGGGCCGGACGGCGCACGATTACATCTTCGCCGACCCGGCCCTCGTCGGTTCAGGTTGCCGCTCGCTCGAGGCGTCGCGGCTCGCGAATACCGCTAGTCGTCGAGCACGAAGGTGACGAGCATGTTCACCTGATACTCCGAGATCGAGCCCCCGGTCAGGCGTACCTGCTGCTCCTTGATCCATGCGCTCTTGACGTTGCGCAGGGTCTCGTTCGCTCGCTCGAGGCCCGACTTGATCGCGTCCTCGAAGCTCGTTGTCGATGTGGAGCTGATCTCCGTTACCCGTGCGACTGCCATGCCCGCCTCCTCCTTCGTCGATGTGCAGAGGAGTCTGCTACAAGCGGCGCGTATGCACGAGACCGAACAGGACTTGGCCGAGCTCCAGGAACTGCTCGAACGGACGCTCGCCCGGGCGAATCCGCACCTAACCTCCATCGTCTCGCCGGAACGCCGGCTCACCGCGCGCCAGGTCGCGCGGTATCTCCAGGGAACGAAGCACGTCGCGTTCGCCACCGTGAACGAGCGTGGCGAGCCCGAGTCGCACCGCTCGACGGCGTGTTCATCCGAGGACGCTTCACGGTGTCGACGGGCCCGAGCGGCCCGGCTTCGTCATCTGCGCGCCAATCCGGCCTGCAGCGCGGTCCACATGGACGGCGACGTCGTCGGGATCACGGTGCACGGCCGAGCCACGATCATCGGAGCCGACGACTCAGGCGTGGGCGAGATCGAGCCCGTCTGGCGCGAGATCTACGGCTCCAGCCCGTTCGAGTGGGGCGAAGGCGTCGTCTTCATGCGCATCGAGCCGACCTCGATGTGGCATATGCCTTCCACCCCGATCGCTTTCCCGGCTAGCTCGGTAGCGGGAAAGGTCCTTACATCGCGCTGGCGACGATGAGGAAGACCACGACCACGATCGCGGAAACCCCGACCAGCATGAAAAACGTGCGAAACGCTCCGGTCACCTTGCCCCCCTCTTTCCGTTGACCGACGCTGACCATCGTACGCGATCGAAAGGCGGGCCTCGTATGGCCTCGGCGCACATTCTTTGCTCGGCAAGCGTGCGCCCATCCTCCTCCGAGAAGTCGAGCGCACGGACCCGCTCCTCGACTTGCACGAAGAACGAGATACTGGTGTCATGGCTCGAGATGAAGGGGCTCGAACCCTCGACGTTCTGCACCAGCCTCGACAAGCTGGGTTTACCCGCGCCCAAAAATGGCAAAGTCGTCGCAGATGAGAAGGACATACCAGCTGCATATGGGTGCTGAGCCGGTCGGAGTCATCGAGGCGAACACCGCCCAGGAGGCGGTCCTCGACTACCTGCGCTCCCTCGGTTACCACGAAGAAGAAATCGTGAGAGTCGGGAGCGACGCTGCTAGCTGGCGCGGGGCGGTCTACACAGCGGTGCCAGCGTCAGGCGACGTAGTTGACAGCCCAGACTCCGGCTGAGCGTTCGCCGGTGTGCTCGTAGAGGCGGATCAATGGCCCACAGCCCCGCCGCACCGGGGCTGTGGGCCTGACGTGAAGCCTGCGCCGAATGCTTACGCCGTCATCCGATGAGCGACGTCGTACTTCGTGACCGACGTGCGCTGCCCAGGGGTGTCACCGGCCGGCATCGCGTTCAGCATCTCGTCGCCCCGCCTGTAGTCGTCCTCCGTCTCGAAGAAGACGATCGCGACGGACTTCTCGGCCTCAGGATCGTGGAGGACGATGATCTCAGTGGCGGGCATTCCCTCGGGCCGCTCGTTCTCGGCCATCTCGCGCTTCATCTCCTCGATCCGTTCCTTGCTGACCCCGTCGAAGGACACAACACGTGCGAGCGCCATACGAGCCTCCTTGTCGATTGAGGCAAACCCTATGCGCTCGAGCGTTGGGTTGAACGGCGCTCATCGGAGCAAGATCACGGCTCAAACGGATGCTCCCCTGTCCAGGCGCGGTAGGCGCATCCTGGATCGAGGGATTCGAAGCCGAAAGGGCTTGCCGACACCCTTGGGGTAACCGACAGAAGGGGGATCCAAGTGAGCAAGAACAAGATCGCAGTGGCGGGGATCTGCGCCGTCTTGGCGCTTCCGGCGATAGGACTCGCGGGTAATGCAGGAGACGGCAGCGACTACGGCACCCAGCCGGGATTCGCTAAGGCCACCGCGAACACACCGTGCGCAGGACATGGGTCGTTCGGCGCCTGGGGCAAGGACTTCAACTTTGCCGGCGGCGCAGATGGTCAGCAGACCGGGTTCAACAACTCGGGGCTGTGCGGTAACCCGCAGGGCAGCGCGGCAGACCCGACCAGCCCGTAGGGGACGAGCGATCGCACGAGAGCCTCGGCTACGGGCGAGGCTCTCGTGCCGCCGAATCACCCGGATTGAGGTCGAGATGCGTCCGAGCGCGGTCGATTCGAGGTGTGGTACCGAGCCCGGTGATGGAAGGAAGTGTCAGTGCGGATCCCGCGGCGCCTGGAGGCGAGCAGTGGACAAGGCCTTTTGGGCTCCGTTGCCGTGATCGGTCTCTTCAGCGCCACACTCGCGGTGGGCCTGCTGGGATACATCGGGTTTCAGGATCGCAAGGCCGACAAGCAGGCCCAGGCGAACCTGCTCTCAGCTGTCCAGATGGCCTTGGTCTACCGGGCGACCCATGGCTCGTATGCTGGCATGAACACGGTGGACTTGCGCAAGATCGACCCTCGCCTCTCGGCGACTCTCACTGTCGCCTCGGCACGGCGAGGCACGTACTGCCTCGCGGACAACGTGCACGGGAGGGCCTGGAGCATCGCCGGCTCAGGCCCGTACAAGGCGAACGCCAGATTCACGGCGAACGCCACGTGCACGTGAGCTGAGAGAGCCGCTCGACACGAGTTTCCGACTCTAGGCGTCTCGGCGAGCGGTGGGGCTAGCAGGAACTGCGGTGTATCGGGCACCGCGCCAAGCGATGGCGTCGTTACCGAGTCGCACGATCTCGTCGCTGCGGCAACCGAGGGAGCGGAGATAGTCGAGCAGAGCCTGTTGAGCGCTAGCTCCGTAGCGGATCGAGACGGGTCGGCCGCCCGAGCGGATCTCGTAATTCGCGCTCACTCATATATCAAGACGTGTACCGCGAGGAAAACTTGCGCCCACCGGATACCGTGATTGGGACTGATCTCGACCGCGACCGGGATGTCGATCCGGGCGTCGGTTCCGGTCGGGGCTTTGGGTCGCTAGATGCCCAGCGGATGAAAGCGTCTTGATCGGCACCCGGTTCTTGAAATGCCCGGGCGTACGGTTCCGCGCCACTGCGGCAAGGCACCCGGACGCCCGAGCCTACCGAGATTAGCGCCTCCGTGGACACGGGGGCCGGACGCTGGGGAGGGCTGAAGCGGATCGATGCCCCCCTCGGGATCGCCGCCAGGGGAATGCCACGCCGGCCCCCGTCCAGCATAGGCGAGTCTTCGACGAGTGCCGACGCTATTTCCGAAAGGGGTTGGCGAGCGGCTTCTGAAATCGGCCGGCGGGGGCCAGCGCCTCGAAGGCGGCGATCTCGTCCGGCTGTAGCGGACAGGAGCTCCGCCCAGTCGATCGCGGACCTTCGCGTGGCCCCCGCGCAAATCTCATCGCGGCGATGAAACGACATCAGGATGAAACCCGCCCCGAAGCCGATGAGGGGCCTCGCGAAAGAAGTCGCCGAGCGGCATGCCGAGTCCCAGGCGAGGGCTACGCGCATAAAGCCCGGCTCTGAAGCGCGTCGATGCAGAAGTGCGAGTCCTGAAAGTGGCCGACCAGGTTCGAGCCGACTCCGGGCCGACCGCCGCTGGGCGGAGACGCTCCACCCCGGGACCGTCGTCGCCGCCGTAGACGCTGCGATGGCGGCGCTGGCCTGAGCGGCGGCGGCCCTGCCTCGGTCAAGGGACTCTCAGCCCGAAGCGTTTCGAGTCGCACTGGCCCGGGGATAACTAGCGCTGGGGGAGGGCAGCGCACAGGTGGGGACTGACGGGTTCCCTGTTGCGCTCGCCCCCCGACGTTCGCGGCGCTGGCCTGAGGCTCGGAGGTTTTCGGAAGCCGCTTCGCCCGCTTTTCGGAAGACGCGTCGGCAACACGCCCGAGACTCGCCTATGCTCGACCGGGGGCCGGACGTGGCATTCCCCATGGCGGCGATCCCGAGGGGTGGTATCGACCCGCCTCTGCCCTCCCCAGCGTCCGGCCGCCCCTCCATCTCACCCGTTCGGGTCTCGCTGGGCCATGCGGCGGCAGTAACCTTCACTATGCCCGGGCGTCCGGGTATCGGCGCTTTGCCGCAGTAGCGCCCTTCTTCGTACGGCGCCCGGGCACTTCGACGAACCTCTGTACGGAGCCAGTCGCACCCAGCAGGCTCGTGTCCGACCTTAGCGCAATCGAGCGCGTCGTCGGCGGATCGCGCCAAATGCTCGCGAACGGCAATCCTGACCTCTTGGGCTCAAGGTTCGATCCCGGCGAGCGAGCTCCTCGAGCGCCTCGCGTTGCTCGCGGTCGACGTCGACGATAAGACAACCTTTGGCTCGAGGACGATCCGCATAAGCGAATCATAAATCTGCCATTGCCAACGATCTCCCACCGTCCGACCGTGGCGCTTCTCCCGAGCGCGAGCTCGTAAGACCGCGAGACCTTGACCGAGAAGCGGAGAGAGGCGTAGGGTCACGCTGTCTCGACAGAGGGGAGAAGAGATGCAGAGAAGCAAACGCTGGGCTCTCGGCAGCCTGCTGGTAGTGGCCGCCGTTGGCCTCATCGTCCCGGCTGTTGTCGCGGCGGGGCCGGACGGGAGCGCCACCGTGCGCTTCGGTAACCCGGATGCAGGCAGTCCGTTCCCGCCGCCGCAGTTCGAGGGGCACGACTCGTCGTCGAATGCGAGAGACAACATCATCCCACGGACGAGCGTGATCTCGGCCGGGGGCAACGTCACATTCGACGTGGCCGGCTTCCACCAGCCGGCGGTATACGAGGCCGGCACGACGCCGGACGACATCACTGTGCCGCCATTCCCAGTCCCGTTCAACCTGTTCATCAACGATGCGAACGACCGACTCGCACTCGGGGCACCCGTGCCGGGGCCTTGGACGCCTCCCGCGGGCACGTTTGACGAGCCCGGGCGCTATCTGATCCTGTGCAACGTCACTCCGCACTTCGCGTTCTTCAACCAGTACGGCTGGGTGATCGTGAAGTAGCAGCCAACGCTCCGGGGGGCATCGACCCCGCAGTAGGTGTGAGGCCGACGCCGCCAGAGGCGTCGGCCTCCTCACCAATCGCCGTCGCCAGGAGAGAAGGGTGTTCACCGCTGCCGTCGGTGTCGCTCCGTTGGCTCGGCAGGTGTCGCTTCGAGCCGCTGGAGTTCGCCGTAGATAACGGCGCGCTCGGCCTCGAGGACGATCGGGCAGCCAGAGCTCCAAAAGGAAGGTGCGTTTGTGCCGAGAGTGTTCCGCGGCCGACGTCGAGCCCCTGAAATCGTGCTAACCCGCTCCGTTATGCGATCGGGGCGCCGAGATTCGAACTCGGGACCAGTATGAGCTGGCCGGAGCCGAAGCGCATCGGCACCCGAGCCGACGCTGTCAGGGAAGGGCAAATAAGGAGGGCTTGGATGCCACCACAACGACCTGCGGGGACCCCCATCACGGTCCTTGACCTCCTTCGTCACTGCCGCGTTGGGCTACAAGGGGCCGGGATCGGCGCAGCCGCGCTGCGCTGCCGACTCGAGCACGATCGACGCCCTGCTTCCCCGGGCTCCGACCGCGACCGCTCGCCGCGTCCGGTAGCACGCGCCGACGGCCAGCTTGAAACGGACGACGAACGTGCCGTGTCGCGACGCCGGCGTCCACCTGAAGAACACGCCCTCCGAGGTGAGCACGGCCACGCGGACTCGCTCCAGGGGCACGAACCCCGTTCCCTGGAGAACGAGAGGTGCCTCGTTCAGCACCTGCAGGGACGGCTCCGGCGCTTCGGCCCGAGCAGGCTCCGCGACCAAGACGAGGAGCGAGGACGAGCACCACCCACCTCATGCCTCGAGTATGCGCCCTCTCGCGGTGCGGCGGGGAGCCTTCGAACGAAAACGCTGACATTGGCGCGCTCGTGCCGAGGACGTGCGCGTGATATCGAGACAAGCTGCGCTGATATCACGCAGCATTGCCTAGAAATGGCTTGAACGAGCCAAAAACAGGGTCTTGACAGGCGTGGTCGAGCGTCTCTTCAATGGGCCGGCATGCGCGGTCTGACCCGGGTTGCAGCACTCGCAGTCGTGCTCGTCCTCACGAGCGCGGCCGCCGGCTGCGATCTGTCCGATGAGAGTGGATCGGGAGCGGAGGGCGACGTGCGCTTCCTCGTCTTCGGCGACCCCGCCGAGTTGCAGGCGTACCGCAAGCTCGTCGCTGCGTTCGAGCGCCGGGAGCCGAGGATCGATGTCCGGCTCGTCGAGGCGGCGGATCGCGAAGACCTGCTGACGCGTCTGTCCACCTCGTTCGCCGGCGGCTCTCCCCCCGACACGTTCCTCATCAACTACCGCTTCTACGGGCAGTTCGCGGCGAAGGGGGTGCTCGAGCCCCTCGAGGATCGCGTCAAGACCTCGGAGGAGTTCGGGCCCGAGGACTTCTACCCGGTTGCACTGGACGCGTTCCGCTGGGACGGCGTCCTTACGTGCTTGCCGCAGAACGTCTCGAGCCTCGTCGTCTACTACAACGTCGACCTCTTCCGGAAGCACGGCGTCCCGCTCCCGCGGTCCGGATGGACTTGGAACGAGATGCTCGCGGCCGCAACACGTCTCACCGTCGACGCCGCGGGGAACCCGATCGTCGCCGGCGATCCAGACGCGGGCGGCAGGACCGCTGCCGTGTACGGCCTGGGCGTAGAGCCCACGATGATCCGGATCGCCCCGTTCGTCTGGTCGAACGGTGGCGACCTGGTCGACGACGAAGAGAAGCCGACGAGATTCACCCTCGACCAGCCCGAGTCGTTGGCGGCGCTGACGCAGTTCCTGGACCTCCGTAGCCGGTACGGCGTCGTACCGAGCGACGTCGAGGTCGAGGCCGAGGATGACGAGTCACGCTTCCAGAACGGCCGCCTTGCCATGCTTCTCCAGTCACGGCGGTCCACACCGGCTTTCCGTACGATCAAGGACTTCGAGTGGGACGTCGCATCCCTTCCGACGCACGGCCGGCCGGCGGGGATCCTCCACTCCGACGCGTACTGCATGACCAAGACCTCGGGCAACAAGGACGCCGCCTGGCGGTTCATCGAGTTCGCGAACAGCCCCGAGGGCCAGCGGCTCGTCGCCCAGACCGGGCGGACCGTGCCCTCGCTCGTCGCCGTCTCGCGCTCGCGCGCGTTCCTGGATCCGAGCCGGCCGCCTGCGAACGCCCGCGTGTTCCTCGATGGAATCCCGGCCATACGAATGGTGCCGCCGGTCTCGACGTGGCCGGAGATTGAGGACGCGTCGGAGGGCATCCTGGAGAACGGCCTCTACCTCGGCCGGCCGGCCGAGGAGGTCGCGCGTGATGTCGATCGCGCGACCCGGCACATCTTTGCCCGCGCCGAGCAGTGAGGTGAATACGGGGCGCGGCCGCTCGGCGTGGTTCCGGGCGGCCGTGGCACTGGCCGTGTCGCTCCTCTTTCTGCTCCCCCTCCTCTTCATGGCAGCCGGGTCGCTTCGACGACCGGGGCTGCCGCCACCCGTTCGCCGGAGCTCGTTCCGTCCGACCCGTCGCTCGAGGCGTACCGCCAGGCGTTCGAGCTCGTCGACCTCGCGCGGTATACGTTCAACTCCCTCATCGTGGCGGCGCTGGTCGTGCCGGCGTCAGTGCTCGTGGCCTCGTGGGCTGGCTTCGCGATGAGCAGGTTGCCCCCGCGCCACGCTCGGGCCTTCGTCGCAGCGTCGCTGATCGCGCTGATGGTCCCTGCGACTGCGCTCCTCGTTCCTCGCTTCGCGATCTTCTCGACGCTCGGGGTGACCAACTCGTACGTGCCGCTCGTCGCGCCGGCGCTGCTCGGGTTCTCGCCGTTCTACGTCCTGCTCTACTACTGGAGCTTCCGGCGTCTTCCCGGCGAGCTCTATGAGGCAGCGCGCGTCGAGGGCCTCTCGCCCTTGCGGACGTGGTGGAAGGTCGGGATGCCCCTCGTTCGACCGGCCACCACCGCCGTCGCCCTCCTCGTGTTCGTCTTCAGTTGGGGCAACTTCCTGGATCCGCTGATCTACGTCTTCGACGAGCGCCTGTTCACGGTTCCGCTCGGCCTCAGATCGCTGGCCCAGCTCGACCGTCAGAACCTCACGGTCCTGCTCGCCGCTTCGGTGGTCGCGACGCTGCCGGTCCTTGTCGCATTTCTCGTCGTCCAGCGGTCGTTTCTCCAGGAGGACGCCCGCCGTCGCTGGATCGGGAGGCCCTGATGGCCGGCGTCGTGTGGTCGGGCGTCCACAAGGACTACGGCGGGATCGAGGCGCTGCGGGGCGTCGATCTCGAGGCCGTCGAGGGCGAACTCCTGGTCGTGCTCGGGCCGTCCGGTTCGGGAAAGACCACGCTCCTGCGGGTGACGGCGGGTCTTGAGCCGCTCGCAGCCGGTGCCATCTGGATCGGCGGCCGGGACGTGACACGTCTTGCTCCGGCTCGCCGCAACGTCGCCATGGTTTTCCAGACGTACGCCCTCTTCCCCCACCTAAACGTGCATCGGAACATCGGCTTCGGGCTCGAGGCCCGGGAGGTGCCGAAGCGCGAGCGGCACGAGCGGGTGGTCGAGGCCGCACGAATGGTGGGCTGCTCGCACCTGCTCGAGCGGCGTCCCGCCGAGCTCTCCGGTGGTGAGCGCCAGCGGGTGGCTCTGGCGCGGGCGCTTGTGCGGGATCCGGACCTCTTCCTCCTCGACGAGCCCCTGTCGAACCTCGACGCCCAGCTCCGGGCGCAGATGCGTGCGGAGCTGAAGGAGCTCCACCGGAATGTCGGCAGGACCATGGTGTACGTGACGCACGACCAGGTGGAGGCGCTCACGCTCGCGGATCGACTCGCCGTGCTCGACGAAGGCGTGCTGCAGCAGGTTGGCACGCCGGACGAGGTCTTCCGCCGGCCGGTCAACCGTTTCGTCGCGCGCTTCGTCGGGACCCCTGCGATGAACATCCTCGCCGCCCGCGTCGACGTGGACTGCCTGGCGGTCGGCCCGCTGCGTCTCCCCCTTCCGCCGTCGGGGGCCCGCGGCCGGCCCCTCGAGGTCGGCATCCGCCCGGAGCGCATCCTGCTCGCCGACGACGGAGCGTCCGCCCTCGTCCGCCTGGTGGAGCCCGCGGGCAGCGAGGTGTTCGTGCACCTCGAGCTCGGCGACGAGCAGGTCGTCGCCCGGATGGACGCGGACGAGCACCCGCTCACGGGTGAGACGGTGCGTGTGATCGTCTCGGCGCGGGGCCTCCATCTGTTCGACGCCGAAACCGGAGAGCGACTCGAATGGTCGCCGTAGACGCCCGCGAGCGCCGGGAGCTCGCGCTGATGCTCGCCCCGTACGTCCTCGGCCTCACGGTCCTGGTCGCGCTTCCGGCCGTGGTCACGTTCGCGCTCGCGTTGTTCGAGTACGACCTCATTCGCGCGCCGTCGTTCGTCGGGCTCGAGAACTTCCGTGAGCTCCTCCGTGACGACGTCTTCCAGATCTCGCTGCGCAACTCGCTCGTGTTCGCCGCGATCTCCGTCCCGCTGCGTGTGCTCGCCGCGCTGGGGCTGGCTCTCCTGCTGGCTCCACGCTTCCCCCTTGCGGGATCGCACCGCGCGGCCGCCGTGGTTCCGACCGTCGTCCCGGAGATCGCCTTCGGCCTCCTCTGGCTGTGGCTACTCAACCCGCTTTACGGGCCGATCAACCGGTTCCTCGAGTGGGGCGGGTCTGCGCAGAGCGCGATCTGGGGCTACCCCTCCCCGCAGTGGCTAACGCACCCGAACGACGCGAGGGCGGCGATCGTGCTCATGAGCCTCTTCACCATCGGCGAAGGATTCGTCGTCCTCCTCATCGCGCGCCAGGCCATCTCGCGGGACCTGTACGAGCTGGCAGAGATCGAGGATGCCGACGCGCTCTTCGTCTTCTGGCGCGTGACGCTGCCGCTGATGGCGCCGGTGCTGCTGCTTCTGCTCGCGCGCGACACGATCCTGAGCTTCCAGGCGAGCTTCGTGCCGGCGCTGATCGTGACCGAGGGCGGCCCGCCGCCCTACGCCACGATGTACCTGCCGCTGTTCATCTACCGCACGGGCTTCGAGTACCTGCGGTACGGCTACGCGGCCGCCGCCACGGTCACGATGTTCCTCTTCACGGCTGGAATCGTCTACGCGCAGTGGCGGATCGTCCGGAAGTGGCGGCGAACGTAACACGTCCTGAGGGCGTGATATCGATCGCCGGGCAGTTGATATCGCCTCCGGAGTGTGGGAGACTGCACCCGCTTGGCAGGGGAGAGATATCGATTCCTTCTGCGCATGCCGCAGGAGCTGCGCGAACGACTCCTGTCTGCATCGACGCGCACGGGTCGCAGCCTCAATGCGGAGATCATCGAGCGGCTCGAGCGAAGTGTCACCGAGGAGTCCTCGCTGCGGCGGTCAAGGTTCGGAGGGGCTTTCGGGCCATGGTTATCGACCAGGAGGGGAGAAGGGAGTCCCATGAGACGCAAACGAGTTCGTCGCGCCTACGCGGCGCTCGCCGTGCTCGTCCTCGTCAGCGCGACGGCGGTCGTCGCCGGCTATATGACGTCGGGGACCTCGGCACAGGCGGTCGGCGCCGGAGAAGGAGAGTTCCCGACTGCGCTCGGGCGCCACCTCGAGCAACTGGCGAAGACATATCCCGGCAACCAGGGGCTGAGCGAGGAAGGCCCGGCGAGCTTGGCCGAGAGCGCGTTCCTCGAGCGGGCCTATCCCGCGGAAACGATCTCGGTCGAGCAGATGGCCGGTGTCAGGTCTGCCATGGCTGCCGCGAAGGGGAGACCGTTCCCGAGCGGCAAGGGGCGGAAGGGCACGTGGGTCTCTATCGGCCCGAACGAGGCGCTCTATCCGTTCGAGCGCTTCCGGAACTCGTTCCTCTACGTACCGAACGCATACGTCGCGGGCGGACGGACGACGTCGATCGCTCTGGCGGCGTCGTGCAAGCCCGGCGACTGCCGGGCATACATCACGGCTGCCGGCGGCGGCGTCTGGCGCACGAAGAACGCGCTCACTGGCCAGCCGCACTGGGAGTATCTCGGCGGCCCGCTCGGTATCAACGCTGCCGGCGCGGTCTACCTCGATCCCAACGACGCGAGCGGGAACACCGTCTACGTCGGCACGGGCGAGGCGAACATCTGCGGCTCGGGCTGTGTCGCCGGGACCGGCCTCTACAAGTCGACCAACGGCGGGGAGACGTGGACGCTGCTCGGCGGAAGCACCTTCAACGGTCTCGGGATCGGCGCCATCGTCGTCAAGCCGGGCAGTCCGAACACGATCTACGCCGGAGTGACCACCGCGCTGCGCGGGATGTCGTCCGTGTGCTGCACGGGCGTCACGCGACCGGTGCCCGGCGCAGGGAAGTGGGGTCTCTACAAGTCGACCAACGGCGGTGCCTCGTGGAGCTTCATCCACAACGGCTCGACCAACGCCGCCGACTGCGTCGGCGACCTCACGGAGTGGAACAACCTCCGCATCTGCTCGCCGCGGGGCGTCCGCTCCTTCGCGCTGGACCCGTCGAATCCCGAGATCCTCTACGCGGGCTCGTACGCACGCGGCGTCTGGCGCTCGCCGGACGGCGGCGCGACGTGGACGCAGATCAAGCCCTCGCTGAACTCCGCCGTCATCCAGACGCGGGCGAATCTCGCCGTCACGGCGCTGCCGAACGGCAAGACCCGCATGTACGTCTTCGAGGGGAACGCGGGCCAGAACTACTCACGGCTCTTCCGGAGCGACGACGTCGCGACGGGAGCACCGGTGTTCACCGACCTGACGAGCCAGGACCCGGCGTCGCCCGGGTTCGCGACGTTCGGGATCTGCGACCCGCAGTGCTGGTACGACTCGTTCGTGTACACGCCGAAGGGGCATCCGGACATCGTCTACGTCGGCGGCGACTACACGTACGGCGAGACGATCGCGAACAAGCGCGCCGTGATCCTCTCGACCGATGCGGGCGTGAGCGGCACCGACATGACCTTCGACGGCACCGACCCGCTGCACCCGAACGGGCTCCATCCCGACCAGCACTCGATCGTCACCATCCCCGGACATCCGTTCCAGTTCATCGAGACGAACGACGGGGGCGTCATGCGCTCGAGCGGAGAGTTCGTCGACCGCTCGTCCTGGTGCGACGACCCGAACCGCGGGCTCAGCGGCGCAAGGCTCGACCGCTGCCGGCAGATGCTCTCGCGGATTCCGTCGGAGCTCCAGAGCCTCAACAAGGGCCTTTCCACGCTCCAGTTCCAGAGCTTCTCGGTCAGCCCGCACAACGTCAACGTCATCCAGGGCGGTACGCAGGACAACGGCACCTGGGAGACGGGCGGCAACCCGAACAAGTGGGAGAACACGATGATCGGCGACGGCGGCCAGTCCGGCTTCGACGTCGCGATCAAGGAGTTCCGCTTCCACAACTTCACGGGCGCGTCGCCGGACGTGAACTTCGACAACGGCGACTTCGAGCAGTGGATCTGGACCGGCGATCCGCTCGGCCACGGCGGCGAGTTCTACTCGCCCGGTGATCTCCGACCCGGTGGTCTCGCAAGACGCTCTTCGCCGGCACGAGCCGGACGGTCGTTCCGGACGAAGACCGCCGGCCTCGGCACGAGGACGATCGCTGAAGCGCAGGCGATCTGCAACGAGTGGACGGGGACGTTCACCGAGGCCTGCGGCGACTGGGCCGAGCTCGGCCCGACGCGGTTGACCAGCGCTGCATGGGGCAGCCGGGCCGGCGGGAACATGGCCGCGATCGAGCGGACGACGGCCGACACGTCGAGCGCATGGGCGGCAACGACGACCGGACGCGTCTTCATCTCGAAGAACGTCGACGCCGACCCGGCGAGCGCGGTCGTCTGGACGCGGCTCGACGACGACTTCGCGACGTCGCCGGGCCGGTTCGTGAGCTCGCATCTACGTCGATCCGGCGAACGGGAACCACGCCTGGATCTCGTACAGCGGGTTCAACGTGAACACGCCGACGACGCCCGGTCACGTGTTCGAGGTGACGTACAACCCGGCGACGGGGACGTCCACGTGGGTCGACCGGTCGTACGACATGCAGGACATCCCGGTCACCGACCTCGTCCGCGACGACGTGACCGGCGACCTCTACGCCGCCAACGACTTCGGCGTCCTGCTCCTCGCAACGGGCACGACGAGCTGGGTCGAGGCGGCGTTCGGGATGCCGAACGTCGAGGTGGCAGGCCTGACGATCGTCCCGGGGGAGCGGAAGCTGTACGCCGCGACGCACGGGCTGAGCGGCTGGCTGCTGAACCTCGGCTGACGACGCTGAATAGGAAAGGGCCGCCTCGCGAGGCGGCCCTTTCCGTGCAGGATGTCTCGCACGCCCTTGAGGACACGACCTGCCAGCAACCGACATCTCGTTCTTGCTCGCGTGCGTGCAATCGGCGCTCACGGCTTTGCCATGCGGCGTGCGGTCTCGAGCGCGAGCTCGAGCCGCACCACCACGACTACCGGCGCCCACTTTCCGTGGTGTGGGCGTGCGAGGAGTGCCACAAGCGGCGCCGCTCGAGCGGCACGACGATCGTCGTCGTCTGAACTTCAGTCGGGGTGCCGAGATTTGAACTCGGGACCTTCGGTCCCCCAGACCGACGCGCTAACCAGGCTGCGCCACACCCCGTTGGTCACAAACGGTCACAACCCTAGCTGTCCATGTTCGGTCAGATCGGTCCGATCTCGTTATTGGTCACACGTGGTCACAGATCGTCCGACCCCGCCGTGCGGTAGAAACCCGCTTGGCTAAGCCATGCGGCGTCTCCGCGAACTCCTCCTCGACCTGGCCCCCCAGACTAACGCGCTAACCAGGCTGCGCCACGCCCGTGGCGAGGCACACCTTAGCCGGTCTCACAGGTTTCTCCGTAGCAAGACCCCAAGGGAGAGGCAGCGAGGGTGACAAACCGCATCAGCGCACGCCGATCACCCTCGTGCTCGCGCTCGACCGTCTCCCCAGCGCCGAGCGCGCGGCGGGCCACGCCGACCGCCTCGCTCGCATTGCTCTGCAAGACCTTGCCTCCGATCGTCGTCGGGACACCGGCGAGAGCCGCGGCGCTCCCCCAAATCCGGGCGGGTAGCCGATTTCTGGCACGTTTTGCGGGCGCCGCTCGGTCTGTCTCCCACCACGTCGGAGGAGCACCGAAGTTATCCCGTCGGGTCGGACCCCTTGTTTCAGGCGAGGCGCTTGTACAGCCGGTCGATGAGCTCGGGCATCGCCTCGAGCTTCTCGGTGATGACGCGGATGCGGTACTCGCGGAAGTGCTCCGCCTCGACCCCGAGCGAGGTTGCGATGCGCGCGATGACGTCATTCGACGGGACGGGACGGTTGCCGTGGACGATGTGGTTCAGGTATCCGGCGGAGAGGTCGGCCTTGTCGGCGAGACCTCTGTAGGTCGTGCCCGTCTCGATCATCAGCCGCTCGATCGTCGGGCCGAAGTGCTCGTCGCTGTATTTGCGCCGCTTCGCCATCAGTCGTGCAGGACCCATTTCAGCACGTCTGCGATCGCCACGCGCTCCTCGGACGATCCATCGCGTCGCCGCACGTCCACCGACTCGTCGTCGAGGGTCTTCTTCCCCACGATCACGCGCACGGGACAGCCGATGAGATCGGCGTCCGCGAACTTCTCTCCGGGACGTTCATCACGGTCGTCGAGCAGCACCGCCACGCCGGCTTCTCGCAAGCGTCGTCACGAGCTCGTCGGCCCGCGCGGCGACCTCGGCCGAGCCGCCGTCGAGCGAGAGCACGTGGACGTCGTACGGCGCGATGGACGAAGGCCACACAATCCCGTTCTCATCGTGATGCTGCTCGACCGCAGCCGCCATCACCCGCGCGGGGCCAACGCCGTAGCTCCCGCCGATAAGGGGCTTCTCCATCCCGTCCTCGTCGAGGAAGGTCGCTCCGAGCGGCTCCGAATAGCGGGAGCCGAACTTGAAGATGTGCCCGACCTCGATCGCGGTCTCGAAGCGAAGCGCACCGCCGCAGATCGGGCAGCGATCGCCTTCGCGAGCTTCGCGGATATCGGCAAAGCGGGGTGCGTAGTCGCGTCCGGCCACGACGCCCAGCAGGTGCCACCCGTCACGATTCGCACCCGCAACGAAGTGACCGGCGCTGAGCGCCTCGTCAGCGATCACCTCGACGTCGACCCCGACCGGGCCTAGCGAGCCTCCGCCCGCTCCGAAGACAGCGCGAATCTCCTCGTCCGTCGCCGGCCGGTAGCCGCTCTCGAGAACGCCCAGCAGCTTCGGCTCGGACAGACGATCGTCGCCGCGCACGAGCCCGAGGACGAGCTTCCCCTCCGTCGTGACCACCGGCATCGCCTTCGATGTCGCGGCGGCGTCGAAGCCAAGCTGCTCGGCGAGCGCTTCGATCGTCGTGACGCCTGGCGTCGCGACCTCTTTCGGCGCTTCGTGCGCCTCCGGAAAGTCCGGCTTCCGCGGCACACCGCGCGCGATCTCGAGATCGGCTGCGTAGTCGCCGTTCTCGCATGTGACGAGCGTGTTCTCGCCTGACCCGGAGGGCGCGAGGAAGTCCACCGACTCTTTGCCGCCCATCATCCCCGACTCGGCCTGCACCGCCGAGTACTCGAGCCCGGCGCGCTCGAACATGCGGTGATACGCCGCCTCGTTCCTGCGGAACGCCACGTCAAGTCCGGCCTCGTCGCGGTCGAACGAGTACGCATCCTTCATGATGAACTCGCGCAGTCGCAGGAGCCCACCGCGCGACCGCTGCTCGTCGCGCTCCTTGATCGAGAAGTGGTAGAGCAGCTGTGGCAGCTGCCGATAGCTCGCGATCTCCTTGGCATGGAACGTAACCGTCTCTTCGTGGGTCATCGGAAGCACATACTCGCGCCCTGCGCGATCCTGGACGCGGAAGACTTCCTCGATGTGGTCACGCTTCGTGTGCTGCCAGAGCTCGAGAGGCGTGAGCACGGGCATGAGCATCTCCTGGCCGCCGATCGCATCCATCTCTTCGCGGATGATCTGCACGACCTTCTGGTGCACGCGCCAGCCGAGCGGAAGGAACGTCCAGACGCCCGCGGCTACCTGGCGAATGTATCCGCCACGGACGAGCAGCTTGTGTGAGACCGCCTCCGCGTCGCTCGGAGCCTCACGCAAGGTCGGGATGAACAGCTGGGACTGCCGGGCGATCATCGTCGTCCGTTGAGACTAGTCGCCGAGGGGGATCAACGAAGCTTCGGCCATCGCGAGCGCAGCCGGCTTGGCCATCTTGAGGCGCTTCGGCCGCTTCATTCCGTCAGCGAGCCAGCGGTCGATCTCGACGAAGAGCTCGTCGACGAGGATGTCCGAAGGAACTTTCTTCAGCACGCGCCCGTGCGCGTAGATGAAGCCGACGTCCCGCCCGCCGGCGATCCCGAAGTCGGCATCCCCCGCCTCGCCAGGGCCGTTCACGGCGCAGCCCATGACCGCGACCTCGACAGCCTCCGGGTACTTGCGCAGCCGCTCCTCGACGACACGGGCGAGACTCTCGACGCCGACGTTGTCGCGACCACACGATGGGCAGGCGATCATGACCGGCCCGCGCTCGCGCAGCCCGAGCGCCTTCAGGATCTCCCAGGCGACTTCGATCTCCTTGACCGGGTCGGCGGTGAGCGAGACGCGGAGCGTGTCGCCAATCCCGTCGGCAAGCAGGGTTCCGATGCCGACCGCGCTCTTGATCCCGCCGGCGAACTCCGTCCCTGCCTCGGTTACCCCGAGGTGCAGCGGATAGGGCACCTTCGCTGCGAGCATCCGGTACGCGCGGATCATCGTCGGTACGTGCGTCGCTTTGACCGAGATCTTGAACTCGTGGTACTCGAGCTTCTCGAGGAGCTCGACCTCCTCGAGCGCTGCGGCCACCAGCGCCGCCGCCTGATCCTGTTGTGCAAGCGCATGGAGGTGCTTCGGCAGGGAACCCGAGTTCGCACCGATCCGCATCGCGATTCCTGCCTTCTTGGCAGCTGTTACGACCTGCTCGACCTTCTCGGGGCCGCCGATGTTCCCGGGGTTGATGCGAACCGCGGCCACGCCGGCGTCGATTGCCTTGAGCGCGAGCGACGCGTTGAAGTGAATGTCCGCAATGACGGGAATCGGCGAGAGGCGGACGATCAGGGGAAGCGCCGCCGCGTCCTCGTTCTTCGGTACGGCCACGCGCACGATCTCGCAGCCCGCCGATGCCAGAGCTGCGATCTGAGCCGTCGTCGCGGTGACGTCGTGCGTCTTCGTCAAAGTCATCGACTGCACCGCGACCGGCGCACCGCCGCCGACGGGGACGTTTCCGACGTGGATCTGGAGCTTGCTCGCCACGGCTAGAGGGTAGCTCCGAGCTGCAGAAGCGTCATGTGAGAAGCGCGTCGCGGAACCGCGAAGTTCCGGCCGTGCGCACTAGGAGAGGTTGCCGATGTCGTTCGAGAGGCCGACGAAGAAGAGGAGCAGTACGACCGCCAAACCGACGACCGAGACACGCTCGTAGATCTCACGCCGCACGAACCTGCCGCGTGCACCTTCCACGAGAGCGAACAGGATGTGTCCGCCGTCGAGCGGAAGCAGTGGAAGCAGGTTCAGCAGCGCGAGCGACAGCGAGATGAGGCCGAGCACCCAGAGGTAGTTCGACGCGCCCTGCTGGACGGCGTCCGAGGAAGCCCTCGTGATCCCAATCGGGCTCGAGACCTCGTCCCGTCCGTCGCCGGTGACAAGTCGTCCTAGCGACTTCACGATCTCTCTGGCGACGAGGCCGGTGACCTCGAACGCACGCCCGACCGCAGGAACGAAGCCGAGTCCTTCGCCGTCGAGGCCGAATCCCAGGCGGTACCGCTCATCGACGAGTTGGGGGGCCACAGGACCGAGCTCGAGTCTTTGCCCGTCCCGAACCACCGTCAGCACCAGCTTTCGACCTTCCGATCCGGCAATGGTGTCCGGGATCTCGTCCGGGTCGACCTGCGCGCCGTTGATCGCGACGACGCGGTCACCGGGTTGGAGCCCGATCGTCTTCGCCGGCGACTCGACCCCGGGCTCGAGCTCTGGGGCGATCGTCGCGATGGTCGAGGTGGCGTTTCCGGCCACGGTCATGAACAGGAACGTGAAGACAACGATCGTGAGAACAATGTTCGCGGCGGGGCCTGCGGCAATTGCGACGAGCCGCTTCCAGGTGGGCGCCTTCCAGTACGCATCGGAGCCGAGGGCGTCGCGAAGCTCCGTCACACCCTTCTCGGCAGCAGCATGGGCACCAGGCGACAGCGCCTGCGCTCGCAGCGCCTGATCGAGCTCGTCGACCCTGGGCAAGGCACCCTCGAAGTCCTCGACCTCCAGCGTTCGCTTGACGCGATCGACCGGGCCGGCGAGCGTCGGCGCCTCGGCGACAGCTCGCGAGAATCGGCGCTCCGCGTCATGCGGGATCGGGCGATGCATGCCCGGGATGCTCACGAAGCCCCCGAGCGGAATCATCCCTACGCCGTACTCGATCCCCTTCCGCGTCGTGCGGACGATGGGGGGAGGGAACCCGACGTAGAACTTCCGCGGCCGCAACCCGACGGCAAGCGAGGCGAAGAAGTGCCCAGCCTCGTGCACGAGGATCAGGAGCGCAAGACCGAGGATCGCGATAGCGAAGCTCATAGGGCGGTTCGCGCTCTATGAGCGTGGAGGGGTGTGCGGAAGGCGCGGAGCGCCTTGTCCGCGAAGCGGACCAGTGGAAGGGGTGTGGGGGAACCGGGAGGTTCCCCCACCAAACCCCGACAGACGCAAGCGTTGCTCATGCGGTGACTAGCCGCCCTTCGGCAAGGCGGCGTGCCTCGGCATCGGCTTCGACGAGCTCCGTGACGTCGCGTGCGGGCGATCCGTCGATCCCGGCGAGGGCGTCCTCGACGAGTGCGGCAATGTCGAAAAAGCCGATCTTCCCGTGGAGGAATGCGGCGACTCCGACCTCATTGGCCGCATTGAAGGCGCACGGATAGGTTCCTCCCCGCTCGCCCGATTCACGAGCAAGCCTGAGTAACGGGAAGCGTCCCACGTCCGGCGGCTCGAATTCGAGCGTCAGACCGGCCGAGAAGTCCAGAGGGCTCACCGGCGTCGGGCGGCGGTCGGGAAACGTAAGTGCGAACGAGATCGGAACTCGCATGTCCGGATAGCCCAGATGCGCAAGCGTCGCGCCATCTCGGAAGCGGACGAGTGCGTGGACGACAGAGGTCGGGTGGACAATGACCTCGATCCTCTCGTACTCGAGGTCGAACAGATAGTGCGCCTCGATCAGCTCGAGTCCCTTGTTCGCCAGAGTCGCCGAGTCGATTGTGATCTTCGGGCCCATGGACCAGGTGGGATGGGCGAGCGCCTCCTCCACGGTCACTGATTCGAGATCCGCAAGCGAACGGTTTCTGAACGGTCCACCTGATGCGGTCAGAACCACGGAGTCGATCGAGTCCGGAGCACGGCCCTCGAGGCACTGAAAGACAGCCGAGTGCTCGCTGTCCACCGGTAGGAGAAGCCCTCCTCCCCGTTTCCAGGCCGCGAGCGCGAGATCACCGGCGGCAACGAGGCTCTCCTTGTTCGCGAGCGCGAGCGAGACGCCCCGCTCGAGTGCCCACAGCGTCGCACCAACGCCGGCGAAGCCCACGACAGCGTTCAGCACGACGTCGGGTTGCGACGCCTCGAGGAGCTCGGTGAGGTCACCGCCGACTTGCACGTGCTCGACGTCGTGCTGTGCGGCGAGCTCGTCGAGAGGTTGAGAGCCTGCCGAGAGTGCGCATACGGAGAGCTCCGGGTTCGCGGTGATCACCTCGAGCGCCTGGCGTCCGATGGAGCCGGTCGCTCCGAGCAACGCGATTCGTCTTTCCTGCACGGCCGAAGGCTAACCGTCGTCGTGTTCAGACAGCGCTATGCCTGGCCGAACGCGACGATCAGGTAGAAGGCCGCAGGCCCGGCCCAGAGAAGGGAATCGAGGCGGTCGAGCATACCGCCATGACCGCCGAGGAGCCGTCCGGAGTCCTTCACGCTGAGGTCGCGCTTCACCGCCGACTCGAACAGGTCCCCGAGTGCCGCGGCCAGCGCTACCACCGCTCCGAGCGCAAGCATCTCCGGGATCGTCAGGAACTCGTCGCGGTCCTTGTAGAGGATCACGAACGCCATCGCGGTCGCAGCGACGACCCCTCCTCCGAATCCTTCCCACGACTTCGCCGGCGAGATCGCCGGCGCCATCCTGTGGCGGCCGAACGCCCGACCGACGAAGAACGCGCCCGAATCGGCCGCAAACACCGCGAAGATCACGGCCATGGCTGCCCAGAAGCCGAACTCGGGTATATCGCGGATGAGAAGAAGGAAACCGAGCCCAGCTCCGACCCAGACGACCCCCAGCAGCGTTACGCCAAAAGACGTCGTAGCCGACTGCCGAACGTCAGACAAGCCGTAGATGACGAACGAGAACACCAAGGTCATGAGGACCCCGCCAAGCATCCATACGAGACCGCCGAGCTGGAGCCCGAGTAGCGTGAGAGCGAAACCGAGGTAGCCACCGAGGACGAGCGGCCGAAGCTCGCGTGCCATGACGTAGAGCTCGTGCAGGGCGATGAGCCCTCCCACGAGCGCCAGCCCGAGGAGCCACCAGCCCCCGAGGTACGCCAGGCCGATGACGAGGGGCAGCAGGACGATCGGCGATGAGGACGCCATAGGCGGATGACCCAGCGTCGAGCGATGGAGGGTGGACCGGGATCATCTCGCTGCCGGAGCGTCTCGCGCCGACGCGCCGCGCTGGGTGTACTCGTCGAGAGCCGCTCGAAGCCGGTCCTCCCCGAAGTCGGGCCAGAGGGTCTCGTCGAATACGAGCTCCGAGTACGCGGACTGCCACAGCAGGAAGTTCGAGATTCGCTGCTCTCCGGAGGTGCGGATGACGAGATCGGGATCGGGGAGCTCGGGCGCATAGAGCCGCGCGGCCACGGCTTCCTCGGACACGTCCTCGGGTCTAACCCCATCCTCGAGCAACCGGCGCGCAGCCTCGACGAGCTCGCCCCGACTGCCGTAGTCGAAGGCGATCCATAGGCCCAGGCGATCGTTGTGTGCCGTCTCCGCCTCGAGCCGAGCCATCTTCTCCTGCAGCAGCTCCGGCACACGATCTCGCCTCCCGAAGAAGCGGGTGCGAACACCTTGCTTCGCCAGATCGGGTAGTTCGCGGTCGATTGTTGCGTCCATGAGCTCCATGATCGACTCGACCTCGTCGGGAGGACGCGCCCAGTTCTCCGTCGAGAACGCGTAGACGGCGAGCGACGCGATCCCGAGGTCGATCGCCGCTTCGACCGTTCGTCGTAGCGCCCGAGCACCCTCGCGATGCCCTTCGGCGACGGGAAGACCGCGGGCGGCTGCCCAGCGCCCATTCCCGTCCATGATCACCGCAACGCTTCTCGCCGCCGCTGGTGCGATGTCCGGCAGCTCTCAGACCTCCATGATCTCCGCCTCTTTCGTCCTCAAGAGGTCGTCGATCGTCTTGGTGTGCTCGTCGGTGATCTTCTGAACCTGCTGCTCGGCACGTCGCTCCTCGTCGTCCCCTACGTCTCCGTTGGTGACGAGCTCGCGTAGGTGCTGCATCACGTCGCGCCTGACGTTCCGAATCGCGACCTTTCCGTCTTCGCCGACTCGGCGGACCACCTTCACGAGGTCCTTTCGCCGCTCCTCGGTGAGCGTCGGGATCGGGAGGCGGATGAGCTTGCCGTCGTTCGACGGGGTGAGCCCCAGGTCCGATTCCTGGATGGCGCGCTCGATGTTCTTCATCGAGCCGGGATCGAAGGGCTGGACCGTCAGCAGCCGAGCCTCGGGAGCCCCGATCGAGGCGAGGCTCTTGAGTGGAGTCGGCGTGCCGTAGTAGTCGATCGTGATGCGGTCGAGGAGCGCCGGCGACGCGCGGCCCGTGCGAATCGAGTTGAACTCGTGATGTGTCGACTCGATCGACTTGTCCATCCTTCGCTTGGCGTCGGCCAGGAAATCCTCGATCGCTGCCATTCGTCCTCCTTGAGCTAACTGGGGGTGGAGATGATCGTGCCGACGCGCTCCCCTGCTGCGACCCGGCGCACATTGCCCTTCGCGAGCTCGAAGACGTAGATCGGCAGCCGGTTGTCCATGCACAGCGAGAGCGCGGTCGTATCCATCACCTTGAGCCCGCGCTCGATTGCCTCGAGATGTGTCAGCTCGGGGATGAAGCGCGCATCGGGATCCTCGTGCGGATCGCCGTCGTAGACCCCTTTCACGCGGTTCTTCGCCATGAGGATCGCCTCGGCGCCGATCTCGAGCGCGCGCAGCGCCGCAGCCGTATCCGTCGTGAAGAACGGGTTGCCCGTGCCGGCTGCGAAGATCACGACGCGGCCTTTTTCGAGATGGCGGATCGCGCGGCGCCTGATGTAGGGCTCGGCCACCTCCGAGACGTTGATCGCCGACTGCACCCGGGTATCGACGCCGAGGCGTTCGAACGCGTCCTGGAGGGAGAGCGCGTTCAGGAGCGTCGCGAGCATTCCCGCGTAGTCGGCGGTGGCTCGGTCCATTCCGTCGGCCGCCGCCGCCATCCCGCGATAGATGTTCCCTGCACCGACTACGACGGCGAGCTCGGTGCCGGCCTCGTGCACGGCGACGATTTCCTCGCTGATCGCGACCACGGTCTTGGGATCGATCCCGTACTCCCGGTCGCCGAGGAGCGCCTCACCCGAGAGCTTCAGGAGAGCGCGATTGAAGCGTGTCCCGGTCTTCGGAGCGTGCGCTTGCGCGACTTCGTCCGTACTCGTGTTCACGACCCTGCGACCGAGACCCTGGTGAACCGCGCGACCGACGCGCCGGCCTCTTCGAGCGCTTGACCGACCGTCTTCGACGGGTCATGGATCCAGGGCTGGTCGACCAGGACTCCACCCGGCGACCGCTGCGAAGAAGCGCTTGCCAAGCATGCCGTCCACGATCTTCTCACGTGCAGCTTCCGGCTTCGACTGCACTTCGTCGGTGTTCATGAAGATGCCTCGCTCTGCAGCTATGGCCTCGGTGGGCACGTCGTCTCGCGTCGTCCACTCCGGCGCTGCGAACGAGATATGCATTGCAATCTGACGCGCGAGCTCGGTGGAGCCTCCGGCGAGCTCGACGAGGACGCCGATCTTGTTCGCGGGGGGATGCGCATACCCGGCCACCACGTGTCCGTCGGGAGCGTCGAAGCGCTCGGCACCGACGATCACGATGTTCTCCCCGAGCTTCGCGATCAGTTCGTTGCGCTCCTGCTCGAAGCTCTCCACCGCTTCTGATCCGTCGGCGTGAACCGCTCGCAGGACCCTTTCCGCAAACGCCTGGAACTCGCCATTCTTCGATACCGGCTCGGTCTCGCAGCCGATCCCAAGGATCGAGCCTGTGTTCCCGTCGATGATGAAGCCGACGAGACCCTCGGTCGTTGCGCGACCCGCCCGTTTGCCCGCAGACGCCATCCCGCGCTCGCGTAGGAGAACGCGCGCGCTCTCCAGGTCGCCGCCCGTCTCCTCGAGGGCGCGCTTGCAATCCATCATCCCCGCGCCAGTCTGGTCGCGGAGCTCCTTGACGAGTGAGGCGCTGATCGTGGCGCTCACTCGCTCTCACCGCCCTCGGCAACCGCAGCTGCCGGCTCGAGCTCGGGCTCGGGCTCGGTGTCCACAGGCTCCTCGGCCGGCGGCGTCTCTTCGGTGAGCGAGCTCGGTTGCGGTGACCTTCATCTTGCCGGCGGCGATCCCGTCGGCGATGACCCGCGTGATGAGATTGCACGAGCGAATCGCGTCGTCGTTGCCCGGAATCACGAAGTTCGCCTCGTCGGGATCGGCGTTCGTGTCCACCAGCCCGATGACCGGGACGCCGAGGCGCTGCGTCTCGCGCACGGCGAGCTGTTCCTTCTTGAGATCGATGACGAAGACCGCGTCGGGCTGCCGCTTCATGTCAGCGACGCCGCCGAGGTTCGCCTCGAGCTTCTCGAGATCGGCCTCCATGGCAAGACGCTCTTTCGACGGCAGGAGATCGAGCTGCCCTTCGGCCTTCAGCCGGCGCAGGTCGTGCAGGTACGCGATCCGCTCGGAGATGGTGCGCCAGTTCGTCAGCAGGCCGCCGAGCCAGCGGTGGTTCACGTACGGCATGCCCACGCGCTTCGCCTGCTCCGAAACAGCGTCTTGTGCCTGCTTCTTGGTCCCGACGAACAGAACCGTTCCCCCGCGATCGGCGATGTTGCGCACGAACTCATGTGACTCCTCGAGCAACTCGAGAGTCTTGGTCAGATCGATGATGTAGATCCCGCCGCGCTCGCCGAAGATGTAACGGCGCATCTTGGGATTCCAGCGGCGCGTCTGGTGGCCGAAGTGGACGCCGGCCTCCAGCAGCTCCCGCATGGTGACGACTGACACGTGATCAGCCCCTTTCTGGTTGGTTGACGATAATTCACCGGCGGGCCGGGCGGAACCGCGCGCACAGCTGCGGCACCCCCGCCTCGGCTGGGTCGCCGGGTGGAAGGGACGAGAACCGCTGGATTGTAGCCGCTCGTCCGAGGTTTGCCTCGCGCGAGAGCGACCCGAGGTCGCATCTACATCCCGCGTGCGCGACCTAGAGCGTCACTCAGGTCTTGCGGAAGCTCTGAGATAACCGCGATCTCGGTACCTGTGACCGGATGCCGGAAGCGAAGGCGGTGCGCGTGCAGGAACTGCCTCGCAAGGCCTACGTCGCCGCGCACGCCGTACTGCGGATCGCCCGAGACCGGAAGCTCGATCGCCGCGAGATGAACGCGAATCTGGTGCGTCCGCCCCGTTTCGAGGCGCACGTCGAGGAGCGCGTGGTCGGGCAGCGTTTCGAGCACCTCGAAGTGGGTCACGGCGTCGCGCGGCTCGTCCGTGTCCAGCGAGCGCCTCGTCGGATCGCGGCGGTCGCGGCCGATCGGTGCGTCGATACGGCCAGTACGCGAACGCGGCTTTCCACGCACTAGCGCGAGGTAGCGTCGCTCTACCTCGCGGCGGCGGATCGACTCCTGAAGTGCCGCGTGCGCCTCCTCGGAGCGACTGACGACGAGGAGCCCCGACGTGTCGCGGTCGAGTCGGTGGACGATTCCCGGCCGCTCGGGATCCGAGCCACCCCGCGCGCCGAGCGTCACGAGCTGACCCGCGAGTGTGTCGGTGCGTGCTCCTGCCCCGGGATGAACGGTGAGTCCCGCGGGCTTGTCGACGACGAGGAGGTGCTCGTCCTCGAAGAGCACCGGAACCGTGACGGGCCGCGGCTCGAGCACGCCCGCCGGCGACGGAAGCTCGGCTTCGACCACGGATCCGGCTTCGAGGCGATGGCTCTTCGGCCTGGCGACGCCGTCGACCACGACGGCGCCCTCCTGGAGGAGCCGCTCGGCCAGCGAACGTGAGGCGATCTCGTCGCGAGCCGCGAGCGCCTGATCCAGGCGCGACCCGACGTCCTCTTCAGCGACGCTGAAGCGAAGTGTCGCCATCGCGCGCGCCGTGCATTCGGTGCGACCGGTCGGCGAGGACGAGCGCGCCGAAGAGAATTGCGACCCCGACGACGATGAATGTGTCAGCGAGGTTGAAGGCAGGCCAGGCGACGAGATCGAGGAAGTCCGTCACGTGCCCGAGGCGCACGCGGTCGATCAGGTTCGCGATGCTCCCGCCGATCACGAGCCCGAGTGCAACGGGAAGAACCGGATGCCGCCGCCCCGAGCGGGCGAAGAACCAGAGCATGAGTCCCACGGCGACGGCGGTCACGCCTATGACCAGGCCTGTGCGGCTAGCGAAGAGTCCGAAGGCGATCCCCGAGTTCTGGACGTGGTGAATCGAGAACGGCCCGACGATGTCGACGCTTTCCCCGAGCGCCAGCGTTCGCCCGACCACCTGTTTCGTGACCTGGTCGGCAGCTATCGCTGCCGCGGCGACGACGAGGAGAGCCAGCCACTGGGCGGAGCCGGCGCCGAGCGATCGCTCGGCGCTCGAGATCGGCTGCAGCGCGTTCGCCGTCGAGCCGATGCGAACGTCGACCAACGACGTGTCGGTTCTTGCGGGCTCGCTCATCGAGTCAATGCTCCTGGGCGCGCTTGTCGTCGATGCAGAGAGTTGCGTAGGGAACGGCTTCCAGGCGCTCCTCGCCGATGGGGCGACCGCACACGGCACAGACGCCGTAGGTCCCGGCGTCGATGCGGCGGAGCGCGTCGTCTATCTCGACGAGAAGGTGTTCAGCGTTCTCCTCCAGCCCCTCGTCCAGCTCTCGCATGAACGTCTCGGTTGCGATGTCGGCGAGGTGATCACCAGCGCCGATCGCCAGGTCTCCGGTTTCCTCGATCAGCGAGCTGTCGTGGTTCACGCTCTGGAGAGCATGGCGGAGCCGTGTCTGCTCGCTTTCCAGCGTATTCCGGAACCGATCGAGGTCCAGAGAGCTCATCGGTCCCGCTCCGCAGCAGCGTCGAGCAGCCTTTCCGCCGCCTCGCTCGTCAAGCCTTGGACCGCGACGACCTTGCTCCTGGAAGCTCCCCCGGCAGTTAGCTCCAGATCTCTCGACGGGATGTCGAGAGTGCGCGCGAGAAGGTCGATCACTGCGTCGTTCGCCTTGCCGGCCTCGGGTGCGGCTGCCACCCGAATTTTCCAGGCGTCCCCGTAGCGACCGACGATCCCGGCTCGGTGCGCACCGGGGACGACACGCAACCGCAGGCTCGTGCGCGGGCCATTCACGGCGGGAAGGATATCCGCGCCGGTCGTTCCTTAGCCGACGACCTTGCGGATTCCGCCGTCCGTGACCTCTCCGATAGCCGGTCGGGTCGCGGAGATCTCGCTCTCCTGCTCCGCCTTCTCGCTCTCCTTTTCGCCTGGCCAGTCGCCGAGCGAGTCGAGCGCCGCCCGAAGCTGCGCCCGGATCTTGACCATGTCCTCCTCGAGCCGCCGCTTCTCGGCTGCGGACTCGCGAGTGACTCTTCGGGACTCGGCATGTGCTTCCTGGACGATCAAGTCCGACTCGCGCCGGGCCTGCTCTTTCATGTCCTGAGCTGCCCGTTCGGCGGACACGAGCGTCGAGCGCAGAAGCGCCTCGAGCTCGCGATGCTTCGCCGCCTCGGACTCGACCTCCTCGAGGCGGTCGGAGAGGTCGGCGCGCTCGCGCCACACCCCCTCGAAGCTATCCGCGATCTCCGTGAGCACCTGGTCGACGCCGGGCCTGCGGTAGCCGCGGAACCACGAGCGACGCAGAGCGATATGTCGTATCTCGACTGGGGTGAGCGGCATTGGACCTCCTACAACAGTGCCCCTATGAGGCGGTTGACGAGCCCGGCCGCAACGAGCAGGACGACGACGGCCACGATCGGCGACAGATCCAGTGGCCCGAGTGTGGGTATGCGGCCTCGGAAGAGACCCAGATATGGACGGCAGACTTCGTCCAGGAACCTTTGCACAGTTGCGGCCGTGCTGGAGTACGGAAGCTGAATCCACGAGAGAAGCACGTACGCGAAGATCAGCAGCACGTAGATCCCGACGAACACGGATACGAAGCTCTGCAGCGACGACGCCGTGTCGGCGACCAGGGCTAGAGACGCGTAAACCCCCATCGGAGGCGTGTTCGCCGCCGGCTACGAGGTTCCTACGCTATGCCTGCGGCGGTCGACGCTAGGGGAACTTCCCGGTTCCCGGACCCCTTCCACTGGTCCGCTTCGCGGACAAGGCGTTTCACGCCTGATTGAAGAAGCCGCCGCGCTCCATCGCGCGCGCACGCTCTTCGGCGGAGAGCTCGACATCCCGCGGCGTGAGCAGGAAGACCTTGTCCGCAACACGCTGCATGCTGCCGTCGAGTGCGTAGGTGAGACCGCTCGCGAAGTCGATCAACCGTTTCGAGAGCTCGGTGTCGGCGCCCTGGAGGTTCAGGATCACCGGAGTCTGCGCCTTGAACCGATCCGCGATTTGCTTCGCATCGTTGAAGGTCCGCGGGACGACAAGATGCACCTTCGCAGGAGACGGAGTATCGACGCTTCGCAGGCGCGACGAGCGCTCGCGCCGCGGCGGAGCCTCCTCGGAGGCCCATTCGCCGGACTCGTCTCCACTCGGCAGACGCCGGACGTTGTGGCGGTCGCGGCGGCGGTAGCTCTCCTCGAGCTGCTCGTTGGTCTGGTACCCGTCCTCGTCCCACTCCTCGTCCTCGGCGATACCGAAGTAGACGAGCGTGCGGTTCCAGAGGTCGCTGAAGCCCATAACCGCGGGATTCTAGCCCTGAGCGGGCGCAAAGATAGCCGCGCCCACTCGAATCAGAGTTGCCCCCTCGTCAACAGCGATGCGGTAGTCCTGCGAGGTACCCATGCTGAGCTCCGGGAGATCGTTCTCGGCGGCGAGCTCGCGCAGGCGGCGGAAGTACGGTCGAGACGCTTCCGGATCGTCGGCGAGCGGCGGCATCGTCATCAGGCCTCGGATGAACGGGAAGCGCTCGACGTAGCCGGCGATCTCCTCGGGCGCGACGCCAGACTTCGACGCCTCGCCCGAGAGATTCACCTCGAGGAGCGCCGGAATCGTGAGGCGCCGAGCCGCCGAGTCGGAAGACAGCGAGTGCACGAGCTCGCAGATCTCGTTCACAATCTTGACCTTGTTCGACTGCAGGTGGCCGATGAAGTGCCACCGGAACGCATCGCCGTAGGTCGCGTGCTTGCGCTCGAGGTCTTGTGCTCTGTTTTCGCCAACGACCTCGACGCCGGCGTCGGCGAGTGCGGCCATCTCCGCGACAGAGACGTACTTCGTCGCCACGACGACCGTCACAGCCCGTCCTACTTCATTGCGGATTTGCGCGTATCGCTCGCCGATCTCATGAGCGGCGGCGATGCTCACTGGGTAACCGTCGCGGCAAGCTCGCGCGCCGCCGCAAGCTCCGATTCACGCCCGTCGAGCTCGCCGTTCAACTTCCGGCGTCGCAGCTCCGCGAGAACCTCGCCGATCTGTGGCGACTCCGGCATGCCCATGGAGACGAGATCCGCGCCGCCGATCTCGAGTCGCACGGAGCGCAGACGCGTGAAATAGTCCCGAAGCGCCGGCTGCTCTTCGCGGGCCAGCGCGAGGAGCGGAGCATCGGGTGCGAACGGATCCGCGAGAGCAACCACCTGCGCCGGATCGAGGTGCTCCTCTCGAAGCCGTTCGACGATCCTCGGCGCGACGGCAATGGCGCCGCCGATCAGGTCGACGTCGCGGCGCCGGACCTTGAGACGATCGAGCCAGTCGAAGGCCTCGTCCGACGTCATTCGCCGCGCAAGCACTGCTACGCCGAGTCGCCATGCGGGAACCTCCACTTGAAGCTCGGCCCGCAGAACTCGCGCTCGCTCGAACAGCGTCGCCGCCTCCGCGTCGCCCTGGAGACGGGGATGAATCGCTCTGTCGACGCCTAGCTCGCCGAGCCGCTCGAGGCCGCTCGGCGCGCCCGAATCCTCGAGTAGCTGTACGAGCTCGTCTCGCAGGCGTACCGACGAGAGGTCGCCGACGAGGCCCATGTCGATACAACCGCGCGCAAGTCGCACCGTGTGCTCGTCGAACCTGAAGCCGTAGCGCGCCTCGTAACGAATGCCGCGGAGGATCCTCGTCGGGTCGTCGATGAACGACAGGTTGTGCAGGACCCTCACAACCCGTGCTTCGAGGTCGGATCGGCCGTCGTGCGGATCGACGAGCCGCCCGAAGTCCGCTGGCTTCAAGGACGCCGCCATGGCGTTGATGGTGAAGTCGCGGCGACGGAGGTCCTCGTGCAGCGCGGCCCGCTCGACAGTCGGCAGCGCGCCGGGCGAGTCGTAGAACTCGGTTCGCGTGGTCACGACGTCGAGCCGCGCGCCGTCTCCATACGAGACGATCGCGGTCCCGAACCTGTCGTGTGGAGTGAACCGGCCGTCCAGCGCAACCGCCAGAGAGCGTGCGAAAGCAATCGCATCCCCCTCGACGGCGATGTCGACGTCGAAGTTCTCCTCTCGCAAGAGGATGTCGCGAATCGTTCCGCCCACGAGATACACACCCTCGGTCCGGTCGCCGAGAGCCGCGATCGCCTCGATGATCGGCCGCAGCACTTCGAGTGCATGTAGCTCGGCAGCCACGTTCCCGTCGTCCGCAGAAGGTGTCGGCTCGACCCCTTCCAGCTCACGGAGCAGATCGGCACGGGCTTACCACACCGACGAGCTCATGCCCGCGCAGTACCGCAACCCGACCATCCTCGGCGGTCGTGACCCCAGCCTGCAGCTCGGCAAGCGTCGCATCCTCCGAGACCGACGCAAAGCTACTGCTCATGATCCCGCGCACGGGAGCGTGAGCCAGCTCGTGTCCGATCGCCTTGTCCAGGTCCTCTCGGCTCACCCCACCGACGATCCGGCCTGCCTCGACGACGAATACGCCGCTCTGGCCGTGCCGCTGACAGAGCGTCATCGCGTCGCGGACCGTGTCGTCCGGGCCTACCGAGCGAGGAGGCGTCGACATGACGTCCCGTGCCCGACGAGGCTCGCGCTGTGCGTCAGCGAGTGCTTCGAGCACGACGGCGCGCGCGTCGTCCAAGCCCAGGCGCGAGATCGCCGACGCCGCTTGCGCGTGGCCGCCTCCCCCGAGAGCTGCTGCAAGTACGGAGGCATCGATCCGGTCAGTCCTGCTGCGGGCGACGGCGAACACACGACCGTCCATCTCCACGAGCACGACGAGCGCCCGTGCGTCAGTCAGATCGACGATCTTGTGCGCCAGGTTGGAGACACCCTCTACGTACTCCGTCCAGGCGACGGCGGCGAGGAGGATCTCCTCTCCCCCCGCATCGAGCGGCTCGAGCGCATCCATCAGACCCTGCAGCAAGTCGCGCTCGCCGGCCGCGAGAGGCGTGTGCAGGTACCCGGCGATGAGGTCCTGTCGAGCCCCGTGGCGAAGGCACCAGGCAAGCGCGTCCGCGTCACGCTGTGTGCTCGACGGATACGTGAGCGACCCCGTGTCCTCGTGAATCCCCAGGGCGAAGGTCGTCGCCTCGAGCGCGGTTGGGAGGATCTCGCGCTCGGCGAGGATGCCGACGAGCGTCGTCGTCAGCGCACCGTCCTCCGAGATCACGGCTGCATCGTGTTGCACCCAGTCCGGAATCTCAGTGTCCCCGTGATGGTCGAAGAGCGCCTTCTCGACCGCCGGATCCAGCGCGACGGACTCGAGCTCACCGAGCCGGGAGGCGGTCGTGGCCTCCACGACGACGAGCCGCTTTATCGCGTCGAGCTCGAGGTTCCCCGTCTCGGCGATCGCGCCCAGCTCATCCGCGTGCAGACGGTAGAAGTCGCGGACGTTGCGATTGAGCGAGCCGACAGCGACGACCGCACCGGGGTACAGGAGTCGCGCGCCAACCATCGCGGCAAACGCGTCGAAGTCGGTGTTCCCGTGGGTGGCGATGACCTCCTCTGCCCGCATGGGCTCATTCTGCCCTGCGACTGCGCTGGAGGCTCGAGCGTCGGCGACCGGATGGCTGGCGCAGTCGCGCCGGAGATGCCGTCCTGGCGCCCCCTCGGCGACCCAGCCCACGAGCTCGCAGAAGCGCCTGTGTGCGCGCGGATTGTCCGCGATCAGACCCAGAGGATCGATTCGGCGAAGCCGTCGCGTGAATTCCGATCACGATCTAGGTCGTAGCATCGCGAGTCGGCGCCGATCTCACGAATGGCGGTACTCTCGCAGACTCTTCGTCCTTCGAGCTCCTCCGCGGGGAAATATGTGCGCGTAGGCGGTCTGCTAGGTTGCGGGTGCGAACACTGCGGGATCGCGGCGGCGTCCTCGGGAGCGCGTCGGACGTGGAACGACCGCGAGACAACTCTTAGACGTGGGCGACGGCTTCGATCTCGACGAGAGCGCCGCTCGGAAGCGCCGAGATCTGAACCGTCGAGCGAGCCGGCGGTCGATCGCCGACGTGTCGCGCGTAGACCTCGTTCATCCCGCCGAAGTCGCCGAGATCCATGAGGAACACGGTGGTCTTCACGAGGTTGTCGAGCCCGCTCCCCGCCGCATGCAGGATCGCCGCGAGGTTCGCCATGATCTGCTCGGTCTGCTCCTCCACGCTGGCGCCGGCGAGCTGGCCCGTCTCGAGCTCGATCCCGAGCTGGCCCGCGACGAAGACGAGGTCGCCGACGCGAATCGCCTGGTTGTACGGCGCGCCCTGAAACGGCCCGGGAGCGCGATCGGTTCGTACGACCTCTTTCTCTGCCACATGAGCTCCTTTGCTGGTAACCAGACTCGTCGGGTCAGACCTGGGTCGCTACGGGGATGAGCAGGCGCGAGCGAGTGCGGCGCCAAGCGCCTTGAATATCGCAGAGAGGACGTGCTGTGAGTTCTCGCCCTCGATCAGCCGCACATGGATCGTGAGTCCCGCTGACTCGGCGAGTTGATGGAGAAAGGCGGCGGCGAGATCGGTCTGGAGCCCGCCCGCACGAGTCGACGTCAGATCGGCGTTCGAGACGACGAGAGGTCTTCCCGATGCCTCGACGACAACCATTGCGAGCGCTTCGTCCGCGGGAACGATCCCGAAGCCACGCCCGTCACCGGCGGTAAGGAGCGGCAAGAGCGCGTCACCTAGCGCAGTCCCCGCCTCACTCACCTCCGCCTCGGGCTCCCCGGGCGCGATCTCCAAACGCAACTCGAATCCGCCGGTGCGCGCAAGCTCTTCCAGGAGGTGATCGAGTACCGCAACGCCGGTCGCCACGCGACTCTCTCCCGTGCCCTCGAGCGTGACCTGTGCTGCACCCGCGCTCGTCATAGCTCGGTCCGCTCGATAGCCGCACCGAGGCTCTGAAGCCTCTCGTCGATGCGCTCGTAGCCGCGATCGATCTGGCCGATGTTCCCAATGGACGAACGACCTTCGGCGCAGAGCGCGGCGATCACCATCGCCATTCCCGCGCGGATGTCGGGACTCTCGAGTCGCTGACCGTAGAGCTTTGCCGGGCCGGTCACCACAGCGCGATGCGGATCGCAGAGGATGATTCTCGCGCCCATCGACACGAGCTTGTCCACGAAGAAGAGCCTGCTCTCGAACATCTTCTCGAAGATGAGGACGGTCCCGTGGGACTGCGTGGCGCAGGTCAGGGCGATAGAAGTCAGATCCGCAGGGAAGGCGGGCCAGACACCGCTCTCGATCTTCGGAATCTGACCGCCGTGGTCATCGACGACGTGGAGATCCTGATCCGCCGTCACGCGCACCGAGCGTTCATCCACGTCCATCCGGATCCCGAGCTTGCGGAAAGCGGGGACGATCGCGATGAGGTCGTCGGGCTCGACGTCCTCGATCGTCACATCGCCCCCGGTCAACGCGGCCAGTGCGGCGAAGCTCGCGACCTCGACGTGCTCGGGGCCGATCCGGTACTCGCCTCCACCAAGCTCGTCGACACCTTCGATGTGAAGGACGTTCGAGCCGATTCCGTCGATCTGTGCGCCGATCGACACGAGGAAGCGGCACAGATCCTGGATGTGCGGTTCGCAGGCAGCATGCCCGACACACGTCTTTCCCTCCGCGAGGACGGCGGCCATGATCGCGTTCTCCGTCCCCATGACCGAGGCTTCGTCGAGATAGATGCGCTTGCCGCGGAGCCCGTTCGTGCGCATCTCGTATGCGCCGTTCAGCTCGACCTCGACGCCCAGCTCCTGGAATGCGTGGATGTGCGTGTCGAGCCGGCGGCGTCCGATCACGTCACCCCCCGGTGGAGGGACGGTGACACGCCCGAAGCGCGCGAGCAAAGGGCCTGCGAGGAGGAACGACGCTCGAATCTCGCGCGCCAGGCTTGCTTCGAGATCCGTCTTCGTCACGCTCCGCGGATCGATGCGCACGTCGTTTCGGCCTGTCCACTCGACGTCCGCGCCGAGGTCGGCAAGGAGCTCGACCATCGTCTCGACGTCTCGTATCCGTGGGACGTTCGAAAGCTGAACCTCGTCCGAGGCGAGCACGCATGCCGCCAGGATCGGAAGCGCGCCGTTCTTGTTCCCCGCGGCGCGGACCGTGCCACTGAGCGGGCGGCCGCCCTCGATGACGAAGGACTGCATCGCGGGCGCAATGGTACTCGCCGACCTCATGAGCTCACTCACGCCTCACGCCGACAGGTGCTCGATCTCGAGCTTTGGCAGCGGGTCCCCGGGCTCGAATCCGAGAACCTGGGCATAGAACGACAGCTCGGCCTCCAGCGAGCGGATGATGTTCTCGGCCTTGCGGAACCCGTGTCCCTCTCCTTCGAAGAGGAGATACGCGTGCGGAACACCGCGCTCCCTGAGGGCACCCACGATCAGCTCGGCCTGCGACGGCGGTACGACCTTGTCGTCGGCGCCCTGCAGGACGAGCATCGGCGTCGAGATCTGGTCGACGAAGTGGATCGGGCTGCGCGCGCGGTAGAGGTCGGCTCTCTCCGGGTACGGGCCGATCAGCGTGTGCTCGTACTGCAGCTCGAACTTGTGCGTCTCTCCCCGAGCGAACTGCTCGAGGTCGGCGATGCCGTAGTACGTCGTACCCGCCGCGAATGCATCGCGTGAACGTCAGCGCGCAGATGGTCGTGTATCCGCCCGCGCTGCTACCCGTGATCAGCAAACGCTCCGGATCAGCCTCTCCTTCGGCGACGAGGTGCCTCGCGGCGTTCACGCAGTCCTCGAGGTCGACCACGCCCCAGTTGCCGTTCAGCCGCTCACGATACGCCCGCCCGTACCCGGTCGAGCCGCCGTAGTTGACATCGACGACCATGAACCCGCGGCTTGTCCAGAACTGGGTCTCCAGGCTGAAGATTGCCGTCGTGTTGCCTGTGGGGCCGCCGTGGCTCATGACGATGAGCGGCGGCTGCTCACCTTCAGGCCCGTCGTAGTCCGGACTCGTAGGCGGATACACGAGCGCGTGGGCCGTGAGGCCGCCCTCGGTAGGAAACTCGACTGCACGCGGCATCGAGAAGCGATCGGTGCTGACCGGCACGTCCGCGCTCGTTCGCAGGACTTCTCTAGTGCCGGAGGAGACGTCGATCAGCAGGACCTGGTTGGGAACCGTGGCGGAGCCGGCAACGATGACCACGCGGTCATCGTCGGCCCGCACGTATGGCGAGCCCCGCCACGAATCCAGTACCAGGTCGAGCTCCTCCATCCGCCCCGAGTCGGGATCGAGCACACCAAAGGACGTGAGCCCGTCGGTGTCGTACGCACACACGATGCGGCCATCGCCCGACGAACGCGAACGAGCTCGTACCGAAGGTCCACGCCGGGTAGCCGAACTCCGCCTCCGCGGCGTAGAGAACCGAGCGTTCGGCTCTCACGGAAGCGCTCGAGATTCCACCAGCCGCTGCGATCGCTTGCGAAGACGAGGTCGCCGGACGGGCTCCACTCCGGCTGCCAGATCGACTCTTCGCCGTCCCCGCCCGCAACGTGCGCAACCCCGGACAGCTCACCGGCAGCGGCCAGATCGCCGACGTGGAGCTCGCACCCGTCCCACGGCATCCAGGGAAGGTTCCACGCGAGGAAGCAGAGCCGCGAGCCGTCGGGCGAGATGCGTGGATTCGAGTAGAAGTCCCTTCCGGAGGCGATCACCCGTGGCTCGGAGGAGCCGTCGGTGGGAAGCGCCACGAGCTCGTTGACGACGTCGGCAGAGCGCCCGCTCGGCGAGTGCCGCTCGCGAACGCCGATCCACAGAACTCCGTCGGACGTTATGCGGCCATCGGCATATCGATGGCTCTTGCCCTCGACCGCAGGTGTGATCGCGACCGGGGCTCCGCCGGGATCGACGCGGTAGAGGCGCTGATCGTCGAAGTTGGAGAAGAACGCCGTCCCGGCGTGGATGCAGTACGCGCCTCCGCCGTACTCATGGACACCTGTACGCACGTTGAATGCCTGCGGGACGACGTCGACCGGATCCTCGTCGGGCTCGGCTCGCACGAGGACGACGCGCCCATTTTCCGAAGGACGCCCCTCGAGCCACCAGACGGCGCCGTTGTCGAGCCACGGCATCGTGAGACGCGAGCCGGAACGAGCGACCATCTCCGCGCTGATGGGGGACGACCACGTCCCGTAGGGCGCAACCGTCCGTTGTGTGACTTGGGGATCCAACGGCGGCGGCTATCGTACTGCGCCGTGCGGCCGACCCGAGACCAGGCATGGGAGACGCTGACCCACTACACGACGAGCGAGTCGCTGCTCAGGCACGCCCTTGCCGTCGAAGCGTCGGTCGGCTTCTATGCGCGGCTCTACGGCGAGGACGAGGAGCTCTGGCGTAGCGTCGCCCTTCTCCACGACTTCGACTACGAGATCCACCCCACGCTCGAGGAGCACCCGCAGGACGGCGCGCCAATTCTCCGCGAGGAGGGGTATCCCGAGGAGCTGATCGAAGCCGTCCTCTCGCACGCGGAGCACCTCGCAATGCCGCGGGACACACAGCTCAAGAAGGTTCTCTTCGCCTGTGACGAGCTGTCCGGCTTCGTGCACGCGTGCGGGCTCGTCCGGCCGACCGGGATCGACGGCCTCGAGCCGAAATCGGTGAAGAAGAAGCTCAAGCAGCCGTCCTTCGCGGCCGGCGTCCATCGCGACGAGGTCTACGCCGGCGCGGAGCTCCTCGGTCTCTCACTCGACGAGCACGTCACGAACGTCGATCGCGGCGATGCAGCCGATCGCCGCTGAGCTCGGGTTGCGTACCGCCTCAGACGCTCAGGAGTAGCGCTCGAGGAACGCGAGCACGCGGTTCCAGGCGTCCTCGGAGTCGGTCGCGAACTCCTCGAACTTGCGGTCGAAGAAACTGTGCGGCGCGCCGGGGTAGACGACTACCTCGTGCTCGACACCCGCTTCGGCGAGCGCCGCGTCGAAAGCTTCGACCTCGTCGAGCGGAATCCCCGGATCGGCGCCGCCCATGAGCGCGAGGATCGGCGCCGCAAGCTCGCCCACCCGCTGCGTGGGTCCTGGTGATCCGTCGCGTCCAGGTCCGGGTCGTCCGTAGAACCCGATGGCCCCGGCGAGCTCGTGCCCGCTCGCGGCAGCGAGCCACGAGTTGCGACCGCCGAAGCAGAACCCGACCGTGAAGACCGCGTCGCAACCGGCGGTGCGGAGATGGGCGACAGCAGCGGCGGTGTCGGCCTGGATGCCGTCCTGGGTCGTCTGCTCGACGTGCGGCATGTACTCGAAGTCGTCGTCTCGCTTCGAGACGCCGGCGGTGCGCCCGAAGTAGTCGATCGCCACTGCCGCGTACCCGCGCTCGGCGAAGCGCAGCGCGAGCTCCTCGTAGAAGCGGTAGAGCCCGCGGACGTCGGGGAGGATCACGACGCCGACGCGTGCCGGCTCGTCAGGTGCTGCGGCGAAGGCCGCGAGGCGGTTGCCGTCTCGCGCGCTCGAGCACGAGGTCGTCGTGCGAGACCGCCGCGCCCGAGATCGGCGGTATCGGAGGCGAGGAATCGTGGTCGAAGCACATGCCGCGACCCTACAACGCCGCGACGAGCCGCTCGAGATCGTCGTCGTTCGTCCACCAGCCCACAGATGCGCGCACGAGGCCACGCCCGGGAAGATCACGCACGATCACTCCCGCCTCGGCGAGCCTCGCCACGACTGCCGCCGAGTCCTCCATCGCCTGAGCGCCAGGCGACGAGGGTGGCACGCTCCTCGCGGCGTCACCACGTCCGCGCCGGCGGCGACCAGTAGCCCGCGGCAGCGCTCGGCCATCTCCGCAGCCCGTTCGAACAGCCAGTCCGGAAGCGCGTCAAGGGCGGCCAGCAAGCCAGCCGTCAGTGCGTTGGGCGTGAGATTGGGATCGAAACGACGCGCGCCGGGCTTCGGCTCGAACACGCCGTCCGGCTCGTATCTCTGCTGCGCCAGGTAGCTCGGCCGGCCAACACGGAGCGCATCCGGCTCCGCGACGACGAGCGCCCCCGTTCCTTCGGGGCCGCACAGCCACTTCTGACCGGAGATGGTGTAGTAGTCGAGCCCGCTCAGATCGACGGGGATCGCGCCGATCGATTGCGCGCCATCGACGAGGATCGGGAGCCCAGTCTGCGCCCTGAGGTCGCGCACCGGGAGCACCTTTCCCGTCGTCCAGACGACATGTGAGAGCGCGAGCAGCCGTGTCCGCGGCGTGACGGCCGCCAGGATCAGCTCCGGTTCGGGCTGGGCGACGACGATCCGCGCGCCCGACGCATGAAGCGGCCCGAGGAGCCCGAAGTGCTCGTCCGTCGTCGTCACCACCTCGTCGGCGGGACCGAGGTCGAGCCCGGCGAGGACGATGTTGCAGCCGTCGGTGGTCGACGCCGTCAGCGCGACGTGCTCGACGTCGACGTCCACGAGCGTCGGCAATCTCGCCGCGAAGCTCCTCGCGCGAGCGCGAGGATCCGCTGAAACTGCGCGCCGCTTCCTCTCCCGTCGCGGAGCCCACGCTCCTCCTCCTCGTGCATCGCGTCGACCGTTGCACGGGCGAGAGGGCCAACGCTTCCTGCCTGCAGATACGCGAACCGCTCGAGCACGGGGAACTGCGCGCGGGCTTCCTCGAACGTCACGGGCGGGATTGTGCCGACACCCCGTCTAACGTTCCCGACCAATGCGCGTCGTTATCGCCGATCCGCCCGCGTACACCCCGCCCTACGATCGCTCGCTGGCCACGGCGCTCGCACAGGCAGGCGCGGATGTGGAGCTCGTGACATCCCGCTTCCGGTTCGGTTCGGTCGCGCCAGCGGAGGGATACACGGCCCGGGAGTGGTTCTACCCGATCTCTTCCCGCATGGGGTCGTCGCGCCTGCGGCTCACAGTCAAGGCGCTCGAGCATCCGTTCGGGATGGCTCGGCTCGCGGCTCTGAAGCCGGATGTCATGCATGTGCAGTGGTTGGGAGCAGTCGAGGCCGATCGTTGGCTCTTCCGCCCGCGCAGCCCCGCCGTCTTGACCGCGCACGACATCGTCCCCCGGCGAACCGCCTCGAAGACCGGCCTCTGGAAACGCGTCTTCGAACGCTTCGCACGGATCGTCGTGCACTCCGCAACGGGGCCGCGACGCGCTTGCCGAGTTCGGCGTGCCCGAGGAGAAGCTACGCCTGATCCCGCATCCGGCGTTTCGTTCCGACGTCGTTCACGCGGACGACGGTCGGACCGCACTTGCATTCGGGCTGATCCGTCCCTACAAGGGCACCGAGGACGCCGTGGAGGCGGTCCTGGGCGTGGAGGAAGCTCGCCTACTCGTCGTCGGAGACCCTCGAGTGCCCCTCGACGGACTGCAGCAGACAGCCGGTGACACGGCGGAGTGGCGGCTCGGCTACTTGCCCGACGCGGAACTAAAGCGTGCGCTGTCGGAGGCGACTGTCGCGCTCTTTCCGTATCGAGCCGAGATCGACGTCTCCGGCGCCTTGCTGCAGGTACTCGGTGCGGGCGTCCCGGCGATCGTCTACGACATCGGCGGGCTCGGAGAGGTCGTCGGGCGCTTCGGGGCGGGCGTCGTCGTACCGCCCGGAGACGTCGACGCCATGGCCGATGCGCTTCGGCTTCTCCTGGGAGATGCCGACGCGCTCGGTGCCGCGAGAAGGGGTGCGGAACGCGCTCGCTCAGAGCTCACCTGGGAGGCCTCGGCTGCGGCGCATCTCGACCTCTACGGCGAGCTCGTCTGATGCTCCGCCGCAGATCGCTTCGACGACCTCGCGCGGCGACAGCTCGACCTCTTTGCGACCGACGAGTCGGCGCTCATCGCGGAAGCCGAGGACGCGGATGCCGCCTGGACGAATGCGTCACGCGACGACTCCGAGGAGCTCTTCGGGGACTACCAGTTGATCGTCGACGCGGTCGGCGAGAGGCTGTACGACGTTCGGGAGACATACGCGCTCGTCGCTCGACGAGCGCACAGCGGAGGAGTACCGCCGGACATTCAACCGAGCTGCGTCGAAGCGCTTCCGTCCGTATGCGACCTTCCTCGAGGAAGACTGATGGCGCTCATCGAGGATTACGGGCTCATCGGGGACCTCCAGATCGGCAGCGCTCGTCAGCCGCGAGGGCTGCATCGACTGGCTCTGCATTCCCCGCTTCGATTCAGGTGCGGTATTCGCCGCACTCCTCGGCAATACCGAGAACGGGCAATGGACGATCCAACCCGAGGGCGACTTCCGTTCGCCGGGCCGACGCTACCGAGACAACACGCTCGTCCTCGAAACCGATCTCGAGAGCGAGTCTGGTGCCGTACGGCTCATCGACTTCATGCCGCCGAGAGCGACGAAGCCGAACGTCGTCCGCATCGTCGAGGGCATCCGCGGTCGCGTCCAGATGCGGATGGAGCTCGCGATCCGCCCCGATTACGGCCACATCGTTCCGTGGGTGCGCAATCTCGACGGTGTGCTCGTCGGCATCGCAGGCCCGGATGCAGTCTCACTCCGGACACCGATCGAGCTCGAAGGTCGTGACCTGCGAACGTACGCGTCCTTCGAGGTCGCCGAGGGCGAGCGCGTCCCGTTCGTCCTGACGTGGTTTCCGTCGAACGAGCCGCGTCCCGCAGCGCGATCGACCCCGAGTCGGCGCTCGAGGAGACGGTGCGCGTTCTGGGAGGAGTGGGCCGCGCGCTGCACCTACACGGGCGAATGGCGACGAGCGGTCCAGCCGCTCGTTGCTCACTCTCAAGGCGCTTACGTACGCGCCGACCGGGGGATCGTCGCCGCTCCGACGACCTCGCTGCCGGAGGCGCTCGGCGGCGTCCGCAACTGGGACTACCGCTACTGCTGGCTCCGCGACGCAACGTTCGACGCTGCTCGCATTCATTCGCGCGCGGCTACGTGGAGGAGGCGGGCGCGTGGCGGACTGGCTGCTCCGCGCGATCGCCGGCGATCCCGACGACCTGCAGATCATGTACGGCGTCGCCGGCGAGCGGCGGCTCACCGAGCTCGAGCTGCCATGGCTCGCCGGGCTACGAGGGCTCGCGGCCGGTCCGGATCGGAAACGGCGCCTCGGACCAGCGCCAGCTCGACGTGTACGGCGAGGTCGTCGACGCGCTCTACCAGGCGCGTCGCCGGGGCCTCGACCCGTCGGACGACGCGTGGGCGCTCACGCGCAAGCTGCTCGAGTGGCTCGAGTCGGGCTGGCAGCGAGCCCGACGAGGGGATCTGGGAGGTGCGCGGGCCGCGCCGGCACTTCACCCACTCGAAGGTCATGGCCTGGGTCGCGTTCGACCGGGCGGTGAAGACGATCGAGCAGCTCGGGCGCGACGGCCCGCTCGACCGCTGGCGGGCCGCGCGAGAAGGAGATCCGAGCCGAGGTGCTCCGCGACGGGGTACGACGCGGAGCGCGGCTCGTTCGTCCAGTTCTACGGCTCGGACCGGCTCGACGCGAGCCTGCTGCTGATCCCGCTCGTCGGCTTCCTCCCGGCCGACGATCCGCGGGTCGTCGGCACCGTCGACGCGATTCAGCGGGAGCTCATGCGCGAGGGCTTCGTCGAGCGCTACCGCGCCGACGAGGAGAACGTCGACGTGGACGGGTTGCCTCCGGGCGAAGGCGTGTTCCTGCCGTGCTCCTTCTGGCTCGCCGCCGTGCTCGCGCAGCAAGGCCGTCACGATGAAGCGGTCGAGCTCTACGAGCGACTGCTCTCGCTCCGCAACGACCTGGGCCTGATCTCGGAGGAGTACGACCCCGAGCGCAAGCGGCTGGTCGGCAACTTCCCGCAGGCGTTCACCCATCTCGCGCTCGTCGAGACGGCGTTCACGCTCGGCCGCCGGCGAAGAGCCGGAACTCGCCGAGAACACGTTTGAGCGTGGCCGTGCGACGCAGCCGTCAAGTCAGCGGCGGCCGAACGAGTGCGGCCGGGGAAGCGAGGCCCACACCGTGTCGTTTTCCGCGACCTGGCGTGCGAGGAGACCGAGCGACTCGATCTCCGAAACCAGGATGTTCCGGTTCTCGCCCACCCGCTCGTAGCGGCCGCGGGCAAGGACGAGTGGCTCGGCGCGCACTGCCGCGCGATGCCGATCGTAGACGGCCGGCGGAACGATGAGGTTGACCTGGCCGTGCTCGTCCTCGAGGAGCATGAAGACGATCCCGTTCGCGGTCGAAGGGCGTTGGCGGGCAACGGTCATCCCGGCGATCGCCACACGCAGGCCGTGTCGCTTTTCGTGAAGCTCCATGCTCGAGAGCGTCCCCGCAGGCAGATGTGGGCGCAGGAGTGCGAGCGGGTGCGTTCCGACCGACATCCCCGTGTGCCGGTAGTCCGCGAGCATGCGCTCCCAGCGCGTCAGATCGCGTAGCTGTGGCGTCTCGGTGGTCGGCTCGAGGGAGAGCGGGAGCTGCTTCGCCTCTCCCCCAGTCCCCGGCACCGATTGTGCCCGGAAGACGAGCCCGAGCTCCCAGAGGAGATCTCGCCGGCGCCGGCCGAAGCTGTCGCAGGCACCGCTCTTGACGAGCGACTCGAGGCCGTCACGCGAGATCGAGGCTCTGCGAGCGAGATCCGCCACATCTGCGAAGAGCCCGTTCGCGTCCCGCTCCGCGACGAGCGCCTCTGCCTCGTCCTCGCCTACAGAGGCGATGTAGTTGATACCGATGCGCACAGTAGGTGGGGTCAGATCACGTGGGGTCTGACCACCTTCGATCGTGCAGCGTGCCGCGCTCACGTTGACGCCGGCTGGGCGCACCTCCACTCCGTGCCGCTGCGCATCGCGAACGAGCGTCGCGGGCGGATAGAAGCCCATCGGCTGCGCGTTCAAGAGTGCGCAGAGGAACTCCGCCGGGTAGTGACGCCGAAGCCATTGCGATTGGTAAGCGAGAAGCCCGAACGCGGCCGCGTGCGCCTTGGGGAAGCCGAAGCCGGAGAAGCCGACAAGCTTGTCGAAGACCTTGTCGGCCGTCTCGGTGTCCACGCCCTTCTCGGCGGCACCAGCGACGAACCGCTCACGGTAGGCCTCGAGCGCATCGTGGCTCCGCTTGCGGCTCATCGCCCGGCGCAGCCCTTCGGCCTCCCCCACCGTGAAGCCGGCGAGCGCAATCGCGACCTCGAGCACCTGGTCCTGGAAGATGACGACTCCGAACGTCGAGCGTAGGGGCTCACGTAGGAGCTCGTGATCGACCGGGAAGACGTATGCCGGGTCCTCGCGCAGCCGCTCTCGGCGCATCGATATAGGGATGCACCGCCTTCCCCTGGATGGGCCCTGGCCGGACGAGTGCGACCTGGGCGGTGAGATCGTCGAGATTCTCCGGCTTCGTGCGCAGGAGGCTCTGCATCTGGGCGCGACTCTCGATCTGGAACGCGCCCACCGTGTCGGCGCGCTTGATGTCCTCGAAGACCTCCTTGTCGTCGAACGGGATCCGCGAGAGGTCGATGATCTCGTCGTGTGTTCGTGCGATCTGCTCGACGCAGTCCTCGACCGCAGAGAGCATCCCGAGCCCGAGCAGATCGATCTTGAGGAATCCGGCATCGGCGCAGGAGTCCTTATCCCACTGGCAGAGCTGGCGGCCGGCCATCGCGGCCGGCTGCACGGGGACGAGCTCGATCAGCGGCCGGGTGGAGACGATCATCCCGCCCGGGTGCTGCGAGACGTGACGTGGCAGTCCCGCGATCTCGCCCGAGAGCCAGGCGAAGGCGCGCCAACGCCGGGACTCGAGCTTCCGCTCGCCGTCGGGTAGTCGCGCGACTTCCTCCCCGACTCGACGCGCATCCCAGCCGTCCGAGAGCCGGGCGAGTCGTTCGAGCTCCGCGTATGGAAGACCGAGTGCCTTTCCCACATCGCGGATCGCGCCTCGCGAGCGGTACGTCGAGAAGCTCGCCACGAGCGCCGCGTGCTCCCGTCCGTAGCGCTCGGTGACCGCGACGATGAGCTTCTCGCGGATATCGCGCGGAAAGTCGAGGTCGATATCCGGGACGGAGGCGAGCTCGCGGTTGAGGAAGCGCCCGAGCGACAGCTCGTTCGAGACCGGATCGACGTGGGAGAGGCCAGTGAGATAGCAGACGATCGAGCCGACCGAGCTCCCCCGCCCTCGTCCAGGAGGCAGGAAGCTCCTCGGAGAGTCGACGCCCGCGCACCTCGCGCGCCGCCTCGCGCGCGAGCTCGAGCACCTCGTGGTGGAGGAGGAAGAAGCCGGCAAGGCCCAGCTCGTCGATCAGCTTCAGCTCGCCCTCGAGGCGAGTGCGCGCCTCGCCAAGTAACAGTCTGTTACTTGGCGGATAGCGCTCTTCGACGGATCGCTGGCAGATCGCTGCGAGCTGGCGGATCGCCGGCTCGTCGCCGTCCGAGAAATCCGGGTAGTTGTAGCCGAGCTCTTCCGTCAGGTCGAAGTCGAGACGTTCGGCGAGTACCGCGCTCCGCTCCGCGGCAGCCCGGTCGAAGGAGAAGCGCTCGAGCATCTCCTCCGGCGAGCGCAGGAAGCTCTCTCGATTCCCACGCCGCTCGGGCTCGCAGCCCTCGAGTGAGGTTCGGCAGCGGATCGCAACGAGAACGTCCTGGAGGAGGGTGCGCCGCGGGTGATGAGCGTGGACGTCGCCGGTCGCGACCGTCTCGACATCGAGGTGCTCGGCGAGACTCGCGAAGGAGCGAGGTTCGCCGCGTGTCTCCGCGCTCGAAGGGTCGCTGGAGCTCGACGAAGAAGCGCTCGCGGCCGAAAGCTCCCGCGAGCTGAGCAGCGGCGTTCGGGTCGAGGAGTCCCAGGCCGCGACGCGCGCACCCCGAGAGGCAGACGAGCCCTTCGGAGAGCTCGACAACCGTCTCCAGTGCGACCGACGGTGGTAGCGGCTCCCGATCCTCCTTTCCAACTCGCCGCGTCCCCGCGTGCGCCGCTGTAAGTAGACGGCAGAGATTTGCGTATCCGCGCCTGCTCTCGACGAGCAACGTGATGTGAGCGCCGCCGTCGAGCGTGACCTCCGCGCCTGTGATCGCGCGCACGCCGAACGCCTTCGCCGCGTGTGCGAACTCGAGGGAGCCGTAGACGCCGTCGTGGTCGGTGAGCGCGAGCGCCTCGTACCCGAGCTCTGCCGCCCGCGCAGCGAGCTCCTCCGGCTGCGAGGCCCCGTCGAGGAACGAATAGGCCGAGTGACAGTGCAGCTCGACATAGCCGCCCATCACTAGGCTGGAACGCCGTGGAGCCGATCGTCGTCACGGACGCGCCGAAGCGAACGGTGACCATCAGGCTCGCGAGCGACGAGCTCGTCGTCACCGAGACGCGCTACGCCGCCGACGAGCGGGGACCCGACCTGCACGTGCATCACCTGCACGCTGACTGCTTCTACGTCCTCGAGGGGACGCTCACTCTCTCCCTCGACGACGGCGAGCGCAAGCTGGGGCCGGAAGCATTCGCTCTCGTGCCCCCCGACGTCGTGCATACGTTTCGCAACGACGGCCCCGGTGAGCTGCGCTTCTTCAACTTCCACGCGCCCGGGATGGGCTTCGACCGCTACCTGCAGGGGCTTTACGACGAAGAGCTTGCCGCTCCCTTCGACCAGCACCCGCCGCCCGAAGGTGGTGGACGTGATCCGAGCCTGGTGATCGCGGGTACGGCTGAGCTCGTCGCCGATCGGCCGAGCCTGCGTGTCACGTTGCTCGCTGATGCAAGTGAGCTCGGCATCACCTCCACGTGGAGCACTCCTGGAGGGCCGCCTCCACCTCCGCACTTCCACCGACGCCATGCCGAGTCGTTTTGCGTGCTCGAAGGAGAGATGTCGTTCTCGCTCGAAGGCAGCGAGCTGCACGCCGAGGCCGGAAGCTGGGTGCACGTACCGCCAAAAGCGGTGCACACATTCGCGTTCCCCGATTCCGACGACGTGCGCTTCCTCAATGTTCACACGCCAAGCTGTGGCTTCGGCGACTTCCTCCGTGCCTTGCACAACGCCAGCGACGAGAACGAGCTCGTTGCCGCCCGTGCCGCGTTCGACCAGGAGCCGGCGGCCTAGACTCTCGGCATGACGACCTGGGAAGAGCTCGTCTCGGACGTGACCGCGCGACACCCCGTACGGGAGTCGAAGATGTTCGGGATGCCGTGCCTGAAGCGCGAGAGCGGAAAGGTCGTCGCCGGCTCTTGGAAAGACGGTGGGCTCACGGTCAAGCTCACCGACGTGGCCGCGCGCGAGCAAGCGCTGCTGATCCCGGGCGCCGAGCTCTTCGACCCCGGCATGGGCCGCGTGATGCGTGAGTGGGTGCTCGTGCCCGCGACGCAGTCCAGCGAGTGGAAGCGCCTCGTCGAGCAGGCGATCGGCTGAATGGGCGAGCCGATCGCACTGCGTCCCGGAAAAGGCGAGCTCGTCGGAACAAGCGTAGTGAAGGCTGCTCGTCCGGAGCTCTCGCTGATCGAGTTCACCGTGGAGCCGGGAGGAGGTGTCCAGCCCCATTTCCACAAGGGACATAGCGACTCGTTCTACGTCCTCGAGGGCGAGCTCGAGTTTCACGTCGGGGACGAGGTCGTTCGGGGATCTCCGGGTACGTACGTTCTCGCGCCTCCGCGAGTCGTTCATTTCTTCAGGAACGTCAGCGATGAGAGGGCGCGGACCCTGAACCTCCATACACCCGGCGGCTTCGTCGAGTATCGGCGTGAGCTCCTCGCTCTCCACGAGCAGGGCATCGAGCCCGACAACGCGTTCTTCGAGCAACACGACATCTTCGACGTCTGACCCGGCATCAGGCGTTCTGGGTGAACCAGCAACTCTGCTCCCCGTCGCGGTAGACGCAGACGTTCCGGCCGCTTTCGAGAACGACCTCGAAGTAGTGCCGGTCGACCGGCTCATCCGTCCACCAGCGGTCGACGACGCGCCACTCCTCACGAACGACCGTCACCAGCTCCCGGTTCACGACTCGCGGCGTTCCACCTGGCCCCGTCTCGACGAGCGCGGGCCGTGGCGCATTTAGTCGTCCCGCGGAACGACGAGCGCTCGCGCTTCCGGAACTCGCGACCACGGCGCCACCTCCACCACGGCACACACCGACCCTGTCCCCGTGCTCGCGCGTACCTGCCGCAGGCCTTCGCGCAGGCGTCCGACAGCCTCTTCCCCGGCCGGCTCCACGAGCGCGAGCTGCTGCCCCGTATGCTCGGCGAGCTCGACCGCCTCGAGACGCAGCTCGACGATCGGAGCGGGGAGCTCGGAAAGCTTCGGTCCGAGGGCTGCACGCAGGCGCGCCGGCTCCGCAGTCGCATCACGAAGCGTCGCCACACGACGCCATGAGCCGCCGTCGACGAGCCGGGCAGCCAGCGCGAGTTTTCGAAACGGCCGCCCAGCTCGTTCTGGTCGCGCGAGCAGTCGCTCGAGGAGGGAGCCGAGCGCTCGTCGCAGCGTGAGCTCGTTCGCAACCGCCTCCGGAAAGGAGAGCGCCTCTGCGAGCTCTGATGCGGGCTTGCGCCCGCGCACTTTCGCCTTACGGCCTCCCTGGGAGAGCCGCCACGATTTCCGTCCCTCGACGCCCAGCCGCTCGGCGACGGCATGTCCAGGAAGCTGCGCGAGCTCGCCGATGTGCCGAAGCCCAAGACCTTCGAGCTCTGCGTAACGGTCGGTCGTCATGGGCAGCAACGAGAGCGGCAGCGGCTCGAGGAATGCCTGCTCGTCCTTCTGCGCCACGATCAAGATCTGGCCGGGTCGCGCCACGCTCGCCGCAGCGAGTGCGGTGAAGCGGCGTCCAGCGGCGCCGATGCGCGGATCCCAGGAGGAGCCGACCGCAGCGAGGGCACGCTCGAGCGCCGGCTGCACGCCTCCGTACAGCCGCTCGACCCCGCGCGTCTCGAAGACGACGGCGCCCTGCTCAGCTGGGTCGACCGCAAGTCCCGCGTCCTCGAGGCGCCGAAGCACCTCTTCCCACTCCTTCTCGGCGGTAGCCGGATCGCGGTCGACGAGAACGAGCGAGGGGCATGTGGCGAGCGCCTCGCCGAGACGCATACCCGGCTTCACCCCTACCGCCTCCGCCGCGGCGTTAACCGGACCGAGGAGCGGCTCCTCTCCTGCCTCCGGTGCGAGCGCCGCGGGGACGAGTGCGAGCCGCGGGCGCGTGCGCAGAGCCGCTCTCAGCTCGAACCCGGGAATGAGGAGGCACGCGATCATCCGAACACATGTTCTATACGAACATACGTTCTCCTGTCAAGCTACGATCTCGCCTGCGGGCGTGGACTGGGATTGGACGCGAGTCGTCTTCGACCACGTCAAGATCGTGGTGCGCGATGCTGATCAACAACGTCGAAGCCGTTCGTCGCGAGTTCTAGGCGGACTGCCGACAGAAGAAAGGAGCGGTCAATGCCGGGCAGTCCATCTCATTTCGAGATCGGAGTCCCGGACGCGCGTCGGGCAAAGACGTTCTACGGCGAACTGCTCGGCTGGTCGTTCGATGCGACGACGGGTGACAACGCGTGGATCGAGACGGATGCCGTACGCGGCGGGCTCCACGACAACGACGATGCTGCAAACATCGTGGTCTACTTCCGTGTTCTCGACATCGAGGCTGCTGTCAGGCGAGTACGCGAGCTCGGCGGCGAAGCCGATGACCCGGGACCGGAAGCCGAGGGTGGGCGGTTCGTGTCGTGCCGCGACGACCAGGGCGTTCAGTTCGGGCTCCACGAACCCAAGCCCCGCAGCTGACCTAGACGCGCTGTAGGTGCGTGTCCTTGAACCCGGTGGGGTACTTGAGCCCGTAACCGAGCAGACGATCGACGCCGATATGCGCGAGCCAGATCAACGCTATTTGGGTTGCCGTGCTCGAGTCGCCGACAACACCGATCACGCCGAGCCCCACGGGCAACGTGTAGGTATGCACGACGTCGTAGATCACCGCACCAACAGCCGGCCCGCCCACGTACCCGACCATCGAGAGGTCGGGCGCGAGGATCAGGAGTACGAGCACCAACCAGCCGTTGTTCGCGTCGAAGTAGAGGACGAGAGCTCCGACTGCGACGGCAAGCCCTTCGAGACGCAAGAGCCGGGACGGAAATCGCTCGACCATCAGGCTGCTCCTTTCTTCGTCGCGCGGAAGCACTCGGTGACGTACGGGAGGCGGACTCCCTCCGATCCGGCTGTCTCGTCGTACAGCCGCCCGACTGCCTCGAGAACAGGCTGACGTTCGGCTGATGGCAGCTTCGCGCAGTAGCTGCGCGAGAGGACGAGGTCGAGGAGCCCGTCCCGATCGAGTTGCTGCTCGAACGTGAACTCGGCGGTTTCGATCGCCCCGAACAAGCCGCTCTCGTCGATCGGCGCACTCACATCCCATTCGCTCACCGTCTCGTTCCCGATGATCTCGCTCAGGCGAGCCATCCAAGGGTCACGGTCGTCGCGCGAGTTCCAGACGAGCGCGAGGCTGCCTCCGGGTCGAAGCACGCGGGCGATCTCGAGAAGCGCGACGTCGTGGTCGAACCAGTGAAATGCCTGGGCGCTCGTGACCACGTCGGCCGAAGCGTCAGGCAGCGGGATCTCCTCGGCGCGGCCCTTCCATGTCGGGACGCCCGGGAGGACGGCCTCGAGCTCCGCGCGCATCTCGTCGAGCGGCTCCACAGCGGTGACGCGGTGCCCGAGTGCGATGAGCACACGGGTCAACTTCCCGGTGCCCGCAGCGAGATCGACGACGTCTCGCGGCTCATCGCTCACGAGCCAGCGCACCGCCTCCGGCGGATAGTCCGGTCGTCCGCGCTCGTATGCCTCCGCAACCTCCGCGAACGCTGTATACGGCCCACGCGCCTTCGGGTCGCGGTTGACGATCACAGCCCGATCTCGGCGGCGACGTCGCGCATCGCGACCAGCCGCGGGACGATGTCGAGCGCGCTCTCGCGCGCACAGAACGCGAGGTCCGGCTCGAGCTCGGGGGCGTTCTCCAGCAGGTTTCGCCCGCTCTTCGAAGCACGAAACGCCTCCTCCGCCCCACTCCAGGTCGTGACGAGACGAGCCGCCGCCTCCGCTGCGTCGGTCCGCTCCCAGCCGAGGAGCTCGACGATCCGCCCGGCGACGAACGCGTCGTCGAGGGCAAGCGCTCCCTGCACCCCGGCGCAGACGACGAGAGCGTCCTCGCCGGCGTCGCGCGCTGTCTCGACAACTGCGGAGAGATTCAACAGTGATGCGATGAGCACCCGATCGCATCGTTGCGCGGCGGCCACGACCGCTCTCGTTCCGTTCGTCGTCGAGAGGACGAGCGTCTTGCCGGCAGGCTCGAGGTACTCGCGTGGCGAGTTCCCGAGGTCGAAGCCCGGTATGCGGACGGCCTTCCGCTCGCCGCCGAGGACGCCTTCGCCGAGCGCGTCTCGCAACGCGCGCGCTTCGTCGATTTCGGCGGCACAGAAGACCCGCTCGAAACCCGACGCAAGCGCCTGGCAGATCGTCGAGGTCGCGCGAATGACGTCGATGACGATACCGGTCGGGGCCGCACCGGCCTCGTCCGGTGTGAACACGACATCGACCCGCACGAGGGTACGCTAGCCGCGGTGGACGAACCTCTCCGCTGCTACCGGCATCCCGAGCGGGAGACGTACGTCTCGTGCTCCGACTGCGGCCGCGGGATCTGTCCGGACTGCATGACTTTCGGTCCCGTGGGCATTCGTTGCCCGGATCACGCGAGCACCGCGGGGAAGACCGCGGCGCCGCGTCGTGCAACCCGCCGAATGGGCACTTCACTCACACGCTCGGGGCCGATCGTCACATTCGCGCTCATCGGCATCAACGTCGGCATCTATCTCCTGGAGCTCCTCATTGGCGGACAGATCAACGGAACGGGAAACTGGATCTACGAGCACGGCGTCCTTTCGAGCGTCGACTCTCGGGCAGGTCGTCGCTCGACGGCGAATGGTGGCGGCTCATCACGGCCGCGTTCCTGCACTACGGGATTCTGCACCTGGGTCTGAACATGCTCGTGCTGTGGATCATCGGGCCGCCGCTCGAGGAGTACTTCGGCCACGGCCGGTACCTGCTCGTGTACCTCGTCTCGGGACTCGCCGGATCGGCGGGAGCGCTGCTCGCGTCGCCGGATGCGCTGACCGTTGGAGCCTCAGGAGCGATCTGGGGGATCATGGGCGCCGCCCTCGTCCTCGAAGGCCGCAAGATCTACGTCTTCGGCGGGCAGGCGATGGGCCTCGTGGTCTTCAACCTCCTGATTACCTTCCTCATCCCGGGAATCTCGATCGGCGGGCACATCGGCGGGCTGATCGGAGGAGGGCTCTGCGCGCTCGCCTTCTCGAGCCTTAGGCGGACGCCGGCACTGGCGACGCTGTCCGTCGCGGCCGTGGGTGCGGTGAGCGTGGCGCTCGCCGTCTCGCAAGTCCAGCTGTAGTCAGACCGCTTGCAACAGACTGTTGCAAGCGTTGTCTAGCCGCCGCTCGCGACCGCAGTGACGCCCGCATCGACGAGCGCCGCCTGTGCTGCCGCAAGCCGTGCGAGCGGCACCCGGTACGGCGAGCACGAGACGTAGTCGAGCCCGAGTCGATGGCAGAACGCGACCGAGCTCGGCTCACCGCCGTGCTCTCCGCAGATCCCGAGCTTGAGGTCCGGCTTCGCACCTCTCCCCCGCTCGACCGCGATCCGCATGAGATCGCCGACTCCCTCCTCGTCGAGCACCTCGAACGGGTTCCGCTCGAGGATGCCGTGCTCGAGATAGAAGGTGAGGAACTTGCCTTCGGCGTCGTCACGCGAGAAGCCGAGCGCGGTTTGTGTCAGGTCGTTCGTACCGAACGAGAAGAAGTCCGCCCCGGCGGCGATCTCGTCCGCTCGGAGGCATGCCCGCGGGAGCTCGATCATCGTGCCGCAGAGATATTCGACGTCCGGCTCCTCGGCGGCGACGCGCTCTGTCAGCTCGCGGAGCCGTGAGAGCTCCTCGCGAAAGCCGACCAGCGGATGCATGATCTCGACCAGCGGCGCGTCGCCGGTGCGCTCGCGGACCGCCTTCGCCGCCCGCACGATCGCCCGGACCTGCATCTCGTAGATCTCCGGAAACTGGAGGCCGAGCCGGCAGCCGCGCGTTCCGAGCATCGGGTTCGCCTCGTGCAGCTGGCGGATCCGGTCCCGCATCGCGTCCGACGTCGCTTCCTCGAGCGAAGGCAGGAACTCGTGGAGCGGCGGGTCGAGCAGGCGGATCGTGACGGGAAGCCCCGCCATCGCCTCGAAGATTCCCTCGAAGTCGGCTTGCTGCATCGGCAGGAGACGCTCGAGCGCGGCACGGCGCTCTTCCTCGTCTCTCGCGAGGATCATCTCTCGCACGATCGCGAGGCGACCCTCGGCCATGAACATGTGCTCTGTCCGGCAGAGGCCGATGCCCTCGGCGCCGAATTCACGGGCTTTGGCGGCGTCCTGCGGCGTGTCCGCATTCGCGCGAACACGCAGGCGGCGAATCTCGTCGGCCCAGCCGAGGATCGTGCCGAAGTTCTCGTCGATCGCCGGTGGCACGAGCGGGACTGCGCCGATGATGACGTTGCCGGTGCCTCCGTCGATCGTGATCACGTCCCCGGCTCGAAGCTCGTGCGCGCCGATGGTCACGACGTTCGTCTTGTGGTCGATCGAGAGCTCTTCGCAGCCGACGACGCAGGGCTTCCCCATTCCTCGCGCGACGACCGCCGCATGCGACGTCATGCCGCCGTGTGCGGTGAGCACACCGCGCGCCTGGATGAGCCCGTGGATGTCGTCGGGCGTGGTCTCCCAGCGGACGAGAATGACGTCCTCTCCCGCCTTCCCACGCTCCTCGGCCGTGTCCGCGTCGAGGACGATCGCCCCCGTAGCGGCGCCTGGGGACGCGTTCAGGCCCTGCGCCGCCACCTCCACCCGGGCCGCCGGGTCGATCATCGGGTGCAGGAGTTGGTCGAGCTGGCCCGGATCGATGCGCGCGACGGCTTCCTCGCGGGAGATCAGGGCCTCGTTCACCATCTCCGCGGCCACGCGAAGCGCTGCGGCAGCGGTTCGCTTGCCCGTGCGCGTCTGAAGGAGGTACAGCGTCCCTTCCTCGACCGTGAACTCGATGTCCTGCATGTCGCGGTAGTGGGTTTCGAGCAGCTCCAGCGTCTCCAGGAGCTGGTCGAACGCCTCGGGCATTCGCTCGGGCATACGTTCGATCGGCTCTGGCGTGCGGATTCCGGCGACGACGTCCTCTCCCTGGGCGTTCGAGAGGAACTCTCCGAAGAGGCGCCGCTCGCCCGTCGCGGGATCGCGCGTGAAGCAGACGCCTGTGCCGGAGCGCTCGCCGCGGTTCCCGAACACCATCTGGACGACGTTCACCGCCGTGCCTAGGTCGTCGGCGATGTCGTATGTCCGCCGATACACCTGCGCGCGCGGGGCGTTCCAGGAGTCGAACACCGCCCGGTAGGCGCGCCGAAGCTGCTCGCGAGCGTCCTGCGGGAACCGCTCACCCGTCGCCTCTTCGTAGATCGCGTTGAAGGTGTCCACGAGCTCGCCGAGGTCGTCGGCGGTCAGGTCGACGTCCTGCGAGACGGCACGAGCGGCCTTGAGGTCGGCGAGCGCCTGCTCGAAACGATGCCCGTCGATGCCATCGACCACCTCCCCGTACATCTGGATAAGGCGGCGGTACGAGTCGAGCGCAAACTGGCGGTTTCCGGTGGAGGCGCCGAGACCTGCCGCCGCCACGTCGTTCAACCCGAGGTTCAGGATCGTGTCCATCATCCCCGGCATCGAGATCGCCGCCCCCGAGCGGACCGAGACGAGCAGTGGATTGCTCTCGTCCCCGAAGCGCTTGCCCGTGCGCTCTTCGAGCGCCGCAATGTGGGTGTCGACTTCGTCGTCGAGGCCAGCGGGAACATCGCCGCCTGCGGCCATGTAGGCGCGGCAAGCATCCGTCGTGATGGTGAAGCCGGCCGGGACCGGAACGCCCAGCTGAGTCATCTCGGCGAGGCCGACCCCCTTGCCACCGAGGAGCTCACGACCGCCGGCCGAGTCTTCGTCGAAGTCGAAGACGTAGCGCATTTGCGGGGGGAATCTACACTCGGCTCCGTTGAGACGTCTTGATAGAAGCAGAGCCGCGTGAGCGGACAGATCCTGGCGATGGGCGGCCACTCGCTCGGGTTCGAAGACACCATCCTCGAGCTGGCCGGGCCGCGTGTGTGCTTCGTGCCGACCCCGACCGCGGACGAAGACTGGCAGCTCGTCCGCTTCTACGAGTCGTTCGCGCACCGGGCCGAGGCGAGCCACGTCTCGTTCAATCCCTGGCCACGAGCGGAGCTCCGCGAGCACGTCCTGGCCCAGGACGCTGTCTACGTGTCGGGCGGCAACACGGCGAACGCGCTGGCAATCTGGCGCGTGCACGGCTTCGATCAGGTGCTGCGCGAAGCCTGGGAGCGCGGGATCCTCCTCTGCGGCTGGAGCGCCGGCATGATCTGCTGGTTCGAAGCGGGAGTCACCGACTCGTTCGGACCGCACCTCGAGGGAATGCGCGACGGCCTCGGCTTCCTCCCTGGAAGCGCATGCCCGCATTACGACGGCGACGAGCGGCGGCGGCCGGTCTACAGGGAGCTCGTCGCGAACGGCTTCCCACCGGGGTATGCGGCGGACGACTGCGCAGCGCTCCACTTCGTCGGAACGGAGCTGCGCGAGGTTGTGGCGTCGCAGCCTGAGGCCCGGGCGTACCGCGTCGAGCCCGGCTTCGAGACGCCGATCGAGCCCAGGCAGCTTTGAGACGCGTCGCAGTCGTCACCTCCGCGAGCGGAAGCGGCGGAACGACTTTCGGACTGGAGCTCGCTGAGCGGCTGGGAGTTCCGTTCCACGAGCTCGACGCCCTGTTCTGGCAACCGGACTGGACGGAGAGCCCGGCGGACGAGTTCCGTGAGCGGGTCGAGCCCATCGTGGCCACCGAAGGTTGGGTGATCGACGGCTCGTACCAGAGCAAGCTCGGCGACCTCGTCCTGAAGAACGCCGATGTGGTCGTGTGGCTCGACTTGCCCATGCGAGTCTGGCTGCCGCGCCTCGTACGCCGGACGCTGAGCCGCGTCATCCGCCGGGAGGAGCTTTGGGCCGGAAATCGCGAGTCGCTGCGCAACACGTTTCTGAGCCGCGACTCGCTGTTCGTCTTCACGCTCCGGCACTACCGCGGTCGGAGGAGGCGTTACCCGGAGCGGTTCGCCCGCTACGTCCTCGTGCGCCTGCGCTCTCACGACGAGATCGAGCGCTTTCTAAGCGGTCTGTAAGCGTTCAGGTCAGCGACCGGCTGCATGCGTAGCCTTCAGGCCTCGTGTCGGTAGGCCGTGTCGTCGTCTCAGTTGCCGCCGCCGGTGCAGCGATCGCCTTCGCCGCCGCACTGCCGGGCTCGGTGACGGCTGGGAGCGCTGCGACTCTCACGATCCGGGTCGACGCGCGGGACTTCTCGTTCAAGCTCTCGCGGCGCGCGGTTCCAGCCGGCTCCTCAGTCCGCTTCCTGGTCCGAAACCGGGGAACGACGACCCACGACTTCGTCGTCAAGGCACGACGAACGCGGACTCTGCGTCCGGGGCAGAGCCAGGCGATCACCGTGAGGTTTCCCCGGAAGGGCACGTACCGCTTTCTCTGCTCCGTCGAGGGACACGCGCGCCTGGGGATGAAGGGGGCGCTCGGGGTCGCGACCAAGCCGCGACCGCCCGCGCCACCGCCTCCTCCGGTCGATACGTCGGATGTCGCCGCGCTTGCCCTCATCGGAACGTTCGAGCGGCCGGTGCTGGTGACCGCGCCGCCCGACGACACCCAGCGCGTCTTCGTCGTCGAGCAGACCGGCACCGTCCAGGTCGTGCGTGGCGGGGAGGTTCTCCCACGCCCGTTCCTCGATCTCCGCGGCCAGGTTACTGCGGCCGGCGAGTCCGGTCTTCTCTCGATCGCCTTCGCACCCGACTACCAGGAGAGCGGGCTCGTCTACGCCTTCTACAACCTGCGCGGTGGATACGGCGATGTGCGAATCGCGGAGTTTCGGCGTGACTCGTCGGATCCCGACGTCGTCGACCCGTCCACCGAGCGAGCCGTGCTGACAATTCCGAAGCCGTACGAGAACCACAACGGGGGCATGCTCCAGTTCGGGCCCGATGGGTATCTCTACATCTCCGTGGGAGATGGAGACCCGGGGGTCCTGAACCCCGCGGGCTTCTTCGCTCAGCGCCTCGACGACCTGCTCGGCGGCATCCTGCGCATCGACCCGCGCAGCACGGTTCCCTACGCCGTGCCTCCGGACAACCCGTTCGTCGGCGTCTCAGGCGCCCGCCCGGAGATCTGGGCGTACGGGCTGCGCAATCCTTGGCGGTTCTGGATCGACGACGATTCCCGGTTGATCGTTGGCGATGTCGGGAGCACCGCGCGTGAGGAGATCAACGTCATTCCTGCAGGCGCGTCCGGTCTGAACTTCGGCTGGCCGTGCTTCGAGGGCACCCTCGTCGTCGACTCGACGACGACGTGCGTGCGACCCGTTTCCCCTCTCCTCGAGATTCCTCGCGAGAACGGCGTTTGCGCTCTCATCGGCGGCGTGGTTTCGCGCGACCCGCGAATCCTCGCATTGACCGGCCGTTACCTGTACGGCGACCTCTGCTCCGGGGAGATCACGACAATCGCGATCGAGGGAGGGGCTGCTTACGGCCTCGGGTCTGCTCGGTCTGGTCGTTCCTGGACTGACGAGCTTCGGGGTGGACGCCCTTCGTCGCGTGTACGTGATGTCGGGTAGCGGCGAGGTCTACCGGCTCGATCCAAAGCTGGCGAGCTGATCAGGATCGACGCGCTCGTGACCTGAGCTCCGCCAACCACGCAGCGCCACGCAGTCCGAGCCAGAGCGGTGTCAGGAGCACGTAGAAGACAACGTCGGAGACGAGCATCAGGAACCACCACAGAGCGAACCTCGGCAGCGGCACCCAGCCCTTTTCGCGCAGGTCTCCGTGCCCGCCTGGCGGAGGGCGAAAGGGATGTCGCAGCGGCGGCTCGCCGGGAGAGCCATACGGACTCGGAGTTCGGGGTTCCTCGCTCACGACTTCACGGCCGCCCGCCTCCGACGCTCGACCAGGCGGATGACCCGCATGGCGGTCTCCTCCACCGAGAGGTCCGAGACATCGATCACAGGGCAGCGCAGCCGTCGGTGGAGAGCAGCCGCCTCGTCGAGCTCCGTGTAGATCGCCTCCAACTCGGCGTAGCGCTTGCGGGGGCCGCCCATACTCTTCACGCGAGCCGTGCGGATGTCACCCAGTCGTTCGGCGTCGATCGTAAGGCCGACGATCTTGGCGGGATCGATCTCGAAGAGCTCCTCGGGAGGCTCGATCCCGCGCACGACTGGGACGTTGGCCGCCTTGTGCCCGAGGTAGCCGAGGTAGATCGAAAGCGGTGTCTTCGAGGTTCGGGAGACGCCGACGAGTACGAGATCCGCCTCGTCGAGCCCTCGGCCGACCCCGTCGTCGTACTTCACCGCGAACTCGATCGCTTCGATGCGCTTGAAGTAGGTCGCGTCGAGCGGCGCCCGCGCACCAGGCGTCATCCTCGCCGCGACACCCGCGACTCGTGAAATCGAGTCGATCGGGTGCCCCAGAAGGTCGCAGTAGTGGACACGAGCGCGCCGGCATAGTTGGCGCATCGCATCGCGAAGACCGGGCTCGACAAGCGTGTAGACCATGACCGCGGGGCGCCCGCGCGCCTGCTGCACCGCGATGTGGAGATCCTCGGCGTTCTCGACGCGCGGGTGCCGGACTTCCTCGAACGGCTGATCCGGGAACTGCGCCTCGAGCGCCAGCACGAGCCGCTGGGCCGTCTCTCCCGTCGAGTCGGACACGATGTGGAGCTCGACTGGATGACGATCGTCGTCCGGGCTCATCCGCGGGAGGCTATCGCCCGAGCGGTCGTATGCTTCTCGCGGCACACCGACGAGAGGAGCAGAGATGGCATTCTCGGAGTTGAAGGCACGGCAGAGTGTGATGTGGGGAAACGGGCCGTACGAACGCATCACGGACACGCTCCGGGACATTCATGAGCTCGTCGTCGATCGCCTCGCCCCGACGGCGGGCGACAAGTGGCTCGACGCCGCGACGGGAACGGGCGCGGTAGCGTTTCTTGCAGCCGAACGCGGGGCCGAGGTCGTAGGGATGGATCTTGCGCCCGTTTTGATCGAAACCGCGAAAAAGCTTGCGGACGAGCGAGGCCTCAATGTCAGATGCGAAGTCGGCGACGCCGAGCAGATGTCCTACGACGATGCGAGCTTCGATCTCGTCTCGTCGACGTGCGGCGTCATGTTCGCGCCCGATCACGCGGCCGTGGCACGTGAGCTTGCCCGAGTCACACGACCTGGCGGTCGCATCGCCCTTGCCTGCTGGACACCCGAAGGTGGCCTCGGACAGATGTTTCGGATGATGGGCCCGTTCCTGCCTCCACCCGCTCCGGGAGCCGGTAGCCCGTTCGACTGGGGACGTGAGGCCCATGTCCGTGAGCTCCTCGACAAGTCGTTCGAGCTCGAGTTCGAGGAGCACGTCTCGACGCTGACAGTCGACTCCCCCGAGGCGTACTGGGAGTTGTTCTCCACGTCGTACGGGCCGACGAAGACCGCCGCTGAAGCGCTCGACCCGGACCGACGCGAGGAGTTCCACCAGGCCTGGCTCGACTTCTTCGAGCAGCGCCGTGTAGGTGACGAGGTCGTCCACCACCGCGAGTACCTGCTCACGCTCGGCACCCGCCGCTGACCGAGCGCTCGCGCTGGGGTTGCGGCGAGTAACGTCTCGGCCTGTGTCCGACGTCGTGACAATGGACAAGATCGTCTCGCTCGCGCGCAGGCGCGGGTTCGTCTTTCCGTCGTCCGAGATCTACGGCGGGCTCGGCTCGTCATACGACTACGGGCACTACGGCGTGCTCCTGAAGGAGAACGTCAAGGCGCGCTGGCTCGAGGCGATGGTGCGCGAGCGCGACGACATCGTCGCACTCGACTCCTCGATAATCCTCCACCCCGCCGTCTGGGAGGCGTCCGGCCATGTCACCGGATTCGCGGACCCGCTCGTCGACTGCCGCTTCTGCAAGCTGCGTTATCGGGCCGACCAGCTCGACCAGGCCTCGTGCGGCGCGAAGCCGAGCAAGCACCCCGGCGAGACGGACAAGTGCGACCTGACAGAGCCGCGCCAGTTCAACCTCATGTTCCAAACGCGCATCGGTCCGGTCGAGGAGACCGGGCAGGACGCCTACCTACGGCCGGAGACGGCACAGGGAATCTTCATCAACTTCAAGAACGTCGCCCAGATCGCTCGCCGCAAGCCGCCGTTCGGCATCGCGCAAATCGGCAAGGCGTTCCGCAACGAGATCACGCCCGGCAACTTCATCTTCCGCACGCTCGAGTTCGAGGTGATGGAGATGGAGTACTTCGTCCCGCCCGCGGAGGCCCATGAGTGGCTCCGGTTCTGGGTCGAGGAGCGGCGGGCGTGGCACGCTGCGGTACGGGCTGCGCGAGAGCCACCTCCGCGTGCGCCCGCATGACGCCGAGGAGCTTTCCCATTACTCGAGTGCCACGAGTGACATCGAGTACCTCTTCCCGATCGGCTGGTCGGAGCTCGAGGGCATCGCGCACCGCGGCGACTTCGATCTGACCGCACACACTGAGGCGTCCGGAACGAAACTCGAATGGGTCGACGGTCAGGAGCGCTACACGCCGCACGTCGTCGAGCCCGCGCTCGGCGTCAACCGTTCGATGCTCGCCTTCATGGTCGACGCCTACGACGAGGAGGTCGTCGCCGAGCGCGAGCGCACCGTGCTGAAGCTCCACCCGCAATTGGCACCGGTGAAGGTGGCCGTGCTCCCGTTGATCCCTCGAGACGAGGACATGGTGGGCAAAGCCCGGTCCTTATACGAAGAGCTGCGGCGGACCATGGTGGCCGAGTACGACGACTCGGGCCAGATCGGCCGGCGCTACCGGCGGCAGGACGAGATCGGCACTCCGTACGCGCTTACGATCGACGAGCAGACACTCGAGGACGACACCGTCACGATCCGCGACCGCGACTCGCTCGCACAGGAGCGAATCCCGATCTCGGGCGCGCGGGCGTTCGTTCAGGACAAGCTGTCGGAGGACTGGAAGACGCCGAAGCCCGACTAGCCGGCTCGACTCCAGCGCTCGAGCGAGCGCTCGCCCGGCTCCGCGAATCCGAACTTGCGGTAGAGGTCGTGCGCGTCGGCGGTGTGCAGGAACCATTTCGTCTTCGCAAGCGGCCCTTCATCGATGCTGAAGCGGACGAGCTCCACGCCGAGCCCGCGGCCACGATGCTCATCGAGCACGTAGACGTCCGCGAGATAGGACTGCACGTGGCCGTCGGAGAGCGCCCGGGTGAAGCCGACCTGCTGGCCTTCGTGGTAGAGACCGATGACACGCGCTGCGTTCTCGATCAAGTCATCCTGGACTTCACGCGAGCGCCCTCGCGCCCAGTACGACTCTTCGCTCAGGTACCGATGAACCGCCTCGCGGTCGATCCGCTCCGGCTCGTCGTCGAGCTCGTAACCGTCGCCGAGATCGCGCTTCACGCCGTGAGCGTTCGCAGGCGAAAGCCGCCGTGGAACTCGTACGAGGCGATGACCACGGCCAGGGTGTCCCGCACCGCGCGCTCACCGAGCCCGAGGCCGTGTGCATCCGAGAGTGGGTTCCAGAGCAGCGCGTGGATGCTGCGGAAGCCCTCGGGCGAAAGGAACACTGTCTCGCTGGGGGCGCAGGCGGAGCAGACCGCGCCGCCGGCGCGCGGAAGGTAGCCCACGAGCTCCTCGGTGGCGGCGCACTCCACGCAGCCTTCCAGGTGCGGGACGTAGCCCGACAGCCAAAGCAGCTTGAGCTGGAACGCGAGCGCGAGCGGATCCAGGGCAGCACTTCCTCTCGCGTCGGGTCGGATCGCGTCCACCGCCGTGAGAAACCGCGTCAGCGCCTCGAAAGCGCGCTCGTTCCGCTCCTCCTCGACGAAGAGGCGCAGCATCGCCTCGACGCCGACGAGTCCGACCGAAAGCCGATACGAGTTCTCGCGGGCAGGCCGATGCGCATCGACGAGCGAGGCACCCGTGATCGTGTGGAGCTCGCCCGAGCCCTGGTGCAGGAGAAGCTCCGCGTGTGAGAACGGCTCGAGCCGCGCGCCGAAGCGGGACTTCGTCTTGCGCACTCCTTTGGCGACGGCGCCGACGCGGCCGCGATCGAGCGTGTACAGGTGGAGCACGCGGTCGGCCTCGCCGAACCGAAACGAGCGCAGGACGACCGCTTCCGTCTTGTAGGTACGCCCCACGTGGACAAGTCTAGGCCGGGCAGGTGCTGGAGCCGTGCCCTCAGTTCATTGTTCGTACGACTCGACGACGCTCGGCGCCCTCACGTCTGCCGCATCCGGGTCACGACCTGCCTCGCGCAGCGCGCGGCGCTGGCGGAGGTAGTCCCAGCTCTGGTCGAGGGCGATGCCGATCGACTCGAGTCGCTGACGGTCCTCCTCGGTCGCGACTCCCGAGGCTTCCTTCTCCCAAAGCTCGTGCTCCTCTGCGACGAGCTTCTCGATGCCTTGGTGGATCTGCGCGTCCTGCATCTCGCTCCTTTCGACGCCTGCTGATCTCGATTCCATCGACCGCGGTCCTATTCTCCCGCTTCCGGGACACTCAGCGGCTGGCACCGAGGGCAGAACCACGTGCCGCGACCACCGACGCGCGTCTTGGAGATTGTCGTGCCACAGCGCGAGCAGGGTTCGCCGTCGCGGCCGTAGACCCGGAACTCGTCCTGCATCCCTCCCGCGTTCCCCTCCGGGGTTCGATAGTCGGAAAGGGTCGATCCTTGACGGTCGATGCCGGCTCGCAGCGCAGCGCGGATCGACCGGTGCAGCCTGGCTGCTTCGGCTGGACTCACGTCGTTCGCGGGTCGGAGCGGATTCAATCGGCTGCGCCAGAGGGCTTCGTCGGCATAGATGTTCCCGAGACCGGCGACGACGCGCTGATCGAGGAGCACCGCCTTCAGCGGCGCGCGCCGAGCCGCAAGCCGCTGTGTGAGCCAGCTTGCGGTGAACCGTGAGCCGAGGGGCTCCGGGCCGTTCTTCGCCGCCAGGTATGGCTCGAGCTGAGCGTCCTCGAGGACGAGCCACGTCCCGAACCTGCGCACGTCTCTGTATGCCAGTCTCGAGCCGTCGTCCAGCTCGAGCACGGCGCGCTCGTGAGACATCGGGGCGAAACCGAATCTCCCGGTCATGCGCAGGTGAACAAGGAGCGAGAGCCCGCTCTCGAGCCGGAGGAGGAGATACTTCCCACGCCGCTCTACCGAATCGACACGGTCTCCTTCCAGCTCCTCCATCACCTCGAAGAGGTCGTGCGGGCGCGTCAGCCGCGGGTCGAGGATCTCCACCCGCGACAACGTCCTCCCCTCGAGTCGCGGCGCAAGCTGCGCGCGGATCGTCTCGACCTCCGGTAGCTCGGGCAACTCGCTACGGAACGACGTCGAGCAGGATGCCGTGCGCTCGAGGCGCTTCGTCCGCGAGCTCATATGCATCGCGCACGGCTTCGACCGCCACCGTCGCCGACTGCTCGTCTCGAGCGTGGACGTCTGCAAGAAGGTGTCCTTGCGCGACGGTCTGCCCGCGCTTCACGTGGCACACCACCCCGACCGCGTGGTCGACGACGTCGTCCTTCGTCCTGCGACCTGCTCCGAGCTCGAGAGCCGCAAGTCCCACACGAAGAGCGCCGAGACGTGTCACGACCCCGCCGCGTGGAGCCGTAACCTCTCGGACGACCGGCGCAACCGGGAGCGAAGCGAGGTCAGGGTCGCCACCCTGTGCTCGGATCCAGCGCTCGTAGACAGCTAGCGCGGAGCCGTCCGCGATCGCCCGCTGTGATCTTCGTCTCCCCTCGTTGACGTCGATGCCGAGATCGGACAGAGCGAGCAAGTGGGCGCACGCGTGGAGGACGAGCTCCGTGAAGTCCTCCGGGCCATGCCCCTTGAGCGTCGCCACCACCTCGCGTACCTCCAGCGCGTTGCCGACAGCATGGCCCAGTGGCTGATCCATGTCGGTGAGCAGGCAGACGACCTGGCGCCCCTCACGCTGTCCGAGATCGACCATCTGCTCGGCGAGGATTCGCGCATCGTCCACGGTCTTCATGAATGCACCGTCTCCCACCTTGACGTCGAGCACGATCGCGTTCGCGCCGGCGGCGAGCTTCTTGGACATGATCGAGGAGGCGATGAGCGAGACGATGTCGACGGTCGCGGTGACGTCCCGGAGCGCGTAGAGCTTCTTGTCGGCGGGGACGAAGTCGCCCGTCTGTCCGATGATCGCAAGGCCCACATCGCGTATCTGCGCAACGAACTCGTCCGTCGTGAGCTCGACGCGGTAGCCCGGAATCGACTCGAGCTTGTCGAGAGTGCCGCCCGTGTGGCCGAGTCCGCGGCCGCTCATCTTCCCGAATGGAACGTCGCAAGCCGCAACGATGGGACCGACCGCAAGCGAGGTCTTGTCCCCCACTCCACCCGTCGAGTGCTTGTCCACGACCCGACGCCCCAGAGCGGCGCCGAGGTCGAGCGTCTCTCCGGAGCGGATCATCGCGTCGGTAAGTGCTTGCGTCTCGCGGCCGGAGAGGCCCTTGAAGTACACAGCCATGCACCAAGCGGCCATCTGATAGTCGGGCACGTCCCCTCGCGTGTAGCCGAGGACGAGCTCCGCGACCTCGGCGTCGGAGAGCTCCTCCCCGTTGCGCTTCCGTTCGATCAGATCAGCGGCGCGGCTCATTGTCGGTTCCCGTCATGTCTAGAGCTCGATCAGGCGGCCGGGAAGGCGCTTTCCTGACGCCTTCCCCCCGAGCCAGGCGTTCACCGTCGCGCCCACATCGGCGAACTCGGCTTCCTCGTGGATCCGTCCTGCAGCGTTTCGTCCGGCCGCATAGGCAAGGAGCAAGGCATGCTCGCGCGAGTGGTCGGTCGACGGTGTCGTCGGATCGCAGCCGTGGTCCGAGGTGAGGATGAGCAGGTCGCCCGTTTGCAGCGCCTCGAGGATGTCCGAGAGCCTCCGGTCGAAATCCTGGAGACAACGGTGGAAGTTCACGGGGTCGTTTCGGTGGCCCCAGAGCATGTCCGTCTCCACGAGGTTGACGAACACGAACCCTCCCTCGACCGCCTCGAGAAGCTCGATCGTCCGGTTGATGCCGTCGACGTTGGACTTCGTCGGGAAGGACTCGTCGATGTCGCAACCGGCGAAGATGTCGCTGATCTTCCCGACGCCGTAGACGGTGTTGCCCGCGTCGCGGATCGTCGAGAGATAGTTCGGCCGGCGGGGCTCGAGCGAGAAGTCGTGCCGGTTGGGCGTCCGTTCGTAGTTCCCCGGCTCGCCTGTGAACGGCCGCGCGATCACACGCCCGACTGCGTGTCGACCGGTGAGGATCCCCCGCGCGACCCGGCAGCCGTCGTAGAGCTCCTCGAGCGGGATCGTCTCCTCATGGGCCGCGATCTGAAACACGGAGTCGGCTGACGTGTAGACGATCCACTTGCCTGTGCGCTGGTGCTCTTCGCCGAGCTCCTGGATGATCTCGGTGCCCGACGCGGGCTTGTTACCGAGCACGCCTCGCCCGGTCTGATTCATGAACGGGTCGATGACCTCGTCGGGAAAGCCGTGCGGGTACGTCGGGAAAGGCGTCGGCGTGATGATGCCCATGTGCTCCCAGTGGCCAGTTGTCGTGTCCTTGCCTTTGGAGCGCTCGAGGAGCCGGCCGGCGACAGCTGGTGCGCCGGGCTGCGGCGGGCAGCCCTCGAGCGGGAGGACGTTCCCGAGGCCGAGCGCCTCGAGATTGGGCAGGTCGAGGCCTCCGACGGCGCGGGCCACGTTGCCGAGCGTGTTGGAGCCTTCGTCTCCGTACTCCGCCGCGTCCGGCAACTCACCCGCGCCGACGGCATCGAGCACGATCACGCACGCCCGCGGCACGCCGGTATTCTACGGCGGCTTTGGACGACGCCCTCGGCCTACTCCTGCTCGTGGTCTACATCACCTCGATCCTCGCGATCTCGGCTGGTGTGACGTACGCGGTGGTCAGGATCTTCCCGACCGAGCGGAACCCGAAGAAGCCGGACAAGCCGGACGCGCCGTCGTCGGGGAACGGTGTCGAAGCGGCGGCCGGGCGGCTCTTTCGCAGGGCGAAGCGCAGTACTACCTAGTCACGCGACACCCGTGGCGAGCGCATCGTCGAGCGGCGTGTATTCCATCCCGTGCGCCTCGGCGACGGCTTCATACGTGATCCGGCCGCCCAGCACGTTGACGCCACGCGCGAGCTCCGGATTCGCGGTGATCGCACCGATCGGTCCGAGATCGGCCAGCTGCTCGACGTAGGCGAGGGTCACGTTCGTGAGCGCGCGGGTCGACGTGATCGGCACGGCGCCGGGCATGTTCGCGACGCAGTAGTGGATGACGCCGTCGACGGTGTAGACGGGATCGTCGTACGTCGTCGGCCTCGAGGTCTCGGCGCACCCGCCCTGGTCGATGGCGACGTCCACGAGGACCGAGCTCACCTTCATCGTTTTGAGCAACCCACGAGTGATCAGCTTCGGGGCGAGGGCGCCCGGGATGAGCACCGCGCCGACAACGAGGTCGGCATCCCTGATCGACTCCTCGAGCTGGAGACTCGAGGACATGAGGAGCTGGACACGCCCGCTGAGGATTTGCTCGAGAAAGCGCATGCGCTCGACCGAGCGCTCGAGGACCGTCACCTGCGCGCCCATCCCCAGCGCGATCACCGCGGCGTTGTAGCCGACCATCCCGCCACCGATCACGAGCACACGAGCGGGGGCGACGCCCGCGACGCCGCCGAGCAGGATCCCACGACCACCTTTCGGCTTCTCGAGGTGATCCGCCCCGGCCTGCGGCGCCAGGCGCCCGGCGATCTCGCTCATCGGCGCGAGCAGGGGCAGTGCTCCATCGTCTGTCTCAACCGTCTCGTAAGCGATCGCAGTGATGCCGGAATCGACGAGCGCTCGCGTCAACGGCTCGTCGGCGGCGATGTGGAGGTAGGTGAAGAGCGTCAGGCCCTCGCGCAGACGCGGGTATTCGGACGCGATCGGCTCCTTCACCTTGAGCAACAGGTCAGTGCTACCCCACACATCGTCGACGGAGACGATCGTCGCGCCCGCGCGCTCGTATGCATCGTCGGCGAAAGCGCTGCCCTCACCCGCATCGGCCTCGACGAGCACGTTGTGCCCGCGTTGGACCAGCTCGCGCGCTCCAGCCGGAGTCAACGCGACCCGGTACTCCTGCGACTTGACCTCCTTGGCAACGCCGATCCGCATGGCGCGCGGGACGATAGCGCCCACCGCGCCGGATGCGCCAGACTGAAGGACGACGAAAGGAGGACCGTGATCTGCACGTCCGGAATCTGGACCGTCAAGAAGGGTCGGGAGGACGAGTTCGCCCGGCGTTGGCAAGAGAGTGCAGACGGTGTCTCGCTCAATTTCCCCGATCTCAAGTTCAAGCTCCTGCGGGATCGGGAGAATCCTCGGCGCTTCGTCAGCCTCGGAGACGGCTGGCGCAACGTCGAGCAGGTGGAGTCGGTTCGGAGCTCACCTGGATTCCAGGACTCGATGGCCTCCATCTGGCGACTGCTCGAGTCGGGCGAGATCTCGACCTGGAGCTGGTCTCGGAGGTGAGCTGATCGCATGGAACAGCGCGTCAGCCTGATCACGCTCGGCGTCTCCGACCTCGAGCGCGCGCGGGCGTTCTACGAAACCCTCGGCTGGACGACCGGCGCGGCGCCCGACGACGACGTCGTCTTCTTCCAGGCGGGCGGGATGATCGTGGCGCTCTGGAGCCGAGCGCAACTGGCCGAAGACACCATGGTCGAAGACGGTGGCGGCTGGGGCGGGATCACGCTCGCATACAACGTGCGGTCACCCGCAGAGGTGGACGCGGTCCTCGCCGAGGCCGCGTCGGCGGGCGCGACGATCGGGCGTCCCGGCGCGGAAACGTTCTGGGGCGGGTACTCCGGCGTGTTCATCGACCCGGACGGACACGCGTGGGAGATCGCACACAACCCTCACTGGACGCTTCGGGACGACGGCTCCGTCAGCCTCAACTAGCCTCGGCGGCAGCGTCCACGAGTGCGAGCGTGACCTCGACCATGGCGTCGAGGTCGGCGACGGCGATGTGCTCGTCCGGCGTGTGGATCTCCATCATCCCGTTCGCGAGGTTCACGCATGTGAGCCCCGCGCGTTGAAGACGTTCGCGTCGGCGCCGCCGCCGCTCAGTGCGTAGGAGGGCTCGAACCCGACCCGCTGGAGCGCAGTCGCTGCGAGCCGTACGGGTGGGTCGCTCTCGCGGAAGCGGTAGCCGGGAAAGCTCGGGCGAACCTCGCTCTCGACCTCGCATTCGGCAAGACTCGCGGCGAACGCGGCCGTCTCGAGCATCTCGCGCACGAGCTCGATCGCCTTGGTCTCATCCTGCGAGCGGACCTCCGCCGAGAACGAGCACCACTCGGGGATGACGTTCCGCGCGGTTCCGCCCGATATGACGCCGACGTTGGCGCTCGTCTCCTGGTCGACTCTGCCGAGGCGAAAGTCGGCGATCGCCCGCGAGGCGGCGGCGATCGCAGAGCGCCCTTCCTCGGGCCACATGCCCGCGTGAGCCGCGCGACCGTGGAAACGAAATTCGAGGACCCGCGCGTGCGGCGAGCCGAGCACGATCTCGCCGATCGGTGCGCCCTGGTCGTACACGTAGCCGGTATTGGCGACGAGCCGCGTGTGGTCGAAAGCGTCGGCGCCGCGAAGCGAGACCTCCTCTTGCGGGGTGAAGAGGAGCTCGATCCCCGCATGCGGCCGCCCCTCGTCGAGGATCCGTCGCGCCGCCTCGAGCATGACCGACGACGGCGGCCTTGTTGTCGGAGCCGAGGATCGTCCCGCGCGCGTTCCGGACGACGCCGTCCTCGACGACGGGCTCGATGGCGTCCTCGGGAGGAACCGTGTCCGTGTGCGCGCAGAGGAAGATCGGCGTGCCTCCTCCGTTCGTCGGGGCCAACCGGCAGTAGATGTTCCCCGTGTCTCCGTCGAGACGCGCCGCGGCATCGTCTTCGTCCCATTCGAGGCCGAACTCGGTCAGATATGCGCCGATGCGGTCAGCAACCGCCCGTTCCTTCCCGGACGGGCTCGGGATCGCGCAGAGCTCCAGGAAGAGGTCGAGAACGAGAGGCGGTGCCACACGCACGATCTTACGGATCGTCGGTACGGGCATGTCTTCTGCCCAGGGGCACCGCATTGATCGTAGAGCGCCTGCTCAACGCGGGTTATAGTGGCCCTGCAGTGGTGGGAAGGCTCCCGTGGCGAGCGTAACGTTCGAGGGTGTGGGGAAGGTCTACGCTGACGGAACCCGCGCCGTGTCGGACATGGATCTCGAGATCCGCGACGGTGAGTTCATGGTGCTCGTCGGGCCATCCGGCTGTGGGAAGACCACGGCGCTGCGCATGGTCGCCGGGCTCGAGGACATCAGCGAGGGCACGCTCAGGATCGGCGAGCGCGTCGTCAACCGCTTGCCGGCGCGAGACCGCGACATCGCGATGGTTTTCCAGAGCTACGCGCTCTACCCGCACCTCACCGTCTACGACAACATCGCCTTCGGTCTCCGGCTGCGCAAGGCGCCGAAGGCCGAGATCGACCAGCGCGTACGCGAAGCGGCCCACATTCTCGGGCTCACCGAGTTCCTCGAACGAAAGCCGCGCGCACTCTCGGGCGGCCAACGACAGCGGGTGGCCATGGGCCGCGCCATCGTGCGCCAGCCCCAGGCCTACCTCATGGACGAGCCCCTCTCGAACCTCGACGCGAAGCTGCGAGTACACATGCGCGCCGAGATCGCCAGCCTCCAGAACGATCTGGGCGTGACCACGATCTACGTCACCCACGACCAGGTCGAGGCGATGACCATGGGTGATCGCGTGGCGGTGATGCGGAAGGGAGAGCTCCAGCAGGTTGCCCCACCACAGGAGCTGTACGAGCGCCCCGTGAACCTGTTCGTCGGCGGCTTCATCGGATCGCCTGCGATGAACCTCGTCGAGGGGAGCATCGCTCGCCACAACGGCAGGCTCGCTGTGCACATCGGCGAGCATCAGCTCGCGCTCAGCGACGAGCTCATCGGGTATCGCCCGAGTCTCGAGGCGTACGTCGACAAGCGCCTCGTCGTCGGTATCCGCCCGGAGAACCTCGAAGACGCGGCGCTCGAGCCCGACACGCCTGAGGATCAGCGGCTGCGAGGAGTCGTGGTGCTCCGCGAGCCGCTCGGATCCGAGATCGTCGCCCACTTCACCGTCAGCGCGCCACCCGCACTCACCGAAGACGTGCGCGAGCTCGCGCGAGACGTTGGGCAGGAGAGCGCGGTTCAGGCCGCGGCCGCGGAGGGCGAGAACGAGACCGTCATGGTCGGTCGTTTTGGCCCCCGCTCGCGTATCAAGAGCGGTGACACGGTCGACGTCGCGGTGGAGATCGGTGCACTCCACTTCTTCGACCTCGAGACAGGCCTGGGGATCTACACGGACACCAGAAACGGCAAGCAGGCAACTGAATTCACCGAGCGGGAAGGAGAGGACGGATGAGATACCGATGGCTCGTACTAGCGCTGATCGTCGGCGCGCTCGCGTTCGTCGCGGCAGGCTGTGGAGGCGACGACGACGGGGGCGGGACTCCAGAAGGCAGCGAGGACGTCTCTGGCGAGATCTCGCTCATGGGGATCTGGGTCGACGAGGAGCAGCAAGCGATCGAGGAGGTGCTCGCCGGTTTCGAAGATGCCTACCCGAACGTGGACGTGACGTACATTCCCGCCGGCGACGAGCTCGTGACCCGGCTCTCGACCGCGATCGAGGGTGGCAATCCACCGGACCTCGCCACCGTCGCGCAGCCGGGCTCGATCGCCGACTTCGCCGAAAGTGGCGACATCAAGCCGCTCAACTTCGCGGTCGACGCGGCGACGGACAACCTGGGTGCGTCGGTCGTGGAGACGGGCTCGGTCGACGGAGAGCTCTACGGCATCCTCGTCAAGGTGATCAACAAGGCGACGGTCTGGTACAACGTCCAGGCGTTCGAGGACGCCGGCGTCGAGCCCACGGAGAACTGGGACGAGTTCCTCGATAGCGCGCAAACGATCAAGGCGTCCGGTCTTCCTGCCTACTCCCTTGCCGGAGCCGACGGCTGGACCGTCACCGACCTATTCGAGAACGTGTACATGCGAACTGCCGGAGTCGAGATGTACGACCAGCTCGCGAGACACGAGATCCCGTGGACCGACCAGTCGGTCAAGGACGCGCTCGCCGAGATGGCCAAGATCTACGGGGACACCGACAACATCCTCGGCGGGAAGGCGGGGGCGCTGCAGACGGACAACGCGGGCTCGGTCCCGCCCGTGCTCTCCGATCCTCCGAAGGCCGCGATGGTGATCGAGGGCGACTTCGTGCCGACCGTCGCCGAGACGACGCTCGAGCCGGTAACTGGGTACAACGTCTTCACCTTTCCGTCCATCGACGGGTCGCCTCCCTCCGTCATAGCGGCGGGCGACTTCGTGACGATGCTGAAGGACAGCCCGGCAGCGCAGGCGCTCATCGAGTACCTGACGACCCCCGAGGCGGCCGAGGCGTGGGCGTCGCGCGGAATCGGGACGCCGAACAAGAACATCGACGAGAGCGTCTTCCCCGACGAGATTTCACGGACGACTGCCGGAGCCGTGGGCGCGGCGGAGACCCTGCGCTTCGACCTCTCCGACCTCCAGCCCTCGGCGTTCGGAGGGACCGTCGGCCAGGGCTTGTTCAAGCTCTTCCCGGATTTCTTGAGCAACCCGGACGACATCGACGGGATAACGCAGCAGATGGAGGACGCCGCGAACGAGGCCTACGGAACCTCGTAGCCGATGGCCGAAGCTTCGACCGGCGCACTGACTCGGGAGGAGCCCCTCGCCGGGGCTCCTCCCGGCGTGAGCGGGAGTCGCTGGCGGTCGTACGGTGTCGTGGCGGGCTTCCTCGCGCCCGCAGTGGTGTTTCTCGTCGTATGGATCGTCTATCCGATGATCTACACGACCTACAGGAGCTTCTTCGATCGCAGCGGCGACGAGTTCGTCGGGATCGACAACTACCGAGAGCTCTTCAGCCAGGACACGCTCGTCACGGCGATCAAGAACAACGCGCTCTGGGTCCTGTTCGTCCCCGCGTTCGTCACCGCTATCGGGCTCGTCTTCGCCGTGCTCGTCGAGAGAGTGCGGTTCTCGGTCGCCTTCAAGACGGTGGTGTTCATGCCGATGGCGATCTCGCTGTTCGCTGCGGGCGTCATCTGGCGGGTGATGTATGAGCAGGAGCCCGACCGGGGCGCCGTGAACGCCGCGATCGCCGTCGTCAAGGATGCGGTGACCTCGCCTGGCGTGCTCTCGAACGCGCAGCCCTCGACCGACGCGCTCGAAGGTACCCCCGCGGGAGGCCTCGTGCAGGCCGAGCCGGTCGAGGCGGGAGGCGTGGCGCTCATGGGACTAACGGCAATTGGGGCCTCGGACGTGCCCGACGATGCCGAGCAGGCGGTGCGCCCGGAGCCGCTCCAGGGCGGGATCACCGGCGTCGTCTGGCGCGACTTCAAGCCCGGTGGCGGCGTACCCGGCGAAGTCGAGAGCGACGAGCGCGGGCTCCCGGGTGTCACTGTCGAGCTTCGAGACGACACCGGCTCGGTCGTCGCGAAGGCGAAGAGCGAGGCGGATGGGACGTTCGCCTTCGATGACGTCGAGGCGGGCGCGTACCGCGCAGCGATCAGCGCTTCGACGTTCGCCACCCCCTTCGCCGGGGTCTCCTGGCTCGGTTCGAAGCTGATCGTGCCGGCGATCATGATCGCCTACATCTGGGTCTGGGCCGGCTTTGCGATGGTCGTCATCGCGGCGGGCATGGCTGCGATCCCACGGGACCTGCTGGAGGCTGCGCGGACCGACGGTGCCAATGAGTGGCAGGTCTTCAGGCGCGTCACCATCCCGCTGCTGGCGCCCGTCCTCACCGTCGTCTTCATCACGATGCTCATCTACGTGCTCAAGGTCTTCGACATCGTGATCGCCGTCGCTCCTGGATCCGTGCAAGACGACGCAAACGTGATCGCGCTCGCCATGTGGCGCACGTCGTTCGGCGGCGTACGCGACTTCGGGCTCGGGTCGGCGATCGCGGTGTTCCTCTTCCTCCTCGTGATCCCCGTGCTCGCGTTGAACATCCGCCGGTTCCGGAGGGAGGTCTAGATGACGACCGTGACTTCCACGGCCGAGGGGCCGGTCGTCGTTCCCGAGACGACCGCTCAGAAGATCGTCCGTTACCTCGGGAAGACGCCCGTCTACATCGCCCTGGTCTTTCTCGGCCTGCTCTGGCTGGTCCCCACGCTCGGTCTCCTGCTGACGTCTCTCGTCGTTCCGGCCGAGATCGGGTCCGCGGGGTGGTGGGAGATCTTCTCGAGGCCGAGCCTGGCGACGCTGGACAATTACGGCGACATCCTGCGCAACGAGGCGATCACGTCGGCGATCTGGACCACTGTCTGGATCTCCCTCGGGGCGACGATCATCCCGATCATCGTCGCGGCGCTGGCCGGATACGCGTTCGCCTGGCTCGAGTTCCCGGGTCGCGACTGGCTCTTCATCGCCGTGGTAGCTCTCCTCGTCGTGCCGATCCAGATGGCGCTGATCCCGATCTTCTCCCTCTACAACGATCTCGGAATCTACGACACCATCGTCGGTATCGTCCTCTTCCACACCGCGTTCGGGCTTCCGTTCGCGATCTTCCTGCTCCGGAGCTTCTTCATCGGTATCCCCAAGGACCTCATCGAGGCAGCTCGCATCGACGGCGCCTCGGAGTTTCGGATCTTCGCCCGCGTGATCCTTCCGCTCGGGCTCCCTGCGATCGCCTCGCTTGCCATCTTCCAATTCCTCTGGGTCTGGAACGACCTTCTGGTCGCACTTACCTTCGGCCAGGAGACGCAGCCGATCACCGTCGCGATCTTCTCCCAGCTCCGCTCATTCGGGGCCAACCTCGAGCTGATCGCGCCCGCGGCTTTCCTCTCACTTGCGATCCCCTTGCTGGTGTTCTTCGCATTCCAGCGCTACTTCGTCCAGGGGCTGCTGGCGGGTTCGGTGAAGTAGCGACATGGATCGCTCGTGCGCAATCGTCGGCGGCGGCCTCGCGAGCTTCGTCGTGTACGTGACGTTGCGACACGGAGGAATCGAACCCGGCGAGATCGCCGTCTTCGACACGGACCCGGACCCGGTCTCCGCGTGGCGGCCGCGAGCAGAAGCGATCCGCCAGCGCCGCATGCGCTCCGAGAGCGACGGCCATTGCTACCCGCGCTCGTTTCCCGGGCTCGCGCCGCGGGAGGCGCTTCACCGACGCTCGCCCACTCCGCTCGTACGGACGGTGTGCAACCGCTATCGACCGACCGTCCACGAGTTCCTGCGGCATGTGGAGGAGCTGCGGGACCGTTGTGGGTGGGACGAGAGCTTCGTGCCGCAGCGAGCGGGGCGTGTGACTGCAGCCAACCGGGGTTTCGAAATCGACGGAGAAGGCTGGTTTCGACACGTGCTCATCGCGCCCGGTCATCCCGGTCTCAGCATGCCTCGAGAACTTGCCGGCGGCCGGCACGCGGTCCATGCCTACGAGCCGCACGACTACGCCCACCGCGTCGCTGTGGTGGGCGCGGGCATGGCGGCCGCGACGGAGTGGCTCAACGCGCTCGCAGCAGGAGCCGAAGTCGTGTCCGTGCGGCGCCGTGAGCCGGCACGGCGACCGCTCAACGTTCCACGCCCGCTCTTCTCGAAGGCCGGGCTCGCAGCCTTTCAGGCCGCCGAGAACGAGGATCGAGTGGCGTTGCTCGCCCGCCTCGAAGAGCCGTCATATCCACCTGGCCGCGAGTGGGACGAGCCTATCGAGCAGGCGCGAAGGGAGGGTCGTTTCCGAGTCGCGGAGTCGGTTGACGGCGAAGCGCAGGTCATCTGCGCGACGGGCTTCCGGCGGGGATTCGGGCACGACCCGCTGCTGCGAGATCTCGTGTCTGAGTACGGCCTCGAGACCGAGGGGCACTGGATCGTTCTCGCATGCGACGGGACGATCCCGGCCCTTACCGACGACGTGCGGACGATCGCGCTCGCGGGTGCGCCCGCGCAATGGGCGTATCCGGCTGCGGACACCCTCGTCGGGATGAAATACATCGCACGGCGATTCCTACGAAGGGTGAAGGCATGTCGTACACCCTGAGAGGGCGACTCGAGTCTCGACTGGCGGCGGTGACCATCCCGTTCCTCGCTGCGTGCGTCATCGCGCTCGTCATCAAGGCTTGGTGGCCCGTCGAGCTGGCTGGAGCCATGCTCGGCGCAGGGCTGGCGCTCGACCTGGTGGTCTACCACCGCTCACTTCCGTACCAGCCCGGGTGGGCCGCAGTCCCGCTCGGCGTGCTCGAGCTCTGCGCCACGATGGGAATCGTTCTCCTGCTCGGTATCGACGCTCCGCTCCGCCCGGCACTCTGGTTCTTCGTCGCCTCGTGGCTCGTCGCGCAGGTCCTCGCGCACGCGGCGTTTCCGCTCGCCCGACTCACGTACGCCGAGGACGGGGGCGAGCTGGGGCTGGCTGGCAAGGGTCTCTTCCTCGTCGCACCGTGCGCCGTTCTCGTCGCACTCGGCACTGCGGCAGCAACCCAGCCTCCCACGATCGTGCTCGAACCCGGTATCCACGCGGGGCCGCTCGTCCTCGACCATTCACAGAAACTCCTCGGGGAGCCGGGAGCGGTCGTGCGCGGAGGGATCGTCATAACCGCCGACGACGTCGTCGTACGCGACATCGCGGTCGAGGGCGGCGAATACGGGGTCGAGATCGAGGGAGCCGAGAACGTCCTGCTCGACGACGTTGCGGTGTCGGGTGCCTCGATGGACGGCATCCACGCCCGCCGTAGTTCCGTGACCATTCGTGATTGCAGCGTGCGAATGGAAGGGGAGTACACGCAGGGAATCGATATCGGATTCGCCTTCGACCTCCCGCCGAGCCGTGTCTCCGAATGCACGGTCACGGGAGGTCGAGAGGGGATCGTCTCGCACATGGCGCACATCGACTTCCGCGAGAACCACGTGAGCGATACGACGATGCGCGGCATCGCCGTTACGGAGATGTCGATGGGCAAGGTGACAGGAAACGACGTGGAGAACGCTCTCGGGATCGGTGTCTACTGCGGTGACTACTCGCACTGCGAGATCGCCGACAACTGGATTCGTACGATCCGGCCGGACCTCGCGTCCGGGGACCGCTTGCGCCATGGACTCGCGGTTCTCTCTCACTTCTACGCGAAGGCTCGGATCGACGACAACGGTGTGGTGGACAGCCCCGGCGGAATCCGTGCGGCCGTCGGCGCGACGATCGAGTCCCGCTAGGTCTTCAAGCCCTCGCAGCCGATGGCCCAGCAGAGATCGGGCGCGGAGGTCAGGCCGTGTGAACGGCTTCGCCCGCCCGCGAACGGACGCGATCGAGCGCTGCGCCGACGAAGCCACGGAAGAGGGGCGCGGGGCGCGTCGGACGCGACTTGAACTCGGGGTGGAACTGGCTCGCCACGAACCACGGGTGATCGGGTAGCTCGACGAGCTCCACGAGCCTGCCGTCCTGGAACGTCCCCGAGACGACGAGGCCGGCATCGACCAGGCGCGAACGCAGCTCGTTGTTGACCTCGTAGCGGTGGCGGTGGCGCTCGTGGATCACCGGTTCGGCGTACGTCTCACGTGCGCGCGTCCCTTCGACGAGCTCGACGGCTTGCGCCCCGAGCCGCATCGTCCCGCCGAGGTCCTCTATCTCCTTCTGCTCGGGGAGCAGGTCGATCACGGGGAACGGGGTCTCGGGATCCATCTCGGTCGAGTTGGCGCCTTCCATCCCGGCGACGTGCCGTGCGAAGTCGGAGACCGCAACGTGCATTCCGAGGCAGATACCGAGGTAGGGAATCTCTCGCTCGCGCGCCACGCGGCAGGCGAGGATCTTGCCCTCCCAACCTCGTGAGCCGAACCCGCCAGGGACGAGCACGCCGTCTGTCTGCTCGAGCTCGGACACCGCTTCCTCGTACGACATGTGCTCCGCGTCGACCCACCGAACGCGCACTCGGCAACCGTTGTGGACCCCTGCGTGCTTCAGCGCTTCGTGAACCGAGAGATATGCGTCGTGCAGCTTCACGTACTTGCCGACGAGCGCGATCTCGACGTCCTCACGCAGCTCGCCGCTGCGCTCGATGAGCTCGCTCCACTCACCAAGGTCGGCGGCGGGAGTCTCCAGCCCGAGCTTCTCGCAGACGAGCGTGTCGAGGCCCTCCGCCTGCAGCACCTCGGGAATGAGATAGACGTCCGGTACGTCCGGCGACCCGATCACGGCGTGCAGATCGACATCGGCGAAGAGCGCGATCTTGTCGCGGATGTCGCCCGACAGCGGCTCGGTCGACCGGCAAACCACGATGTCGGGATGAATTCCGATACGGCGGAGCTCGTTGACGGAATGCTGGGTCGGCTTGGTCTTCAGCTCCCCGGCGGCGTCGAGGAACGGCACTAGCGTGACGTGCAGGTAGACCACGTTCTCCGGACCGACTTCGCGGCGGAACTGCCGGATCGCCTCGAGAAAGGGGAGCGATTCGATGTCGCCGACCGTTCCTCCGATCTCGGAGATGACGACGTCTGCGGGCGAGGCCTTCTCCGCGCGACGGATGCGCGCCTTGATCTCGTTCGTGATGTGCGGGATGACCTGCACCGTCGCGCCCAGGAACTCGCCCTTGCGCTCCTTGCGCAGGACGGCGTCCCAGATCGCACCCGCTGTGTGGCTCGCGTTGCGCGAGAGGTTCTCGTCGATGAACCGCTCGTAGTGGCCGATGTCGAGGTCCGTCTCCGCCCCGTCCTCGGTGACGAACACCTCCCCGTGCTGAAACGGGCTCATCGTCCCCGGGTCGACGTTCAGGTACGGATCGAACTTCTGCGCACTGACCGAGAGGCCCCGGGATTTCAGCAGGCGTCCGAGAGACGCCGCGACGATCCCTTTGCCGAGCGCCGAGACGACGCCGCCCGTGACAAACACGTACTTGGCCACGGGATCCAACCGTAGCAGGGTCCGAGGTCGGCGCGTGCGGCGGGACTACGACTCTTTGAGGGAAGCGATGAACTCCTGGCCGCCGAGCATCCGCTCGAGCTCCTCGCGGCGGAAGAGGTCGTCGAGCTCCTCGATCCGCGTGTGCGTGGGGTCGCCCGGAACCTTCTCCACCCGGAAGTGGCTGTCAGCAATGCTTGCGATCTGCGGGAGATGCGTGATCGTGAGCACCTGCGCCCGCTCGGACAGACGCTGCAGCGTCGCGGCCACGGCATGTGCGGTGACACCGCCGATGCCGGCGTCGATCTCGTCGAACACGAGCGTCTCTCCTCCGGCGACGGCCGCGAGTGCGAGCGCGATCCGCGAGAGCTCGCCTCCCGACGCCGTCTCGGCGGCAGGTGCGAACGGGAGGCCGGGGTTCGGCCGCACGAGGAAGACGGCCTCGTCGGCGCCCGTTGCGCCGGGATCGCGGTCGCGGAGCTCGACGAGAAACTCGCCGTCGCCCATTCCGAGCGACTGCAGCTCGGCGGCCACCGCCTCGGCGAGGGCACTCGCGTGGGAGCTTCTCTCCGCCCGCAGCTCGTCCGTGAGGGCATCCATGCGAGCCTGGGCGGCCCCAACTGCCTGAGCTGCCGCCTGCACCGGGTCGTGACCGGATGCGGTCTCCTCGAGCTCCTTCTGCGCTTCGGCAGCGCGCCCGAGCAGCTCCTCGTACGACGACGCACCGAATCTTCGCTTGAGGTCGGCGATCCGCTCCAGCTTCGACTCGACGTCGTCGAGCGCACCGGGCTCCGCATCGAGAGAGGCGATGAAGCCGCGCAGGTCGCTTCCGACCTCGCGGAGCCGCAGCGTGATGTCGCGGAGCTCCTCGGCTGCCGTGCCGAGCTCGGGAGCGATTCGTTCCAGAGGCGCGAGTGCCCGCTCGGCTCGAGCGGCGAGCGTTGTCGCTCCATCTCCGTCGTCCGGCGCGACCGCCTCCGCGGCACCCGCCGCTGCCTCGGCGAGATCTTCCGCGTGTCGCAGACGTTCGCGCCGGGCGCGCAGCCTCTCCTCGTCTTCCGGCGCCATGCCCTCGGTTCCCTCGACGAGCGCCTGCAGCTCGGCAACGCGTGCCGTCGCGGCACCGGCGTCGCGGGTCAGGTCTTCATGGCGCCGTTGCGCCGCTTTCAGCTCACGCCAGGCCAGCGCGGCTTCCCGACGCCGCTGGAGCTGCTCGGGGCCACAGAACGAGTCGAGGACGTCGAGCTGGAACGCCGGGCGCGCAAGCCGCCTCTGCTCGAACTGCCCCGACATCGCGATCAAGCGCTCTGCGGCGGCCGCAACGTCCTCGCGCGCGACCGCGCGTCCCCACGCATACGCTCGCGTGCGCCCGTCGGCGAACACCCGCCGGGCGAGCACGAGCCCCGGCTCGCCTTCGGGTCTGAGCTCAGCAAGTGCAGCCATTTCCTCGTCGTCGAAGAACCCGTCCGGAACGTCGAGCTCCGCCTCGACGTAGGCCTCGGTCGCGTCGGCGCCGACCGCAGAAGCGTCTGCCTTTGCGCCGAGAAGCAGACCGATGGCCTGCGCGAAGATCGTCTTCCCGGCGCCGGTCTCCCCCGTCACGGCGTTCAAGCCGAGACCGAACGAGAGGTCCGCCTCGCGAATGAGGACGAGGTTCTCGATCCGGAGCCTACGAAGCATCGGCCACGAGGCGACAGTAGCGCCGCGCATTCCCGACTGCGCGAATCTGTTGCCGTACTGGTACTCAACTCCTAGTCTCCCTCCGAGAGTTAAACGGAGGAGGTGATCGTGGAGCCGAAGACCGCTGGCGGTAGCGCAAGCCGTTGGGGGCCGTTGTTCGGCGCACGAGCAGTGGCGTGGGCCGAGACGTGGGAGGGGCCCGCAGGCTGGGGAACGCCGGTTTACCAGCATGTGCTGGACCGAGCGGAGATCGGTCCGAGCACCCGGGTGCTCGATTGTGGGTGCGGCGCCGGGCGCTTCACGCGAATGGCCGCGGATCGTGGAGCGAGCGTGGCAGGTATCGACGCCTCCGAAGAGTTGATCGCGATTGCGACCGAGCGTACGTCCGAGGGCGACTTTCGAGTCGGCGACATCGAAGCGTTGCCGTGGGATGACGATTCGTTCGATGTTGTCACTGGGTTCAGTGCGTTCCAGTTCGCAGACGACAAGGTGCGAGCTCTCAGCGAGGCTGCCCGCGTGTCACGCGTCGCCGTCGCGGTAGTGATCCCGACACGAGTGCCCGAGTCCGGGATTGCTGCGGTCTTCAAGCCTGTGACTCCGCTCTTCGCTGACGAGGCGCTAGGGAGCATGAAGCGGAGCGGTATGTTCGCGCTCTCGGAGCCGGGCAAGCTCGTGGAGGCGCTCGCTGCCGCCGGTTTGACGGCCTCTGAGGACGACGAGGTCGATTGTCCGATCGTCTTCGACGATGTGGACGCGGCCGTGCGCGCGTTCATCGGGGCAGGACCGACACAGCTGGCGATCAGCAACTCAGGCGAGGTGCAGGTCGCCGGGGCCGTCCGCGCGGCACTGGAGGCGTTCATCGCCACGGACGGTCACCTCATGCTTCCCGCCTTCTACCGCGCGGTGCTTGCTCGTACCCGTCCATGATCGGGCGGGCCTGCTCTCGCACGCCGACACACCGCAGTGGCTCTGTCGTTTGCGGGCTCGACCGGGCCTACGAAGCATGAGCCACGAGGCGAAACGACAACCGACAGAAAGACCTGACTAAGAACCTGACTTCGGCTCGGGGATGATTAGCCGCCGTGGGCGATCCGCGTCAACACGTCCGCGTTCCATCCATTCATGAAGTCGGCGTGAGATCCCAAGGGGCCGGACGCGACCTGCGCCCCGAGCGGCGCCGGCGGGTAGAGCACGATGAGGACGAGCGTGGGAAGCGCGATCGGATGCGATGCGGGGCAGCGGCCTCGCGACAGGTACTTCATGTGCCGCTTGTGGTCGTCGCTGTCCACGGTCCGGGCGTTCCAGCAGCTCGGGAAGGTGACCTGGAGCTGGAGCCACTGATCGACGCTGCACAGTGGGACGCGGGAAAACCGCGGCCCGTCTCCCACTGCGGCACCGCAGCTCCACGCGACAATGCCCTTCTGCTGCGGGCTCCGGGCGGCGGCGTTGCCGGCGATCATCACGAGCCCTCTGGGCAGCGCCGCGAGCTTCTCCCTCGAACGCTTCACATAGAAGACCATCGCGGCGCTGGGAGGGACGACCGTCCGGCCGACGAAGAGGCTCGGAATCCAGTAGCCGGAGGAATCACCTGGATCCGAGCAGCTGGTTGGCCCGCCGCGAAGCGACGCTGGCGTCGCCCAGGCGTTGACGGTGATGTTTCCGATGAACGTGTGGTTATGCGAGCGCCCCGACTGGCCCGGGAAAACGATCGGGTCGTCGTTGTTGCGATGGCTGATGCTGCAGCCGATGGAGTAGTGGGAGCCGCCGGGAAAGCCCGGAACGGCCTGCTCGGGCAAGGCCGGCGCGGCGGAGAGGCTGGACGCGGCGAGAGCAGCAGTCGTCACGGCGGCTACGAGTGAGAGCGGGAAGGCAACCCTACGCCACATGCCCAGCTCCAGGATGACCGAGATCGACGCCGAAGACAAGGTCTCGAACGCCAGCTACATCCGTTCCTGGATTCGATCCCTGAGACTGCCGTCTCCTTCGCGCACGAACCGCGACCCGCCTGAGTGGGTTCGCGCATCAACCCTTCAGTGCCCCCACCAGCGCCGAGCCGGCCACTACGCCCTCTGGTGCCGCGTGGACGGGCACGAGCATGATCGGGATTCCCGCCGTCGCAAGTGCCGCGCGTACGACGGGTGCTCGGCCGGCCTCGAGTTCCTGCGCCCAGCCGAGCGCGATGATGTCCGCGTCCAGCTCCTCGGCTACGGCCGGGACGAGCTCGTCGCACCGGCCGACGCGAACCTCGACCCGGACCTTGCCGATCCCCCATGGGCAGTGCCGCCGGATGAATTCTTCTGTAGTGGCCGCTTGTTCGTGCTGAGGCTGGTCGCTGAAGAGCGGCAGCGACTCCTCCTCGAGGACGTGCAGAACGACGACGTCGAGCTGCTCTCCGCGCGCGAGCTCCACGATCGCGCGAGGCGTATGGGACTCCGTCTCCTTGCCTTCGAGCGGGACGAGGACGCGGCGAAGGTGACCGGGCTGGCGTGCGGCCGGAGGGACCACGACGAGCGGACTGGACAAGGACGTGGCGACGGCGAGCGCGGTGCCTCCGAGCGGCCGCCCACCGAACGGCGATCCGCGCGCCCCGACGACCAGCGCGACGACGTCGCTCGCTTGCCCGATCTCGATCAGGCGCTCGACCACCTGCCCACCGACCGTTTGCAGCGGGACTCGCAGGGCGCTGGCTGCGGAGCGAGCCACGCGATCGCCGTCGACCGAGACGTGCACGGCCTCGACGCGGGCATCGAGTATGCGTCCCAGCGCGAGCGACGTCATCAACACGGGGCTCGCTGCGAGGCTGTTGTCGAGTGCAGCGACTACCTTCCTCATCTACGGACAACCTCCGAAGATCCATCATGCCGCAACAACTGGAGCTCGTCGGTTGCGTCGAGCTCGACGCCGCTGCGGTCGATGCGAAGTCGAAGAGGCGAGCCGCGGAAGCGGAGCCGAATCTCGAGCGCGTCCCACTCTGGCGGCAGCCGTGGTTCGACCACGAGCGCGTCGCCGCGTGGTCGGACTCCGGCGAACCCGAACGTGAGTGCGTGCCAGAGCCCGCCCATCGTCGCGAGGTGGAGGCCGCCCGCGGTGGTCTCCGTCAGGTCGTCGAGGTCGATGCGCGCGGCGATTCGAAGAGCTCGAAGCGCTTCCGGAAACCGTCCGACACGCGCGAGGAGCCCGGCATGAACGGCCGGAGAGAGTGAGCTGCCGTGCGCCGTCCGCGGCTCGTAGAAGTCGAGGTTCGGAAGAAGCGAGCCAGGTGCGACCTCGTCGGGAACGAGCAGGTGGAGCATGAGCACGTCGGCCTGCTTCACGACCTGTGCGCCCGCCGTTCGCTCACGACCGAGCAGTAGGTCCGCGGTGATCGGTCGCCGCGGCGCGACATCGGCTATCACGAGCGGCTCGAGTCGAAAGAAGCCGGCGAACTGCTCGTACAACCCGCTGATCGGGTCGTACCCGTCGACGAGCGCTTCGGCGATCCGGAGCAATGCCGCTCGCTCTTCCTCGTCCCCGACCAGCTCGGCGCCCCGCTTCAGGTTCCAGCGGGCCATGACGTTCGTGAACGCGTTGTCGTCGACCAGCTCGTGGTACTCGTCCGGGCCGATGACGCCTGTGAGGTGTCCACGACCCCCGGCGAAGCGGACGCGTGAGGCCCAGTAGCGGGCAGTCTCGACGAGCAACTCCCGGGCAGGCCCCGAGGCGAAGCTTTCGTCTCCGGTCCAGTCGAGATACGCCGAGGCAGCCCAAGCGACGTCGGCAGTGATGTGCTCTTCGGCCTCACCGGTGCGGATGAGGTCGATCTCCCCCGTTGGCGTGTGCGCATGCGTCGGCGTGACGTCGAAGCCGTCCGCCGCCGATTCCCACGGGAAGCGGGCGCCGGCGAAACCGAGTCGCGCGGCGGCGGCACGCGCGGCGTCGAGGCGACGCACGCGATATTCGAGCATCGCGCGAGCCGACGCCGGGTGCGTTGCAGCGAGGAAGGGGAGCACGAAGACGTCGCTGTCCCAGAGGACGTGTCCGCGGTATGCCGATCCCGAGAGTCCGCGAGCCCCGACGGGCGCCTCGCCCTCGTCGGCGACTGTGGCCATAAGGTGGAAGAGCGCGAAGCGGATCGCGAGCTGAAGCTCGGGATCGCCCTCGATCACGATGTCGGCGTCTTCCCAGCGACGACCCCACGCCTCACGGTGCTCGGTGAGCAGCCGCTCGTACCCGGCCTCCTCGGCTGCGGCGAGCGCGGCGCGTGCTTCGGACTCGTCGGGCGCGTAGGCCGCGATACGCTCGAGGAGCCTGTCGCGGCGGACGTCGACGAGCGCGGCGGACGCCTGCGGCGCCTCCAGGACGCGGCGCTGCGCCCGGGGTAGGTGTCGCACTCCGGCCTTCGCACGCAACGCGACCGTCCCGGGCCGCGCGAGCGACGACAGCAGCAGCGCGTCGACAGTGCCGCCCTGGCGGAGGAGCCCTGACCGGAGGTCGAGCCTGCGGCTCAGGCGAGACCGGGCGGTCAAGCGACCCTCGAGCGCCGTCCAGGTCTGGCCGCAGGCGAACTCGCTCTCCGCGCCGTCACCGACGTACGCCCAGGAGACGCGCACACCCGGCTGCGCAGCAGGATGCTCCAGCAGTGGTGAGCCGCGCGTGCCGATCCGACCGTCCGCGATCGTGAGGAGCGACTCGTGTGCGCGCTCCAGCTTCGGGTCGAGCCCGTCGATCACGATCGTCCAGGCAGGATCGCCGTCGATGTCCGGAACGTCGCCGCGCCGGCGCCGCTCGAGCTGGTCGGCCAGCATGTCGACGAAACGCTCCGGCCCGCCGCCGAGCGGGATCACGCCGGCGGGAATGCCCGTCGGCTCAGCTCCGACCGAGACCGCGGTCGCACGGTCGCTTCCGGGCGGCAACAGGAACGAATCGCTGCCCGGAAGGCCGCCCAGCGGACCGAACTCGTCACCGGCAACGAGCACCAAGCCTGGTCCTATTCCGCGCCCGCGCAGATCGTCGAAGACCCAGCGCGCGGAGTCGGCCTTGTCAGTGAGTCCGATCTCGATGTGTTTCGCATCGCTCGTCACGCGCGGGTCCGGCACGCCTACATCGAGCGCCGCGCCGGTCGCGAGCTCGACCGCCTCGCGAATACCAGTGAGGCCCGCCTCCCGCAGTCGTTCCTCGACAGCAGCCAAGAGCTCGGCAATCTGCGCTTTCGGCGGGTCCTCCACCCGGCCTCGGGGATCAGGTCGATCTTCCGTCGGTTCAGGCGCTCAGACACGATCGCGGCACGCACCCCGCGACCTCGTAGCACCTCAACGGTCGCCTCGGCGGCTGCATCGAGCGCGCGGTCCTCGGCCGGCGTCGCGTCACGCCTGTGGAGGAGGTCCACGCCGTTCTCGGCAGCGCGGAAGACTTCCGAGCCGCGGTTGACGCAAAAGTGCAGGGTGCCCGGCCCTGGGGGGCGAGCTCCGAGCTGCCCGTCAACGTTGCCGACGTGGGTGCCAGTGACGACGTAGAGATCGAGGCCACCTGCGCTCAGCTGCTCGACGAGGTCGCGGAGCTGGCGGGCATCGGCCTGCCGGTTGGGCACGGCGGTCCCATCCCAGTCGAAGACGATCGCCTCGAAGCGGCGGTCCAGCTCCTCAGGAGGCACGAATCGCCGCCTTCTCCGGCGTTTTTCGGTGACGCTCATTCGTCGCGACGCGCTCCGCAGAATAGACACCTCCTGCGTGCTTCGCGAACGTGACGTGAGCACTTGGGCTGCGTTGAGGAGTATGCTCGCATCACCAGCCGCACAGGCTGGAGGTGGGCTCACATAACCAGGAGGTCTGTCAGATGCGCAAAGCACTCGCAGCGTCTGCGGCGTTTCTCAGTCTCGCACTCCTGACGGTCGTGGTCGGTGCCGCGACAGCGCAGGCGAGATCTGAGAAGAGCGCCCAGGTAACGAACGTGACACTTTCGGGGTGGTCGGCTGGGAAGACCGAGGATGACCTGTTCCAACAGGTCGTCGACAAATTCAACAGCACTCACCGGGCGATCCACGTCGACTATTCGGTGATCAACGGCGACTACACGCCGGCGATGACTGCCCGCTTTGCGGCCCAGAACCCGCCGGACGTCTTCTACGTCGACTCTGCCCGCGTCTCGACGTGGGCGAAGCAGGGCGTGCTCCAGCCGCTGAACACGTACATCAAGGCGAGCAAGTACGACACGAGCAAGTTCTATCCCGGCCTCCTCAACACGTTCAAGGTCGGGAAGAACTACTACGGGTTCCCGAAGGACTGGTCGCCCCTCGCGGTCGAGATAAACACGGCCATGTTCGCGAAGGCTGGGATCAAGAAGTCGCCCCGGACTTGGGCCGAGCTGACGGCTGCTGCCCAGAAGCTCGCTTCCTCCAACGCGGTGCCCGGCGGAAAGCCGATCTGTCTCAACCCCGACTGGGCCCGGATGCTCGCGTTCATCTACCAGAACAAGGGCTCGCTCGCGAACGTGCAGTCGCCGGCCGTTGCCGCGGCGGTGAACTTCTACGTGGGGCTGATCAAGAAGGGTCTCGCAGCGACGCCGACCCAACTCGGGGTTGGCTGGCCGGGTGAGGCGCTCGGCAAGGAGAAGGCGGCGATCATCTTCGAGGGCAACTGGGTGATGCCGTACATGCCGGCGAACTTCCCGCAGGTGAAGTTCGCCGTTGGCCCGATGGTGAAGGGCAAGGTCAACGCCAACCTCGGGTTCACGGTCTCGTACTCGTTGGCGAAGGCTTCGAAGAACAAGCAGGCCGCCTGGACGGTGTTGAGCTGGCTGACGGGCAAGGTCGGGATGCAGACCTGGATGAACTACGGGTTCTCACTCCCCTCGCGCTCCGACGTGAAGGCAAAAGGCGGGCGGCAGGCGTTCCTTGCCTCGGGGCCGTTCTCACGCGGTTGGCAATTCCCCAACTTCGATGCCACCTACACGATCATGAACAACGACCTGCAGGCTGTGATCAACGGCTCGATGACGACGTCGCAAATGCTGGCCCACGTCGCGTCGTCCTTGAAGGGCTAGACGGACGATCCTTCGACCCCTCCGCGCGGCGCTGGCCGCGCGGAGGGGGCAGGACGCAATGACCACCGCGACCGAGTCGATCCCCTCCCGAAAGCGAGGCTCACTCTTCGGGGCACGCGTCCGCGAGGCCGGCTGGGGCTATGCGTTCGTCCTGCTGCCGATGGTGATCTTCGGGATCTTCTTCATCTACCCGCTCGGGTACGCGATCTACATCAGCTTCCACGAGTGGGGGATCCTCGGGAAGGCCCCGGGCACCGGCAACGTCGGCGCCGAGAACTACCGCACGCTCTTCGACGACCCGATCTTTCGCCGAGCCATTCGGAACACCATCGCGTTCACGCTCGTGGTCGTGCCCCTCGAGATGGCGCTCGGTCTGCTCATCGCGCTCGTGATCAACGCGAGGATCCGCGGGCGTCTCTTCTTCCGCTCGGCGTTCTACTTCCCCTCGCTCGTCTCCTCGGCCGCGATCACCGCGATCGCGATCTACATCCTCAACGCGAACGGACTCCTGAACGCGATCATCGGCGGTCACCAAGCCTGGTTCGGCGACCCCAGCACCGCGCTCTGGTCGATCGTGGGCCTCAACGCATGGACGACCGCGGGCACGGTGATGCTCTTCTACCTCGCCGCGCTCCAGTCGATCTCGACCGACGTCTACGAGGCGGCGGCGATCGACGGGACGAGCACCTGGCGCACGTTCTGGCGGATCACGTTCCCGCTTCTCAAGCCGGCGCACTTCTTCGTGCTCGTCGTCTTCGGCATCGGGGCGCTCAAGATCTTCGACCAGTCGTTCATCGTCTCCGGAGGCACGGGCGGCCCCGTCTACTCGACCTACACGGCCGTCCTCTACATCTACAACGAGGCTTTCAAGTCCGCCAACTTCGGCGTCGCTGCGTCCGCCGGCGTCGTGATGTTCGTCGCGATCCTCCTCCTCACGCTGATCCAGCGCGCCACCCTCGGCCGGACGGACATCGGGTGATGCTCCAGTCGTCCGCCCCCGCCGTCGCGGAGCCGTCCATCCCGCCTCGCGCGCGCTCTGCAATCGTCGGCAAGATCGTCCTCTACGGCCTGCTCGTGGCCATCGCCCTCCTCTACTTCACGCCGTTCGTCTGGACGCTCTCGACCTCGTTGAAGACGCTCCCCGATACGGCCAACTTCAACTTCATCCCGCACCCCTTCACGACAGCGGCGTGGAAGAGCGTGTGGACGGAATACGACTTCAAGCGCTACGCGCTCAACAGCCTCTTCCTTGCCGTCGTCATCACCGCTCTGAACCTCTTCCTCGCAGCGCTCGGCGGCTACGCCTTTGCGCGGCTGCGCTTCCCGGGTCGGGAAATTCTCTTCCTGCTCGTGCTCGGAACGCTGATGATCCCCGACCAGCTGCGTCTCATTCCCGTCTTCGTGATGCTCACGGACTGGCATCTGATCGGGAACTTCTCGGGCTACATCCTGATCAGTCTCGTCTCCGCGGTGAATCTGTTCTTCATGCGCCAGTACTTCCTCACCATTCCGAAAGACTTCGAAGAGGCGGCGAAGCTCGATGGTGCCGGGTTCTTCAAGACCTTCTGGCGCGTGATGCTCCCGCTTGCGGCGCCCGCGATCGCAGCTCTCGCGATCCTCCAGTTCCAGGGGACGTGGAACGACTTCTTCTGGCCACTGATCCTCTTCGGGCAGGGCAACGAGGACCTGTACACGATGCAGCTCGGGCTCGCGCAGTTCACGTTCACGTACCAGACGCTGTGGCCCCAGCTGATGGCCGGGAGCATCATCGCGATCCTGCCGATCCTCGTCATCTTCCTTGTCTTCCAGCGCTTCTTCATCGCCGGGGTCACGGCTGCGGGGATCAAGGGATGAGGCCGAGGGACGCGCTGGTGCTCGCGCTGCGCGACTTCTACGCCAACTCGTGGCGCCTCGTCGCGCTGAACGCCGCGCTCGGGGTCGTCCTCGTTGCAAGCATTCTCGCCGCTCTCGCCCTGCCGGTCGCGGGCGTGCTCATCACCGCCGCGGGCCCTGCGGCCGCCGTCATCGTCCATTGCTCAGTAACGCTGGTGCGAACCGAGGGATCTCGCGTTCGCCGACGCCTGGGAGGGACTGCGCCTGCACTGGCGGCGTGGCCTCGTCCTCTCCGTCCTCGGCTGCGCGCTCCTCGGGCTGGGTGCTGTAGCCCTACGCTTCTACGGCGCCTGCGCAATCTGGCCACTCGCGTTTCTGACGCTGTACGTCCTCGTCCTGCTCGGGATCTACGGACTCGTCCTGTGGACGCTCGCGATTGCCGAGCCGGAGTCGCGGCCTGCGCGCGGTTGCGCGCGGCGCCGGCGCCTTCGTCGCCTCGCGGCCCTCGTGCGACGCTTGTGCTCGGGCTCGCGCTGCTTCTCATCAACCTTGCCGGCATAGCCGCCGCTGATCATGCCCTTCCTGACGTTGACTGTCGCGTACACCTTCCTCGCCACCGCGCATTTCGTCCTGCCCTCGCCGATCCTCGAGGAGGCCTCCTGATGGCGACGATCACGTACGAGCACGTGACGAAGCGCTTCGACGAGACGACTGCTGTCGACGATCTCTCGATCGACGTCGTCGACGGGGAGTTTCTCGTCCTCGTCGGCCCGTCCGGTTGCGGCAAGACGACTGCCTTGCGCATGCTCGCCGGGCTCGAGGACGTGACCGAGGGGCGGATCCTCATCGGCGAGCGCGTCGTCAACAACGTCGCTCCGGGGCGGCGCAACATCGCAATGGTGTTCCAGTCGTATGCGCTCTATCCGCACATGACCGTGTACAGCAATCTCGCGTTCAGCCTCAAGAACTTCGATGTCTCGAAGCAGGAGATCGAACGTCGCGTCCGTGAAGCGGCGGAGATCCTCGAGCTCGACCCGCTGCTAAAGCGCAAGCCTAAGCAGCTGTCCGGGGGACAGCGACAGCGCGTTGCCCTCGGCCGCGCGATCGTCCGCGAGCCGGCCGCGTTCCTCATGGACGAGCCCCTCTCGAACCTCGACGCAGCCCTGCGTGTCCAGACGCGGGCAGAGATCCTGAAGCTCCAGGACCGCCTCGGAACCACGACGATCTACGTGACGCACGATCAGATCGAGGCGATGACCATGGGCGACAGGATCGCCGTGATGAACCTGGGCGTGCTGCAGCAGATCGGCACGCCGAAGGACCTCTACATGAGCCCCGTGAACACCTTCGTCGCGACATTCATCGGGTCGCCCGCGATGAACCTCCTGCCCTCCGCTGCACTTGGTGCCGGAATCGGCGGCTCCGGGCAACTCGTCGGGTTCCGGCCCG
>CAVRLG010000012.1:0-278189 GCA_963722035.1 uncultured Thermoleophilia bacterium
ACTCGCGCGATGGAGCGTCTTACGCTCACGCATACCCTCTCGCGCTCACTTCTCGGCCGGAGGAGCTACAACCTGGCCTCGCGCTTCGTCGACGAGCTGCCCTCCGAGGTGGAGCGAGAGCGGCTTCGCCCGTCGTCATGAAGCGGCTACGGCTCGCCGGCGAGCTCCGCGATGGAGCCGCGCCCGGGCATCGCCCTCTCCACCGGTGACAGCGTTCGACACGGCTCGCTGGGCGAAGGGGTCGTCACGGGAATCGAGCCTGGGGGTGTCGTGACCATTCGGTTCGCCGGCGACGGGACCGAGCGACGCCTGATGGTCGACTACGCCCCGCTGGAGAAGATCGCGTAGCTCGTAGCGACCGTCGCACGCGTAACTAGGATCCGCAGCATGGCGTACCGGGTTCGCACCTGCCGTTCGCTCGAGGAGCTCGGCCGCGCCGTCGCGGCGATCGGCCACTACTTCGGCTGGGTTCCCACAACGGAGGACGTCGAACGCTTTTCCAAGATCCTCGCGCCGGAGCGAATGCACGCAGCCTTCGACGGAAAGGAGATCGTCGGAGGCGCCGGCGCCTTCACCTTCGAGATGACCGTACCCGGAGGGGCCCCGGTGCCTGCGCGGGCGTCACGGTCGTCGGGTGCTTCCCTCGCACCGGCGCCGGGGGTTGCTCACGAGGATGATGCGCGTCCAGCTCGACGACGTGCGGGAGCGGGGTGAGCCGGTGGCGGCACTCTTCGCGTCGGAAGAGGTCATCTACGGTCGCTTCGGATACGGCATGGCGTCGCTGTTCACGGAGATGCGGTTGCCGCGCACATGGGCAGCAATTAGCGGCCCTGGGCGCACTGGCCAGGTTCGGCTCGTCGAGAAGTCGGAGGCGCTCGCGACGTTTCCCGAATCTACGACCGAATCCGCAAGCAGACGCCGGGGTTCATGTCGCGCACCCGCGACTGGTGGGAGCTTCGCCGGCTTCGCGACGACCCCGACAACCGTCCTTCGGTGCAGGGCCGCTGAACTACGCGCTCCTCGAGCTCGACGGCCGCAACGCCGGTTACGCGCTGTTTCGCCACGCCGAGACCGAGGAGTCCGGCGAGTGGAAGCACCGCCTGCGGGTCGTCGAGGCGCTCGGGCTGGACCACTCAGCGACGCGGGAGATCTGGCGATTCCTGTTCGAGATCGACTGGGTCGACGAGATCCGGGCCTGGCTTCTTCCCATCGATCACCCGCTTCAGCACCAGGCCGCGCGCATCGGACGCCTGCGCTTGAGGGTGGGCGACGGATTGTGGGTGCGACTCGTCGACGTCGGCACCGCGTTGTCGGCGCGCGGCTACGCCGCGGACGGCCGGGTGACGTTCGAAGTCACGGACGCGTTCTGTCCCTGGAACGTCGGCACGTGGACGCTTCGAACGGCGCCGCTCGTCGCTCCACACGGGCTCCCGACCTCCGACTGGACGTCACAGCCCTCGGCGGAACTTACCTCGGCGGCTTCTCGTTCGCGCAGCTCGCGCGCGCCGGGCTCGTCGAGGAGTCGCGGCGCGGCGGCATCGCGCGCGCGGATGCGCTGTTCGCGACCGACCGCGCCCCGTGGTGCGCCGAGATCTTCTGAACGGCTGACTCTCGCGGAGCTACGCGGGCGAGCTCGCCGCCTGGGCTACCAGCGCGGCCGCCTGCTCGATGCTCAGGACGTCGGTGTTGACCACGAGGTCGTAGTGGGTCGGTAGCTCGGCGTCGACGACCGTAGAAGCGGCGGAGATAGTCTGCGCGTGCCGCGTCGGCCTGTTTGATCGACCTTGCGGCCTCCTTCGGCGCGACCCCGTTCACCTCCGAGAATCGCTTCGCACGCGTCTCCAGAGACGCAGTCACGAAAACACGAAGCACATCAGGTCGCCCTGAGAGAGCGCGCGAAGCGGCGTGCGCGACGATCACGACGTCGCCGCTCGCGGCTGTCGCCTCGATCGCGTCGGAGATCAGGCTGCGGATGACGTCGGGCGGCGTGCCCTCGCTTGCAAGCTCGGCGGCGCCGGCAAGCCCATAGCTCTCGATTGCCGCACCCCTACCCATCTCCTGCAGCCATCGACTCAACATCGACTTCCGCCGCTCCTCGTCTGCAACATCGCCGGGAGAGAGGCCTCCCTTCGCCGCTGCTCGGACGATGATCTCCTCGTCGACGTACTGAAACCCCAGCCGTTCGGCGACGAGATGCCCGACTTCATCGCCACCGGCTCCATCGGCACGAGAGATGCAGACGACGCGGCAGGACACGCTGCGACGTTACGCCCGAACTCTCATCGTCGTCAAGATCGCCGTGAATGCACGCCCAGGTGCTCGGCGAAGCTCGTCGCTACAATCGACCTCCCGGGGCGGTTAGCTCAGTTGGGAGAGCACCAGCTCGACAAGCTGGGGGTCACTGGTTCGAGCCCAGTACCGCCCACCTCTGAAGCCCCTGCTAATGCGGGGGTTTCGTCGTCTAAGGGGAGAACGCTCGCGAGCTCGTGCTCGCGAAATGCTCGCAGCCATGTCTGAACGGCCACTCGACGGCCATCGCACGAGCCGTCAAGCTGCGGCGGTGGAGACGGTCTGCGTCAAGGTGAGGCTCAAGCCCGGTTCACTCGAGCAAGTCCACGAGTGGGCGGACGAGCTTCGCTCTAGAGCCGAGGAGGTTCTGGCAACGCTTCGCGACGAAGGCGTCGTAGTCGAGTCCGTCTTCTTGGACTCGACCGAGCAGGGTGACTACCTCGTCTACTACATGAAGGCACGGAGCCTTTCAGCTGCGCGTGAGGCGGCAGAACACTCGTCTCACCCGATCGACGCCTACCACGAGCGGTTCAAGGCAGATACGTGGGAGAGCCGGAGCTCCCTCGAACTGCTCGTGAATTTCGAGAACTTCGCCTAGAGAGTTGTGGCCGCGCCCGCGCCCGTCGAACGGGATGACGTTCGTCGCGAGCGTCGACGCGATCTACCGCGTCGAGGTCGTTCTGCGGACGGTGACGAGTACCGTGAAGAGAGTGCCCGTCGGTCGACTCGGTGCCGTTGTCGTAGCGGTGCTCACCATGAGCGGCTGCGCTGGGGACGATGATGGCCCGGTTCTCTCGTCGCGCGAGCTCGCTCAGGAGGCGAGTGCGATCTGCGAGCAGTTCTTGCGTTCGACAGCGGACGCGGAAGATCCGAGGACGGACAAACTCGGCCCAAACGCTGACTACCTCGACGAGATAATCCCGGCGCTAGAAACGGTCGTCGGAGAGCTGAACGCGCTCCGACCAGAGGAGTCCATCGAACGTCAGACGGAAGCACTCGTCAGCCGGTACGAGGATCTCCTGGACGCGGAGATCGAAGCGCGAGACGCCGCGAGACGTGGAGACTTCGTCGGATTCGCGGCGGGTCTACAGAAGGCAATCCCGCTCACCTACGACACGCACAACCGCGCTTCGAAGCTCGGATGGAAGGGATGTGTCGATGCCCGCTAAGGCGGGCGCAGACGAACCCGCCCCGGCCTCGCTTCGCAACCTGATGCGGCTACTCGGACACGAGCAGGTCGTCAACGCAGAAGCGCGACGCGAACTGCTCGCCGAGCCTCGAGCGAACGGCGTCGAGCGCGAGCAGCGCGACGGTGGCGAGTTCGTCGTGCTTCGACTTCCGTCGCTCGCGCCCGATGATCACGCGCGCGCTCCGAAGATCGCGCCGCGCCGAGCTAGCGGCTTCGCGATCGCATGAGCAGCGCAGATCGGCAGACGTTCGCCGAGAGGCAGATCGAGTACGAGGCTCGATGCTCGTCGAACAGGTCGGGCTCCTCGAGCGGCTCGACAAGAAGCGTCGCGGCCCGATGGGAAGCCGCGTCTCAGGTCGGACGGGCAAGCGCTGCTCGAAGCAGCGCTCGTTCATCTGCGCCTGCTCGACGAGTTTCTCGGTGGGCGCGAGCGGCAGCACACGGACGGTGCGTATGCGAGGGACTGGCTGAGCACGTGGGACGAGCACGGGTTTCTCGACGACGACGATCGCAGCCGGGTCGACGCGAAGGTCGCTCATCTGGCGTGGCGACGCTTGTCACTCGCCGACTTTCAGCCCGACGAGATCACGCGACTCGCTGAAGCGTGCGTCGACACGCTCGAACGATTCCTCGATCAAGTTGCCTCGACGTCGGACTTCGACGGCGTTCGCGTTCAGGTCGAACGGTTCCGCACGCGATGAGGACGGGGGGAGCCCTCCTCGACGAAACGATTCAGAACGCGATGCGCGCTGTCGCTGCCCTCGCGCAGTCTTAACGACCAGAGCCCGCCAGCGGCGGGCTCTGTCGGAAGATCTACGGGCTCTACTCCGGCCTCATGTCAGTCCTCGTAGCCGGCGACGGCAACAAGGAACTTCGGGCATTCGTCGTAGAGTGAGATCTGGAACGGGACTCTCTGGCCCGCCCTGATCGTGTCTTGTGCAAGGGAGTCGCTGACGGTACCGAGTAGCTTGCCCGTGCTGGAGAAACATGCCGCGTCAGCCTCCGCGAGGGTGACACGATCCTTGTGGAGGTTCCGAGCGAAGCCAACGATGCGGTCTGCGACGCCGCCGGCGTTGATTAGCACGAGATCGCGCCGATTCTCATACTTCGCCAAACTCCGATCCCACGTTGCGCTGATACGAAAACGTGCATCAGCGGGCAATTCCGCTCCATCGAAGTAGACGTACCCGAACGAGATCTCCCCTGGCTTGACGACATTCGGGCTCAGCGTCTGATCTTCACCGACAGCTAGCAGCTTCCCGGATGGCGTGTGAGCGCTGCCTGAGACCTTAATGCGCGTTGCAGTCGCGTTCGTGTTGTTGCGGACTACGACGGGAAGCAAGTCGTCGTACGGCCCGGTTGCAACGACATCTATGCGACCCGGCCGCCCTGCTGGCAGTCGAATCGTTGGATTCCCGCCCACATACGGCGACGCGGTCGCTGGCTTGGGCTTGGGCGCGGCAGCGGCGACGCTCGTGCCGGTGACCTTGCTTGCGATCGGTGTCGAAGCACTTGCGACGGCCATTGCGACGAACACCAGTGAACCGGCAACGGCAACAACGACAGCCGCCCCGACAACCTTCTTGCTCATATCCCACTCCTCAGGGAGTAATGCGTTGTTGGCAGTGTGTCCTTTCCTCACCTCGCCTGGTAGGGCCCAATCGGGTCAATTCCGCGGGGCGCGGATGAGGCCGGGGGGAGCCCCTCCGCGCGAACGATTCCAGAACGCGATGCGCGCTGAACCTGAGGAAAGAAACCGCCGAGCCGTTTCACCTGTAACGGCTACGGTCGGCTTACGATCCGATCGTGTCCCGACGAGTCGTCTGGATCGCGCTCGCCACGATCGCGATCGCCACCGCCGGATTCCTGCTCGCCGTCCTCGTCCCTCGTAGTTCTGACGAGTTGCCACCACCAGCGGTAACGATCGAGAAGACGATCACGATCTCGCCCCGACGACCCACAGGACGGGTAGCGCGTGAGGACGTGCGAGACGTGCGACGGGCCGATCGGCGGTCGAGCCGATCAGCGCTTCTGCACGACGCGCTGCCGCGTCGCTGCTCGATCGAGCTGCGTCATCGACGCGTCGCTCCCGACTGGCGCGCGGCTGCGCTGCTGCTCGAAGCGAACTATCCCGAACGCTGGGGCGATCCGACGCGACGCTCCGAGACTGACGAGCCGCAGCCGTCGCGCCCGCTCGTCACGCAGGGCGTGAGAAGCGCGCCGCCGACACCCGGCCCGAAGTCGATGGACGACCTGATCCGCGACGCGGGCGGGCGGGACGGCACGATCTGGCGGCTCCCAGCCCTCGGTGACGTAGATCGACTCACGCGCGATCTTGCCTTCGCGAAGCTCGAGGACGCTGACGCCGAAGCTTGCAGGCCCCTGGTCGTAGCGGACTGAAATCTCGGCAACCCAAAAGTCGTCCCGGCCCCGCACTTCCCGGAACTCGAAGGAAGTGGACGCCGGGTAGTTGCTTCTCCATTCACGGAGGTTCGCGACCCCGACGAAACGCTCTCCGGACTGTGGAAATTCGAGTACCGCGTCGCTCGTGGTACATCGCGTGCGCGAGATCGGGATCACTGCCGGCGTTATCGAAGTGCTGCGTGAGCATCGCTCTGACTGTCGCCTCATCCATGCCGGCAGATTGCACGATTCAAGACCGCTTGTCCGACGGGAGGATGCCGAGCGCTTCAGCGAGGAGGTTCGAGGCGACGAGCCCAAACTCGCGAGCTACCTGCGGATCGAGGAGCGGGAGCTCGAGGTGGGCGCGGACTGATTGGCTAGCCGAAAGGCCCCTCGATCGAGGGAAATCCAGAAGGGTTACTCGAACGAGGGATTCCTAAAGGGTGAGTCTGCCTCGACCATCTGGCGTAGGGAAGAACAGCCCACCAACCGGGGGAAGGAATTGATGAAAAAGCATCTGGCGAACACTTCTGCTCGCCGTCATGATGGGCGTGCTCGGCTTCGCTGTGTCAGGCGTTGCCGTTGCCGGGGTTAACGACAAGCCTCCGTCACCGCCTGGACAGGACGAGTGCGAGCACGGGAACTCCGCCAAGCCTTGCAAGGAAGACCCTCAGCCCGACAAGGGCAAGGACTGCGAGGTTCACGGAAACAACGGCGGAGTGAACGAAGATCACTGCAAGGGCGACGAGACAACTCCAACGGAGACCACTCCAACACTCCAACCACGACGCCTACGGAGACCACCACTCCGACGGACTCCACGCCGAGCGAAACCACTCCCAACGATACGACGCCACAGGTGACCGTCCCAACGAGCGGCGGAAGCAACGCGTCGCCACCGTCGACCCCGTCGAGCGAACCAAGCTCCACGCAGGCGACGGAATCGCCAGCGGCACCTACGATCGTGGGAACGCCTCCGGTGGCAGCGGCAGCGAAGAAGCAGGCTGAAGCCCTCGGCGTGACGGCCGACGCGCCGAAGCCCACACGGCAGGCGCAGCAAGCGCCGCTCACTCTGTAAATGCGAAGAACCGCGCTCGTACTCGCCGCAGCACTTGCCTTGGGTGCGGGCGCGGGGTTCTTCGTTCACACCGGGATGGCGGGGGACGCAGAGCCTGAGGGGGCTCCGCTGTCGCGGGTCCAGTCGAGACAGGTTCCTCCGCTGCGAGCACAGCCTCAGCTTCGAGTTCCTCAACAAAAGACGCGCTCGCGGCACTTACGAGGCTTTGGATACCGCGTCTCCACTTGAAGTCTCGGATCTTCGCGGCATCACGGCTCAACAGCGGGCCTGCGTGGTGGCCGATCACGGGACGCCCAGGCGGCGGAGACACGATCGCAGTGGCAGGACATCGAACGACGCACTCTCGGCCGTTTTATTTCCTCGAGCGTCTTCAGCACGGCGACCGGATTCAGATCGCCTACCTCGGACGAACGTATGCGTACCGCGTTTTGCGGAGTCGAGTGATCTCGGCCAAGAATCTGCACATCGCCGATGCCGTCGGCCATGAGCGCCTTGTATTGACCGCATGTACGCCTCGCGGCTCGGCGCAATTTCGACTGGTTGTCGAGGCGCTGCCGGCGTGACGAGCCAGCTCGTCTAGCCAGCGAACGTAATTCAACGCTGAACAAACGACTGGAAGGGGATTGGGGAATGAAACACGCACCGAAGAACGGCAATGGACGGACGGCCGGGGATAGTAGGCGACCCGATCGGGACGAGAGTGCAATGTCACCCGCGATGCGACAGTTGATTCTCAGCTTCGGAAAAGTGGAATCCGAGCCGACTTGGAATCCCGAGGCGTACACGCGCCGACCGAAGCACGCGCAGTGACGTTGCGACAGACGCTAGTCGATGCCCTCGACGGCGTGAGTGCCGGGCCGGATGAACTCGACCTCCCAGGGGAAGAGGGAGGGAGACCGCACCGGCCCGGCACAGGCGGCTTCTCGGCGCGCGGCGGTCTGATCCTCTAGTGCCTAGATCGTGACGGTCTGCCAGATCCCGCGACCGACGTGAATCTCGACGAGCCCGTCGCCGAGGAGTACCTCGGTGACCACGGGCGGTTCATCGTGCCAGCGGCGTGACCACTGAAGCGGCGTCTTTTCGACGAAGGCGCTGTTCCGGTGCTCGCCAACCAGGGTCACAGCGGGTCATGAATGGTCACTCGAGGGTCACGTTCGCCCCGAACTCGCCGCGTCCCGATGCGTCCGGAGTGATCGTCCACCCGGTCGTCGATGACTCTGCGGTCCGGGACGGCCGATTAGCTTGTTGCGTGGCCGACCGACGCCATACGGTCGAGAAGGAAGCCCAAGAGCTCATGACCGCGAGGGTGTCGGTCGCCTGCTCGCTCGCGATCGTCGTCCTGCTCGCAGTCGTCACCGTACGAAACGCCCTGACGTACCCGTCTGTGGGCGGCTACGACGCGAGTGAGTACATCTCATATGCACACGACCTCGTGACGCGCGGAACGCTGCCTGAGGGAACGGGCGTCTACCACACCCCTCCGGGATATCCGGCTGTCTCCGGTGCAGCGGTCGAACTGGGGAGAGGTCTCGATCGCGAGGATCCGGGTGATCCCGGCCAGCTCGTGAGCGCCGCGGCTGTCATCGGTACCTGTGTGCTCGTCCTCCTTCTCGCCCGGACCCTGTGGCCATCGAGGCCGCTCGTGTGGCTCGCTGCCACGGCGTTCTTCGCGTTCCTCCCGACCGTTGTGAAAGCCGGCGCGATGTTCCATCCGGAACCGCTCGGGATGCTTCTCACCGCCGGAGCGCTCTTCGTCCTCGCGCACATGGTTCGCGCACGCCGCTACTCCTTGTGGCTCGCGGTCACGCTTGGAGCGCTCCTGGCCCTCGGGCAGCTCGTTCGCGCATGGTCGCTGTGGATGGCCGCCGTCACCGTGCTCGTGCTCGGCGTCGTCGCGTTCACGGATCCTGCCATTCGCCGGCGTGTGCTGGCCTCGCTCGGGGTCGTCGTACTGGTCGCCGCGGTCGTTCCGGCCCCGTGGTACGGGTACCAGGCTACTCGGTACGCGAATCCAGTCTTCAACCGCCCTCAGCCCGAAACGTTTCTGCTCGCACGTCGGCCGCTCGCGTTCTACGTCGACGCGCGCGTCCCCGAGATCGTGCGAAACCCGTGGTCGGGATCCTTCAACGATCGCTTCTGGCCCGTGTTATACGCAGAGACCTGGGGTGACTACTTTGGTATCTGGTCGTGGGGCCCGGGTCGCGGAGAGAGAACGGATGCGGTCGACGCCACGCTCGCCCGCCAGAGCGCGCTCGGCGTATTGCCGACGGCGCTCGCGCTTGCGGGAATCGTCGCTCTACTCGGTCTCGCGCTAACACGCCCTCGGGAGGATGTCGGGCGGCTGATCGCAGCGCTGCCCCCCGTTGCTGCAGTCGCGTCGATCCTCTTCCTCTCAGTGGCCTATCCGTCGACGGACGGCGACACAATCAAGGGGACATACGCCCTCTCGGCCGCCCCGGCTCTGGCGCTGTGCTTCGGCTTCGCGTTCGACGTGCTCTCACGACGTCGCATCCTCGAGGTCGTTCTTGCGGTCGCTCTCGTGGCGTCGGCAGTCGCCCAGCTTCCGTTCCTCGTTTGGTGAGCTCGCTCGGGACAGCGCACGCGCGTCGGGCTGAACGGCGATGGATGGCCATCGGCGTGGCGGTCGTCAGCGCGATCGCGGTGGCGCAGGTGCTTGGCGGTCTGGTTCGGGAGGCGACTACGGACGAGCCCTCATACCTCGCGAAGGTTCAGACGTGCCTGACCGAGCGCAGCACGCCGTACGAGCCGGTTGTCGAGGATGCCGTCGCGCTCAGCGCCAAGCGCGGTGCTTTGCGGACGAGCATCGGGGGAGATGCCGTGACGGTCGCGCTGGGCGGATCGGAGAAGGACGCCGAGCGCGTCTTCGACGCCTACACATCCGTGGCGACGGCGGACGTAGTGGCATCCCGGCTCGAGCGGAGACGCAAGGTCGTGTTCCTGTGGGACAGCCCACCCTCGGCTGCCCAACGTGCCTTCATGATCCTGTGCACCCTCGATGCGCAGGAATGAGGTCATCCGGCGCAAGGACGCCGAGCGCTTCATCGATGAAGTACATGGCGACGATCCTGAGCTCGCGGAGAGCCTAGGACGAGGAGCGCGAGTTGGAGGCGGGCGGGCGGCTCGCAGAGCCGCCGTGAGAGACATCCGCCATGGTCAGGCACGGGCCTAGCGCTACCGAATCGTGAGAATCCTCGGCCGCGCGGCGATGCGTCATGTCCGAGGCGTAGCCAGGCAGGCATGTGCCCGTCGTCAACGTCACGATGCGACGCTACATCCTCGTCGGGAATGAGCTCTGGGGAGGAATCTGAGGATGCGGCCCTGGTGGGGCAACCCACGTGAGGAGGCACGACGGCCTGGCGAGGTACTGCCGCAAGCACCTCACCCACTTCTGTCCTTGCGTGCGAACAGGGGCCGGCGCCCGAGGTCTCTCCGTTACCCCACTCACGGACCGGGCATCGCCTCGGGCTAGCATCCACGGATGAGGTACCCGGGTCTCGGATCATGGATCGAACGGCGAGCCGCGCGGTCACCGAACGAGGTGGCCGTTATCGCGGGAGACGTGCGACGCTCGTACCGCGAGCTGGCCGCCGAGGTGCGCGCGATCGCCGCCTACCTCGCGCGTGTCGGCATCGCGCCGGGCGACCGGGTCGCCTTCCATGGCGGGAACCACCCATCGGCGCCCTCGACCCTCTTCGCGGCAGCATCGATCGGCGCGGTATGGGTCCCGATCCATCCGGCACGTCCGGAGGACGAGGTCGTAAAGATCCTGGAGGACGCGGAGGCGGCCCTCGTGATCCGCGCCGCGCCAGCGTCCTATCCGCCCGCCGACGTCCCCGCGATCGACCTGGATGAGCTCGCGTCGCACCCGCGGTCGGCCGACACACCACCGGCGCGCGACGTCGACCCCGGCGACCTCGTAATCCTCGCGTACACGTCGGGGACGACCGGCGTACCCAAGGGGGTGATGCTGTCGGAGGCGAACGTCCTCTGGGACGTGATCCAGATGGTGGCGGCATGTGCATTCGGGCCGCGGGACGTGAGCCTGGCGGCGGTGCCGTTCACTCGGATGGGGGGCATCGGCGTCACCGTGCTGCCAACGCTGTTCGCAGGCGGCGCGATCGCGATCCCGGGGACTGTCGACGGTCCGGGCGTTATCGAGACGATCGAACGCGAGCGCGTCACCGTGGTGTTCGCGAACCCGGACCTCCTGGAGTCGGTTGTCCGGTCCGCGAGCTGGCCCGAGGCGGATCTCACGAGCGTGCGGACCGGCGTGGTGGGCGGAGGCCTCGTACCCACGCCGCTGCTCCGAGCCTACCTCGATCGTGGCGTGAACCTACTGCACGGCTACGGACTGACCGAGGCCGCGCCCGTCGTCTCACTGCTCGAGGAGCCGGAGGCCTCGACGCGTGCGGACACCGTAGGCAGGCCGCTGCCCTTTGTCGAGGTGCGGGCGACGCGGGCCGACGGGACCACCTGTGCGCCGGGTGAGATCGGCGAGTGGTGGATCCGTGGGCCGAACGTCACCGCCGGCTACTGGCGACGTCCGAACGTCCGAGACGCCGACGGTTGGTTCCCAACCGGCGACGTCGGGACGATCGACGAGGATGGGTACCTCACGTTCCTGGATCGAGCCTCATCCGCGATGCGGATCGGCGACGTCTCGGTGTACCCGGCCACGATCGAGCGCGCGCTGTACGGTGCTCCGCGGATCGCCGACGCGGCGGCGGTCGACGTTGACGGCCGCATCGTCGTCGCGGTCGTGCGGTCCCAAGACGGCCCACCGATAGCCGACGAGCTGCGGGGAACCCTGGATGCGGTCCTTGGTCCGCTCGCCACGATGTGCAAGATCGAGTCGGTCGTGTCGATCCCACGGAACGCCGCGGGCAAGATCCTGCGCGCCGAGCTCAGGGAACGGCTGCGACGCGACGGCGACCCCGCCCCAGGCTAGGGCGGGCGTGTCGTGCTGCATCTTGACGTACTCGCCCTGCCGCTCGAAAGATGCCGAGTCGCTGCGGGTCACTGGTTCGAGCCCAGTACCGCCCACTGACTTGGCAGTGCGCAAGGCGCAGCGAATAATCCCTGCGTGGCGTTCTGTCCGAACTGCGGGCTATCTGCCCCTGCTGCTTCTCGATTCTGCCCCAACTGCGGCGCGCCGATCTCCGAACCGGCTCAGCCGAGCGAAGAGCGGAAACTCGCAACTGTCCTCTTCGCGGACCTCGTAGGCTCGACGAAGCTCGCCAGCTCCCAGGACGCCGAGCGAACGCGCTCCCTACTTAATCGGTTCTACGACGCAATGGCGACTGAGATCGCCGATGCTGGCGGAACCGTCGAGAAGTTCGCCGGCGACGCGGTCATGGCGGCCTTCGGCGCTCCCGCAGCTCAGGAAGACCACGCGGAGCGCGCCTTACACGCGGCGCTTTCGATGCAGAAACGTCTCGACGAACTGTTCGGCGATGTGCTCTCGCTACGTATCGGCGTGAACACCGGTGAGGTCGTCGCGGGACAGGCCCGCGTCGGAAGTTCCTTCGTCACGGGCGATACGGTCAACATTGCAGCCCGTCTCGAGCAGGGCGCTCGGCCGGGTGAGATTCTGGTCGGCGAGCGCACGGTCACGGCCTTGTCGGGCGCGTTCGAGTTCTCGGAGCCGGCGACGATTCCGGCCAAGGGAAAACCGGACGGCGTCGCCTGTCGACGCCTCGTCCGCGCAGTGACGCCGATGAGACCGCAGCGTGTCGGCGGACTGCAGCGCGCCTTCGTCGGCCGTGACAGAGAGCTCGAGGCTCTCCAACGGACGTACCTTGGCGTCGTCGAAGAGGGCCGGCCGCACCTCGTGACCGTCATAGGCGACCCCGGGATCGGGAAGACGACATTGCTTCGCGAGTTCTGGGAGTGGCTCCGCTCTCGGTCGCCCGAACCGGTCCTCCGCACAGGCCGCTGCCTCTCCTACGGCCGAGGGATCACTTACATGCCAGTCGGCGATATCGTCCGCGAGCATCTCGGCCTCGCCGAGAACGACCCGCAGGAGATCGTGCGGCGCCGCCTTGGGCGAAACACGATTCTGGGGTTGACGCTCGGGCTGGAGGCACCTGTCGACCTGCATCCACTCGCCGCTCGCGAGCGCCTGCGCGAAGCGTGGATCTCCCTCCTCGACGAGCTCGCGGCCGATCGGCCGGCGGTGGTGCTGATCGAAGACCTGCACTGGGCCGAGGATGCGCTGCTCGACCTGCTCGAAGCTGGATTAGCGGGGCGCCCACGGGCCGCTGCTCCTTCTTGCAACCGCGCGCCCGGAGCTCACCCAGACCCGGCCGGCTGGGTCAGCGAGGATCGCGGCGCAGAGAGGATCCTGCTCGATGCGCTGACTCCGTCGGACACAGCCAATCTGGTCGACGAGCTGACACCGACATCGCTGCCTGCGTCAGTTCGCGACGTCGTCCTCGCGCGCGCGGAAGGCAATCCATTCTTCGTCGAGGAGCTCATTCGGACGCTGATCGACCAAGGCGTGCTCGAGCGACGCAACGGCGACTGGACGGTGCGGGAGCTTCCCAGCGACTTCGTCGTTCCCGGACACAGTGCAGGCTGTGCTCGCTGCGCGCATCGACCTGCTGGAGCCACCGGAAAAGGCGGCCCTTCAGGCGGCCGCCGTGATCGGCCGAACGTTCTGGGCCGGTCCCGTCGCCGAGCTGTTGGAAGGCGTCGAAGCGGACCTGCACGTCCTCGAGGAACGCGACTTCATACGGTCTCGGCCGAGCTCTTCGATTGTCGGCGAGACGGAGTTTACGATCAAGCATGCGCTCACCCGCGATGTGGCTTACGGAAGCCTGCTCATCGCCAAGCGGGCTCGCCTGCATGCTCGGTTCGCCGAATGGCTCGAGCAGACAGGGGAAGGTCGTGACGAGCACGCAGCGATGCTTGCTCACCACTATGCGGAGGCAGCGCGGCCGGAAGACGTCGATCTCGCCTGGCCGGGGCACGACGACGAGCTCGCACGCGTGCGCAGCGCGCCGTCTCCTGGCTGCGCCGCGCGGCCGACCTGGCAGTCGGTCGTTACGAGATCGAAGACGCCGTCTCACTGCTTCAGCGCGCGGTCGAGCTCGAATCGCGCCGAAACGCACAGGTGGAGATCTGGCGGGAGATTGGTCACGCTCACGCCATCTACTTCGACGGCAAGGCGTTCTCTGCCGCGATGCAGCGCGCGATCGAGCTGGCTGACGACGATCTGACCACGGCGGATCTCTACGCGGAACTTGCCTTCCAGACGATGATCCGAGCAGGAATGTGGGGCGTCCCGCCGCAGGCGGACCTCGTCGAAGACTGGATCGGGCGGACGCTCGAGCTGGCGTCGCCCGACACCATGGCCCGCGCGAAGGCGCTGATCGCCCGCTGCTACAACGCCTACGACAAGTCTCCCAAGCTCGCGAGCGAGGCGAGCGGGATCGCCGAACGATTCGGCGACCCGGTCACCCGCTCGTACGGCTACGACGTCCGGTGCCTGACGGCGGTCGCGGCGGGTGAGTGGGGCGACGCAGCTGACTGGGCTCGCCGGCGCGTCTCGCTCGTCGACGAGATCGACGATCCGGATCACCAGCAGGACATCTACAGCGGCGCTCTTACTCCTGTCGTCGCGCTCGGGCAATTCGACGAAGGACGGAGGTACGCCAGGTTCGGGGAAGAGATCACTAGCCGGCTGTCTCCTCATCATCGGTTGCACGGCATCGGCCAGAGCCTGGTGCTCGAAGAGCTCCTCGGTGACTGGGGGGCAGCGAGCCGACTACAGCCTCGCGTGGAAGACGCCGTGGCGGCGAACATCGCGACGCCGTGTGTTCTGAATGAGCGTGCCCTCTTGGTCTGCGCGCTCGCGCGCACCTACCTCGGCGATGAGGAAGAGGCATGCCGCCTCGAGCAGGAGGCCGGAGCCCACAGAATGACCGGCTACGGTCCCCTACAGGATGCGCCGCGCGTACAGCTCGCCCTCCACCGCAACGATCTTGCAGCCGTCGAGTCGTTGCTTGGCGAGCCCAGCGTGCGTCGGTCGACCACGTACTTTCTAAGCTCGATGGCCACGCACCTCGACGGGCTCGCGGCTCTCGGCGAGCGGGAGCGCGTCGAGACCGAGGCGGGCCGGCTATTGCAGCCCAATACCTATCTCGAACCATTCGCGTTGCGCGCCCTTGGCGTCGTACGCGAGGACGCGAGCCTGATCGAGCGCGCGGCCGGCCGATTCGAGGCGCTCGGCCTCGACTGGCACGCCGCGCGGACGCGGGCGCTTCTCTAGTCGGTCCAGAAGTCCGGGATGAACTCGACGTCTTCGGGGCCGACCTGAGGCGCCCCGATCGTCACGAACACCGCATCCTCCTCTCCGGCTGCACGGAACGACCTCACCGTCTCAGGCGGGACGCGGACGGCCGTCCAGGGCGCGATGTCGACGACCTCGCCGTCGAACTTCCCCTGCGCGCGGCCCGACACGAGGAAGTAGACCTCTTCCTGGATCGTGTGCCGGTGCCCGCGCCGGTGCGGGTGTCCTTGCGGAGGCTGCCAACCGCCGCCGAAGCGTTCGAAGGTGACGGAGAAGTTGCGGAGGTCGAGACTCTCGCGGAGGAATCGGATCTCGAAGTGCTCCGGATCCATTCCGACCTCCGCGGCCTGGTCCGGGATGTCCGCGACAGAAACGATGGTGTACTGGGCCATGGATCCCCTCTCTCTTGGCGTGTCGTGCGCGATCGAACGTGATCATCTCAGAGGATCCCGATTGCCTCACCCTCGACGACTGGTTGGTTTGCGCACCGACAAGTTCCGCCCATTTGCGCGAAGCTCCTACGATATTCCGATGCCAGCGCTTCCGAGCGGGACCGTCACGTTCGCGTTCACGGACATCGAGGGTTCGACCGAGCTGCTGAAGAGCCTGGGCGAGCGCTACGGCGAAGTGCTCGGTCAGCACCGTCGTATCGTCCGCGAGACGTTCGCGACGGCGAACGGGGTCGAGATCGACACGCAGGGCGATGCGTTCTTCTTCGCCTTCGAGCGAGCGCGAGACGCGGTCGGCGCAGCGGTCGAGGTACAGCGGACACATGCCGCGACGGAGTGGCCCGAGGCCGCGGTCGTTCGTGTGCGCATCGGCCTCCATACGGGGGAGCCTGCCGTCGGCGACCAGGGATACCTCGGTCTCGATGTCGTCCGCGCTGCGCGCATCTGCACGGCTGCGCGCGGCGGGAACGTTCTGCTGTCCGAGACGACGCGCGCACTCGTCGGCACGACCCTCCCCGACGGCGTCACCGTCTTTCCGCGGGGAGAGCGCCACCTCAAGGGCATCGACGAGCCCGAGCGCATCTACGAGCTCGCGATAGACGGGGTGGACGTCGAGGAGGACACGGACCAAGCACCTGCCGAAGCGCCGGTCCCGTGGAAACAGAGCCCAGTGACCGAGGCCGGACCTTCCGAGCAATTCGGCGCGAACCTGGCGGCGCGCATCCAGGAGCAGGTCCTGGGCTTCCTCAAGGGGCGTCTCGCCGAGTCGCAGGCGTTCCCCGCGACCCCTGCAGGCGAGAACGCGGATATCGAGGACATTGCCTCACGCATGACCGCGCTCGGGGAGCAGATCAGCGCTCGCGTGGACGCCGCGCTCGCGGCCAAGGGCATTCAGCGCGGCGATCGAACCTGACCGACTACACGACCGGAGAGGAGCAAGCCGAATGAGGATCCGCGCCGCCGTGCTCGAGGAGTTCGGCCAGCCGCTCGTCGTCCAGGAGCTCGACCTTGCCGAGCCGAAGGCCGGAGAGGTCCTTGTCCGCCTGGGCGCGTGCGGTGTCTGTCACACGGATCTGTACACGGCTTCCGGTGTGGATCCGAGCGGCTACGCGCCGTGCGTGCTCGGGCACGAGGGTGCCGGTGTGGTCGAGAGCGTCGGCTCCGACGTCACGTCTCTCGCCATCGGCGACCACGTCGTGACGTTGTTCGCTCCCGAGTGCGGGGAGTGCGTCCACTGCCGTAGCGGGCGAACGAACCGCTGTACGGCGATCCGCGACCAGCAGGGCCTCGGCCACCTCCCTGACGGCACGACACGCCTGTCGCGGGACGGTGAGCCGATGCGTCACTACATGGGAACGTCGACGTTCGCCGAGTACACAGTCATGCCGGAGATCGCCCTCGCGAAAGTCTCGGTGGACGCCCCGCTCGAGGGGTGCGCGCCGTTCGCCTGCGGTCTCGCGACCGGAATGGGTGCCGCTTTGTACACAGCGGAAGTAGATGCCGGGTCGACGTGTGCCGTGTTCGGGTGTGGCCTGGTCGGACTCGGCGCGGTCATCGGCGCTCGACTCTCCGGCGCGGAAAGGATCATCGCGATCGATCTCTCCGAGGAGCGCCTCGCAATGGCCCGGCATCACGGCGCCACGGACGCGCGTGTTGCTGGAGACGACGTCGTCGACTGGATCCGCTCGGAGACCGGCGGCTTCGGCGCCGACTACACGTTCGAGGCGACCGGCAACGTGCGCGTGATGGGCCAGGCGGTCGAGGCCGCACGGGAGGCGTGGGGCCTCGCGACGATGGTCGGTGTCGCCGGCAAGGGGGAGACCCTCGACATCCTCCCCCGGCTGCTCATCACCGGCCGGCGTGTGACCGGATCCTCGTTCGGCGGGGTCAGGGGGCGGACGCAGGTCCCGCAGCTCATCGAGCGCTGGCTCGGCGGCGAGATCGACGTCGACTCGCTCCTCAGCCATCGGCTCACCCTCGAGGAGGTCAACCGCGGATTCGAGCTCATGGAGGCGCAGGACGGCATCCGCAGCGTGATCGTCTTCGAGTAGGAGTTGCGCGCCGTCGCGGGCCGCATCTACCCTGACGCGGACGTGCGACCGCTGACACGCCCCGGCATCTTGCTTGCGATCGCCGTCGCCGTCGTCGCACTTCCGACGTCGCCTCGGGAGCTCTCTCGGGGACGGCCGCGCCGACATTCGGCTGCCGCCAACAGCACGACCTATCAGGACTCGTCCGGTGAGGACCCGGCCGCACCGGACATCACGACGCTCATCGTCTCGAACAACGACGCGGGCGCGATCTCGTTCCGGATCAACATTCCGAACCGGCCGACATTTACACAGGACATGCTGGTCGTCTTGTTGGTCGACTCCGACAACGACGCGAACCAGGCGACCGGGATCCGCAGACTGCTCGGTGCCGATTACGCGATCGAGATCTTCGGGGGCGAGGCCGCGTCTGTTCAGCTGGGACGGACCGAGTCACTACAGCGCGTGCGGGACGATCCGCCTGCCACTCGCCTACTCTTCGCGTACCAGGGCGGGATCACCATCAACATCAGCGCGGCTGAGCTTGGTAACACGAGAGCCTTCAGATTCGACGTCCTGGCCATCTCGCGGCATCGCCATCGATCCGGCGACGGGTGGCCTCGATTCACCAACGCCGCTCGCGCGACATCGCGCCGGCAGCAGGTGCGGGCTTCTACCAGTACGAGGTCAAGATCACGCCGCCGACGCTCGTCGTGAAGAGCCTCAAGCCGACCCCGAAGGCGCCGACGGCAGGGCGCGCCTTTACGCTACGGCTCGTCGCGGCGCGCTCCGACACGGGCGCAGTCGTCCAGAACGGCAGGGTGACGTGTGTCGGCCGGGTCGGGAACGCCAGGCTGAAGGCGCAGGTCCAGCGTGTCGTGGCCGGCGCCGCAACGTGCACATGGAACCTTCCTGCGACCGCAAAGGGCAAGACCTTCCGAGGATCGGTCGCGGTCGTGTTCGAGGGTCTGAAGGCGTCGCAGAGCTTCTCGCGCAAGGTTCGCTAGCAACGCCGCTCGTGCGACGCCTCGCGCTCCTCGCCTGCCTCGTAGCTCTCGTCGCAACCACCGGAACGGCCTCCGGCGCGCTCGATCGAACGCCGCGCAGTGTCATCGAGAACGCGCTGGCGAAGGTTCGGCCCGCGCCTGACCTCGCGGGGCACGCCCCGAGCAGCACCCGAGCGCGAGTCATCGTCACGCTCGATGATCCACCACTCGCGGCCGCGTCCTTCGCGCGACGGTTTGCCGGATTCGGGCCGAAGCGGAAGCTCAACCTGACGAGCTCGTTCTCGCGCTCCTATCTCGCAGGCCTCGAGGCAGCTCAGGCTCGAGCGATTGCGACCCTCCGCCAGGAGATCCCCGAGGCTCGGGTGTCTCGCCGCTACCAGCTTCTCGTCAACGGCTTCGCGGTGAGCGTCCCGTACGCACGCCTCCCGAAGCTCCTCGACCTCGAGTTCATGCATCAGGTGTATCCGAGCCTGACCTACACGCTCTCGATGAACCGCGGGCCGGCCGTGATCGGCGCCCCGCAGTTCGGCGTCTCGACCGGGGCGAAGGGCGACGGGGTCAAGGTCGCAGTCGTCGACGATGGCGTCGACCATGAGCATCCTTTCCTCGACCCGACCGGTTTCTCGTATCCGCCAGGCTTTCCGAAGGGGCCGGGAGGATCCACGACGGCCAAGGTGATCGTTGCGCGAGGCTTCGCCGGGCCTGGCGCGAACGCCGCGCCACTCGACCGCGAGCAGTCCTTCCACGGCACGCACGTCGCGGGCGTCATAGCCGGTGTGCCGACCGATGTCGAGGCGGGCCGTGAGGGTTTCTGCGTCGAGGCACAAGGTGGATGCCATCCCGCGGTGAACGACCTCGCGGGTGTCGCGCCCCGCGCGTACATCGGGAACTACCGCGTCTTCAACGTGCCGGCCCCGGCGCCGCTCGGCGGCTGCTGCTCGGCCAACAGTCCTGAGATCATCGCGGCCTTCGAGGCCGCCGTGCGAGACGGGATGGACGTCATCAACTTCTCAGGGGGCGGGCCCCAGGCCGATCCGCGCACAGATGTGCTCATCGAGGCGGTCGCGAACGTCGCTCGTGCAGGAGTCGTTCCGGTGATCTCGGCCGGTAACGATCGCGATTTCTTCGGGCTCGGAACGGCGGGATCGCCCGCCACCGCTCCGGACGCGATCAGCGTCGGGGCCACTGCGAACGCGCACGTCTTCGGGCCGTCGATCTCAGTCGTCTCGCCCGCGGGGGTCGCAAGAATTCCCTTCGCCCCCTCCGACAGTATCCCGCCGTCCTGGTTGACGACGAATCAGCGCCTCGTCGACGTTGGCTCGATCAGCGGCGTGAACCGGCAGCTCTGCGACGCCGCACCCGGGGGATCGCTGTCGGGCGCTATCGCGCTCGTCAGCCGCGGAAGCTGTCCGTACAGCGTCAAGTCAGCGCGTGCACGCGAGGCCGGCGCGACGGGAATGGTGGTCGTCGAGAACCGTCCGGGCGATCCGACATTCGCGTTCTTCTCGACCGCCGGTGGGACGATCTCCGACCTCGACGGCGCCCGCCTTCGGGCCGCAGCCGTCGGCTCGGGGGGCGCGGTGACGGTCCGCTTCAGCCGCCAGATTCTCGAGGTCCCCACGACGTGGGCAGGCGTGCCGACGAGCTTTACGTCGTCCGGGCTCACGCCATTCGGCCACGCTTTGAAGCCCGACGTCACTGCGCCGGGATCCCAGATCCTCTCCTCGACGCTTCCCGAGTTCGCCGGAGACGAGTATGCAGTTCTCGACGGAACGAGCTTCTCCGCGCCGCACGTCGCGGGCGCAGCCGCGTTGCTCGTCCAGCGCCACCCGTCGTGGACGTCGCAGCAGCTCAAATCCGCGCTCATGTCGACGGCTGGTCCCGCATTCGGAGACACGTCCTTGACCCAGGAGGCATCCGTGCTCGTGCAGGGAGCCGGGCTCGTACGAGTGGGCGCGGCCGACCGGCCGCTGATCTTCACCGCCCCGCAGTCGCTCTCCTTCGGCTACCTGCCCGCGAATGCAGGAACTCCGTCCAGCAGGGCGGTCTCGGTCGCCGTCTCGGATGCCGGTGACGGCGCCGGCACCTGGACAGCGGAGATCCAGGCGCAGGTCGCCTCGACCGGAGCGACCGTCGAGGCCGCCCCGGTCACGGTCGCCCCCGGCGGAACAGCGGTGATTCAGATCGTCGCGCGTGCGACCGCGGGTGCGGTTGCGGGGGACAACTTCGGTTTCGTCGTCCTTCGACGAGGAAGCGATGCCCGCCGGATCCCGTATGCGTTCTCGGTGAGCCGATCGTCGCTCACCGGTGCACCCGTCACGCCTCTGAAGGTGACGCAGTCCGGCGACACCCGAGTCGGTGAGGATCGGGCCCGCGTCTACCGGTGGCCCACGTCGCCGTTCTCGATCCTCGGGATCTTCGGCGTCGACTCGTCCGTCAACGACGACGGCAAGGAGAAGATCTACTCGCTCGACATCTCGAAGCAAGCGGTGAACGCCGGCGTCGTGGTGGCTCGGCCCGCGCCGAAGCTGAACGCGTCGATCACTGCGCTGCTGAGCTCGAACCAGCCGATCCACCCGTGGTTCCTGGGCTCGCTCGACGAGAACGACGTGCTCGGGTACGCAGGAATACCCGTGAACGTCAACGGGCAGCTACCGGACTTCCTCTACAGCATCGGCGCGGCGGGGGGCGTTTTCCTGCCGCCGGGGCGCTACTACGTCTCCGTCGACTCGGGGCGTGATCCGTTCACGGGGCGCTCTCTCGCCGGTCCGTACGTCCTCCGCTCGTGGGTGAACGACGTCAAGCCACCCGTGGTGAAGCTGATCACGCGGACGTTCTCGAGCGGGCGGCCGACGATCGTGGCGAAGATCACCGACGCGAAGTCGGGAGTCGACCCGATGGCGCTCCAGCTCTATTTCGGGCCGTCGTCCCGACGGTCGACGGTCGGAGCAACACTCTTCGACCCGGCGACCGGGATCGCGGCGTTCTCGATCCCCCGTGAGGCGTTGCCGCTCGCGGCGGACACGCAGTTCATGCAGATCGTCGCCTCGGATTTCCAGGAGGCGAAGAACATCAACACGGAGAGCACCAGTCCGCTCCCGAACACGAGATTCGCGGGGCTGCGAGCCGAGGCCGTGAACCGCCCGACCGTAACGTGGATCACGCCCGGGAAAGGCAGGTGCCTCGCAGCGAAGCAGCGACTCCAGGTCGTCGCCAACGACAACGTTCAGATCTCATCGGTCGGGTTCTTCGACGGCAACCGCCAGATCGGCCGAATCCGGAAGAGCTTCGCAGGCCTCTACGAGATGACGTGGCGTACCGGTGGCAAGAAGAAGGGCACGCACGTCCTCACTGCCGTCGCCTCGGATGTTCGCGGCCGCGAGGCCGAGGCGAGCCAGACCGTCCGGATCTGCCGCTGAGTGCTCCCCGCGGCAACCCGCTTCGGCAAGCCGCTGCCTGATGGCGGGACGATCGGAGTCGCGGCCGCCGCAAGCCCGTACGACAGCCGCTCCGATGTGCTCCGCGGGATCGAGTGGTGGGAGGGCCGCGGCTACCGAGTAAAGCTCGCGTCGGGTGTATGGGAACGCGACGACTACGTCGCCGGTGACGCACGGACGCGCGGCGATGACTTGAACGCGCTGTTCGCAGACCCGGAGGTCGACGTTTGCAGGCACGCCAGGGCGGGTTCGGCTCCGCTCAAGCGATCCCGTACCTCGACTTCGATCTCATCGCTGCAAACCCGAAGCCACTGGTGGGGTTCTCGGACCTCACGGCGCTACACGTAGCGCTTCGACAGAACGCGGGTTTGGCGACGATCTATGGCAACGGACTGTTGGGAGTCGGAAGCGCCGAGATGTCGAAGTTCTCGAAAGATCGGCTGCTCGACGTGCTCCGCGGCGGCGGCGCCGGGAACGTCCCGCGAGATCCTGACGACCCGTGGGTGCGGACGATCCGCGGCGGACGAGTGACCGCACCGCTCGTGGGCGGTTGTCTCTGGCTTCTCATGCAGACCATGGGAACACCGTGGGAGATCGAGCTCGACGGCGCGATTCTGTTCTTCGAGGACGTGCATTGTCCGCCGTACTACGTCGACGGCGAGCTCGTCCAGCTCGCGCATGCGGGGAAGCTCGACAACGTCGCGGGGGTCGTCGTCGGGCAGATGGAGAAGTGCGACTGGGGAGATCTTCGGCAGGTGTCCGACTGGGCTCGCTCCCGCTCGATCGAGGACGTGCTGGAGGAGCGGCTCGAACCCCTGGGCGTGCCGGTCCTGTACGGCCTCCCGCTCGGGCACGGGAAGCATCTCGCCGCCCTTCCGCTCGGTGTCAGCTGCACGCTCGACGCCGACGCGCGAACACTTACGGTCGACGAGGCGGCGCTTCGCTGACTCCTGCCGAGTCGTCCTCGTCGTGATGGACAAAGAGGCCGCGACCGAAACCCCAGAGCCGAGCGCGTACAGGGGGCCCTGGCGGGCCGGGCGGCTGCGACCAGGTATAGGCGAACTCGGCGCCGAGGAGCAGGATCAAGGCGACGACATAGACGAAGAAGAGGAACGTCATCACGCCGGCGAGGGAGCCGTAGATGAGGTTGTAGCGGGAGAAGTCGGCGAAGATGATCGCCAGGATTCGCGCGGCACCCCATGTTCCGATAGCCGTGAGCACCGCACCCGCGAGCGCACCTCGCGTCCGGAGCTTTCGAGCTGGGACGAAGCGGTAGAGGAGGAGCACCATCACTCCGATCAGTACGAGCTGGAGGCCGTCGCGAAACAGAAACCCCGCCAGGCTCGTGCCGACGCCGATCTCCTCGGCGAGCCGGTCGAGGAGCCGGCTGAAGAAGGCGGCAAACGCGGACAGGCCGACCACCACGAGCACGAGGACTCCAGCCGCTCCCACGACGATGAAGTCCACGAGCTTGGCATGCGCCGCGGGCCGCCCACGATCGACCTTGAGCGCGGCCTCGAGGCCGATACGGATCGAGGCCATCATCCCGGACGCTCCCCAGAGCAGCGCGATCAGCGAGATGAAGCCGATCGCCGAGAGAGGCGTCGCGATCCCCTCGATCGAGCTCTGGACGTCCGCCTGGCCACTCGCCGAGACGGGCAGGACGCTCAACAGCTCGTCGATGACGTTCTGTCGTAGCTCGTCGTCCTGAAGAACGAGCCCGAAGACCGACACGAGGACGATCGTCAGGGGAAACAGCGAGAACAGCACATGGAAGGAGATCGACGCCGCGTATTGAGGACACCGGTCGCGGAAGAGATCCTCGACTGCTTGCGGGAGCGCCCGCGCGATGCCGCGTATGAGTGCTCGAACCCACTCGAGCGGCGCTCGGGTCAGGCGAGCAAGCCGTCCATGCTCCGCGATCTCCGGGATGCCCATCGATCGGAGTTTAAGAACTCCCATTCAGACTGAGCGGCCATGTCGGGCGAATGAATCTGAAAGGAGTTCTAAGGAGACCGCCAGGCATCGTTGGAGCGCCGACCGCGGCGGCAGACTTCCCAACGCCGTGAGCATCAGCGACTCGCCGTCGGGGACGAACCGCGCCGCCAGGCTCGTAGACTCGATCCCGTTCACGGCCGTCGTCGTCGCGACCATCGTGGTCAACGCCGTCGCGCTCGGGCTCCAGACCTACGATGGGCTCCAGGAGCGCTGGGGCGGCACGCTCGACGCGGTGAACGCTGCCTGCGTCGCCGTCTTCATCGTCGAGCTCGGCGTGCGCATCGCGGCGTACTGGCCGCGACCTTTGGCGTTCTTCCGCAACGGCTGGAACATCTTCGACTTCGTGGTCATCGCCGCAGCGTTCGTGCCCGGCGTGCGCCAGAACGCGACGCTGCTTCGCCTCGTTCGGCTACTCCGCGTGATCCGAATCGTGCGGGTGTTGCCGGACCTTCGAGTGCTCCTTCTCGGTGTGTGGCGGAGCGTTCCGCCGCTCGCCTCTATCGGCGCCGTCACGGCGATGATCCTCTTCGTCTACGGGATGATCGGATGGGTGCTGTTCGCGGACGAGCTTCCCGAGCAGTGGGGGAACATCGGCCGGGCGATGCTGACCTTGTTCGTGATGCTGACTCTCGAGGACTTCCCCGTGTACATGGCCGACGCGATGGAGTTCGAGCCGTGGGCATGGATCTACTTCGTGAGCTTCATCCTCGTCGCCGCATTCATCGTGTTGAACGTTCTCATCGGGATCGTCCTGAACTCGATGGAGGAGGCACGCGAGCTCGAGCGGCGGCGTGTGTTGCGAGAGCGATATGACGTCGCGCGGCCGTCCCCGATCGACCCCCAGGCGCATGCGCACGTCGCCGAGCGGATCGTGATCCTCCGCAGGGCGCTCGACGAGCTCGAGTTCGAGCTTGCCGTCGGCCCCGAGCGGACGCCCTGAGGGCGGTGGGCGCCAATGAAGGAGAGACGCCAGTCACCATGCAGCATTAGTCGCCGTTGGTCGGCGCGCGGTCGATCTCGTGGAGAACGTAGGCCGCGACGGGCTCCTCTTTCCCCTTCACGCGCCGCGGGGGAAGCGCCTCCGCGACCGTGCGTCCCTCGAGCTGCCGGAACGTGTTCTCTCCGATGACGACTCCACCGACAGGCGCCTCGGCCTGCAGGCGTGCCGCCAGGTTGACGGTGTCGCCCACGATCCCGTGCTTGCGATGGCCTGTCGCTGCGCCGACGACTCCGGCGACCACCTCGCCGCTATTGACACCGACCCGGAACTGAGGCCAGTCGGCATGCCCGTCGGCCACCCGCTGCGCGGCGCGTTGGAGGACGAGCCCCGCTCGCGCCGCGCGGCTCGGATGACCGGGAGCGTCGAAGACGACCATGAGCTCGTCTCCCACGATCTGGTGCACGTCGCCGCCGGCACGTTCCATGAGCGGGATGATCTTCTCGAAGTACGTGTTGAGCATCGACGTGACGTCGGCTGGATCATGGCGCTCGCTGAAGCTCGTGAAGCCGGCGAGGTCGGCCAGCAACACGCTTACGTCCTTGGCCCCGGAGCGCGTCTCGTCGAGGTAGAGGGCGCTGAATCGCTCCTCATGCCACTCGGCTCGGGCGGCGAGCGCGATGACGAGGAAAGCGCCCAGCATCAGAATGTGCCACTCCCACCACGAGACCTGCCAGTTCCTTGCCCAGACGATCACCACCATCGCCTCGGCCAGGAGTGCGAAGGCCAATGTGAAGGCGAAGACGAAGCGCTCGGGGCGTCGACGATAGAGCCGCAGATAGCCGAGCGCGGCGACTCCGTACAGACCCACGCCAACCGCGGCGAGCACGATCTGCCAGCCGTCGAGCTGCTCGGCCGCGAGAGGATCGTCAAGCGGTGGCAGCGCAGCGAGCGACACGACCGCCCAGATCGCCATCAGCCCGACGAGCGCCGCGAGTAGCGCGTTCCCGCGGCGGAGGACCCAGTCCGCGCGCTGGGGCGAGAGCTCGAGGGCGGACGCCGCGGCGAAGAGCCCTGCGACAACGAGGCCGACCGGGGTCGCGAGCTCGAAGCCGGCGTTCGGTCCCTCGAGGAGCACGCCGGGCGTTGCGAGGGCGTGGAGGCCCAGGAACCCAGAGCTCGCGATAAAGGCGAGTGAAATGAGGAAAAGCCGCGCGTCGCGCCTTCTCCGCGCGGCGACACTGACGGCCCAGCCGAGCGCCGTCGCCACTGCGGCGGCCCCGAGCACGAGCCAGAAATGGGCGGGATGGTTCTCCCAGCTCCGGTCCACGGCGGGGCGTGCGAGCATCGCGACGAGGAGTACGAGCGGCGCTATGACGATTGCGGCCCAGATAGCGGTGCGCATCACCACCAAGGTACAACGGGCCGCATCTATCCTCACCCGCCATGAAGGTCGTTCTCCCCGACGCATCCGAGCTCGAGCTTCCGGACGGCGCGACCGGAATCGAGGCCGCGCGCGCGATCGGTCCAAAACTGGCGGAGCAAGCGGTGCTCGCCCGGGTCGACGGCTCGACGCGCGACCTTCGCCTCCCGCTCTCGGATGGCGAGCGGGTGCAGTTTCTGACGACGCGCGACACTCAGGATCCCGATGCGCTCTACGTGCTCCGCCACTCGACCGCGCACTTGCTCGCCGAGGCGGTCATGCGTCTCTATCCCGGCGTCAAGATCGCGATCGGCCCACCGATCGAGGACGGCTTCTACTACGACTTCGAGTTCCCGGCGCCGATCTCCGAGGACGATCTGGCCGCCATCGAGGACGAGATGCGCCGCGAGATCCAGGAGGGTCGCGTATGGACGCGCGAGGAGGTCACGCGCGATGAGGCTGTCGCCCGATTCGAAGCTGAGTCCCAGCCTTACAAGGTAGAGCTGGCGCGGGAAGCCGAAGGCACGATCTCGCTCTACACGCAGGGTGAGTTCACTGACCTGTGCCGTGGCCCACACCTGCAAGACGCCTCGCCGGTACAGGCGCTCAAGCTGACGAGCCTCGCCGGCGCGTACTGGCGCGGGGACGAAAAGAACAGGCAGCTCACGCGGATCTACGGAACCGCGTTCTTCTCACAGGCCGATCTCGACGCACACCTCGAGCGGCTCGAGCAGGCTCGAGCGCGGGACCACCGCCGCCTTGGTCGTGATCTCGATCTCTTCCATCTTTCCGACCACTCTCCCGGGTCACCCTTCTGGCACCCGAGGGGGATGGTGATCTGGAACGCGCTCGAGGACTTGCGGCGGCGAGAGAACCGCCGGCGGGGCTACGCGGAGGTGAAGACGCCGCTCCTCTACGACCTCGAGACGTACAAGACGTCAGGCCACTACGCGAACTACGAAGAGAACATGTTCTTCGTGCAGCCCCACGAGGGCGAGGAGCCGATGGCTCTCAAGCCGATGAACTGCCCCGGCCATATGCTCCTGTTCGGGTCACAACTCCGTTCGTACCGCGACCTGCCGATCCGCTATGCGGAGTCGTCGACGCTCCACCGCGACGAGCGCGGCGGGACGCTCCACGGGCTCCTTCGTGTCAAGCACATCACCCAGGACGACGCCCACGTGTTCGTGACCGAGGACCAGATCCAGGACGAGATCGACGGGATGATCGACTTCGTCGGGTACCTGTACGACCGCTTCGAGCTGACGCCTCACGCCGAGCTGTCGACGCGCCCTGAGAAGCGACTGGGCACGGACGAGCAGTGGGATCGTGCGGAGGCGGCGCTCGAGCGGGCGCTCGAGCGCCACGGGATGCAGCATGTGATCTCGCCTGGCGAGGGGACGTTCTACGGGCCGAAGATCGACCTTCATATGACAGATGTGCTCGGCCGAAGCTGGCAGATGGGGACGATCCAGCTCGACTACCAGATGCCGGTGCAGTTCGGCCTTACCTACATGGGCCCGGATAACCGCGAGCACAGCCCCGTGGTCATCCACCGTGCGCTCCTCGGCTCGCTCGAACGATTCATGGGCATTCTCATCGAGCACTACGCGGGAGCGTTCCCCTTCTGGCTCGCGCCGGTGCAGGTGCGCATCTTGCCGGTAGGCCTTGGGCACCGTGAGGCGGCAAAGGCCCTCGGCGAGCGGCTGGGTGGCGAAGGCTTCCGCGTGGACGTCGACGAACGCGACGAGACGCTCGGGAAGCGGATTCGCGACGCCGAGCTCGACAAGGTCCCGTTCGTCGTCGTGTACGGCGACCGCGAGTCCGACGATGCCCTCGCGGTGCGCGAGCGAGGCGCGGGCCAGTCGACCTTGTCGCTCGACGAGCTTCTCGGACGGTTCCGCGATCTCGCGGCCGAAGCGGATCCCGCGAGGGTCTGATCCCTCGAAGAAAGGCACCAAGCCTGCTAGGCTTCCCCGTCTGCAAGTAGGAGCTCATCGCTTCCTCACCTCCCGGGCATGACCCGCGGGGGTTCAACCGAGCCGGTGTCGTCGTGCCGGGGTTGGACGGGAATTCGAGCCGCTGCTTGCAGCGGTTTTGTCGTTTACAAGGAGGAAGCTGAGAGCTTGATGAAGGGCCTTTGAGACCACGTCGCCGCCGGCCGACGATGGACCGGGTCGTTCCGCGCAAGCGGGACGAGCGCATCAACGAGGAGATCCGTGTGCCGAACGTCCGCCTCGTGGACGAGAACGGCGGGCAGGTGGGGATCACCCCGACGAAGGAAGCGCTCGAGTTCGCGTACGGGAAGGGCCTCGACCTCGTCGAGGTCGCAGCCGGCGCAGATCCGCCGGTCGCGCGGGTCATGGACTACTCGAAGTACCGCTACGAGCAGGAACAGCGCGCGAAACAGGCCCGCAAGCATCAGCTCCAGATCCATATCAAGGAGATCAAGCTCAGACCAAAGATCGGAATCCACGACTACGAGACCAAGAAAGGGCATGTGGCGCGCTTTCTCGGTCAACGGGCCAAGGTGAAGGTCACGATCATGTTCCGGGGGCGCGAGACGCTCCACCCGGAACGGGGTCGAGATCTGCTCATGCGGCTCGCCGAGGACGTCAAGGAGCTCGGCTCGATCGAGCAGCAGCCCGTCCTCGACGGCCGCAACATGGTCATGATTCTCGGGCCGAACAGGAATGTAGGAGCGAAGACAGATGCCAAAGATGAAGACGTCGAAGGGCGCGAAGAAGCGCTTCAAGGTGACAGGGACGGGGAAGCTCCTGCGGAGGCACGGGATGCGGAGCCACAACCTCGAGAAGAAGTCGTCGAAGCGTAGGCGCGGCTTCCGGAAGCTGTACGGCGTCGCCGAGAGCGACGTGAAGTCCGTCAAGAAGCTCCTCCGGGGAGGCTGAAGCCATGCCTCGAGTCAAGCGAGCAGTTCACGCCCGCAAGAAGCGGGCCAAGGTCCTCGAGCAGGCGAAGGGCTACTACGGCCGCAAGAAGTCGAGCTATCGCTTCGCGAAGGAGCAGGTCGAGCACTCGCTCGTCTACGCCTACCGAGACCGCAAGGCGCGCAAGCGGACGTTCCGTTCGCTGTGGATCGTTCGCATCAACGCTGCGGCGCGAGTGAACGGCCTTTCGTACAACCGGTTCATGGACGGCGTGAAGAAGGCCGGGATCGAGCTCGATCGCAAGTCGCTCGCGGACATCGCGGTCTCGGACCCTCAGGCGTTCGCCGCAGTCGCCGAACGCGCGAAGGCCGCGCTCGAGGCCGACTCCGGCTCCGACTCAGAAGCAGCCTGATCGAGTCCCGCCAGAACGAGAAGCTCCGGCTCGTTCGGAAGCTCCTCTCTGCCCGCAAGCACCGGGTGGAGAGCGGCCTGTTCGCCGCGGAAGGCGAGGACCTGATCGAGGCCGCGGCTGCTGCCGGCGTGGTGCCGGTCGAGCTGTTGGTCGCCGGGGAGAACGTGCTGCCGGAGCTTCTCGGGGAAGTGTCCACACTCGGACACGCACCCCGCGTGATAGGCGTCTTCAGGCGGGACGACCTGCCGACCGGCGTGCGCGATGTCGTTCTAGGCCTCTGGCAGGTGGCCGATCCCGGGAATGTCGGGACGCTCATTCGGTCGGCAGACGCGTTCGGCGCGGCAGTCGCGCTCTCAGAGGGCTGCGCCGATCCGGTCGGGCCGAGGGCGCTACGCGCGTCGGCCGGCGCGATTTTCCGCGTACCGCTCGTCGACTGGGATGCTGCGCCGAGCCGTCGTGTCGCTCTCGTCGCACATGGTGGCGTGCCGCTCGAGGACGCTTCGCTCGAGGCTCCTCTGACCTTCCTCCTCGGCTCGGAACGCGCCGGGCTCCCCGACGACCTCGTGGCTCAGAGCCACAAGGCCACGATTTCATTGCCCGGAGACGCGGAGTCGCTGAACGTTGCAGCTGCCGGCACGATCGCGCTCTACGAGCTCTCACGACGGGCGTCCTGAGGGTTAGCCGAACCCTCCGCCCCCTCCGCCACCGCCGCCCCCGCCACCACCCGAGAAACCGCCGCCCCCTCCGCCGGAGCCGGAGTTCGGCGGCGAGAGCGCGGAGCCGAAGCCGGAAGCAAGATCGCCGATCGACAGGCTCGTGGCGCCCGAGCCGAGATCGCCGCTTGACGAGATCCAGTAGATCGAGCTTGCCTGGTGGATCGCCTCGGGCATGTGGAGCTGCGCTCCCTGAAGGACGCGCTCCGCGATCCCGAACGCAATCCCGTAGACGAGGTAGCGCTCCCAGAGTGCGAGCGTCGCGGGCGGAGCCTCTTGGAGGCGTGGGAAGTCCGCGAGATACCGGCGAAAGGCATCCCACCGCTCGGCCTCGACCTGGGCCGCTTTCGTACGACGACGCCAGACCCGCCGATTGAAGACGAGCGTCGCGACACAGAGCACGGCGTTCGCGATGAGACAAGCGCCGACACCGACCAGGATCACGTCCGTGTATCGCGGGTAGACCGGGCGCCAACCGTCGCTCGCGAGGAAGATGAGGAGACCGCCGGCCAGCCCGAACAGAATCGCGGCGGCCACGAGCGGGATCGCGCCAAGCGACCGAAACCATGATCGGCGGCCGACTTCCTGGCCGACCGCTTCCTTGAACGAGGTGAAGCGAGGGTGCATCGACTCTCGGTCGTCTTCGATTCGCTCGCGGAAACGCGAGAGCCGCTCGGACGAGCCGTCGAGGACCGCGTCGACCACCGCGGCGACGTCGTTCTCCCACGGGGTGAGATCCTGGGCGCTGCCGGCCGAGAGCTCGAGGTCGGACACGGTTTCCGAGCGCAGGCCGCCCCAGATCGGCCGCTCGCTCGTCGTCGGCTCCGCCTTGTACACACCTCTCCGAATGAGATCGAAAAGCGTTGCCGTGAACTCGTACGATCCGGCTTCTCCGCCCTGGCGTAGCAAGGTGGGCACGAGAGCCGGCTGCGTATCCGTCGGAGGTTCCTGCTCGTACTCCCGGTCGTATCCGGTCCGGCGCTCCCGACCGAGGAACCAGAAGACGGTCGCGATGACGAGGAGGGCCGGGATCGTGGCGAGAGCGAGGACGATCAATCCAGTGCGGAGCGGGTGGTCCTTGAGCGCTTGGATGCGGTCGCGATCCTTCTCATAGCGGTCGGCGTCAGCTTGCTCCTCCGCGACGATGCGATCGAAGCCGTTGCCGTGGGCGATCTGCATCCCGGCTGTCGACGCGAAGGCCGAGCGTGGCACGAGCGTCCGGAGCTCGACGAACTGATGCGCTCCTACGTCGACCGCGCGGAGCGTCGCGCGCTTGCCACTGAGCTCGACGTCTCCGCGCACCCAGACCGGCTTGCCCCACGCCTTGAGAATCCTTCCGGGCGCGCTTTCGATCGCGACCAGCCGAGACAGCGGCTCGTCCCACTGGTCGCCCCAAACCTTCAGATTGACGTCGACGACGTCGTCGTACGCGACGGCGACACCTCGAAGCGTGTACGAGATCGTGAACGCACGAGTCTGATCCCGCGCGTCGAAGTACCAGACGATTCGCATGCCGTCGCCGCGCCGTGTGATGCCGAATGTGCCGGACTGGCCAGGGGCAAGGTCCGTGTTGGTGCCCTGTCGAAACGCGATACCGCGCTCGGCGACGGACGGCAGGACGAGGGTCTCTCCCTCCCGGAGCGGAATGTCGCGGTAGCCGAAGTTGAAGTCGCCGGAGAAGGCGACCTCGAGGCGCTCGCTGACTCCGAGCGCACCGTCGGACTGCACGTCGACAGCCACGTCGGCCGAGAGGAGCGAGAAGTCATTCGCGTGCGCGACGCCCGGCAGCGCAAGCGCGGCAATCGCGGCGAGCGCTGCAAGCCCGAGGAGTGAACACCTGCGCCGCGGCCGCGAAGCGGCCGCCTTCAGGGGTTCTCGCGCGATCGGAGTCTGCGGGAGCAGAGTCCGGCCTTCCGCACCGAGACCGAGGAATGACCACCTGCGCCGCGGCCGCGAAGCGGCCGCCTTCAGGGGTTCTCGCGCGATCGGAGTCTGCGGGAGCAGAGTCCGATCTTGCGCAACTAGAAGTCGACGACCGGCGCCTCCCGTTGCGCCTCCTCCTCGACCTCGAAGAACTCTCGAATGGAGAAGCCGAAAGGGCCCGCGAGGACGAGCCCGGGGAACGTCTGGACCGTGTTGTTGTACGTCAGGACGGAGTCGTTGTAGACCTGGCGGCTGACGGCGACTCGGTTCTCGGTTTCGGCGAGCTCGGTCTGGAGCTGGCGGAAGTTCTCGTCCGCCTGGAGCTCGGGGTACGCCTCGGCTACCGCGAAGAGTCGTCCGAGCGCCGCTCCGAGGATGCCCTCCGCCGACGCCGTTTCTGCGGGTGTCTTGGCGTTCTGTGCCGCCGCGCGTGCCTGCGTCACGGCCTCGAACGTCCCGCGCTCGTGCTCCGCGTAGCCCTTCACGGACTCGACCAGGTTCGGGATCAGATCCCACCGGCGCTTGAGCTGAACCTCGACCTGCGCCCACGCGTTGTCGACGCGGTTTCGCTGCTGAACCAGTCGGTTGTACAGCGCGACGAGCAGCAGCCCGAGCACGAGGATGATGCCGAGGATGACGAGCAGCCAGATCACAGCGTCTCCGACTCTATGGATACGCCGGGCTCATGGCAACCGCTGCCGGCTCTGAGTCGCCCGTGGCGACTCGATCGAGTTCCGCCACCGAGCGTCCAGAGTCTGACCCTACGGGTCTGACCCTTCTCAGTCGGGTTTCCGACAGACGAAGATCATGTCCTCCTCGCCGTCGTGCGGCCGGAGGTCGAACCAGCCGTAGAGCGCCTCGACCTCGAAGCCCGCTTCGTCGAGGAGTCGCAGCCACTCGGGCGCAGAGAGCCAGTGCAGGCCGAACGTGGTGACGATGTCTCCGGAACGCACGGAGAGCGAAAGCGTCCGTGTCCCCTCGTTCCAGTCCGCACGCTCGAAGATCCCCGGCTCGCGTTCGAGCCAGAGACCGTGAGTCTCCTCGATGTCGTCTCGGCTCGGCGAGAAGACGTCGAAAACGAAACGGCCGTTCGGCTCGAGCAGTCGTCGTGCCGCACGGAGCGCGCGGAGCTTCTCGCTCTCCGTCTCCATGTGGAGCAGCGAGCGAAAGGGGCAGATGACCAGCGGGACGCGCTCAGCGACGGGTGGCTCGCGGAGATCCCCGAGGCGTAGATCGATGAGCGCGGATACGCCCGCGGAGCCGGCGGCAGCTCCCGCGACAACGAGCATCTCCGGCGACGAGTCGACTCCGATGACCGAGACTCCGGCCTCGGCGATCGGCACGGCGATGCGTCCGGTGCCCACCGCGAGCTCCACGACCGGGCCGCCTGAAGCGAGCGCTTGGTCGACGTAGAACGCGACGTCTTCCGTGACCGATCGACTCCACGGGTCATAGAACGCTGCGATCCGGTCGTACATGGTCACCTGAGCGATTCAACCAGGAAGACGGGTCTGCCCCCGTTTGGCACGTTGGTAACCTCGGCGGTCCGGTGGACGCCCAGGCGCTCGAAGAGAACGCTCTCGCTGCGGTTGCGGCCGCCTCGTCTACCGAGGACATCGAGCGGGTCCGCGTCGAGTTCCTCGGCCGCAAGAGCGAGCTCAAGCTCGCCCTGCGCGAGGTGCGCGACCGCGAGACCGGCATGGCGCTGAACGCGCTGAGAGAGCGGCTCGAGGCAGCGATCGACGTGCGGGCGGAGGAGCTCCGCCGGGCAGACCTCAACCGCAGTCTGACGGAGGACGTGGTCGACGTGACGCTCCCGGGCGAGGATCTGCCGCTCGGGACGCTGCATCCGATCAACGCTAACTCGGCGGATCGTCGAGGACGCCTTTCTCGGACTGGGCTACGAGGTGATCGACGACCGAGAGGTCGAGACCGTCCACTACAACTTCGACCAGCTCGCATTCCCGCCGGCACACCCGTCGCGCTCGCAGCGGGACACGTTCTTCCTCGATGCTGAGCGACTCCTTCGTACGGAGACCTCGCCTTCCCAGATCCACGTGATGGAGGCGAAGACGCCGCCGATCTACATGGTCTCGCTCGGTCGCGTCTACCGGCGCGACGAGGTTACGGCCACTCGATTCCCGATCTTCCACCAGTTCGAGGGGCTCGCCGTCGACCGGAATCTCACGCTTGCGGATCTCAAGGGGACGTTGCTGCACGTGATGCGCGCGCTCTACGGCGAGAACCGCGAGGTGCGCTTCCGTACGCATTACTTCCCGTTCACGGAGCCGTCAATCGAGCCGGACGTCTCCTGTCCGATCTGCGACATGCGCGGCTGCCGGACGTGCAAGTTCACGGGCTGGATCGAGATGGGCGGGGCAGGCATGGTGGACCCTCAGGTCTTCTCGAACGTCGGCATCGATCCCGAGAGAGTGGACCGGGTTCGCGTTCGGCTGTGGGATCGAGCGGGCAGCGCAGCTCCGGCACGGCATTCCCGAGATCAGGCCGTTCTGGGAGAACGACCTCCGCGTGCTGAGGCAGTTCTAGTCCGATGCGCGTTCCGCTTTCCTGGCTCCGCGATTACGTTCGGCTCGAGATGCCTCTCGACCACCTCACCGAGCGGATCGACATCTCGAGCGCGGTCGTCGCGTCGATCGAGCACCGGGGAGTATCGGACGACGGCGGGAACCTCGGCCTTTTCCGCGCCGGGAAGGTGCTCAGCGCCGGGAAGCATCCGAATGCGGATCGGCTCCAGCTCTGTGTCGTCGACGTGGGGGAGGGCGACCCCCACAAGATCGTCTGCGGGGCGTGGAACTTCGGAGAGGGCGCGACCGTCGCGGTCGCACTGCCCGGCGCCAAGCTCCCGGGCGGACTCGTGCTCGAGCGCCGCAAGCTCCGGGGTGAGATGTCCGAGGGGATGATCCTGTCCGAGCGCGAGCTCCAGCTCGGACCGGATCACACTGGGATCATCGTCCTCGACGAAGCGGAGCCGGGAACTCCGCTCGCCGATCTGGTGCCGCTTCAGGATGTCGTTCTCGACCTGGAGGTCACCGGGAATCGGCCCGACCTCCTCTCCGTCTATGGTCGTCGCCCGCGAAGTGGCGGCGCTGTTTCGTCTGGACCTCGCGCCGCCGCCGGGTCGGGATCCCGAGATCACCGGCGACGAACCGGTCGACCTGTCGATCGAGGACTTCGGAGGTTGTCCGCGGTACATCGGGCGGCTCTTTCGCGAGGTTCGCATCGGCGCGTCGCCGCTCTGGCTCCGCGCTCGCGTGGACGCTGCGGGCATGCGGCCAATAGCGAACATCGTCGACGTCACGAACTACGTGATGCTCGGGCTCGGGAACCCGCTGCACGCGTTCGACTACGCGAGATCTCGCGGGTGGGAAGATCGTCGTCCGGCGCGCGCAACTCGGCGAGAAGCTGCGGACGCTGGACGGCATCGAGCGTGACCTCGACCCGTCTGACCTGATGATCGCCGACGACGAGCGATCGATCGCGCTCGCAGGGATCATAGGCGGTGAGGAAACCGAGATCACCGAGGCGACGACCGAGGTGCTGCTCGAAGCTGCCAACTTCGAGCCGACGGGAATCTGGCGGACGTCGGAGCGCCTGCGGCTCCGGACCGAGGGGTCGAACCGCTGGGAAAAGGGCGTCGACCCGTACCTCGCCGAGCACGCCGCGATCTGGGCGACCGAGCTGATCGTCGGGCTGAGCGGAGCTCGCGTGGGTTGGGCACAACGACGTAAAAGGCGACCTTCCCGAGCGCCCCGTCGTCCGCTTCCGGCCGGAGAGGGCGAGTGCGTTCATCGGTCTCGAAGTCGCTTCCGAGGAGCAGAGCGACATCCTCGCTCGGTTGGGCAACGAGCGGCGTGACGGGGAATATGTGGTTCCAACGTGGCGTGCGCGCGATCTCACGCGCGAGGTGGATCTGATCGAGGAGGTTGCGCGCTTTCGGCTTGCCGACGTGCCCTTCACGCTCCCTGTTCGGCGCGAGATGGTCGGCCGCCTGACACGCACGCAGCGGCTGCGGCGCAGAGTCGAGGACACGCTCGCAGCCCTCGGCTTCTCTGAGGTGTACACCGCGTCTCTCGTCGGGGACGACGCGGACCCCGAGGCGCTGCGGCTACTCGAGCCCATCACTGTCGAGCTCGCGGTGATGCGCACGGAGCTCCTGCCGTCCTTGATCGAGACAGCGAGGCGAAACGCCGAGGTCGGCAACGAGCGTGTCGCCCTCTTCGAGATCGCGCGGGTCTACCTGCCACGCGGCGATGCAGAGCTGCCCGAGGAGAAGATGCGGGTGGCCGGAATTGCGGAGGGCGGCTTCGTTCGGGTGAAGGGAGTCGTCGAGGCGCTTCTCCGTTCGCTGCACGCAGATGCATCATGGGCGCGGACCGCGCACCGCTTGTTCCATCCCGGGAAGTCGGCCAGGATCGAAGCCGGCCTGGTCGGCGAGCTACACCCCGCGTTGCTGGAAGGAGCCTGGGGTGCGTTCGAGCTTGACGTCGAGATCCTTGCCCTGGCGGCACGCGACCCTGTTCCGTACGAGGACGTGATCACGTTCCCGGCGGTGTTCCAGGACATCGCCGTCACGGTCGGCGAGGAGGTCGAGGTCGGTGCGCTCGTGGACGCCGCCCACGACGCAGCGGGCAGTCTCCTCCGCGAGGCGCGCGTCTTCGACGTCTATCAGGCGAGCAGGTCGGCCCGGGACGGAAGTCGGTCGCGATCCATCTCTCGTTCCAGTCGCCGGAGCGGACGCTTACAGACGACGAGGCGTCCGAAGCTCGTGCACAGATTGTCGCGGCGTTGGCGGAGCGCTTCGACGCGGAGCTCCGGGCGTAGCGCAATCCGATCGGCGTGTCCACACGTAGAGTGGAGTGATGACACGGGTCCTCGCGCTCGCTGTCGCGGTTGCCATCGCCGCGCTCCTCGGGGCGACGCACGGCTCGGCGGCGCCCGCTCAGGCGACGAAACTCTTCGGCACGGTCGGACCCGGGTTCTCGATCGTCCTTCGCGATGCGCAGGGCAACCGGGTGACGACGCTCGACCCCGGGCCCTACGCCGTCGAGGTCGAGGACCTGTCCGGCGAGCACAACTTCCATCTCACCGGGCCCGGGGTCGACGAGAGTACGGCGGTCGAGTTCACGGGAACCGTCACCTGGAACGTCACGTTCCAGGAGGCTGTGTACACCTACAGGTGCGACCCACATTCGGCGCAGATGCGCGGCAGGGTCGACGTCGGGAGCGTCCCCGCGCCACCGCCGCCACCACCACCGCCACCAGGTGTCATCACGGCTAGGACCAAGCTCGCCCTGACCTCGGGGCCGGGCTTCGTCATCACCTTGAAGACCTCGGCCGGCAAGTCGGTGAAGAAGATGAAGCTCGGGACATACACGATGGTGGTGCGTGATCGCAGTCGTATTCACAACGCTCACATCGTGGCGCCAGGCGTCAACCGCAAGACGGCTCCGCTCACCTTCATCGGGCGGCAGACTTGGAAGGTGAAGCTCAGAAAGACCGGAACGCTTCGGTTCCTGTGTGACCCACATGCCCTGATGGGTATGAAGGGGTCCGCGAAGATCGTGCGGTAGCGTGGCTTCGGGTCGGACTCGCGGGTTGAGCCCCGAGCGCGTCTAGACAGATCGTCCGGCGAGGCGCCAGACCGGGCCCTGGGTGACCGCGTTCTCCGTGTCGGACAGCCCGCCTATCACCGAGATCCGCCCGGTAATTCCGTCGGCGTCCATCCGCTCGAGGCAGCGCCTGACCATGCCCGCCGAGGCCCCGTAACCCTGCTTGCCCGACACCCGGAAGCGGAACGCGATCGCGTCCGGATTTCGGGTCGGGTTCAGGGGTGCGCCGAGCAGCGCCGCTCGCGGCAGGTGGTCGCTCGAGTCCAGCTCGAGCTCGCAGAGAAGATCGCTCCAGTCCGGGGCGAGCAGTCCGACGGCATGGTCCCAGGCGTTCGCGAGGGAATCCGGCGGGCTCATCGTCGCCGCAGGGGTCGCCGCCCGCGGCTCCTGAGTTGCTTCGATGAGCGACAGCGTGCCCCACACGCGCCGTTGGTCGAGTCGCTCGAGGAGATTCCGGAGCCGCTCGGGGCCGCTCCCGGCTCGCGTCACGTCGAAGCGGAGCTCGCTCCCTACTCGTCCGGGGCCGAGGGGGGCAAGGATCGCGGCCGCTTCGTTCGCTGTGCCCTCCGGGGCGAACGAGAGCCGGGCTTTGACCCAGTCGGTCCCGAGGCCCCCCTCGAGGATGGCCCACTGCTCCGCGGCTTGCATCGGCGGATCAGCATAATGGCCGCTCGATGGCGACCGTTGAGGAGAAAGCCGAATCGGGCGGACGGCGCGTCTCGGAGGAGGTCCTTCGCGGCTTCTTCCGCGAGATGTTGCTCATCCGCCGCTTCGAGGAAAAGGTCGAGGAGCGTTTCCGTGCCGGCGAGCTCCCGGGTTTCTTGCACGTCGCGATCGGTCAGGAGGCATCGGCGACAGGCGTTTGCGCAGCGCTCGCGCGCGAAGACGTCATCGCGTCCACGCACCGAGCCCACGGGCATACGATCGCCAAGGGGACACCGGTCGAGAAGATCATGGCCGAGCTCTACGGCAAGGTCGAGGGCTGCAGCCGGGGCTACGGCGGGTCCATGCACCTCTACGACATCGAGGTCGGGAACCTGGGCGCGAACGCCGTCGTCGCCGGCGGAATGCCCGCGATCGTCGGCGCCGCGCTGACGTTCCAGATGCGCGAGGAGAAGCGCGTCGCCGTCGCCTTCTTCGGCGACGGCGCCACAAATACCGGAACGTTTCACGAGTCGCTCAACCTCGCACAGCTGTGGAAGGTCCCGGCGATCTTCGTCCTCGAGAACAACGGCTGGGCGGAGTCGACGCCAGCGACCCAGCAGCTTCCTCTTCCCGTCGACGAGCTGGGAAAGCGCGCTGCCGCGTATGGCATGAAGCTCCTCGAGGCCGATGGACAGGACGTCGAGGCTGTCTATCTCGCCGCGCTTGCCGCGCGCGAGCATGCGCTTGCAGGAAAGGGGCCGGTATTCCTTCATCTGCGCACGCATCGGCTGACCGGGCACTACGTAGGTGATCCGCAGGTCTACCGGGACCGCGAAGAGCTCAAGCAGGAGCGCGATACGAAGGACCCGATTAGGCTCCTCGGTGCACGACTCGAGCTGAGGGACGAGGACTTCGCCGCCCTCGACGCCGAGGTGACGGCCGAGGTCGAAGCCTCGGTCGAGTTCGCCAAGGCCGGAACCGACCCGAGGCCCGAAGACGCTCTCAAGTACGTCTATGCCTGAGCTGACCTATAGGGAGGCGGTGCGGGACGCGCTTGCTCAGGCGCTACGTGAGGACGAGAGCGTGTTCATCATGGGCGAGGACATCGCCGAGATGGGTGGCTCGATGGCCGTTACCCAGGGGCTCCTCGAGGAGTTCGGCCCGAAGCGCGTTCGCAACACCCCGATCTCAGAGATGGCGATCGTGGGTAGCGGCATCGGCGCGGCCATCCAGGGAATGCGTCCGATCGTCGAGATCATGTACGAGGATTTCCTCACGCTCTCGATGGAGCAGCTCGTGAACCAGGCGGCGAAGCACCGGACGATGTCGGGCGGACAGGTGAAGGTGCCATTGACGATTCGGACCCAGGGTGGAGCGGGCTGGTCGCCGGGTGCGCAACATGCGCAGCAGCTGGAAGCTTGGTTCGTTCACGTCCCGGGCCTCAAGGTCGTGTTCGCGTCGACACCCGAGGATGTTCGCGGTCTGCTCTGGTCGTCCATCTACGACGACAATCCCGTGGTCTTCTTCGAGCACCGCACCCTCTATCCGATGAAGGGCGAGGTGTCGAGCAAGCTCGAGCCGATCCCGCTCGGCAAGGCACGTATCCACCGCGAGGGCGAGGACGTTACGGTCGTCGCCACCGGCCGTCTCGTTCACGAGGCTCTCGAGGCCGCAGAAGCCGCCGAAAGCGAAGGCATCTCCGTCGAAGTCGTCGACCCACGGACTCTGCTCCCCCTCGACGAGGAGACGATCGTGGGCTCAGTGCGCAAGACGACGCGATGCGTGACTGCACACGAGGCGATCGTCCGCGGAGGGTTCGGCGCAGAGCTCGCCGCAGTCATCCAGCACGGCGCGTTCGACTGGCTTGACGCTCCGATCGAGCGTGTCGGCGCACGGTTCGCTCCGCTCGCGTTCGCGCCTGCGATGGAACAGTGGGTCGTCCCCCACGCCGAGGACGTCCTCGAGGCAATCAGGCGTACGGTCGCTCGGAGCTAGGAAGTGGCGGTCGAGGTCAAGCTGCCGCGTCTCGGCCAGGGAATGGAGTCGGGGACGATCGTGCGCTGGCTGAAGGCCGAAGGCGACACGGTCTCCAAGGGCGAGCCGCTTTACGAGCTCGACACCGACAAGGTGACGCAGGAGGTCGAAGCCGAGTCCGAGGGGATCCTGCTCAAGATCGTCGTCTCCGACGGAGAGGTCGACGTCGGCACGACCGTCGGCGTCATCGGCACGCAGGACGAGGACGTTTCGGAGCTCCTCGCGGCGTCTCAAGGCGGGAACGGAGGGTCCCCGGCGACGGCCGGGGCTGCGCCTATCGAGACCGAAGCAGAAGTGTCCCCACCAGTCGAGCCGAGTGGGACGTTGGCACAAGAGGAGGGTTCTGAAGAGCGGGCTACGTCTCCCGCCACGGCGGCGTCGGCGGATCCCAGCGCTGCTGCGCTGCCCTCGGGCACCGCGACCCCCGTCAAGGCAAGCCCCCTCGCTCGGCGTATCGCGCGAGAGCGTGGGGTGGACATCGCGGCGCTCACCGGTACCGGCCCGGACGGCAGGATCATCGCGGAGGACGTCGAGGGCGCGGCCGCGCGCGCCGGAGCAGCGGTCGAGGCCGCGCCTGCGGCCCCTTCCTCATCGCCTCCAGGTGAGGTCGAGGTCGTCGAGCTTACGTCGATCCGCCGCACGATCGCCCGGCGCCTGACCGAGGCCTGGGAAGCTCCGGTTTTCCAGCTCACCGTGACCGCGAACGCCGCCGAGCTCATAGCGACCCGAGAACGGATGGTCGAGCTCATGCTCGAGGGCGAGACGAAGCCGACTGTGAACGACGTCCTCACGCGCGTGGTCGCGGCGGCACTCATGCGGCATCGCCCCGTGAACGCTCATTTCACGGACGGGAGAGTCCTGCGGTATCCGGGGGCGAACGTGGGCATCGCGGTCGCGGCACCGAGTGGACTCGTCGTCCCGGTCATCCAAGGCGCCGACCGGAAGTCGGTACAGCGGATCGCCACCGCGCGTATCGATCTCGTTTCACGCGCCCGCGAAGGAAAGCTGAAGCTCGCCGACCTCGAAGGCGGGACCTTCACGATCTCGAACCTCGGGATGTACGGAATCGAGCAGTTCATCGCCGTTCTCAACCCGCCTCAGGTTGCGATTCTCGCCGTCGGCTCGATCGAGGACAGACCCGTGGCAGTGGACGGTGGCGTCGCGATCGCGCCGACCATGACGATGACTCTGACCTGCGACCACCGCGCAATCGACGGCTCGGAGGGCGCTGAGTTCCTGCGCACCGTCAAGTCCTTCGTCGAAGCGCCGGCGCTCGCGCTCTGAGTGCTCCCCGCCGCAAATACAGCCACGCTTCGCGCCCCTCGCGAACGCTTGGCCTGCTTGGTTCTCGCCGGCGAATCGCGACTGTGTTTACGGCGAGAAGCACTAGGCTCCAGACATGGTCATCCGCCGAGGCGGCCGCCAGGACGTCCGGTTCCTCCGCGACATGCTCCACCACGCCTATTACTGGCGTGAGCGGAACCCAGGGGAGGAGCCGGGACCCGTGGCCAGATACGTAAAGGGCTGGGGGCGTCCCGGCGACACCGCGCTGATCGCCGTCGACGACGGATTCCCGGTCGGAGCCGGTTGGTACCGGCTCTTCCGACGCGAACAGCCGGGATACGGCTTCGTCGACGAGGAGACACCCGAGCTCGCGATCGCCGTTGTTCCCAGCCGCCGTGGTCGTGGGCTCGGGGAGGCGCTGCTGAACGCGCTCAGCGAGCGGGCGCGTGCCGACGGATATCGAGCGCTCAGCTTGAGCGTGGAACGTGACAGCGCCCTCGTCTCGTTCTACGAGAAGCACGGCTTCGAACGCGTCGCCGAGGATGGTGGCGACAGCGTGACGATGCGGCGCGAGCTGACCGGCTAGTCGTCCGATTGCTCGAGATCGCCCAGAAGCGTTCGAAGCAGCTCGTCGAGGTTGCGGCGTTCGGCGGAAGACAAGGAGCGGAGCAGGCGCTCCTCATTCGACAGGTGGGCGTCGACGGCCTTGTCGATCACGGTCTTGCCTCGGCGCGTGAGCCCGACGAGCGTGCCTCGGCGATCCCCAGGATCGGGCCTGCGCTCCACGAGACCTGCCTCGACCATCCGGTCGAGGCGCTTGGTCATCCCGCCCGATGAGAGCATCGTTGCCCGCATCAGCTGCGTCGGGTTGAGCTCGTAGGGCGCACCCGCGCGGCGCAACGCTGCGAGGAGGTCGAACCAACCCGTCTGGAGGCCATGCTCCACGAGCATCTCCCCGAGGGCCGTCATCGGTCAGCTGCGCCGCTCGGAACAGGCGGCCGAAGAGTCCCAGCGGCGCGGTGTTCAGGTCGGGGCGCTCTCGCCGCCACTGAGCGACGATGCGATCCATGTGATCTGGTGTCCTCTCGGGCATGCGTCCAGGATACGTGATGGCGATGGTTCTTTCTAGTAAGATTCTTTCTAGAGAGATAACTCCAAGGAGGATGGTAATGCCCGACGATGGACTCGGCGAAACAGGCGTCGCCTCGATGATGCGTGCCGTCCGACTGCACTCGCCCCGGAGGCGCCGAGGGCCTCGTGCTCGAGGAGATCGAGACGCCGTCCCTCGAAGCCGGAGAAGCGCTCGTGAGGGTTCATGCTGCGTCGATCACGCGAGACGAGCTCGAGTGGCCGACGGATCGGCTTCCTGCGATTCCCTCGTACGAGCTCTCCGGCGTCGTCGTCGCCGTCGTCGCCCGACGTGGATTCGATCTCGGTCGGCGAGCCGGTGTACGGCCTCACCGGGTTCGACCGCGACGGTGTCGCCGCCGAGTACGCAGCGGTCCCGGCAAGCGTGCTTGCGCCCGAAGCCGACGCCGGCTCGACCATGCCGAGAGCGCCGCCGTTCCACTCGCTGCTCTCAGCGCGTGGCAGGGACTGTTCGATCACGGAGAGCTGGAGGAGGGGCAGCGAGTGCTCATCCACGGAGCGGCCGGGGGCGTCGGCCATTTCGCGACACAGCTCGCGCGCTGGCGACGGCGCGTACGTGATCGGCACGGCATCTCCCTCGAGCGGCGACGAGGCTCGACGATTCGGAGCGCACGAGCTGCTCGACGGATTGAACGGCCGCTTCGAGGACTCGCTCGACCCGGTCGATCTCGTCTTCGACACCGTCGGGCGGCGAGCTGCTCGAGCGGTCGCACAGCGATCGTGCGGAAAGGAGGGCGGGTGGTGTCGGTCGCCGAAGAGCCGCCGGATGATTCCGACCGGCGCCGAGATCGCGACGACGTATTTCGTCGTCGAACCGAACCGTGAGCAACTCGTCGAGCTCGCCCGGATCATCGATAGCGGCCACCTACGCCCCGCGATCGATTCGGTGTTCCCGCTTGTCCGAGGCGCGGGCGGCTTTCGAGCGGAGCATGGCAAGGGGAAAGTCTGGCAAGGTCGTGCTTCGAGTCTTCGATGACTAGGCAAGAGCAAAAAGGCGGTCGCGTTTCAGGCTCTCCACGCGGAGGAGGCATTCGTCATTCCGAACCCCTGGGACGCGGGTTCCGCTCGAGTGCTGGAGGCGCTCGGGTTCAAGGCGCTCGCCAGCACCAGCTCTGGGTTCGCGTTCACGCTCGGCCGGCGTGACGGTGAGGCGACTTTGGACGAGGTGGTCGAGCACGCTGCTGCGCTCGACCAGGCGACGGCACTTCCGGTCTCGGTCGATCTCGAGAACGGATACGGCCCCGACCCGGAGGACGCCGCGCTCGCCATCAGCCGAGTAGCCGAGGCCGGGGCGGTCGGCGGCTCGATCGAGGACTACGATCCTGACGGGCAGATCTACGCGCTCGAGCAAGCCGCGGAGCGTGTTACAGCGGCCGTGGAAGCGGCACATGGCTTGGGATTCCCGTTCATGTTGACCGCTCGGGCCGAGAACCACATTCGCGGCAATCCTGATCTCGGGGATACGATCGCGCGTCTGCAGGCGTTCGAGGAGGCGGGTGCGGACGTTCTCTACGCGCCTGGGCTCCGGAGTGGCGAGGAGATTCGAGCCGTGTGCGAGGCCGTCTCGCGGCCCGTCAATGTGCTGGCGTTACCCGAGTTGTCGCTCGGCGAGATCGCCGCCGCGGGCGCACGCCGTATCAGCGTCGGGGGTGGCTTGACCTGGGTCGCCCTAAGGGCCATGGCCGACGCAGCCATCGCCATCCGGGACCACGGCGACCTCTCGTCCTTGGCCGCGAGCGTCCCGCTCGGCGAGTGGTTTTCACGGGGTTAGCCGGTATGGGACGAAGGGTGACCTCGCGGCGGGTCAGCTAGCCGGCCCCAGCTAGGATCGCGGTCATGGACTTCGACGTTGCCGTCCTCGGCGGAGGGCCCGCCGGGTACACCGCGGCGATCCGCGCCGCGCAGCTCGGTGCGCGCGTCGCCTGTGTCGACAAGGAGGCCGAGCTCGGGGGGACGTGCCTACGCGTCGGTTGCATCCCGACGAAGGCGTGGGTGCAGACCGCGCACGCACTTCACGCCGCGCGCGAGATCGACCCGAAGCTCGGAGTGATCGCGGCGGAGCCGACCCTCGACTTCGCCGAGGCGAACGCGTGGAAGTCGGCGGTCGTCAAACAGATGACCGGCGGTGTCGCATCGCTCTTCAAAGCCAATGGCGTCACCTGGTTCCAAGGGACAGGCAGGTTTGACGACGGCCGCTCGCTCACCTTCGACAAGGGCGACCTCGGAGTCAGCTTCTCGAGCGCCATCGTCGCCACGGGCTCCTATCCGATCCGACCGCCCATCCCGGGGCTCGAGTCTTCGCGCTGCCTGGATTCCACCGGTCTTCTCGCGCAGACCGAGGTGCCGCGGCGGCTCGTAGTTCTCGGCGGCGGGATCATCGGCTGCGAGTTCGCCTCCATCTTCGAGCGCTTCGGGACTGAGGTGACGATTATCGAGATGCTCGACTCGCTTATCCCGCAGGAGGATGCCGACGCGACGAGCGAGCTTCGCAAGTCATATGCGCGGCGCGGCATCGTCGTCCATCTCGGCAAGCAGTGCACGAAGGTGGAGGACACCGGCTCGGCGCTCGTCGTCTATTTCGGCGAGGGCGAGACCGTCGAGTGCGACCTCATGCTCGTGTCGGTTGGCCGCGCGCCGCTGGTAGAGGGCATTGGCCTGGAGGCCGCCGGCGTCGCTTTCGATCTTCGTACGGGGATCGAGACGGACGGCCATCGTCGTACCTCCGTGCCGAACATCTATGCCGCCGGCGACGTCGCCGGCTACTGGCAACTCGCGCACACTGGATTCCGCGAGGGCGAGATCGCCGCTGAGAACGCAACCGGCCACGAGGCGTTGATGCCGAACTCGGCCGTGCCACGCCCGATCTACACCGATCCGGAGATCGCGGGTGTCGGGCTCACGGAGGTCGAAGCCCGTGAGCAGTATGGCGACGAGAACATCGCGGTCGGGCGTTTCCCTTTCGCGGCGAACGCCCGCGCCGTCATGTCCGGCGAGGCGGCCGGCTGGGCGAAGTCGATCCATGAGACGACATACGGCGAACTCCTCGGTGTGGTCATCGTCGGCGCTCATGCGACCGACCTGATCGAGGCGGGAGTCGTGGCGCTCGATGCGGAGGCTACCGTCGAGACGGTCGCGGACGGCATGGCCGCGCATCCCACGCTGTCCGAGGCGATCAAGGAGGCCGGCCTCGTTGCGCTCGGTCGCCCCATTCATCTGCCTCCACGGAGGAAGTAGTCGCGGCCGAATCGGCCGCCGTCCGTTACCCTGCAGTCCGTGAACATCTTCACGAAGAGAAATGCAGCCGTCGGCTACATCACGCTGAAGGCACTCGATCGCCGTCGCCGCCAACGGAGCCGGATCCGACTCGGCATGTACATCGCGCTCGGGCTCGTCTCGGTCGGCATCCTGGCCGGCGTCGCCGCGGTACTCATGCAGCGACGCAGCGCAACCGTCGAAGAGTCGGAAGGGTCTGCGACCGCGGATGCAGAGAGTGACGAGGCAGCAAGTGAGATCGTCGGCGAGTACGTGACGGCAGCGTCGGAGCCCATCTCCGCGACGTGAGCGACCGACCGGTCGGCGGCGATCGGTCGTCGATTCGTCCGGCGCTCGGAGGGCTCGTCCCGTACGAGCCGGGCAAGCCGGTCGAGGAGGTCCAGCGAGAGCTCGGGCTGGACCGAGTCGTCAAGCTCGCCTCGAACGAAGGCCCGTACGGCCCCTTTCCGGCTGCCGAAGACGCGATAGCGCGCACGTCGTTAGAGCTCAATCGCTATCCCGACGGTGGAGCGTGGCGACTCCGGCACGCACTCGCCGTTCGGCATGGGGTCGGTTTCGAGAACGTGACGGTCTGCGCGGGCGCGGATGCCGTGATCGGATTCGTCATGCATGGCCACGCTCGATCCGGGCGACGAAGCGATCACGGGCTGGCCGTCTTTCCCGAGCTACGTGCTCGACCCGCTCAAGCTCGGCGGTGTTTCCATTCGCGTCCCGTTGCGGGACGAGCGATTCGATCTCGACGCGATCCTGGCCGCCATCACAGCCCGCACGAAGCTCGTCTTCATCGCCGCTCCGAACAATCCCACGGGCACCACGAGCAACCGGGCCGAGCTGGCAGCGTACTTTGCGAGCGTCCCGCCACACGTGCTGACAGTTGTCGACCAGGCGTACTTCGAGTACATCGAGGATTCCGACTACCCGGATGCGATCGAGGACTTCGTGCACGCCGGCCACAACGTGCTCGTCCTGCGCACCTTCTCGAAGATCTTCGGACTGGCCGGCCTGCGGGTGGGGTACGGCGTAGGGCCGGAGGACGTGATCACGGCGATCGGAAAGGTTCGGCGAGCATTCGACGTGAGCTCACTCGCTCAGGAAGCAGCGCTGGCGAGCTTGGCGGACCATGGAGAGATCGCTCGCCGCCGGATTGCCAACCGTGAGGCGATGACGACCCTCGACCGTGCTCTTCGAAGTCACGGGCTCGAACCGATTGGCTCGGCCGTCGCGAACTTCCTTTTCGTCCGGGTCGGAGATGCGGCCAGGGTGAACGACGCGCTGCTTCGCCAGGGAGTCATCGTCCGTCCGCTAGGCCCGTTCGGGGCTCCGGACGCTCTCCGGATCACTGCCGGTACGTTGGACGAGATTGCCTTCCTCGAGCGCGCGCTCGATGTGGTATCCGTGCTGGAGACTGTCGGACGGCAGGCACGTTAAGGCTTCGGAGCGGTAGTGGGGAACGGCAGCACGAAGCGCGAAGCACCTCCTGTAGCTGAGCTATCCTCCGACGACGGGCGCCCGTGGAGGCGCTCGTTGGCTGTTCTATGCGAACTACTCTGAAACGAGGCCTGGGGCGCGGCGCCGCGCCAAACGGAAACGGGACGCCCGTTCTTCCGCCCGGTGCCCTGTCGCCCGTCAACGTCTACCGGCAGCCCGCGGGCGCACCACGATCGCGCGCGGCGTTGATCGGCCGCATCGCGTTGTGGCTCGGTGTCGCATCGCTCGTTCTGGTCAGTGGTGCTGCGGGAGGTGCGTACCTGTACTTCCATCAGTCGGTCGCGGCCGTCGCGGCCGACACGCCGGCGGTGAAGCGCGCCGCGCGACAGCTAGCTGTTGCACTCCCGGGACAGCCCGCGGTCGCGCTCGTGATCGGCTACGACCACCGCCAGGAGGACGGCAACAACACCTCGGGGCGCTCGGACACGCTGATGCTGGTTCGCGCCGATCCGTCCACGGACTCGATCTCGCTCCTGTCGTTCCCGCGTGACATGCGCGTCGAGATCCGGTGCCCTGGGCGAACGGGGCTCTTCGACAAGATCGCCCACGCCTACTCCTACTGTGGGCCGCAGGGCTCCCTGGACACGGTCAAGGCGCTGACGGGCATGCCGGTGAACTACCTGATCACCGTCAACTTCCGCGGCTTTCGCCAGATCATCGATCGGCTCGACGGCGCCTGGATCGACGTCGACCGCCGCTATTTCAACGACCGCGGGGGGCCGTCGGGGTACGCGAAGATCAACCTCCGACCCGGGTACCAGCAACTCACCGGGAGACAGGCGCTCGACTACGTCCGGTATCGCCATACAGACTCCGACCTGTACCGCGTTGCTCGGCAGCAGCAGTTCGTCAAGGCGTTCAAGGGTCAGGTGCAGGAGAGCTTCGCGCCGATTGCGCTGCCGAGGGTCGTCAACGCCGTCACCAATAACGTCGAGGTCGCCCAGGGCGGTGGCTCGAGCGTCGACGGGCGCACGGTCCTCTCATACGCGTTGTTCGCGTACGGCTTGCCGCGGGGGCGAGTCTTCCAGACGCGGATCGATGGCCTGGAGGGATTCGCCGATCTCACGACGGCCTCCGAGAACATCACGCGCGCTGTCCAGAAGTTCACGCATCCGGATGTCGAGTCCTCGGAGAAGGCGACCGCGGTGGCGCTCGGCGAGAAGCTCAAAAAGCGCGTGCCGGCTCCGCGGGACACGAGCGTCACCGTCCTCAACGGGAACGGGGTGGCGGGGTCTGCGTCGACGGCAGGATTCCAGCTCGGCGAGCGCGGCTACCAGGTTCTTACGCCACCCAACGGTCTCCCGGCAAACGCGCCACGGTTCGACTATTTCCGGACTCAGGTCTACTTCGACCCGGACCTGCGCGGCGCCCGAGAGGCTGCGCAGAAGGTGGCGAACCTTTTCGCGTCGGCCGAGGTCAAGCAGGTTCCCACGGAGGTCTCGCAGCTCGCCAACCGCGCGATGTTGACCGTGGTCGTCGGTCAGACCTTCCACGGCAGCCTTGCGTCGGCACCGATCGACCAGACACCGACGCGCGAGCGCCCGAGCGTCGTATTCGGGCCGAATGCGGCACGAGATCACCTTCGCGAGCGCCGCGCGCGCGTCTCGTTCCCGCTGATGGTTCCGACGGTCATCGAGCGCAGCTCGTGGACGGATTCGACCATGCCCGTGCGCATGTACTGGATCGACCCCGGCCAGAAGCACAAGGCTGTTCGCCTCGTGTATCGGACCGCTTCGAACGAGTACTGGGGCGTGCAGATGACCGACTGGGACGACGCTCCTGCTCTCGCCGACAAGAGCCTCACTCGCCGCATCAAGGGCCGGATCTACGATCTCTACTACGACGGGCCGAAGCTGCACATGGTCGTCCTCCGCACCCCGAACGGCAGCTACTGGGTGATCAACACGCTCCTCGACCGCCTGTCGAACGAGACGATGCTTGCGATCGCCAAGGGACTGAAGCCGCTCGGGCGAGCGAAGTAGGCTCGGGGAATGCAGGTCGCAGTCTTCGGCGCGGGGTACGTCGGTCTGGTCACGGGAGCTTGCCTCGCCGACCTCGGCCATGACGTCGTGGTACGCGATGTCGTCGTCGAGAAGATCGACGTGCTCAGGCGAGGGCAGCTGCCTATCCACGAGGAAGGTCTCGCGGAGCTCCTCGAGCGAAATCGTGACCGGCTGAGCTTCACCACTGACGTCGACGAGGCCGTCGAGGGTGCGGACGTCGTCTACATCGCGGTGGGGACTCCGCCGACGTACTCCGGCGACGCGGATCTCTCGGCTGTGTGGACCGTGGTGGATGAGCTGCCACGCGTCGAGAGACGGATCGTGGTCGCAATGAAGAGCACGGTCCCCGTTGGCACGGGTAGTACCGTGCGTCATCGGCTCGACGATCGCGGCCTGGCCAACGTCGGCTACGTGTCAAACCCCGAGTTCACTGCCGAAGGCACGGCGATCCGTGACTTCATGCGACCGGATCGGATCGTCATCGGCGCGTTCGACGAGGCAGACGGAGATCTGGTCGAGCGGCTCCACGAGGGGATCGAGGCGCCCGTCGTTCGTTGCGATGTCCCGTCGGCAGAGATGGTCAAGCTCGCTGCGAACGCTGCGCTCGTGACGCGAATCTCGTTCATCAACGAGATCGCGAACGTGTGCGAGGCGACTGGGGCCGACGTTCTCACGGTCGCACGGGGCATTGGCCTGGACCGCAGGATCGGCCCCGCATTCCTGCGCGCCGGGATCGGGTACGGCGGCTCGTGCTTTCCGAAGGACTCGCTCGCCCTCAAACAGCTCGCGGCGAACTCGGGGTATAGCTTCCAGCTCCTGAATGCCGTCATCGAGGTCAACGAGCTTCAGAAGCGGCGGGTCATAGGCAAGCTCGAGCGGCGACTCGGGCCCCTTCGGGACAAGCGGATCGCGCTCCTGGGCCTGGCGTTCAAGCCCGGCACGGACGACATGCGCGACGCGCCGAGCCTCGTGCTCGCCGGGCGCCTGTTGTCGGAAGGTGCCGACGTGCGCGCGTGGGACCCCGTCGCCGATGGCGCCGTCCACCTGCACGGCGTCGAGATCGCGGAGTCGGCGCTCGACGCGCTCGACGGTGCCGACGCGGGGGTCGTCGTGACCGAGTGGCCGGAGCTTCGCGACCTCGACTGGGCCGAGGCGGCAGCCCGGATGAGGACGCGGTTGATCGTCGATGGGCGCAACCTGCTCGATCCTGACCAGCTGCGCGCCCTCGGCTTCGCGTACGAGGGCATCGGGCGCCCGATCGAATGAGCCTGCCGGCGGTCATTCTCGTCGGCGGGCAGGGCACGCGTCTTCGGCCGCTCACCGACCGCACGCGCAAGGACATGCTCCCGCTCGTCGACCGACCGCTCCTCGCCTATACCCTCGAGCATCTCGCCAGGCACGACGTCGCAGACGCCGTCATCTCGTGTGGCCATCTTCCCGACCAGATCGAGGCCGCCTTCGGCGACAGCCACAGCGGTCTCGCGCTCGAATACGCGGTGGAGGAAGTGCCGCTGGGCACCGGCGGCGCCATCGGGTTCGCGGCTCGCACCCTCGAAGGGAGCTTCTTCGCGCTGAACGGCGATTCGTTGCGCGAGGCGGATCTCGGGGAGCTCGTCGGGTTCCATCGCTCCACGGGGGCGAAAGCGACGATCTTGCTCACACCCGTCGCCGACCCCAGCCGTTACGGGCTCGTCCGGACAGCGGCAGACGGTCGTGTCGAGACCTTCCTCGAGAAGCCGCGCCCCGAGGAGATCGACACCGACCTCATCAACGCCGGCCTGTACGTGCTCGAGCCCGAGGTTCTCGAGCTGATCCCGCCCGACCGCGCGGTGTCGATCGAGCGCGAAATCTTTCCCCGGCTCGCGGCAGACGGGGAAGTGTTCGGAATTGCGCTTCCGGGTTACTGGCTCGACATCGGAACGCCCGAGTCGTACCTGCAGGCGCACCGAGATGTGCTCGAACGCCTGTTTCCGACCGAGATCGGCAGCGCCCTCGGTGCCGACTTCACGCTTGTCGACCCGAGCGCCGAGGTCGATCCCGGTGCGCGCCTCGTCCCTCCGGTTTACGTCGGGCCGGGTGCAGTCGTCGAGGCGGGCGCCCGCCTCGGGAGTCTCGCCGTGCTCGGCGCGGGCTCGCGACTCGCGGAGGGTGGCGTGGTCGAGAACGCCATCGTCGGCTCCCGAACGACGGTTGGCGCCGGCTGCACAGTCGTCGGCTCGATCGTCGGCGACGACGCGGATCTCGGTGCCGAGTGCCAGCTGCACAACCTGGCAGTCGTAGGCCCCGGCGCCACTCTCGGTCGCGGCAACGTCCTCGACCACGGGCTCAGAATCGGCGCGGGTCAGAGCATTCCGGAGAAGGCGCTCCGCTTCTCGTGAGCGAAGGAGCACGTAGCCGCTTCGGCGTGTCTCCGCGACGCGTCGAGAAGCCCTGGGGCTGGGAGCTCGTCTGGGCAGAGACAGACGCGTATGTCGGCAAGCTTCTGTTCGTCCGTGCCGGCGAGTCGCTGAGCCTTCAGTACCACGAGGTCAAGGACGAATCCTGGCTCGTGCACGAGGGTCGCGCGCGCCTCGAGCTCGGCGATGTCGGCGGCGAGCTGGAGGCGATCGAGATCGCTACCGGTGATGCATTTCGCTTCCGTCCCGGCACTCTGCATCGTGTGACAGCGCTCGAGGACACGCTCGTGCTCGAAGCGTCGACCCCGCAGCTGGACGACGTCGTTCGCCTCGAGGATCGCTACGGGCGCGAGGGAACATCGGCTCCCTGAAACCTTGACACGTTTCTGGTAAGGTTCTCCATCGTGCAGGAGATCACGATTGGCGAAGCGGGCCGGCGTTCGGGGTGGTCTCCTCGCATGCTCCGCTACGTCGAGCAGGAAGGGCTCGTGGTTCCGAGCCGCACGGCCGCGGGCTACCGCCGCTACGGCATTCGCGAGCTCAACCAGCTGAGCACGCTTGCGGAGCTCCGTCGCAGCTTCGGGGTCGAGCTCGGCGAGCTGGCGTTCGCGCTCAGGCTCCGGAGCGAGCCCGAGCTACGCGCGGCCGTGGAGACCTGGCTCGCCGGCACGACGACGCCGGCATCCGAGCAGGTCTCGCCGGCCTGGGTCGAATGGGAGCAGCGCAAGCACGAGCGCTTGCTCGAAACGCAACACGCCGCCTGAGCACATCCAGTCTCTCCCAACGAAAAGAGGATCGATGGCGACAACACAACGATACGACGTGAAGGACCTCGCGCTTGCCTCGGAAGGAGTACGCCGGATCGCGTGGGCCGATCGGCAGATGCCGGTGTTGGCTGCGATCCGGGAGCGATTCGAGCGTGAGCGGCCCCTCGCAGGTCTCCGGGTCTCGGCCTGCCTCCACGTGACGACCGAGACGGCGAACCTCGCCCGCACCCTGAAAGCGGGTGGTGCGGACGTCGTTCTGTGCGCGTCGAACCCGCTATCGACTCAGGACGACGTCGCTGCAGCACTGGTCGACGAGTACGGAGTCTCGGTGTTTGCCATCAACGGCGAGGACAACGACACGTACTACCGGCACATCGAGGCCGCCGTCGACCACCGCCCTCACCTGACCATGGACGACGGCGCGGACGTAATCGGCGTTCTCCATTCGCATCGACGAGAGCAGCTCGGGGACGTGATCGCCGGCACCGAGGAGACGACGACCGGAGTGATCCGGCTCAAGGCGCTCGAACGTGAGGGGAAGCTCGGCTTCCCCGTGATCGCGGTGAACGAAGCCCAGACGAAGCACATGTTCGACAACCGCTACGGAACGGGGCAGTCGACGATAGACGGGATCATCCGCGCGACGAACGTGCTCTTCGCCGGGAAGCGCTTCGTTGTCGCCGGCTATGGCTGGACCGGGCGCGGTGTCGCCATGCGTGCCCGCGGCATGGGCGCCCAAGTGATCGTGACCGAGGTCAATCCTGTACGGGCCCTCGAAGCAGCGATGGACGGGTACGAAGTCCTGCCGATGGAGCGGGCGGCAGAGGTCGGCGATCTCTTCTGCACCGCCACCGGGGACAAGAACGTCATCACCAAGTCACACATGGAGCGCATGAAGGACGGCGCGATCCTTTCCAACACCGGCCACTTCAACGTCGAGATCGAGATCGGGGCACTGCGCGAGCTTGCGGTCGAAACCCGTGAAGCGCGTGCGCTGGTCGACGAGTTCACGCTCGCCGACGGACGTCGGCTCTACCTGATCGGCGAAGGGAGGCTGGTCAATCTCGCCGCCGCCGAAGGGCACCCGGCACTCGTGATGGACATGTCCTTTGCGAATCAGGCGCTCGCGTCCGAGTGGGTCATTGCCAACGCGGCAACGCTCGAACGTCGCGTGTATGACGTTCCGAAGGACATCGACGACGAGATCGCCCGGCTCAAGCTCGCGACGATGGGCATCACCATCGACACGCTCACGGAAGAGCAGGCGTCATACCTCGAGTCGTGGGACGAAGGGACATAGCCCTGAGGGCGAGACTTGCCTCGCCCAGGTGACGCAACGGAGGCGCGGGTGAGCCGAGGCTCACCCCTACAGCCCGAGCGGATCGTTCGCCTCGAAGAGGACGCCGTCGTCCTTCTCGACCAGCGTCGTCTGCCCGAGAACGAGGTGGAGCTCCGGTGCTCGTCGGCGGCAGAGGTCGCCGACGCCATCCGCGACATGGCGATCCGCGGCGCGCCTGCGATCGGCGTCGCCGCGGCCTACGGCTACGCGCTCGCCGCGGCGCACGGAGAGGATCTCGGCGAGGCCTTCGAGAAGCTCGTGCGCGCTCGTCCGACAGCGGTGAACCTTCGTTGGGCACTCGAGGAGATGCGCCTGGATCCGTCAGCCGAGCGCGCACGGGCACTTCACGAGGGAGAAGTCGACCGCTGTCGCCGGATGGCACGACACGCCCTCGAGCTCGTGCCTCGCGGATCCCGCATCCTCACCCACTGCAACACGGGAGGGCTCGCGACCGGTGGCTACGGGACGGCGCTCGGAGCGATTCGCGCTGCATGGGAGCACGGCCTTGTCGAGCAGGTGTGGGTCGACGAGACGAGGCCGCGGTTGCAGGGAGCTCGTCTCACGGCCTGGGAGCTCGAAACGCTCGGCATCCCGTTCGCCGTGATCGCGGACGCTGCCGCCGCGTCGCTCATGGCCGCCGGCGACGTCGACTGCATCTTCACAGGTGCAGACCGCATCGCGGCCAACGGAGACACGGCGAACAAGATCGGCACGTACGCGCTCGCCCTCGCGGCAAGTCACCACAAGCTCCCCTTCTACGTGGTTGCGCCCACCTCCACGCTCGACGCCGACGCGGAGACGGGCGCCGACATCCCGATCGAAGAGCGCGATCCGAGCGAAGTCTCGTCCCGCTTCCCTGCGCGGAACCCGGCGTTCGACGTCACTCCGGGAACCGCGATTGCTGCGATCGTCACCGAGGAGGGTGTGCACCGCGCGCCGTATTTCGCCTCGCTTCCGATCCGCACCTCGATCGGGCGGCGATGATCGACGGCGTCGACCGAGGTACCGCAGAGATTCTCGAGCGATTCGGCTTCGAGCCGGTGCTCTTCGAGACCCTTCGCAACCGGGTTGCGACCGGGGAGCTCTCGTCCGAGTCCAACATCGTGCGAGAGACGATCGAGCCACCTCGCCCCGAAGACCTGACTCGCCTGCCCAGCCCTGGCGATGCCGGGCACGACGAGGCTCATGCCGCCGGGATCGACGCGCTTCGGCGAGGTGAGGTCGCGCAGATCGTCCTCGCCGGCGGGATGGCGACGAGGTTCGGTGGAGTCGTCAAGGCGGCCGTGCCCGCTGTTGACGGGCGCAGCTTCCTCGAGATCAAGCTGTCCCAGACTCGCGCGCTCGCGGACCGCCTTGCCACCGAGGTTCCTGTCGCGCTCATGACGAGCTTTGCGACCGACGGGGTCATTCGTGAGCACGTCGCAGAGCACGGTCTCGGAGACCCGTTCGTGTTCCATCAGTTCGTCTCCATGCGACTCGAAGCCGACGGCGAGCTGTTCCGCGACGAGATGGGCAAGCCCTCCCTGTACGCGCCGGGGCACGGCGACCTCTTCCGTGCGCTTCGCAGCTCCGGGGTCCTCGCGGCGCTTCGCGAGAGCGGCGTCCGTGTCGTGACAGTCTCGAACGTCGACAACCTTGGTGCGCGCGTCGATCCCACGGTTGTCGGGGCGCACGTGTTGTCGGCGCGCCCGGTCACCTGCGAGGTCGCACGCAAGGAAGGCGACATGGGCGGAGCCCCCGTCCGGGTCGGCGGGCGACTACAGCTTCTCGAAGGACCGCGCTTCCCGACGTCCTTCGATCAGGATCTCATCCCGGTGTTCAACACGAACACCGCACTCCTGGCGTTGGACGTGCTCGACCGGGACTACGAGCTCACGTGGCTGTACGTGCGGAAGGACGCTGGCGGCCGGCCGGCGGTGCAGCTCGAGCGCGTGTATCACGAGGTGTCGGCGTTTCTTCCTGCGACCTTTCTCGAGGTTCCCCGGCGAGGCCCGCACGGGCGGTTCTTCCCGATCAAGACGCCCGACGATCTCGAGCGAGCGCAGGACGACCTGCGCGAGCTGCTCGCAGCTTCGCCGATCTGACACGAAGTCGGCACGAACACGTCGCTGTTCCGCGCGTACGGTCGCGAGATGCGCGCACTCGAGCTGCTCTTCCCGGAGCGGTGTGCGGTCTGCGACCGGCCGGGATCTGCGCTCTGCTCGAACTGCCGACGCGCACTTACGCGACTGAGCTGCGCCCGTGTGCGAGCGTTGTGGCTCACCTGGCGCCTGGCCCGTTCGGCGCTGCGCCGAGTGCTCGGGGCGGAGGCTCGCTTTTGTGCGGGCTCGGTCGGCAATCGTCTACGACGAGCGGGCGCGTGCATTCGTACGAGAGTGGAAGGAGCGCGGGCGGCGCGCTCTGGCACTCGAGGCGGCGGCACTCCTCGCCGAGGTCATTCCGCCGCCCGACGTCGAGGCGCTCACTCACGTGCCGGGCGACCCGGAGCGGGCATGGAAACGCGGGGACGTCGCGCCGCGGGCGCTCGCGGGCGCGCTGTCTCGAGTCTGGAACGTTCAGGCGGTGGACCTCTTGAGGCGCACTCACGCGCTGCCGCGACAGCGTGGCCTCTCGCTTCCCGAACGCCGCCACAACGTCCGCGGCAGCATCGCTTCGACGGGCTCCGCTCCTCGCACGGTGTGCGTCGTCGACGACGTCTACACATCCGGCGCGACCGCTGACGCCTGCGCCACGGCCTTGCGCCGGGCGGGAGCACGTCGTGTCGAGATCGTCACTCTTGCGCGGGCAGTTCGTTAGGGTGAGAGCGATCCTTCATCCGCCGCCGATCCGGAAAGGAACGCTCCATGCGGATTCAGATCAAGGCCCATCGAGGTCACGTTTCGGACCAGGTTCGCGCGTATGCCGAGAAGCGGCTTGGCAAGCTCGCGCGTCGTCTGTACGCGGGAACTCTTGTCGAAGTGACGATGTCGCGCCAGAACAACCCTTCGATTCGGAACGACCACACAGCCGAGGCCGTGGTGCACACGAAAGGGCCGAACATCGTCGCCCACGAGTCTGCGGAGACCTATGAGGCCGCGATCGACCGTCTGGTCGACAAGCTCGAGCGGCAGATCGAGCGCTATCGCGACAAGCGGACGCACGAGCCGCGCCGTGCGCGCCAGCGCGTGGAGCCTCCAGCGGAAGCGACAGAGCCGGAGGACGTGTCGGATGCCGAGCCGGGCATAGAGGCAGCCTAGTGGGGCAACCCGTCGACCCAGGGGACCATTGGCTCGAGGCCGGCATCACCGGGCTTGCGCGTCAGCGCGAGTGGGATGCCGTGGCCACGGCCAATGCGCCTGGAGCCCCTGGGGACGAGGCCGAGTTCGTTGCGCTGGTCGACGGGCGTGTCCTCGTGGGCGCAGGCCCGGCAGGTTTCGACTCCGAACCGCTCGCGGCCGCGCTCGAGGGGTCGATCGAGCGGCCTTACAGAGCACTTGCGCTGAGACGCCCAGAGCTATGGACGATCGGCGCCCGCTCGATCGCGGTCGCCGAGCTCCAGCGCGATCCGGACGGCGACGTTCTCGAGCTCGTCCGGACCGCTGACGGAGTCACGCTCCAGATCGACGGAATGCCGTCGTTGACGCACATGCCCGAGCTCGAGGAGCTCGGCGCGGCGCGCTTCCCCACTTTCGTCGTACGAGCACAGAGGCTCGAGGGCAAGCTCTTCGAGGTCGAGGTCGAGCCGCTGTAGGGACGACTTTCTTGGCGGTCGCGCACGGAGGCAACCGCGGACTGACGATGCCGTCTAGTGAGCCGGCTCGAGGTGCTCGTCGATCCTCGCCCGAAGCGCTGCGCCCACGTCCGGAGCTTCGCGCTCGAGCCGCCACACGTCGCGGTTGAGCACGGTCACGAGCTCCATCGGCGTCTGCGCGATGACGGTAGCCGTTCGCCGGCCGCCAGAGAGCACGGCGATCTCGCCGAAGACGTCGCCGGGGCCGAGGGTTCGAATCACGACTCCGTCCTTGAGAACTTCGGCCGTTCCAGCGGTGATTGCAAACATCGCGTAGCCGAAGTCACCCTCCCGTAGAAGCGTCGTACCCTCTTCGATCTCTAGCTCCTGACACATCCCGGCGACGTGGTCGCGCTGGTCGAGCGTGAGCTCGGCAAAGAGAGGAATCTTGGCGATACTGGCCGCATCCATCTCGGCGACGCTATCACTACATTTCCTGCGTTTGGGTGTCGAAGTGGTGGCGGTCCGGTGATCTCGAAAGCCCGCTGTGGCGTGGATGACGGAGAACTCGAGCCGGTACCCTAGTCCCGATGTCCACGCAGTCATTCGGCAAGTTCGAGCGCGTTCTACGCATCGGTGAAGGCCGCCGGGTCAAGCGCCTTGCCGAGCAGGCCGCGTACATCGGGACGCTCGAGCCGGAATTCGAGGCGCTCTCCGACGACGACCTTCGCGCGAAGACCGTCGAGTTCAAGCAGCGGCTCGAGAACGGGGAGTCGCTCGAAGACCTGATCTTCGAGGCCTACGCGGCCGTGCGCGAGGCGTTCAAGCGGACGATCGGTGTCCGCCTGTTCGACGTCCAGCTCATGGGCGGGATCGCGCTGCACGAAGGCGACATCGCAGAGATGAAGACCGGCGAGGGAAAGACGTTCGTCGCCGTCCAGCCGCTCTATCTGAACGGGCTCACCGGTACCGGCGTCCATCTCGTCACGGTCAACGACTACCTGGCAAAGCGCGACGCCGAGTGGATCCGCCCGGTCTTCGAGCTTCTCGGGAGCTCCGTCGGCTTCATCCAGAACATGATGCCGTTCGCACAACGCCGCGAGGCATACAGCTGCGACGTCACGTACGGGACGAACTCGGAGTTCGGCTTCGACTATCTGCGCGACAACATGGCCGTCTCGCTCGACGGCGTCGTCCAGCGCAGCCATCGGTACGCGATCGTCGACGAGGTCGACTCCATCCTGATCGACGAGGCGCGAACGCCGCTCATCATCTCGGGCGAGCCGGAGACTGCCGCCGCGACCTACTACCAGTTCGCACGGGTCGTCCGCGAGCTCGAAGGCCAGCCCGCCACGCGCAAGTCGGCGAAAGGCGAGGACGAGACGGAGATGTCCGGCGCTGACTACCTCTACGACGAGAAGTTCAAGACCGTGTCACCTGCGCAATCGTCGATCGCGAAGGTCGAGCGTGCGCTCGGGATCGAGAACCTCTACGACCCGCGCCACGTGATCCTCGTCAACCACCTGATGCAGGCGCTCAAGGCGCAGTCGCTCTACAAGCGCGATGTCGACTACGTGGTACAGGAGAGCGAGGTCAAGATCGTCGACGAGTTCACCGGCCGGATCATGGAAGGCCGTCGCTGGAGCGAAGGCCTCCACCAGGCGGTCGAGGCGAAGGAGGGCGTGAGGATCCGCGAGGAGAACGTCACCCTCGCGACGATCACGCTGCAGAACTACTTCCGGCTGTACGAGAAGCTCGCCGGTATGACCGGCACCGCGAAGACCGAGGAGAAGGAGTTCGTCGAGATCTACGACCTCCACGTCGTCGAGATCCCCACGAACCAGCCGATAGCGCGGCTCGACGAGAACGACTACATCTTCAAGACGCCCGAGGCGAAGTTCGCCGCCGTGCTCGACGATCTCGTCGAGCGCCACGAGAAGGGGCAGCCTGTTCTCGTCGGCACGATCGCGGTGGAGACGTCCGAGTACCTCTCGGAGCTTCTGAAGCGCAAAGGGATACCGCACAACGTGCTCAACGCGAAGGAGCACGAGCGGGAGGGCCAGATCATCATCGACGCAGGCCAGCGGAGTGCGGTCACGATCGCCACGAACATGGCCGGTCGAGGCGTCGACATCAAGCTCGGAGAGGGGGTCGTCGAGCTGGGCGGCCTCTACGTCCTCGGCACGGAGCGCCACGAGGCGCGCCGCATCGACAATCAGCTCCGCGGCCGCTCCGGACGCCAGGGCGACCCGGGCGAGTCGCGCTTCTACCTCTCGGGGCAGGACGACCTCGTCCGCCTCTTCGCCGGCGACCGGATCTTCAACATCATGAACCGTTTCAAGATTCCGGACGATCAGCCCATGGAGGCGAAGATCCTCTCGAATCAGATCGAGAACGCGCAGAAGAAGGTCGAGGAGCAGAACTTCGTCGCGCGCAAGAACGTCCTCAAGTACGACGACGTCATGAACACGCAGCGCATGGTCATCTACGAGCAGCGACGCAGCGTTCTCGAGGGCCAGGACCTGTCGGACGAGGTGCGCGAGTGGATCAAGGAGACCGTCGAAACGAGCGTGGCGCAGTTCACCGACTCCGACTTCGCCGAGGACTGGGACCTCGACGGGCTCGTCACCAGCATGCAGTCGCTGTACGGGACGGACATCACCACCGCCGAGTTGCGCGAGGAGATCAACGTCGCCGATCGCGAGGCGCTGACCGAGGAGTTCGTCGAGGACGCGCTCGAGTCATACGAAGAGCGCGAGCAGGCGCTCGGCGCGGAGCTCGCACGTGAGGTCGAGCGCTACGTGATCCTCCAGACCGTCGACCAGCGCTGGCGCGAGCACCTCGAGGCGATGGACTACCTGCGCGAGGGCGTCCACCTGCGAGCCTTCGCCCAGAAGGACCCGCTCGTCGAGTACCGCGGCGAAGGACACGTCATGTTCGAGGAGCTGGGGCAGACGATTCGCCAGGAGGTCGTCTTCACGCTCTTCCACGTCGCGGTCACCGTCGAGGAGCCTGCGCTCGAGCAGCTGCAGGCGCCCGAGAGCTCACTTCACTACGAGCACGAGATCTCGGCGGGCTCGGACGTCATCGCCGCTGCAGGAAGCGCGTCGGCGACGGCGTTGGCAGACCCGCCGGCGCAGTCATCTGCGTTGCCCATCCAGCAGCAGGCCGTCAACGAGCACAAGGACATCGGGCGCAACGACCCGTGCTGGTGCGGGTCGGGCAAGAAGTACAAGCGCTGCCACGGCGCCTGACTCGAGCCGGTCAGTCGTCTGAGTCCTTCAGGCAGAGCGCGGCCAGGTCGACGCCCGGGTACATCGGCTGGTGGACGATGCAACCGAGCCGCCGCGAAACGAGCTCCGGAAACGCTCTGCTGTCGTAGACGGCGAAGAGCGACTGGCGTTCGACTCGCCGTGCGAGCGCGACCGCTCGCTCGTCTCGCTCGGGGATCGGGAGCTTCAGGATCCGGGCAACCTCCGCCTCTTCCCTCGGAAAGAGGTAGAGGCGTTCGAGGTACGAGGCCAGGTCGCCGGTCTCGATGCCTTCGCCTCCCCAGATGAGATCCGAGCGAAGTGCCTTCTCGAGGAACTTGCCGCCGGGGCCGAAATCCGCGTTGACTGCCGGGAGTATCTTGATCCCAATCCCGATTGCCGCGAGCTCCTCACGAAAAGCAGTGCTGAAGGCGCTCTTGTCGTCGAACATGTAGACGACGGCGTGGCTTTCCGTCCACCTGCGAGCTTGCGGGCGGTGCGGAGATCGCCGCGCAGCGGGTAGAGCGGCTCGGTGTCGAACCCGGGCATGTTGCGCGGGATGAGACTCGTCGCCACGAGCGATGGCCCCTCCGGGTCCAGTCGGGCGAGCTCCCGGCGGTCGAGCGCGAACTGGATTGCGCGACGCATGCGGATGTCTGCGAAGAGCGGCCGGTCGGTGTTGAAAGCGAGGAAGTGGACTTGCGGAGGTGAGGTGGGCGTCAAGCGGGAGCGAGAGCCGGCCGAGCGCGCCGCCGCACTCCCCGGTGAGAGGTCGGGGCCCCATTGGAGGATGTAATCGAGCGTGCCGTCCTCGATGCGGGCGGCAGCGACCCCGGGGGCGACACCGAACTCGTAAACGATCGCGTCGAGGTGCTGTGGCCGCGGACCCGCCGTAGTTCGGGTTCCTCTTCAGGACCGCGACAGACTCCGTGTGCGCCGCGAGGTAGTAGGGCCCAGCCGACGCGATCGGCATCTCGAGACCGTGCGGAACGACCGGCGTGTCTTCTGGAACTGCGCAGAACACCGGAAGCGCGAGCGCGCGGGGAGATCGGGCGCCGGGTTCACGAGCCTGATGACGAGCGCGCCGTCTTCTACGGAGAGGCCGGAGATATGCCGCGTCTTGCCGGCGTCGAACGCCCTGCGCACCCAGGATATTCGCGAACTGGGGAGGAAAGTAATTCGGGTCGAACTTCGGCGACAGGGACCGCTCGAACGCATGGCGGAACGACTCGGCCGTAACCGGCTCGTTCGAGGGCGGCGAGAACCGGTATCCGTCGCGAATCCGGATCCTGTACTTGCGACCTCGATTCGACACCTCTGGAAAGCCGGCCGCTACCTCGGGCACCAGGTGCTTGCCGGCGTCCCCTTCGACGTCGCGGTAGTTGTAGAGCTTCGCGCAAGTGGCGTACTGGAACTGCATCATCGCGTCGTCCCAGTTGGTGAAGAGCACGGGGTCGGCCGACGGCTCGCCGATTCTGAAGAGCGAGTCGTCGGCCCGCGCTACGCGCACGATGTCACCCTCGAGGCCCGCTGTGGCGTCCTGCGTGCTCTGTCGGACGCCCACCGCAACGAGGCCATTCCGCACGTCGACGTCCTTTACTGAGTGACCGACGTCGTACGTTCTCGGCTCGTTCGTGGTGGGATCGATCCTCACGACCGTCCCCTCCTCGCCGACTGCGACCCAGAGTGCATCTTCGGCGTACTCGACGTTCTTGATCGACGCGGGAAGCTTGATGATGTCCAGGACGCTCCCGTCCGTGCTGACCTTCCAGACCTTTGCGTCCGGGTTGATCGCCACCCAGACGAAGCCACCGCCTGCGGCGACACAGCACGGACTCTGGCGGAGCTGGCGCCTGAGCACGAGCTTGTTCGTGCGCGGGTCGATCTTCCAAAGCTTGCCGGACGCCTGACTGGCGACCCAGAGCGCACCATCGTCGAATGCGAGATGATTCGCGTCACCGCCGAGGATCGAGAAGCGGTGCTGCACGCGACCTGTCTCCGGGTCGAGCCGCTCGACAAATGCGCCCGGGTCGTATCCCCCGTGCCCAACCCAGACCGAATTCGCACCGAAGGCGACCTCTCCGGTCCCGTCCGTGACGACTCCCTTCATCGGGAGCGGGAAGCGGTCCACGATGTCGTTGACGGACGGGTCGATGCGAAACAGAGTCGGCGAGTTCCGACCGGTCACCCACACCGAGCCCGCGCCGACGGTCAGCCCAGCCGGCTTGACGCCGAGCCCGAGCGTGGCCACGATCTCCCCGCTCTCGGTGTCGAGCCGCGTCAGCTCGCCGTCCGCGGAGACGCTCCAGAGCGCGTCCTCGTCATAGGCCACTCGCACCGTGTCGCGCACGGGCGCTTCCAGCACGACTTCGCCGGTGTCGGCCGAGAGGAAGACGTTGGAATCGGGATCGGCGAGCGCCTGTGCGCTCTCGGTTCCACCTTGCGTGAGCCCCACGACGACCGCAGCGGCGGCCCCGGCGAGCACGAGCGCCCCTGCGCCGACCAACGCGCGACGCCGTCGCGTCTCGGCGACCGGTCGCGGGAGGTCGAGCGCCGGATCCTGGCGGAGGATCGCCTGCTCCAGCTCCTTGAGCGCCGACCCCGGCTCGATCCCGAGTTCGTCTACGAGTCGCTTGCGCGCGTCGCTGTAGACACGTAGCGCCTCTGCCTGCCGGCCCGCGCGGTACAGCGCCAGCATCAGCTGTCCGCGCAACCGCTCGCGTAAGGGATGTTTCGCTGTCAGCGCCTCCAGCTCAGGGATCAGCGTGTCGTGTCGCCCGAGCGCTAGCTCGGCTTCGATGCGCTCCTCGGTCGCGACCAGTCGGAGCTCCTCCAGCCGCTCGATCTCGGTCCGGGTGAATGTCTCGTACGAGAGGTCAGCGAGAGCCGCGCCGCGCCACAGTCCTAGCGCCGCCTCGAGCACCTCGAGCGCCTCGGCCGGCTTGCCCGCGGCGTTCGCCCGCCGGCCCGCTTCCAGCAGCCGCTCGAACCGGTGCACGTCGATCTGCTCCGGCTCGACTTGGAGGACATAGCCACCGCTTTGCGTCAGCAGCAGCTCGTCCGGCTCGAACGCCTTTCGCAAGCGTGAGATCTGCACGTCGAGGCTGTGGCCTGCCGTGCCCGGCGGACGATCTCCCCACAACGCGTCGATCAAGCGATCTCGCGAGACGACCTCGTTCGCGTGCAGCAACAGAAGCGCCAGCAATGCCCGCGGCTTCGCGCCGCCAAGCGCAACAGGGCGGCCGTCCCGAAGGACTTCGACCGGCCCGAGTAGCCGGAACTCCATAGGTCTCCTTCGGCTTTGTTGCGGATGACGCTAGCACTGGTTTGAGAGCGCGTCGAGAGCGATTCGAGAGAAGGCAGTGAGGCCGTGCTCGCAGCGTCGCGGGTATGGCTCGTCAACACGGATTTCGGAGATGTCTCTTTCGCGCCTGTGGCGTCGCCGCGATCGCCTCGCTCGTACTCGCGACGGCGCCCGGGAGCTCCGCTGGGACCGAAACCGCGGTTCGAACGCTGGACGATCTCGTACACCGCACACAACGGAGCGGAACGCCGCGCCGATGTCGTGCTCCCGGCCTGGTACAGGCCCGGAAGGAATCCTCCACTGCCGGTTGTGATCTCGCCTCATGGGCGTGGCGGCGACGGACGGGCAAACGCACGCTTCTGGGGCGACCTGCCTGCGGTCGGGCAGTTCGCGGTGATCAACCCGGACGGGATGGGGCGGCGATTCGAGAGGTTCTCGTACGGCTATGCCGGACAGATCGACGACCTGGCGAAGATGCCCGATCTCGTCTCGCGCGCGCTCCCGTGGCTTCGGATCGACCGCACGCGCATCTACGCGCTCGGAACGAGCATGGGAGGTCAGGAGACGCTGCTCCTCGTCGCGCGCCACCCGGACCTGCTTGCTGGTGCCGTGGCGATGGACTCGGTCACCGACCTCGCCCGCCGCTACCACCAGCTCCCCGAGGTTCCCTGCAACGGGGCCTGCCTCGAGCGCTGGGGCAAGCCCTTCGGCCGTGTGCTCCAGGCGACGATGCGGGAGGAGGTTGGCGGGACACCGGACCAGGTTCCGGCGGCATACCAAATGCGAAGCGCTCGAGGCCAGGTTCGGGCGATCGCGCGCTCGGGCGTGCCGCTACAGGTGTGGTGGTCGAGCGGCGATCAGATCGTCTTCGACCAGGAGCACCAGTCGGCTGCGCTCGTCCGCGAACTGCGGCTGCTGAACCACTGCGGTCCGATCGTGTCCTACGCGGGTACGTGGAGGCACTCGCAGGCGATGTGGGCCGGATCGCTGCTTCCCATCGCCCTCGCGGGCATGGGTCTTCTCCCGGACGGGTTCCCGGGCATCCCTGACGGACGGCATCAGGGCGCGTGCGTGCCCACTGCTGGGCTCTCGGGCATCCCGGCCCTCATTGCAAGGGGCATCCGCTGTCAACGGGCTCCAGGAGTCGCGTGCACGTGACAACCCAGCAGCGGACGAAAGGAGCACTCATGCGTACATTCACGGCATTCGCGATCTTCGCCGTGTTCGGAACTGCGGCGACCACCGTCTGGGCGACGCCGCCCGGCAAGAACGGCCAGATCATGTTCCGGCGCTACCTCGACCCGGCGAAGACAACCGATGCGCTTTTCAGCATGAACCCCGGACGGGACCGGCCTGAAGCAGGTCGCCAGGCCTCGCCGCGGAGTGGTCGACCAGTTCAACGATTGGTCGCCCAACGGAAAGAGTGTCGTCTTCGAACGCAAGCTCCCGTGCCCGGCCGGCGGCGCCAAGGACGGCTTGGACAACACCTCTGATCGCGTCTACACGGTCGGGCGCGACGGGAAAGGGCTCAAGGCGCTCGTACCGTGCGGCTTCAAAGTCCGCAAACCGTTCCCAGGCACCTGCGTGGGAGCTCGTACACCCTCGTGGTCGCCGGACGGGTCGATGATCGCCTTCCGCTACGCCCTCGTAGACGACGACTACGTCGACAGCTTCACGACCAACATAGGCATCTGGATCGTCAACGCGGACGGCACGGCTCGTCGTCAGGTCACGCAGCGGTCGCCCGGCAGCTCGTGGGACCGCGAGCCGCAGTGGTCGCCCGACGGGAAGAAGCTCGTCTTCGTCCGCGACGATCTCGAGCGGAAGGCAGAAGCGCTCTTCACGGTCAACATCGACGGCACCGGGCTCTTCCAGGTGACGGCGTGGGCGCTGAACGCGGGAGGTCACCCCGACTGGTCGCCGGACGGGAAGTGGATCGTCGTCACCGGTCCGAAGGACGGATCGGTGAACGTCTACAAGGTTCACCCCGACGGCACGGAGCTCACGAACCTACGAGGCAGCGGGCAATGAACGGCTACCGGAGCACGAACTGACACCATCACTTCTCGTCGACGTTCTCGCCGGACGGCCGCATGATCGTGACGGCACGTACTCCGGGAGTCGGGCCGGAGGGCGCCGCTGACGTGTTCGTCATGAACGCCGACGGCTCGAACATCCGGCAGGTCACGAAGACGAGGCTCTGGGAGAGCTCGGTCGACTGGGGGCTCGCTGATGGGAGTGCACGCTGCCACCGGCGGACGGCGCGTAGCCAGAGGGCTCAGCTGCTCTCGGCGAGAGCCTCCTTCGCACCGAAGCGGGGCGCGAGTACTGCCGTCACGCCCGCCGCGAGCACGAGCGCGTCCGGGAGGTGGTTGTCCCAGCTAGCCGGCGTTGTCAGGTCGAGTGACACGAAGCCCCAGACGATGAGTGCGTAGCCGAGGGCGACACCGGCGACGCCGGCTGCGCGGGCATGCGCGGTCGCCGCATATGGCGCCCGATGAACGAGTGCGGCGACGGCCGCGGCGAGTGCGAACGTCAGCGTGCCCACGATGCAGTCGACGACGTAGTGGTTTCCGGTTCCGACGATGACGACGAAGACGATCGCGGGGTATGCGAGTGTCGTCCAGGCGAGTCGCGAGCGCGGAAAGAGCCAGATCGACGTCGCCGCGACGAAGACAGCGAAGCCGAAGTGCTGACTCGCAGCGGCCGCGGTCGAGTTGTGGAATAGCGCTGCGCCTTCGGCCAGCTCCGCTTGTGTCGGAGCCACGCCGATTCCAAACGCCGGCAGCCAATGCGGTGGTGCCAGCGGATAGAGGCCGATCACGAAGACCGCCGGCAGGAACGAGAGAACGAAGATCGTGCGAATCCTCGGATAGCGATCGGGCGCGAGCAGGCGGGCGGCAGCCATGAAGCCGAACAGGACGGGGAGATGGACGTTCGTGTACAGCCACGTCAAAGCGGCGGTGACCGCCGAGGAGGAGACGAGTCCGATCACCCACTTCTCGAGGTCGAGTGACAGAGTGTCCTCGAGGAGGAGGACCTGCTCCGCGTGGTCGAGAGAGATCTCGACGCTGCCCTCGAGCGGAATCCGGACGGCGTGCCAGGCCAGGAGGACCAGCGCGACGAGCGCGAGCTCGGCGTCGACCGAGTGGCACGAACGCAACGCTCTCGAGAATGCAGCCATCGTCTGGTGACATACCACCAGATTCGTGTTTTCTCACATAGGGGGAACCGTCGCCGCCGGTACCATCGCCGCATGACGGACGAGTCCGGCAAGACGCTCGACCAGCGCCTGGAGGAGATCGGGGCCCAGCTCGCCTGGGTCCGTGATTACCTTTGACCCGGACGGCCTAGCGCGCCGACGCTCGGAGCTCGAGGAGGCCATGGGTGCCCCCGGGTTCTGGGACGACCAGCTGCGCGCCGCGCGTATCTCCACGGATCAATCGCGTATCACGCGCAAGCTCGAGCGCTACGAGCGCCTCACAGGCGAGTTCGAAGATGCCAAGGAGCTGCTCGGGCTGGGTGAAGACGAGGTCGAGATCTCCAAGCTTGTGGCGTCGCTCGAGAACGAGCTCGGGCGGTTGCAGGAGGACGCCCTCTTCACCGGGCAGTACGACCACGGTGATGCGATCCTCGAAGTGCACGCCGGCACCGGTGGTACCGACGCGCAGGACTGGGCGGACATGCTTCTGCGCATGTACTTGCGCTGGACAGCCGATCGCGGGTTCGAGACCGAGGTTCTGGAGGCAAGCCCCGGCGAGGAAGCGGGACTGAAGTCGACGACGGTTGCCGTCCGAGGGGAGAACGCGTACGGCACGCTCAAGGCCGAGCGCGGCGTCCACCGGCTCGTACGGCTGTCGCCGTTCGATGCGGCGCACCGGCGCCACACCGCGTTCGCACAGGTGGTCGTCGCGCCGCTTCTCCCCGACGACGCTCCGATCGAGATCGACGAGTCTGACCTCCGGATCGACACCTACCGTTCGAGTGGAGCGGGTGGACAGCACGTGAACAAGACCGACTCCGCGGTACGCATTACGCACATCCCGACCGGCATCGTGGTCCAGTGCCAGAACGAGCGCTCGCAGACGTCGAACAAGCAGACCGCGCTTCGCATCCTCAAGTCGCGCCTCGCCGAGCTCGAGGAGGAGAAACGCGAGGCTGAGATTGCGCGCGAACGAGGAGCAGCGCAGGACATCGGCTTCGGGAGTCAAATCCGCTCGTACGTGCTTCACCCGTACCAGCTGGTCAAAGATCATCGGACCGACTACGAGGTCGGGAACACGCAGTCCGTTCTCGACGGCGCCCTCGATGGTTTCGTGCACTCCTACCTCCTCGCCAAAGCGGCGGGGAAAGTCCTGTAAAGAAGGGAACGCGCCGAAGTGTCAGCTACGCATTGTCCGCTAGACTGGGCGCTTCCCGTGAACCGGAGCAGCCTTCCGAGGCTGCGTCAGCCCTTCGCCCGGTGCTGGACGACGACGTGCAGACAGACACGATGACGGCACTGGCCGAACCTGAGACGATCGCGGAGCCGCTTCCCGCAGTAGCGGATCCGAGCGGCTCGACGATGATCGTCTTCGAGGGCGTGAGGAAGGTCTACGAACCAAACGTCACGGCTCTCGGCGGAGTCTCTTTCACGATCGACAAGGGCGAGTTCGTCTTCGTCGTCGGGGCCTCGGGCTCGGGCAAGTCCACCGTCATCCGCCTGCTTCTCAAGGAGATCGAGCCGACCGAAGGTCGGATCATCGTCGGCGGCCGCGATCTCGGCCGCCTCAAAGGCTCGAAGGTGCCGCTTCTGAGACGTAACCTCGGCTGCGTCTTCCAGGATTTCAAGCTCCTCCCTAACCGGACCGCCGCCGAGAACATCGGCTACGCCCTCAGGGTTCAGGGTGAGTCGAGTGCGCAGATCCGCAAGAAGGTCCCCGAGGTCATGAACCTCGTGGGGCTCTCGCACAAGATGAACTCGCGGCCCGAAGAGCTCTCGGGTGGTGAGCAGCAGCGTGTCTCGATCGCGCGAGCGTTCGTCAATCACCCGCCCCTGCTCATTTGCGACGAGCCCACCGGCAACCTGGATCCGGACACGTCCGTCGGGATCATGCAGCTGCTCTACCGCATCAACCGCACCGGCACGACGATCCTCATGGTCACGCACGACCGCGAGATGGTGGACAAGATGCGGAAGCGTGTGATTGCCCTCGAGACGGGCAAGCTCGTCCGCGACGAGCGGCGTGGGGGGTACTCGGAGGAATGACACGGATCCGCCTGGTGTTCGCCGAGGCCCTCCGCTCGATCGGCGCGAACGTGTCGACGACTGTCGCCTCGGCGGTATCCGTGCTCATCGGCATGTTCCTCATCGGGGTCTTCATCGGCCTCGGAACCTGGCTCGTCTCTTGGTCGGACGACAAGAAGCGGGAACTCGCTGTGCACGTCTTCATCAAGGACGGCGTCACATCGAAGCAGGTCGACCAGCTCAGAGTCCTGCTCGAGTCGGATCAGCGCGTACGCGAAGGCGGAATCACATACATCTCGAAGGCAGAGGCGCTTGCGATCATGCGCAAGCGCTCGCCGGAGCTCACTGCGAACCTCGCCTCGAACCCGCTACCCGCGTCGTTCGACATTCTTCCCAAGCGGGGTGAGGACACCGAGGGAATCGCCAGAACGGTCCAGAGCTCGAAGCTTGCGGCAGTCGGGGAGGTGAGGTGGGGAAAGGAGGTCTCCCAGCGGATTCTCCAGATCGCGCGTGCGATCCAGATCGTGTTCCTCATCGCCGTCGTCATCTTGCTCGCCGCGTCGACGATTCTCATCGCCAACACGATCCGCCTCTCCATTTTCGCGCGCCGTCGTGAGATCGAGGTCATGAAGCTCGTCGGAGCGACGAACTGGTTCGTCCGCGGGCCGTTCATGCTCGAAGGCGTCCTGACAGGACTCTTGGGATCGGTCGCAGCGGTGGTCCTCCTCTTCGTCGGGCGCGAGATAGCGATCCCGCAGATCCTGGGCCACATCCAGGACGACCCTGACGTGCGCTCGCTCGCGTTCACGTGGACGGCGGCGATCCTGATCGCGGTCGGTCTCGGCATCGGCGCTCTGGGCTCCGGGCTGACCATGCGCCGCTTCCTGCGCGTGTAGTCGTCGGGCTGAACCTGTCTCGGACACGTGTGGCAGGCGTCGTCCCCGCGACCGGAACCCGCCCAGCTACCGTGCCCTGATGCGGCATCGCCGACCTACGGGAGGGCGCCAGAAGCGGCCGAGCCGCTCCGAGCGAGCGCGCCGCCGGCCGGCGCAGGCTGTTCGGCAGGCCGAGGGCAGGATCACGATCACCTTGCCCTCGAGACGCACGCTCCCGGAGCGCGTCGTCGCACACCTCGGCCCGACGAACTCGGGGAAGACCTACGCGGCATTCGAGGAGCTCGCCGCGAAGGGTGCCGGCGTCTATGCCGGCCCGTTACGGATGCTCGCGCAGGAAGCGCAGCGACGTCTGGGTGAACGAATCGGGCCGGAGAACGTCGGGCTCGTCACGGGCGAGGAACGAGTCAACGAGCGCGCTCCAGTCGTCTGTTCCACGGTGGAGATGGCACCCTCGGGCGGAGAGCTCCTCGTACTCGACGAGGTCCAGTGGGCCGACGACACCGAACGCGGCTCCGCGTGGACGAGGCTCCTCCTCGCAGGTGAGTACCGCGAGATCTTGCTCCTAGGGGCGCTCGATGCACTCCCGCTCGTCGAGCGGGCGTTCCCAGGGGTCGCGCTGAAGGTGTTCGAGCGCAAGCTGCCACTCGAGTTCGTCGGCGAGCGCACGCTCCGCTCGTTGACTCCGGGAACAGTCGTCGTCTCCTTCAGTCGCAAGGCCGTCCTCGCGCTCGCGGGCGAGGTCAACCGCCTGCACCCGGGGCGCGTGGCGGTGCTCTACGGTGCGATGCCGCTCGCCTCGCGCAGGGAAGAGATCGAGCGCTTCCTCTCGGGCGCGGCTGACGTCTGCGTCGCCACCGATGTCCTCGGACACGGAGTGAATCTCCCGTGCGAGACGCTCCTCTTCGCCGAGACGACGAAGTTCGACGGTCAGGAGCGACGCGATCTCCTACCGTGGGAGCTTGCTCAGATTGCCGGGCGCGCCGGGCGGTTCGGACTCGTCGAGCGAGGCCACGTCGGCGTTCTCTCAGGACTCGGCTGGGGGGTCGCCGATCCGCAGCTCGTCGAGTCGGCGCTCGAGCCGCACGTTCCGCTTCCAGGCGGGCACTGGGGATATCGGGTAGTCGACGAGGCGCGGATTCGTCCCCGGCTCTTGGACCTCGGTGTCCACGATCCGCTGCAGCTCGATGCCGCGCTCGTCGCCTGGCACCGTGTTGCTCTGCGAGAGTGGGCGTTCGAGAGCTGGCTCGCCGTGGAGTCCCTCCAGCCGCTCAGGCTCCGGCTCGGAGCCGTCCAGCGCAGGCTTGCGGAGCGGGGGCGCGGGATCTCGCTCGACGACATGTGGAAGCTGGTGAATGCGCCGGTGGACGAGGACAACCTCGAGCTGCTCGCGACGTTCGCTCTGGCACTGGCGGGGGATCGCATCGCTCGGCCGCAGCTCAACTTCCTGCTCGACACGGCGCGTCTGCGCGGCGCTTCGCTCGAGGACGCGGAGCAGGCGGGCCGCGAAGCGAGCATTCTGCGCTGGTTCGCCCTCCAGTATCCGGGCGTCGGCGGAGTCACGATCGAGCGCGCCGCTGCGCTCGAGGAGACGGCAGCCTCGCGGGTCGTCGCACGGCTTCGGGTCGAGGTCGAGTCGCCGACGCTCGGTCGCTGCCGCTCGTGTGGCCGCTCGTGCGCGCCGTGGTTCCCTCTCTGTGAACGCTGCGCCGGCATCGCGGCGCGGTCCTGATATGAACGTCTCATGACTGCTGCCGAGATCCGTGCGATCTCGCTCTTCGCGGGCATGAGCGACGCGGGTGTCGAACGGATCGCAGCATGCGCCGCAGAGATGAACGGCGAGCCTGGGCAGGTTCTCGCGCTCCAAGGTGACCCCGGTTCGGGCATGTTCGTCATCCTCGATGGCACCGTCTCCGTCGAGATGCGAGGCGGCTTCCACACGGAGCTCGGCCCCGGGAACTTCTTCGGCGAGATCGCCCTCCTTGTACCGGATTCGGGCCGGGTTGCGCGAGTGCGTGCCGCGACGAAGGTCAAGTGTCTGAGCATTCCGCGAGCCGACCTCATCGCCCTCGTTGAGAGCGAACCGTCGCTCGCTCTTGCGATGCTCCGCGAGCTCGCGCGCCGGCTCAGCAACGCGTAGATCGTCGTCTATTCGAGTTCGAGCAGCGCTACGTACACTGCGCCGCCGTCGATGAACCGACCTGCGACCCAGCCGGCTCTGTTGCGAGGTAGGCGACCTCATCGCGCGATGCGAAGAGAACGTCGTACCACGGGTCGCGTACTGCCAGTATCGAACCCTGAGCGGAGAAGCAAGACCAGCCCAACGTCGATGCGCTGCCCGCAGGGCCGATCGCGTTGGCACTGGCGCAATCTCGCGGGTCGCCTAAGCTGCGACAACGAGCGCGTCAGTTCGGTGAGGTTCGACCCCTGCACGTACGGGGAAGCCGAGGCGGCAGACGGGTTCAACCCCTCTCCCCAGAGGGACACGCGAGGAAAGCAAAACGGACATCGGGTCGGGAATCGGGCGTCGTGGCGACGAGCGAAAGGGAGAAGAGCGCGCGACGGGCCAGACCGCCAGGCGCGCTCCATCCCCCAGTTACGTTGTGCCCGAATCTCAGCTCGACAAACCTGAGCTCGTAAGTCCGAGGGGAGCGACCGGGCTGGCAACCCAACCGCGCCCCCAGTCGCAGGGGAGGGAACAGGGACGCCACAGGCCAGCCCGGCCGCCTGTTTGGCTTCGGCACTCAGCGGGTGCCTCCTCCGACGTCATCCACACGATGTCGTATGGGAGAAGAGCAAGCGACGGGACAGAACCCCGCCGGGCGACGCCGCCCTTCCCCCACTACTTCATGCCCGAGCCTGAGTTCGACGAAACCTCGGGCTCCGTCGTAGGCATCACCCGATAGCCCGCACGGCTGCAAGCGAAAGTAGTGCTCCGGCCGTCGAAACTCCTGCAAGGGCGGCTTTCTGTCATCGGTGAAACAAGTGTGGAGAAGGTAGACTTCGGTAGTGGCGAAGACAAGTCGGGAACGAGATCACGACGCGCGGCAGGCGAAGCTCGAGCTCGTCCGCGAGCAGGTTGCGTCTGGGCAGCTTGTAATTCGCGAGATGTCGAAAGCGGAACGGGCGAGATGGGCCAAGCAGACAGCCAGCTCCGAAGCTCGTTTTACCCCGGATGAGCGCGCTCGCCGGGCTGTCGCCGTCGAGAATAGACGGAAGCGCGCCGCGCGGTTTTCGTAGCCGCGGTAACGGCGCGTCACATGCTTGCGGGGTCACCGAAGTGGAGTACGCGATACACTCGAGGCACCCAATAGCTCCTCCTTTCGTCGTGACCCGAGTCCTGAGCCATTGCGCCAGGACGAGCGGAAAGTGAGAGAAAGCTAATGTCCTCACCTTTCGTCACTGTTCGCTACCCCGACGGGGCATGGGAGCTAGCTCTCACCGCCAAGGTTCCGAAGGTTGGAGACACGCTGCGGCGAAGTGGTGGAAAGTGGGTCGTTGCGAACGCCGCCGAGGACCGAGACGGGCACGTCATCGTGACTTGGCGGCCGGCTCCACGCCCGGAGGCCGTCGATGAGTAAGAGTGCAGACAAGCCGAAGAAGCAGCTGAAGAAGAAGCCGCAAAGGACGCTCAAGGAGCGCCGCAGCGAGAAGCGCGCAGTGAAGAAGCTCGGCTCCAGCTCGCTCCGGTCAGACGAGTAAGAGGAGATCGGGGTCGTCTACCTATCGAGGCGACGAGCTCGACCGGATGCCCGGCCAGACCCGACCACACATAGAACTCGCGGCAGAACGTCGGAGCAGGCCAGCGAAGCGTGTGTCATCTCCAGCATCTCTTCGTAGTCGAGTTCGCTGCCTTTGCTGGATGAGCGTCGCGAGGAAGCCCCGAGGCACTTCCCAAGCCTGGTGTCCTGGGGCGCGAATCCATCGTCCGCTTCTCCGTAGACTCCAATGGGTGGAGGAGCCGGACGTGGACGAGCAGCAGCTCTCATGGCTCGTGATCGAGCGTGGCTGGAGTGTCGTCTCGTCCGACGGGACCGAGATCGGCTACGTGGAACGGGTCGTGGGAGACAGCGACGAGGACGTCTTCAACGGCCTCTCGATCTCGCTGAGCTTCTTCGACGAGCCACGTTACGTAGCCTCCGAGAAGGTAGGGCGAATCTTCAAGGGTCGGGTCGAGATGAAGCTCACGACCGACGAGGCGAAACAGCTCGACGAGTTCCTCGAGCCGCCGCCGAGCGTGGACATCGATCCGGAGAAAGCAAGCTGGAGCGACCGCGTCGTGGAAGGCGTCACCGACATCGACCCGCGACCTCACGGTGTCCCCCGCTGGAAGCGGGTTCGCCCGTGGCTGGCGAGCTTGTTTCGGCGCTGAGGGTAATGCGGGCCGGGCGGCAACCGGCTGCTCCACTCCGGGTAAACAGCTAGACGTTCCATCCTGCGACGCCCCAATCCCACGATGCATGCGCGCGCAAACGCGGCATCCGTCGCGCACCTGACCCGCGGTTTCAAGCACCTGCGGCTGGAACGGCCCCGCCTGAACTAGAAGCCCCTGCAAATCAAGGGGTTTCCTGCGCCGAGGGGTGCAAATAGGGTTTGCACTGTCTGGAGCGCGCCCGGTCACGCCTTGTCATCCCGCCTTGCCCCAGATCGAGCGGGCCATCACCGCGCACTCGTCAGCGCTGAAGCGCTCCAGCCACCAGGCGTGAAACGTCGAGCGGGGGACGACGTTGCCCCTGCTCAATCACCTCGTTTCCCGCAATTAGGTTGTCTAGAAGCGCAGCACCACCTAGGCTCGTAGTTCCCTCTCTCTTGATTGGAGGCGCTCAATGCACGCAGTACTCGTGAAGGTCTCGATCAGCGACTTTGAGGGTTCGGTGAAAGAGTTACGAGAGACGGTTGTGCCGCGTATCTCGCAGTTGCCGGGCTTCGTTGCCGGCTACTGGACTCGATCCAGCGACGGAAGCAACGGTCGATCCATGCTCGTGTTCGAGTCTGAGGAGGCCGCTCGGACAGCGGCGGAGCGAATCGGCGCAAACGTTCCTGAAGGTGTCACGTTTGAAAGCGCCGAGGTGCGCGAGGTGGTAGCAAGCGCATAGGACTGACCAAAATAGGGCGCTCGGCGTCACGACCCGTGACGGGGCGAGGGCGGCGCTCACGCCTTCTCGCAGGCGATCCCGTCCTTGTCGCGATGCAGTGGGCCGAAGAGTCAGGTGCCGCGTGCGGTGTGTCGGACCCCCTAAAAGGGTGCTAGACCGGAGACAACTCGTGCGCGAGCATCGAGTGCGTCAACCCGCTGCGGGGAGCGGAGCGTCTGGACGCGAGCAGCGTTGCTATCTGGACGCTTGTGGCCTCTGCGCCGCGCGGCAAGAAGGGGGAGAGGAATACGCATGCACACCACACACGTGCTCCGCCTCATGGTGGCGGGTGCCGCAATTGTCTGCGCCGCGCTCGCCGCAACTGCTTCGGCCGGGGACGTTCCACCCGGCGGCCAGGATCAGTTCGACGTCCTCCTCGGGCCGCAAGTCCCGCTCGCGCAGTCGTACAGCCAGACGCTCCAGGGCGACTATGTCGCAGCCGGCGTAGGGATGCGCAACATCGGCGGCGGGACGATCGCCATCGCACTCCCTGCCGGCTCCACGATCGAGAAAGCCTTCCTTTACTGGTCGATAATCCGGCCTGCAGGTCCAGCGGCCGCGAACACGGGTACGCTCAACGGTGCGCCGGTACTGGGCACGCTCATCGGGACGAGCGGCAGCCCTTGTTGGCTCACATCCGCTGACTTGATCGACAACTACCGGGCGGATGTCACTGCGATCGCTGTCGATGGCGCAAACACACTGACGGGCTTCCCTTCAGGAGTCACGGACAACTCGCCGCCACCGTCCACAATCGTCGCGCCGCTGCTCGAGGGAGCGACGCTCGTGATCGTCTTCGAGAATCCTGCCTTCGACCTCAACACCGTCGTCATCAGGGACGGGGCGCAGACGTTTTCCAACCAGGCCGTCTCGACACCGTTCGGAATGTTCACGGCCGCCCCCGGTAACGTGGCCGACCAGGCCGCTCAAACGAGCTACATCGTTGCCGACGGTCAGGCGCGCTTCCCGAGCGACCGTGCGAGCTTCAACGGCCTCTTCGTGGCCGGCCCCGGCACTGGATTGAAGGCGGCAGACGCGTTCGACGGTGCCGACGGGATCGTGCCCGTTTCTGCGAGTGATGGCTTGTGGGACACACTGAACGTCGATGTCAGCTCCTTCTTCACACCAGGCGTGGCCACCGCCGCTACGACAGATGTGGACGCCAGTCTGAGCACGGATTGCCTCACCTACGTCGGGCAGGTGCTCTCCGTCAAGACGCAGTTGAGCGAGGGGCTCGACATCAAGCCGGGGAGTTTCCCGAACTCGATCAAACTCACGAATAAGGGCGTCATCCCGGTTGCCCTGCTCGGCAGCGCGACCTTCGACGTAAGTGCGGTCGACTACTCGACCGTCGAGTTTGCAGGCGACTCGACTGAGGCCCACGGCACTGTCCACTTCGAGGATGTGAACGGCGACGGATTTACCGACGCCGTGCTTCACTTCGAGACACAGGAGACGGACATCGCGGCCGGCGATACTGAAGCCTGTCTGACCGGCGAGCTGACAAGCGGCGTCGCATTTATGGCCTGCGACTCCGTGCGACCGATTGCCTAAGGAGACTGCTGGGGACTGCCACGCGGCGTGGCAGTCCCCTCTTGGGCTTTGAGCGTGCCGAAGAGGCGGGCGGGGCCCGAACTAGCTCGCTGACTGCACGCGTGAGACGCTGCCGCTCGAGGACGCGCTGCAGCTCGTCCATCTCTACGCCGAGCGCGGGTCGCCCGAGTTCGAGCCGGCCGCGAGACGGTGGCTCAAGCGGTATCCGGTTGATCAGAATGTCCCATCGACAACGGAATCGCTATCGCCAGTCAGTCATGACCGCAATGAGGGCACTGACGTCGGATGACGCAGAAGAACTCACGCGCCTCCTCGTCGTCAACCGCGAGGCGCACGCGCCCTTCAAGCCCACCCGTCCCGATGGGTATTTCACGGTCGAGGGCCAGCGCGAGCGTCTCGCGAGTTGCGAGCACCTGTACGGCATCATCGAGGACGACGTCCTCGTCGGAGTGATCACCCTCTCGACCCTCGTGCGCGGCCCCTTCCAGAGCGCGACTGTCGGCTACTGGGTCGACGAGGCGCGACGCGGGCGAGGGGTCGCGACGCGGGCGGTCGCGCTCATCGTGGAGCTTGCCTTTGGAGAGCTTGGCCTCCATCGGCTTGAGGCTGCGACGCTCGTCGACAACGTCGCATCGCAGCGTGTGCTCGAGAAGAATCGATTCCACCGGATCGGCCTCGCGCCCAACTACCTCGAGATAGCGGGAGCATGGCAGGACCACCTGCTTTTCCAGCGCACGGCTGAGGCGTGAGACTCATGCGGGCTTGGAAACTTGTCATGCCCGCGGAGCCGCCAGGACTAGCGGCGCGCCCGAACAAGAAGTACCCGCACGGCCTCGGGAGGGTGCGTACCGGCGCGAGCGGCGCTCCCAAGCGGACGCGAGGTGGATGCATCGCTCCTACGCGATCGGACGCCTCGCTTCGAGCTCACGCCGGATCTCGTGTGGTCGTGAGCGCGAGAAAAGCGCGACGCTCAGCACCCTACGGAATCGTCGAGGCAGGCGGCTACGTCGTGAGTCATCGCCCGGACTGCATCGGCATTCAGACCGGCCCGGTCCGAAGTCGACTCACGCGTCTAGCCGGTTCCAGTTCGATCACTCCGCTGCAACCGCATGGCTCAGAGCGATCCGCTTCTGCGCATCGCAGGTGGTTCCGGCTGGCTGGCACGGCCGACGAGGAGCTCGGCTTTGCCGCGACCGTTCGTCTCAAGCGTCGAAGCCGGCGAGCTCGCCTGACGGGGCGACGCTTCCGAGGTGCCTACCGGGGTATCTACCGACTGCGCTTTCGTGGCACTCCCGGCACACCCGTCCCGCTCAACCATGCGGATTCCGCGTTGCCATGCGGTATGGAATGGGCCCGCCTGGACTAGAAGCCCCCTGCAAATCAAGGGTTTTTCTGCACCCAGGGGGGCAAATAGGGGTGCGCCGACGGAGCGCGTGCGGTCGCGTCCGTGCCCCAAATCGCGCGAGCCATCACCGCGCACTCGTCAGCGCTGAAGCGTTCGAGCCACCATGCTCGGTGTAGGTGCTGTGTCTATGCAGGAGTGGGTATAGCCCCGAGCTGCTGCATCATCTTCAGCGCGTCGAAGACGCCCCAGTGCTCGCGGGCAAGGCCGTCGTCGCCGAATCGGATGATGTCGATGAGTTCGACGTCGACGCTCTTGCCGCTAGCTGGCATGCCCATGAAGTCGCCCTCGTTCGTTCCTGTCGCACGAACGCTGCGACGACCTTGTCACCACTTGGGAGGACGTCCTGCGGCTCCATCCGAAGATCGGGAAATGCCGCTCTGTACATGTGGAAGAACTGCTTCACGCCTTCCTTCGAAGGTTCGAGCCCTGGGGCTTCATCGTGCTCAACGAAATCGTCCGCGATGAGGTCGCCGAATCCGTCGATGTCTCCAGCGCTGAGCAGGTCGTACATCAGCCTCATCGTCGCCGCGTGATCCATCTGCCCTCCTTCGCTCGTTGACGGGGGGAGTCTAAGACCTTGACGTGCGAGCGCCGGGGGATTTCCCGGGACACGACTTCGCCTCTGCGCCTTTCCAGACAGAGGTCCACGGAGTCGCGGTTGCGGCAGGAGATCGTCCGCAAGCCGAGATACGAGGGGCAGCGGGTGACTGCGGTGGTTGCCGCGCATTCCGAGCCAATCCGAACGCCGGGCCGCTCGCGTATCTCCTCCCCAGGGGAGAGGGGAAGCGGAGGACGCAAGCTGACCCGGCAGGGCTGGCTTCGTTCCTCCGCGTCTTGATCCTCCCGTTGTTCAGGGTCAGGCCGTGTGCTCGCCTCCGCGACCGCCACCTCGCCGCGCGTCCGCTAGCTCTTGCTCTTTGGTCCGTCGTGCCCGGACTGGTACAGGTTCGCCAGCCGATCGAGCTCGGCCGTGACCGGCTCGTAGTCGTCGCCGCGAGCGCCGCTGGCTCATCGTGAAGCCTCCCTCTTCGGCGGTCGCCCGTCGCGGGGCGGAAGCGTGCGCTTGGCGGAGCTTCGCTCGCCTTCCGTCACGCACCGCTCAAGCCACCCAGCGCGGCCTTCTCGTACTTCGGAGATCCGCGCTCCCCGTAGAGGTGGACAAGCTGGAGCGCGTCTTCGAGCGGGAGGTTCGGCAGTTCGCGGTGGAGGCTCGTTCTAGTTGCCTTGGAGCCGTTCGTAATACGCTCTTGCGATCTTCAGCGCTTCCTCCTCAGATACAGACCCGGGGGGTCCATGCAGATCCACCGTATAGACGGATGAACCGTCGGTGAAGCCCACCCAGTAGCCGTCGAAGGGCTGTTCGTCGGCCGTTCCGACCCTCTTGATGGCCTCGGCGGTTGCGCTTCGGTGGACGCCACGCGCAGCTGGAATGTCATCCACGTCGAACCCGCTTCTCTGCACGGCGCAGCTCATGGGACATGGCTTCCTGATGTCCGATTCGAGCCAGTCCAGGGCGCTCGTCGCACCGTCCTCGGACCCAAGCTGGATGACTGAGCTAGAGACGTGTGGTGCCGTACGGGTGTGTGTCTCGCCGTAGAAACGAGTCTCCGTACGCGCCCCCTCGAAGCCAGCCTCCTCGAAGACGGCGGTCATCTCTTCGGTGTCGGGATCGATTGCGAAGTCGCCGAGTGCGATGATGAACTCGTCGAAGTCCTTCGTCGCTTCAGGTGTTTCGACAGGATCGGGCTTCGACCCGGGTGCATCCTCTGCGGTCAGGACCCGCTGCGTGAGTAGGGTTGGGGCCGCTGTCTCCGCATCATCATCCCCGCCGCACCCGACGAGCGTGATTAGCGCCAACGCTGCTAGGAGGGGGAGGACAAAGCGCACGGGCCGCTGATCCTACGGAGTGCAGAAGCTGTACACAAGCAGCTCGCGTACTCGGTCTCTTGTCTCTTGCTCCCGCTCCTCGATCCGCAGGTAGCCAGCGGACGTGGGCTAGGCAGCCGACTCGTCTCTCGTCAGCGGCGTCGGTGCGATAGCCACTTCGAGCAGTGCCGCCAGCAGTCCCGGTTCGGCCTCGATCCGAGCGGTGACGAGAGCCTCGCGCCCGTCGGGAACCACGACCACATCACCGGGCTCGACATTCGGCGCCGGGTGTTCGAGCAAAACCGAGGTCGTCGCCGGTCGTGTCGTGAAGACGGTAGGTCGGCACCGAGCGAGCGTTGCAGCACGCACTGGGCGGGGTCCCGGCTTCGCGCCGCGAGCCCACGCCCGTCAGGCTTTCTCGCAGGCAATCCGTCCTTGTCGCGATCGCCTCGTAGCGCTCTACGCATCCACGTACGCGAAGAACTCCACGAGGTTGTCGTCCGGGTCATAGAAGAAGTAGGCGTCGGCGAGCTCGCCGAACGGATGAGGCCCGAACACCTCGACGCCGTGGCTGCGGACGTGCTCTACCGCCTCCTCGAGCTCGTCCGGCGCGACCTGGAACGCATAGTGGACTGGCCCCCACCGCTCACCGCCGGGCGCGGCAGGCTGGTTCTCGAACAGTAACGTCCCCTTGTGGATGCCTAACCGTTGGCGGCGATCAGGCCATCGAACGGGAGTCGGCCTTCATCCTCTGTGAGATCGGCGGCCGACCGGTGCTCGAGCGAATCGTGAGCGCCATGAACGATGGTGGGAACCGCGGCATCTACCTCATCATGTGCGAGCACCTCGCCAGCCGTTACGCGGACATCGATTCACAGGGGGCACCGACGGTGACGTCGATCGACGTGAAACCGGGAGTAGCCACGACCGTGGAGCTCTCGGGCGAGGGGGCTATGGCCGACATCCACGATCGGCAGATGCTGCGACGCTCGCAGGAGAACGAACTGTTCACGCCGATTCCGTCGTCCGTGCGGAGCGACTTGCTTACAACGCTCTCGAGCGTCACTGAGAACTCGTTTGCCCGATCGTCTTCGAAGGAGTCGGTGATTGCCTTGACCGCGCGCATCCCGACACTCGAAAGCTCCGCCGCGGGTTAGTCGCTCGAGCAGCGGAAGGCGGTACGTCGGGAGGAGTGCTGCGCTCGCTCACACTGGAGCGCGGCTCGCTCAGGCGCTCTGGACGACCCGGCGGCACGTCTTGCAACCGCGTGCTTTCGACGGCAGCTCATCCGCCTTCATCCGGACGTAAGCGACCACCGGGATCGTGTGGCCGTTGCCACAACGAGTCGTGCCGTTCGGCCACAGCTCGTGCACGGTTCCCCAGCGTGGGTGGAAGATCACCTCGCGCTTGCTGCTCATGCCCGGCTTGGGGTCCTGCACGGGGCTGACCCTATCGCCGATCTGGCTAGTTGGCCTCCCTTGCGTCACTCGGTCATGATCGGCGTGTCATGAAGTGCGCGAGCTCGATAAAGGATTTGTCGGCGATTTCACCCTAATAGGCGTGGGACCGCTGGACTCGGACCTGGAAGACCTGTACCGGCGCCGACACGGCGCGTTCCAGGTGATGCTCGCGTCGGTTACGGGCAGCGTCGATAGCGCACGGGATGTCGTGCAGGAAGCGTTCGTCCAAGCACTGCGCGACCAGAACGGATTCCGTGGCATGGGATCGCTCGAGGGGTGGGTATGGCGGATTGCGTTCCGGATCGCGGTCGGCTCGAAGGGATCCCGCGAACTCTCAGTGGACGAGGTGCCGGAGGTGGCGTTCGTCGATGGGAGCAGCGATCCAAGGCTCGCAGCCGCGGTGCTGAAACTGCCGCGACAACGAAGGATGGCGATCTTCCTTCGCTACTACGCCGATCTGTCCTATGCCGAGATCAGCGAGGTGCTCGGGATCGCCGAAGGAACCGTCGCGGCGACTCTGTCAAAGGCGCAAGAGCAGCTTCGCGCCGAGCTTGCGGCCAACGAGGTGATGGCATGACCACGTACAACGACAGTCTGCTGGCGACTCGCTTCGCCGCACTCGCGCCTGAGCCGCTCACTGGGGATTGGGATGAGGTTCTCGACAGAGCCGGCAATGCTCGGACGGGCCGCGAGCGGCCCCGCGGGCTCCAGGATGGTCGTCGCCGCTTCCTCGTCGTGCTCGCTGTGATGGCGCTCGTCGTGGTCGTGGGAGCCGCCGCTGCGTTCGGGGTTCGCGCCTTCTTCCTCGACCAGGGCTTCATCGGCCTGCCTCCTCAGGGCGCGACCCCGAGTACCCCGGAGAGCGGAAAGCTCGAAATCTTCTACTGGCTCGGGGACCCACGGGCGGACTTGGGAAGAAGCCGCGCGTGGGTCTACGCCGACGGGCGACTGCTCTGGCTGCGCGGGGGATCCGACCTCAACCTCACCGCAGCTGCGAATCGGTTCTCGAGCGGCTTTCTGGAGCAACGCCTGACGCCGGCGGGCCTCGAGCTCTTGCGATCCGAGATCCTCGCGGCCGGAGAGTTCGGTGACCAGCCACCCCCATCTCCGTTCCCATGCCCGGAGGGCGAGAGTTTCTGGAAGTACGGCTGCGCCTCCGCGCAGGCGCCTCTCGGCAGCGAGCCGCTCCCGGTTCCCTACTGGGTCACGATTGGGGTGCACGATGTCGGGCGCCTCGTCAGCGTCGATCGCGCGAGCGATCTGGAACGACTCGAGGCACGGCTCACGGATCCGACGTCGTGGTTGCCGGCGAGCGCGTGGGCAGACCGCGAGACCAGGGCGTACGTTCCGGCCAGGTTCGCGGTCTGTTACGGGACGTCGCCGCCGACGCCAGTGACCGATCCCTCCCGCATCGTGAGCCTGCTTCCCGCAGCAGCAGCCGACATGCTCCGCGGCAAGGACGGGACGCCTGTCACCGGCGTTGTGCACAGGGAAGCGCCGGGCGAGCGACCGCCAGGATCGCGGAAATTACGGACTACTGCTCCGACCTGACCATCGACGAGGCGAGAACGCTCGCCAAGGCTCTCGAGGATGCAGGGCCGACGGAGAAGGCTGATCCAGATGGCAGCTTCCGCACGAACTCCTTCCGCCTGGACTACGAGTTCGACGCCCCCGCCCAGGGCCAACCGGGCATCTCCATCTACTTCGAGCCGTACCTCCCGCACGGGGAGATCATCTGCTCGCCGTGCGGATGAACCGCGGAGAGCCTCGGAAGCAGTGCGCATGAAAGCTCGAGTCGTAGCCCTCGTCGCACTGGCTGCGGCGGCGTTGGTCATCGTCGCGGGCACCACCTCTGCGTTCGGCACCGTCCGCGATCTGGTTCGCGGCCCGACCGCGGGCTCGAGGATCGCCTTCACGAGCTTCCGCAACGGCAGTTTCAGCCTCTACGTCATGAAAGCCGACGGGAGCAAGCAGCGCAAGGTGACGACCCCCACTGGGGGCATCTGGCCGTCGGCGGCGTGGTCGCCCGACGGGCGGAGGATCGCGTTCGAGAGCGGGAGCGGAACGTGCATCCTCGACGGTCACTTCGTGAACGAACGCAACGCTGGCACCGGCGATGTCGACATCTCCGTCGCAAACGCCGACGGAAGCGGGCAGCGGAGGGTGACGCGCGGCCCTGGGGTGGACTGCGCCCCGGCGTGGTCGCCAGACGGGCGCAAGATCGCCTTCCAGCGCTCGCTTGTCCGCAAGGAGGGAGACAAGGTCGTCGGGTTCGACTTCGACATCTATGTCATCAACGCCGACGGCAGCGAAGAGCAGAACCTGACGGGCGACGGTCTGAGCGCCGGCAGCCCCGCTCTGGTCGCCCGACGGACGGAGGATCGTCTTTTGGAGCGGCCCCGACGGTAACGGCTGGGTCTCCATCATGAACGCCGACGGCAGCGAGCGGCGGATGCTGGCCCGTAACCATGCCTACGTGGCCTGGTCACCGGACGGGAGGAAGATCCTCCTCAGGCGCGGGGGCGCTCAGGGTGATCGTAATGGAGTAGGAGCGACGAAGGCCTACGCCGTCGTCGCGAACGCCGACGGAAGCGGGCTGCGGACGCTGACGCGCATCGCGGTGGTCAACGGCAAAACTCTGAACTGGTCACCCGACGGGCGCAAGATCGTCTTCGTCAGCGATCGCGACGGCAACCTAGAGATCTACGTCATCAACGCCGACGGGAGCGGACGCCGAAACCTGACGCGCCAACCCGGTCACGACAGCGATCCGGCGTGGTCGCCCGACGGACGGAAGATCGCCTTCACGACGAAGCGCGAGGGCAACTTCGAGATCTACGTCATGAACGCGGACGGGAGCGGGCAGCGCAACCTGACGCACAACCCTGCACCCGATCGCTTCCCCGTCTGGTCGCCTGGGCGGAAGCCAGGAAGCTGAAGTGGAGCCCGTCTACCAGAGGAGGAACGCATGAAAGCTCGACATGCCGTGCTCGTCGCGCTCGCCGCGGCGGTCACGCTGACATCGGTTGCGGCGGCCGGTCCTGCCGCAGCGAAACAGCGGGTGGCGATCAACATGAAGATCCACCCGCAGAAGACGTTCGTACTCACGCCGCTGCGGCCCGGACCCTGCAGAGCGACTCGGGCACGATCAGCAGCAACTGGTTGAGCATCCCCGGACGCGAAGTGATGCGCGACGGACAGGAAGTCATGATCTACGACGGTGGCGTGACGACCCTCACCGGGAAGCGAGGAACCCTCACGATTCGCGACCGGAACGAGTGGGTCGATTCGGGCGACGGAAGGCGACGGTCAGACGACGGCATCGCCTTCGGGACCTGGAAGGCCGTGCGCGGGACCGGCCAGTACGCCGGGATCGCTGGGAAAGGACGGAACGGCCATGCAGGCCTTGGTAGCCCTTGGTATGCACGCTACGAGGGCGTCCTGACCCTTCCATAAGCGCGCTCCCAGACGGAGCGGTGCGCGAAGGCACCCGCTCCGTCTCGGTGGCGGCCGCTATGACGCAGAACGGGGTGAAGAACGATGAGCGAGATGCCCAGGAGTCGAATCCACTACCTGATCGCCGCCGCCCTCATGGTGACGGCCGGGCTGGTCGCGACCTCCGGCGCTGCGTCCGCGCCCACGGGAGGCGAGGGGTCGAGCGCGCCTCCCCCGGTCGAGCGCGTGGCGCGCGAGCTACGTACAGCGGCAAAGAGTGTGATCGTCTTCGTCTCCGTCGGGGGCAAGGAGTACGTGGCCACGGCGGGTGCCCGCCGTCCTTCGGCGGATCAGCGTTTTCGTGTGTGGAGCGTGACGAAGACGTTCACCGCAACGATCGTGCTCAAGCTGGTGGAGGAGGGGGCGCTTCGGCTCGACAGCACGCTCGAAGACCACGTGCCCGGGGTTATCCCGAGGGGCGATGAGATCACGATCAGTCAGCTGCTCCAGCACCGATCGGGGATCGCGGACTACACGGATTACGCCGCGTGGCTCGAGAGTGCGCTCCGATCGTCGTCGACTCGGCCGATCGACACCTTGCGCTTCGCGGGCTCCAAGCCGCTGGTCTTCGCCCCCGGCAGCCAGTTCCGCTACTCGAACACGAACTACATCGCGCTGGGTCTCGTCATCGAGAAGGTGACGGGACACTCGTACGCACAGGAGCTCGAGCAGCGGATCCTCGAACCGCTCGGGCTCGACCACACAGAGCTGCCGCAGACGCGGCGTCTGCCGGACCTCGACGACGGAGGCTACAACCCGAATGTCATCTGGGCGGACGGCGCGATCGTCTCGAACGCGCATGACCTCTCCCGCTTCTACTCCGCCCTTCTCTCCGGGCGCATTCTGTCCAGTGCCACCCTCGCGACGATGAAAAAGACAGTTGACGGTGCGGGGCTCGGGATCTGGCTGACCGAGCTGCCGTGCGGACGCGCTTGGGGCCACGCGGGCGGCGGATTCGGCTACTCGACGCTCGTCAGCGCGAGCGAGGAGGGTGACCGTGTCGCCGTTGTCTCACTCCGCGGGCCCGGAAACGTGCCGCCCGTGGCGGCAGCCCTGTTCTGCGCAGAGCCTCGGCTTGCCGCGGGCTCTGCGCGGGCGAACTGGAAGATCATCTTCAACAGCGGCCGGCGTTCGCCGGCCGGCCCCGGCCCGCTTTACGTCATGAATGCCGATGGGAGCGGACAGCGCTGGCTGACGCTCAGCGTGTCGTTCGCTTCTGCCTGGTCGCCCGACGGGCGAAAGATCGTCTTCGACAGCGCGCGCGCCGGCAACAACGAGGTCTACGTCATGAACGCCGACGGGAGCGGGCAGCGGAGACTGACGCGTAAGCCGAGGGACGACTTCGGTCCTGCCTGGTCCCCCGGCGGGCGGGAGATCGCCTTCCTGAGCAATCGCGACGGCAACCTCGAGATCTACGTCATGAACGCCGACGGGAGCCGGCAGCGGAATCTGACGCGCAACCCGGCAGGTGACATCGCTTTTGCCTGGTCGCCCGACGGGCGAAGGATCGCCTTCATGAGCAAGCGCGACGGCAACTGGGACGTCTACGCGATGAACGCCGACGGGAGCGGGCAGCGGAGGCTGACGCGAGGCAACGAGTTTCCGTCCGTCCCTGTCTGGTCGCCAGACGGGCGCAAGATCGCTTTCACGGGCCGGCGCGGCGGTAACTCAAACGTGTACGTCGTAAACGCCGACGGGACCGGGCAGCGGAGCCTGACGCGCGACCCGGGGTACGAAGGCGATCCGGCCTGGTCGCCTGACGGGCGGAAGATCGCCTTCGTAAAGGGAAGCAGGTCGTGCCCGGCTGGCGGGGCCTGCATAGGCGATACCGAGGTCTACGTCATGAACACCGACGGCAGCGGGCAGCGGAGACTGACGCGTGAGTCGCGGGCCGTCTCAAACCCTGCCTGGTCGCCCGACGGGCGAAGGATCGCGTTCGTCAGCGAGCGCGACGGCAACCCGGAGATCTACGTCATGAACTCCGACGGCAGCGGGCAGCGGAACCTGACGCGGAGCCCGGCGGACGAGTCCTGGTTCGCCTGGTCGCCCGTGCGGAGGAAGTAGGCGCTACCCGTAGGAGGCAGCGGTCGTCTGCCTGTGCGAGCGTCCTCTCGCTTGAGCGCTTTGCGTGTCAGATTTGTGTCAGATCCGACTGACCAACGTCGACTACTCCCGGACACCGGCTGGGTCGCCGCGCAACCGTCACGTCCCGACCTGCGCTGACCCCACCTGATCCACGCCGGACAGAACTGTCACGCCGGAGGTAGCGGGTTCGAGTCCCGTCGCTCCCGTCCCGATGCCGCAGCGCGCGTGTGCGATCGCTTGGAATCGCGATCCGGTGCCCATCATGATGAGCTGCCGTGCTTGAGAGGAAGAACATCTTTCGGATCGCGCGAAGCCGCGCAGGTCCCGAGGATCAGCTCACCGAGCTGCTCGCGTTCCTGTGGCAGGAGGAGCCCGAGCTATTGGTCCGGTGGCTCGCGACGCTCGGCATCGACGCAGGCGCCGAGCTCACGGTAGCCACACAACGCGGAGTCGTGGACGGGCGGCTCGACATCGAGGTCGCCGGCGCCGCGAGCGTCGTCATCGTGGAGTCGAAGCTCGGCTCGACAACGAGCTTCGAGCAGATGCAGACGTACATCGCGCACGCGCGAGACGCTGTTCCGACGGGCGAGCGCGCGATCGTCTTACTCACGCAGTCACATGAGGAATGGCCGCTGGGGATCAAGGAGTTGGCTTCTGCTCCCCCTAAGGTGCGCCTGATCCGCTGTCGGTGGCAGGCGCTTGGAGAGTCCGTGCGCGAACACGGAGACGTGCTCGCGCAGGACTTCGTTCACATGCTGGAGAGGGAGGACCTGGTGACACCAGACCCGATCAGATCAGAAGATTGGGGCACATGGAGCCGCGCTGGCGACATCGCCGGCCGACTCTGGGCGCTCCTAGACGAGGTGCGACCCGAGATCGAGACCTTCGCCGACGGCTATAGGTCCGCGAGCCGGGGCGTCGGGACGCACTGGCTCTACCGCAATTTCAGGTTCCAGAGCATCGAGATTGGAGTCGGGTTCGCCTCCAGCCGCCGCGGACATGTTATGGGATGTCGCTTCGCGCCCGCCCGCCCCGCTCCGGAGCGCGACGACGATCCCGTCATCTACGCCTGGGCGTACGACCCCACGCTCGCCGACGACGAATACGCGCGCGCAGCGAACGATGCTGTCAGCAGCGCCGCGAAACTGGCACCCGAGAGTGCACGCGGCGTGTCATGGGGCGCCAACCCGTCGCGGGTCGCCATCGCGTCGGCAATCGTCGTGGCGTCCGACTTCCAGGGCCAACTCGCGGACGTCGTCGCCTTCGCGCGAGAGACCGCCTCGCTGTTCGCCCGAGCCGGATACGGATCGACGCCGCGGGCGAGAGCCTGAATGAGGGGAGGTGCGCCGAATCGGCGCGCGTCGTGAGTTCGAGCCGAGTTGCCAGTGCCAAGTCGCCAACAACCGGGTCATGCGGCACGTTTGACCGGCAGCACCGCGATCGCCCGCTCGAGGGCGTCGTAGACGTCCTGCACCTGCTCTCGCGTCAGCGAGTCGACGTCCGCGGTGCCGCGGTCACGGAGTTCGAGATGCCGCCCGGCCCCCAGATCGCCCGAGCCATCACCGCGCGGTTGACGACATCCCTCTACCGGAGTACGTTGCGGCTGGCGTCACCTGCGGCGTCAGCATCTACGAGGGGGGGTATCGCATGAGCAAGAGGTCATTGCTCGCGGTTGCGGTTTGTGTGATCGCCGTAGCAGGATTCACCGCGAATGCAGCGTTCGCCGGTGAGAAAACTGGAAACGGCAAGGACACACAAGGCCCGGCACACGCTAATTCGATCTGCGTCTTCTCGGGACAGAATGACGACCCGCTTGGTTTGGATCCAGAGAACGGCCCGCCCGGCCGAACGCAGTCTTATGGGCAGGACGTGAGGGCGGGCGGCCTCGATCCGAGCACGGAGAACCCGGGCAAAGTGGGGCAGGGGGAGTTCACCCTCCATCCTGGTTTCGCCTGCAACGGGGATCACGGCTTCTTCGCGGAGCCCTAGGCCACCCGTGACGCACTGGTTGGCCCCCGACGCTCGCGGGCGTCGGGGGCCAACCTCATGCAAACAGCCGATCTTCAGCGGCGCGGCGCGACGGGAATCGGCCCGAGATGCGCTGCAAACAATGGGACGAGCGCCGGCTCCTCCGGGCTCGGCCCGTGTCCTCGCCTCCGCGACCGCCACTGCGCCGCGCGTCCGTTAGTTCAGCGGGCGTGGTCGCGTTCGCTCTAGCCGAAGCGCTGCTCGACGGCTTGCCGCGTCCGGTTTAGGGCCTCTGCGACCTGCGACCAGGTAGCGCCTTGCGCACGAGCCTCCTCGACCGCAGCGCGCTCGATCTTCTGCAAGATCTCTTGCATCTCTGCAAGCGAGTCGAGGATCACGAGCGGCTCGTTGCTCGACCGGACACGGAACATCGCCTTTCGGTAGCGACCCAGGATTTCCTCAGGAATCCGCTCGATCAACCAGGGGTGATCGAAGTCGTCTCCAGACGGAGGGTTCATGGCGCCGATCCTACACAGCACATCAGGCTTGACGCGCTTCCGCGCATCACCTTGCACCTAAATAGGAAGATACCTTGACATCGCAGAGCAAGCTATCTAGACTGCGCCGGTTCGAGGGGACCGTATCTGACGAGGAGGGTTGGGGAAGTTGCGGCATGACTTCGCCGCTACCGCGAAGGCGGTGACGGCATGAAAGCGCGTCTTGCAGGTGGCGAGGGTCTCGTAACCCGCGAGCAGCGCGACCTCCTCAGGAAGCAGATCGACGCCCGCGTGCGCGAGCGCCTGAGCGAGCGGGGCGAGCGGCGGATCGCTTCTCCGGGCGGCTACCTCCCAAAGCCGCCGAAGATGGCGGAGTCGTGATCGCCCTGGCCGGAGGAACCGCGCCGCGGGCTGAGGCCTTGGCTTTGCGGCCGTAAGGCCGCGTAGCGATGTAGCTCAGCTCACGCCGAGGCAGGCGACTCGTTCGATGCACACCCGAGTCGAAGCAAGGGCCTGTGAATGCAGGCCAAACCTTACAAGCTAAAAGAGGAACCACCATGCGCAAGGTCTTCGCGCTCGCTGCGCTCGCAGCAACATGTGTCGCGGCAGTCTTCGTCCTCGCGGCGGCAGCAGCCCCCGCGAAGGAGAGCGGTCGTGTCATCCGCTTCATCGAGGTCGATAACGAACGCACCGATCTGTTCTCAGACGCGGATCACAACAATCGTCCATCCTTCGGAGACTCGTTCGCAGGAGAGCCCTGTGCTCTACGCGTGGTCAGAAGAAGGAGGGCGTGGCAAGCGCATCGGGCAGGCCAAGATCATGTGCTCGTTCCTGAAAGGGGATGGCGGCGCTCCTGCCGGGGGACGTTCTTCCTCCCCGGTGGGACGATCGAGGGCCAGAGCTACATCAAGCTGGACAACAACCTCACGGTCGCGGTCGTGGGAGGCACAGGTGCGTATGCAGGTGCACGCGGAACCTGGCCAGCGTCGGAATCTGGACGTTCTCACCTGCGACCATGCCCCACCGCCTGAGCACACGCGAGAGGGAGGGGACAGGTCGGACATGTCCTAACCGGCCACTAGGCATGCAGCCGAGCAAGCGTCATCGTTCATCTGGGGCCGGGTGCCATAGGAGAGATCCAGGGCGTCACGGAGTTCGAGATGCCGCCCGCCCCAGGTCGCGCGGATCGTGGCTGCGCCACTCCCTCGTCTCAGGGCTGCTACCGGTTAGTGAGCGCAGCTTCGATTCGTTCGAGCCGGTCCCGCATCTCAACCTGGAACTGTTCTGTTGATATGTCGGCAGCAGTTGGCCGGTGCTCTGCTCTTGCGCGGGACACAAACGTGCTCGTGATCGCGGCGGTGATGACCGTCAGGAAGCTGATACCGAGCAGCATGACGAGCGCGGCGAGGAGCTGGCCGGCGATAGTCGTAGGAACGTCGTCGCCGTACCCGACTGTCGTGACCGTCTGGACCGCCCACCAGAGCCCTGATCGAACGGTCGGAAAGTTGTCGCCGTCAACAATCGTCATCAGGACAGCCGCCGCGAGCGTGATCGCGGTTGTCGCGGACGCGATGACGAGACCCGCACCGCGCGGTGTCGTCGCGCGAGCCAGAACTTTGTCTAGCCGCCGCTCAACCCTCGTCTCGTCTGCCATCACGGTGGAGTTCGACCTCACACGCGACTTCCTTCTAGCCCCAGATCGCGCGAGCCATCGCCGCGCACTGGAAGCCGGGACAGGGCCTACGTCGGCTTCCGCCGCGCGATCGAGCGCCGAGCGCTGTGGATGGCCGAGGACGCCGCCCGCGAGCTGCCGAACCTGCGGCTCGAGGACGCGCTGCAGCTCGTCCCACATGTGCGCCGAGCGACAATCTCCAAAGTACTCGTTGCGCCGAATGCGAGCGGAGTCTCGTTTGGCTGCGTAAGTGCGTCGGCCGACGTGATCGCTGCGATTCGGGCGAATCCGAGCAACTACTACGTCAACGTGCACACGACGGACTTTCCGGATGGCGCCATCCGGGGTCAGCTCTAGCGACGACGCCCACATACCGGTGCGGGCTTGCCTGCCCGCACCGGTGACGGCGTTCAAGCGCAGCAACACGCTCCACCGCCAGACCAGCCACCTCGACCCCGACAAGGATCGGATCGCCTGCGAGAAGGCTTAGGCCGCGTCGCAGCGCCTGGCCGGTCTTGCGCCGTTAGGAAGTCAGACAAAGGGAGACTGGAACCGCTCGCCCAAACGGCGCGCACTCGGCCAACATTGGACTCGCCTACGGTGCGCTCGATCGCCCGACGGGGCCCTCCTCCTCTGCGTTGGGGCTAGTCGTCCTCTATCCAGGGCAGCAGCACTAGGCCGGGTCAGCGGCAACGCCCCTCGATCAGGTCGGCCTCGATCCGCGTCGGCTCGAACCCCGCACCGCCCAAGAGCGCGCGCCACTGCTCCTCGTCTCTCTCGCGTCCGCCGAGGAGCGTGAGCATTAGCACGTCGAGCCACTTCGCGCCGTGCGGCTCGTTGCCGGACGGGACGACGTCGTCGAGCACGAGCACGCGCGCGTCCGCAGGCGCTGCGGCGCGGATCGTACGCAGGATCGCCGCCGCCCGCTCGTCGTCCCAGTCGTGCAGGATCGCGGAGAGGACGTAGACGTCGCCCTGCGGCACGTGCTCGAAGAAGCTGCCGGGGACGAATGACAGTCGCTCGTCGAAGATCGCCTCGTCGCGGTTCGTCTCAGGGAGGTCGAACACGATCCCGCGCAGGCCGGGGACCCGGTCGAGGAGGCCGCGCAGGAGCGAGCCGTTGCCGCCGCCGACGTCGACCACGGTGTCGGCGGCGCCCCAGTCCAGCGCCGCGAGCTGCTCGACGCGGCCACCACCCTCGCCGCGGCCCATCGCGCTATCGAAGGCCGCCCGCTCGGAGGGATTCGCCGCGAGCCAGCCCCAGAAGTCGTCGCCGAAGATCCGCGGGAACACGGCCGCGCGCGTCCGCGCGTCGAGCTCGGCGACGGTGCGGTACCAGATGCCCCCGAAGAAGTGGGCGATGTCGTCCCAGCCGCCGCCGCGCGAGCAGCTCGGACGCGGGGGTGTTGCGGAAGACGCCGCGCTCCTCCTGGGCGAAGACGCCGTCGCTTGCGAGCGCGCGCAGCAGCCGGTGCAACGTATCGGGGTCCGCGCCGACCTCGCGCGCAACCTCCTCGACCGGACGCGGGCCGTCTGCGAGCACGTCCGCGACGCGCAGCTCGGACACAACGGCGATCGCTCGGGTAGCCATAGCGCCGCGCACTAGATTCCACAGGACTGACTCCGGCTCGCGCTCGCTCATTCGGGTAACCGTATGGTCCGGAACCAATAATTGCTTCCTACGCGAGAACGCGGCGGCCGGAAGTTAAGGCCAACGAGGAGAACGGTGCGATGGAAGACACGCAAGCCAAATTCGACCCGAAAGCCGCCCGTGCCATCGGATAGCCACGCCGACATCGAGGATTGGATCCGGCGCGTGATGCCGGATATGCATCCCATCGTCAAGCGGCTGGACGAATTGATCTGCGAGACGATCCCCGGGCTTCAATACGCCGTCAAGTGGAGGAAGGCGTACTACGGGTTGCCAGAACTCGGGTGGATCATCGAGATGGTCGCCTACGCCGTCTCCGTGAATGTCGTCTTCTTCGGCGGCGCGGAGTTCGACCCTCCGCCGCCGCTTGGAACCACCGACCGGAGCCGCTACGTCAAGCTGACGACCCTGGAGGAGGCGCAGGGACCGGAGATGCACACGTGGATCGAGCAAGCTGGGCGCGTGCCGGGTTGGAAATGAGGGTCCACGACCGCACCATCCGCTGCGTCATCCTGGCCTGCACGAACAGCGGCCTGATCTCGCGCAGATAGTCGTCGAGGAACGTCTTCCCGCCGAACCCAAGCGGCTCCTGCAGCTCACCGATCCGAAGGCCGGTGATGACACTGGTGACTGGTGCGCTAGTGACCTAAGGGCAGAAATGGCGTACGTGTGGCGCTCTGACGGTTCCAGCGAGGGGCCCCCTTCGCCGTCAACGCTGCGCGGGGTGCCGGGGGGTGCCGTTGATCGTGCGCCGCGGCGCACAATTGCACTACTGCAGCGCGATCCATTACTTTGCGCACGCGCAGCGCAGCTCCTTCTCCACCGGTCCACCACCCCTCGTGCGGGGTTCGGCTCCCAGGCCCCGGCCGGACAAACATGCTCGCGGGGGGTGGGTACCGCCCGCACGCATCGACGACATCCGACTCGCATAGTCGGAGGTCGCTCGGAAACCACGATGAACAGACGCTTCGGGGACGCGGGTCAGGCGGATGTCAGATCTGCGCGAGGCTTCACGCGGCTTCGGAGGGTTCGGCCCGCCCCGGTGTGTGTGAAGGCGGTCGCCGCTCGGTCGCGATCGATCGTTGCGCGAGACCGATGTGCGGCCTTTGAGTCACGCTTCCCGGAGCTGGCGTGAGCTCGGTGCAATACGGTCGCGGTTCGGCCAGAACTGTGACTCGACGCCACTTCTGGGCATAGCGAGGTGGCGAGCGGCGGGAATCGAACCCGCGCAAGGTTCCCGTCGATCGTTCCGATCAGACGTCTCGAGGCGAGTGCAATTTCGTGCTCAAGCCTCGCACCCCCTCACGGCCGAGCTACTGGGCTGGTCGGGGACGCGGCGGCTTCGAGCGAGCAGGAGAGGCGACCGAAGTCTTTGCCAGCGCGATCGATGCTTGGTCCCACGTCATCGCACGTCCTTCGTCGAAGGCAGCGGTGGCTCGTGGCTCGCCGAGCCTGGCACGCGCTGCGCCGAGGTCGCGCTCGTACCAGGACTCGCATAGAACGTGAGGAGGGCGAGGATAGCGCCGAGCTCCGCGTATTTCGCGTCCACGGCTCCCTCGAGGCGGAGCGCGTCTTCGTCGCGTCCGAGGCCGGCGGCCGTCAAGGCGAGTCCAGGATCTCGATGGCCTGTTGCATCAAGTTTGCACTCGTAATCGCGGTTTCGAGGGCGCTCAGCCGGTGCCGCTTGGCGAGTGCGTAGTCGCGCCGGTGCATGGCGCAGTCGGCGAGGTAGTGATCCCCCGCGCACATGTACACGACGTCTTCGCTGTCGCGCATCGACGCATGGAGCTCCCGTGCCAGCGGTTCCGCGCGCTCGAATTGCCCTGTCACTACGAGCATCTGGCACACGCCGGCGAGCGAGCGGCTGACGAGCTCGTGGTGCCCGAGACGGCGCGCGTCCTCGAGGTTCTGCTGGAACAGCTCGAGCGCCCGCAATTCGTCCTGTCCTCCTTCGTACAGGGCCCAGCCAAGCTCGTCGCGGGCTGCCGCCAACTCCATCTCGTCCCCGACGGCGTGCCAGAGCTCGGTTGCCCGCTCGAGTCGACTCAGCGCGGTCGCCGACCGTCCTCGCGTCGCGTCGATCGCCCCGAGGTAGGTCAGCGCCCGGGCCGTGAGCGGTCCGTCCGCGGCGGGTGACGCAAGCCCGTCTTCGAGCCTCCGCGATCCCTCTGCGAAGTGCGATCTCGCCAGCCAGAACCAGCCGAGCGCGCCGGCGAGCTGGAGGTAGCGGAGGGAGTCGCGATGTTGCAGGTGGTCGAGCGCAGCGCGGAGGTTGTCGTGCTCTGCGTCGATCCTTCCGGCCCAGGTCAGGCCGCGCTCGAACCGCTCCGTGTAGGCGAGCTCGCCGAGCGCGAGGTAGTGGTCCGCGTGGCGGGCGCGCACTGCGTCGGCCTCGCTGCTTTCCTCCAGTAGCTCGTGGGCGTATTCGCGGATCGTCTCCAGCATCCAGAAGCGCTCCCCCGTGTGTCGGAGCAGGCTCTTGTCGACGAGCGACTGCAAGGCGTCGAGGTTCGCGTCCACGACCTCCTCGGCCGCCTCGAGTGTGCTGCCGCCGCGGAAGGCGGCCATCCGGGCGAAGAGCCTCTGCTCGTCCGGCGAGAGCAGGTCGTACGACCAGGCGATCGTCGCCCGCAGCGTTTGCTGGCGCGGTTCGGCGTCACGGCCGGCCCGAAACAGGTCCAGCCGCAGTGAGATTCGCTCGAGAATCTGCGCGGGTGTGAGCACGCTGACCCGGGCGGCGGCGAGCTCGAGCGCAAGCGGCAAGTTGTCCAGGCTGCGACACAGCTCGGCTACCGCGTGATCCGGCTCGAGGCGCGCCCGCGCGCAGAACAGCTCGACCGCCTCCGACTCGGCAAGAGCCGGCACCGGGAAGACGACCTCCCCGTCGACCCGCAACAGCTCACGGCTGGTGACGAGCAAGCGCAGCTTCGGGCAGACGCGTAGCAGCGCTGCCAGCTCGACCACCGACTCGACCACCTGCTCCAGGTTGTCGAGCACGAGCAAGAGCTGCTTCTCGCCGATATCCGCCGCCAGCTCCTGGGTCGCCCCCAGCGTCTGCGCGATGGTGTCGACGACCAGCGCTGGATCGCGCACCGCCGACAGGCCGATCCAGAACACCCCGGCCCCGAACTCGCTCACCAGCTCCCCCGCCGCCTCGAGCGCCAGCCGCGTCTTCCCGGTCCCACCCGGACCGGCGAGCGTCACCAGACGCGCTTCCTCGTCCCGAATGAGAGAGACAACCTGCGTCACCTCCTGCTCGCGCCCCACGAACGACGACAGCGGCACGGGAAGGTTCGTGTTCGAGATCGTCCGCAGCGGCGGAAAGCGATGGGATCCGAGCTGGTACAGCGACACCGTCTCGGCGAAGTCCTTCAACCGGTGCCTGCCCAGGTCGAGCACATCCTCCGCGACCAGCTCGTGAGTCGCTCCCGAGAGCAGCACCTGGCCGCCGTGGGCCGCGCTCATGATCCTGGCCGCCTTGTGCACGTCCGGTCCGACGTACTTGGGCGGATCGAGCAGCGGCTCGCCCGTGTGCACGCCAACGCGGATCCGCAACGGCCCGTCGGCAAGCGAGGCCATGGCCTGCGACACCGCCGTTACCGCTTCCGACGCGGACGCGAACGCATAGAACAGGCCGTCCCCCGCGTCATCGACCTCGTAGCCCGAGTACGCACCGAAAGCCGCCCGCACCGCCCGACGGTGGTCGGCCAACGCCTCCTTGAAAGCCTCGGCGCCCAGCTCTTCGAGCAGCTTGGTCGACCCCTCGACGTCCGTGAACACCAGGGTCACGGTCCCCGAGGGCTGTACGTCACTCATCGAGCGCGATTGTCCCCCCATGGATGTCGAGACTGCAACGCCGCCTCAATCTCCTTGGCTGGGATGGAATGGTGGCCGGACATCGAGACGCTTGCGGACACCCTCATGGAGCTGGAGCGGAAGGTGTTGTCCGGAGCCGCAACGCGGCGAACGATCCGCGAAGGGCGCGCGCGCCGGGCTGGCGTCGATCTGAGCGTGTTCGACAAGCCGAGCTCATGAGCCCGCTCCCCGGCGAGCCCGTCCTTCGCCTGCCAGTGACGAGCCCCCGGCCGAAGGGGCTCGCGCCTCTCCAGGTCGTCCATCTCTACGCGGAGCCCGCGTCTCCGCCGACGAAAGTGCGGGGGTACGCTGACGCAGTGCCGAAGAAGACGACCGCGCAGATGATCGCCGAGGCGAAGGCCGCCGGGGTCGAGGTCACGATCTCGAAGGCGCCGCCGAGGACGAAGGGCGAGATCGTCCGCTGCCCGGCATCCGCCCGCCCGCGGCGGCGTCGTGAAGGCGACCCGCGTCGTCTTGATCGCCGTCGGGGTCGTCGCGGTCGCGGCAGTCGCGAAGAAGTGGCTCACGCCCGGCGACGTGTACGTCCCCGAGGTTCCGTCAACGCCGAAGGAGGCCGCAGATGGCTGAGTCCCGACGTACGACGACCGACGAAGCCAAGCGAGTGGGCGACGAGATCGGAGTCGACTGGAGCCGCTTCGATCTGGAGCAGTTCCGCTTCGGCATGGACGTCGAGTACGAGCATGGCTCCCATGATCCCCAGACGGACGTGACGCGCGACGACCCGATCCTGACCGGGAAGATCGCTCTGGCCCACATGAAGGAGTTCCCGGATTACTACGAGCGCCTAGAGCGCATGGAAGAAGAAGCCAACCGCGAGTGGGCTTCCAAGTCGTCGTGAGCCGCACCGCCTGAACGCACGGACGACCCGCATCGGGATGATCGCCATCGCCCTCGCCTTCTGGGTGTCCGCGGTCGCCTGGCCGGAGATGCAGATCGCGATCCTCGTGTTCTCGGGGGCGCTCGTCGCGTTCGCGGTCTACGGGCTGCTGACCGAGGAGTAATCCACTTCGGGCTCGAAAGAGCCCAAGCATTGTCCGAGCCAGATCGATCCGGAATCGAACATCTGCGCGGATTTCCAGGTAGGCACCCAGGTAGGCACGCGACGGCCAAACCCGCCTCGGCTGGCACACAGGACCCGCATAACCATGCGGATTTGGCTCTACGACTGGGGTGCATATGGGCCCGCCTGGACTCGAACCAGGGACCAACCGATTATGAGTCGGCTGCTCTAACCAGCTGAGCTACGGGCCCGCGCGTCCAGCGTAACCGACGGTTCCGCTGGGCCGGATGCGCGCGCTGCTGACAGAATGGGGGGTGGCGTGAAGACCTTCCAGTCCGAGTCGCAGCTTCGCACCGCCGGCGGGTTGTCCGTCACGGACATCACCGAGGAGGTCCGCGAGGCCGTGCAGCAGAGCGGGATCCAGGACGGCATCTGCTCGGTCTACTCGCCGCACACGACCTGCTCCGTGCGGGTGAACGAGTGGGAGCGCGGCTTCCTCGAGGACTTCGCCGTCCTCCTCAAGCGCCTGGTGCCGATGGAGCACTACTACGCGCACGACGACTGGGACCGGCGCACCGAGAACGTCTGCGAGGAGGACATGGAGATCGGCAACGGCCACGCGCACTGCATGTCCATGCTCCTCGGCCCGGCCGGTGAGTCGATTCCGGTGCGAGAGGGCGAGCTCGCTCTCGGCCAGTGGCAGCGCGTGCTGTTTCTCGAGCTGGATCGGGAGCGCGACCGGCGCTGGCTCGTCCAGGTCGTCGGGGTCTGACCCGGTTCGCTACTCGGGCGTGACGTAGGCGGCAGTCAAGCCGCCGTCGACCACGAAGGTGGCCCCGGTAACGAAAGAAGACTCGTCGCTCGCGAGGAAGAGAGCGGCGTTGACGATCTCCCGCGGCTTCCCGAGCCGGCCCGTTGGCCAGTGCACCTGGCGGCGCTTGAACGCGTCGGGATCGTCGCCGTAGATCGCGAGCAGCAGCGGCGTCTCCACCGGCCCGGGGCACAAGGCGTTCACCCGCACGCCCTGTCGCGCGAACTGCACGCCGAGCTCCTTGCTCATCGCGAGCACGGCGCCCTTCGACGCCGTGTACGAGATCTGCGACGTCGCCGCGCCGAGAATGGCGACGAACGAGGCGACGTTGATCACCGAGCCTCCTCCCCGCTCCAGGAGATACGGGATGCCGTGCTTGCAGCAGAGGAACACGCCCTTCGTGTTCACGTCCTGCACGCGCTGCCATGCATCTACGCTCGTGTCGAGGACCGACGCGTCGTCCGCCGGCGAGATCCCCGCGTTGTTGTAGAGGACATCGATGCCTCCGAACCGCTCCGCTGTCGCCGCGAAGACGTGCTTGACGTCATCCTCGACGGCAACGTTCACGCGGAGCGCGAACGCGTCGCCGGAGCAGAGGGAGACGGTCTCCTCGGCCAGCTCCTCGTCGAGATCGGCGACGCAGACCTTGGCGCCCTCGGCCGTGAAGACGATCGCCGCCTCGCGCCCCATTCCGCCGCCTGCGCCCGTGATGACGCACACCTTCCCGTCCAGCCTGCCCATGACTCAACCCTCCGTGGAGATGAAGACGCTCTTGACCTCGGAGTAGCCCTCGAGCGCATGCATCCCGAGCTCGCGGCCGAACCCCGACTGCTTGAAGCCGCCGAACGGCGTGGAGACGCGCACCGATGTGTTCGCGTTCACCGAGAGAACGCCCGCGTCCACCGCGCGGGCCACGCGAAGCGCGCGCGCTCCGTCTCGCGTCCAGATCGAGCCGGAGAGCCCATAGGGCGTGTCGTTCGCGATCCGGATCGCTTCGGCTTCGTCCTCGAACGGGATCACCGCAACGACTGGGCCGAACACCTCTTCCCGCGCGACGCGGTCGTCATTGGTCGCCTCGACGATGGTGCACGGGAACCAGAAACCGGCGCCCTCGGGAGCTTCGCCCCGAAACACCGGTTCGCTCTCGACGAACGACGCGACGGTCTCGCGGTGGGCCGCCGACACGAGCGGCCCCATCTCGGTCGTCGTCGAGCGCCGGATCCCCGACCTTGACACCGCGAGTGGCCTCGATCAAGAGCTCGAGAAACCTGTCGTAGACCGACCTCTGGACGAGGATCCGCGAGCGCGCGCAGCAGTCCTGGCCTGCGTTGTCGAAGACGGAGTACGGGCGCCGCAGCCGCAGCGCGTTCGAGGTCAGCGTCCTCGAAGATCACGTTCGCGGACTTCCCGCCGAGCTCGAGCGTTACGCGTTTGATCGTGCCGGCTGCACCCTGCATGACGAGCCGACCAACCTCGGTCGAGCCCGTGAACGCGATCTTGGCGACGTCCGGATGCTCGATCAGCCGTTGCCCGACCACGGAGCCCTTCCCGACGAGCACGTTGACGACACCTTCTGGAATACCGGCCTCGAGGCAAAGCTCGCCGAGCCGCATTGCCGAGAGCGGCGTCAGCTCCGCCGGCTTGAGGACGACGGTGTTCCCGCACGCAAGTGCGGGCCCCAGCTTCCAGCTCGCGATGTTGGCAGGGAAGTTCCAGGGGACGATCAGGCCGACGACTCCGAGCGGCTCTCTGAACGTTGCAGCGACTCCGCCCGCGACAGGGATCGTCTCACCGAAGTGCTTGTCGATCGCGCCGGCATAGAAATGGAACACCTGGGCGACCATGCCGATCTCACCGCGCGCCCCCGAGATCGGCTTGCCCACGTTGCGAGATTCGATGCGCGCGAGCTCCTCGGCGTTCTCTTCGACGAGCGTCGCGAGCCGCCGGAGCAAGCGCGCGCGATCACTTGGCGCAACGTGGCGCCATGGCGGAAAGGCACCCTTCGCGCGAGCGACTGCCTCGTCAGTCTCCTCGACGCCGGCTTGCTCCAGCTCGGCGATCGGCTCCTCGGTGGCGGGGTTGATAACCGTGAGCGTCACGGCCTGGATTCAAACACCTAGAGCCCGCGGCTTTGACGCATACGCCAGAACCCGTACACGATCCAAGCGAAGACCGGCACGAAGACGACCGCCAGGATCCAGAGCGCCTTTCCCCCTCCGGAGAGCGCCTGGTTGCGGACGACGTCTGCGATGAAGACGATGCACAGCACCGCATAGATGGCGAAGAACGCGAAGTACACGCTGCCTCCTGTCTCGACGAAAGGCGTGAGCCTACTTCGCCTGCGCAGCGCGGTACTCGCGCGCCTGCTCGACAAGCGCTTCGAAGAGCGCCGCATCCTCCCCGGCCTCGGGATGCCACTGCACGCCCACCGCGAAGCGGAGCGACGGATCCTCCACCGCTTCGAGAGTCCCGTCGGCGGCCCAGGCCGTCTCGACGAGCCCTTCGCCCACTTTGCCGAGCGCCTGATGATGGTGCGAGGTGACGTCCGAGCGCTCACCGACGATCGAGGCGAGGCGCGTGCCCCCTTTGACCTCGACAGGATGCACGGCGAACTCGCCCGGAACCTGCTTGTGGTCGTCGTGGCCAACCTCTTCCGGGAGGTGCTGGACGAGATCGCCGCCGCGCGCGACGTTGAGCAGCTGGAAGCCGCGGCAGATCGCAAGCACCGGCATGTCGCGCTCGAGAGCTGCCTCGAGCAGCGCCATCTCGCCGGCGTCCCTTCTGGTCTGCGGCGTGTCGGTCTCCGGATGCGGGTCGGCGCCGTACTTCGAAGGATCGACGTCGGCGCCGCCGGAGAAGACGACCCCGTCGAGAACGGCCAAGGTCTCGTCGACGCCGTCCTCGGTCGGGGGGATGACCAGCGCCCGACCGCCAGCTCGCTCCACCGCGTCCACATAGTCGAGCGGGATCAGCACCGCAGGCATGTGCCAAACGCCCCACCTCGCGTCCTGGGCGTACGACGTGATCCCGATCAGCGGCTTCATGCCGGTTCAGTCTCCACGATCCAGAGTGTGCCGTCCGCGCACTCCATCGCGCGCCCGTCTGCGGGGTCACGGCTGACCCGCAGCACGCGCACCGTCTCACCGTCGAGCTCGGCAAGAGCGCCGCGAGGGCCCGCGGTGGCGGAGGCAAAGCGCCAGGCCTGAACCTGGCGGTAGATCTCGTCCACCGGTCGCGCCCAGTCGATCGGCGCGTACTCGGGCTCGAAGAAAGAGTAGTAACGCCCCTCTCGCTCCTGTTCGTCGCCCGGATCGCCGGCCTCGATGCGCGCCAGAGCCACAGGAAAGAGCTCGCCGACGAGAGCGACCAGCTTCGGAGTCAGCTCCTCCCACGAGTGCTCGTCGTCGAACGGCGCCGTCCCTTGGGCCAGGATCGCGCCCGTGTCGAGATCCGCATCCATACGGTGGAACGTGAAGCCGACCTCCGCCTCGCCGTTTCTGATCGCCCACGCTACCGGGCTCGGGCCTCGGTATTCCGGAAGTAATCCCGGATGGCCGTTCATCGCGCCTAGTCTCGGGACCGCGAGCGCGTCGGCCGGGATCTTCCACGGGAATCCCGCGCAGAGCAGCAGGTCAGGCTCGTACACCATGAGGAGTGGAGCGATTCCGCTCCTCTGCGCGGGCATCAGGACGTCGAACTCATCGGGCGCCTCACGGACGAGCTCGTCGAAGGCATTTCCATACCGCTCGGCGTGCTCTCTCGTACAGATGAGCGCGACCGGCTCGTGGCCCAGTCCGCGCAGGAGGCGGGTGAGACCCTCCACGGCCGGCTGCACCTGAGCGATGAGGACGACTCTCAACCGCGCTCGAAGTAGCGGGTGCGCTCCCAGTCGGTGACGACCTTGTCGAAGAGCGCCTGTTCGGTATGCGCGTAGTGCAGGTAATGGTCGACGACCTGGTCGCCGAAGGCGCTGCGCGCCATCGTCCCGAGCTCGAGTGCCAAGATCGCTTCACGCAGGGTCGCTGGGAACCGCTGGGAATCGGACTCGTATGCGTTCCCTTCCAGCCCCGCAGGCAGGGGGAGCTCGTTCTCGATCCCGTGCAGCCCGGCCGCGATGATCGCGGCGAAGGCGAGGTACGGGTTGACGTCTCCGCCGGGAATGCGTGTTTCCACGCGCTTCGCACGACCGTGCCCGACGATCCTGAACCCACACGTCCGGTTGTCGTGACCCCACGCGAGCGTCGTCGGCGCCCAGCTCCCGGCCGCGTATCGCTTGTACGAGTTGATCGTCGGCGCGAGAAATACTGCGAGCTCCTTGAAGGCGGCGATCTGGCCGGCGAGGAACCGCTGGAAGAGCGTTTCGTCCTCGCCGAAGGCAGGCTCGCCGTCGCGGAAGAGCGAGGCGTGCACGTGACACGAGTTGCCGATCCAGGATTCGAACGGCTTCGCCATGAAGGTGATCGAGCAGCCGTTTGCGTGTGCGATCTCCTTGGCGCCGTTCTTGTAGATCACGTGGTTGTCGGCCATCGTCAGCGCGTCAGCGAAGCGGAAGTTGATCTCGTGCTGACCTGGCCACGCCTCGCCCTTGGATGTCTCCACGCGTATGCCCGCGCCATGCATCCCGTTGCGGATCTGGCGGATCAGGCCCTCGTCGTAGGTGGTGGCGAGGATGTGGTAGTCGAGGATGTAGGGAACCGACGGCGTGAGGTCCTCGTAGCGCTGTGCCCACGCCTCCTGGTAGGTCTGTTGGAGGAGGTAGAACTCGAGCTCGGAGCCTGTCATCGGCGTGAAGCCGAGCGCGGCAGCCCGCGCCATCTGCGCCTTGAGCACCTGCCGCGGGGACGGCTGAACCGGCGATCCGTCGTGCCAGAGAACGTCTGCGAGCACGAGCGCCGTGGCCTCGAGCCAAGGGATCCGGCGAAGCGTGGCGAGATCCGGCTGCATCGCGAAGTCGCCGTAACCGCGCTCCCAGCTCGCGATCTGGTAACCGGGGATCGGATCCATCTCCATGTCGAGCGCGAGCAGGTAGTTGCACCCCTCGACCGGGTGCTCGGCTTCCATCTCCTCGACGAAGAACTCGCCGTGGAGCCGTTTTCCCATCAGCCGGCCCTGCATGTCGGTGAAGGCGACGACGACCGTGTCGATCGTGCCGGCGTCGACCTCGGCCTTCAGCTCGGCGAGCGGGAGCACGGCCGGATCCTAGTGCGTGCCGCACCTGGTTGACATGTCAGCGTCCAGGTGCGCGTAATACCCGTCCAGGTCGCATGAACTGCGCAAAGGAGGCGGCATGAGCACCGGACCCGCGCCCGGCGGGTATCGCACCTCGGAGGACGAACAGACCCTCCATAAGCTCGGCTACGCGCAGGAGCTCTTCCGCGCAATGGGCGGGTTCAGGAACTTCGCCATCTCGTTCACGATCATCTCGATCCTCGCGGGGTGCCTGACGTCGTATTGGGTCGGCTTCGAGCGAGGCGGCCCCGTGGTCATAACCTGGGGCTGGCTGCTCGTCGGGCTGATGAGCACGATCATCGCGCTCGCAATGGCCGAGATCGCGTCTGCCTACCCGACGGCCGGCGGCCTCTACTACTGGGCGTCGAAGATGGGGAGCCCGGGATGGGGCTGGGCGACAGGTTGGTTCAACCTCATAGGGCAGATCGCCGTGACCGCCGCAATCGGCTACGGCCTGGCGACCTTCGCTCAGGTGCTCTTCGACTACTGGTTCAGCTACTCGACGCACATGGACGACTGGTTCGGTATCGACGCGGTTGCCGCGATCTACCCGCTGTACGTGTTCTTCCTTCTGGCCGCCTGTCTCGTCAATGTCTTCAACGTCCGGATCACATCAGGGCTCAACATGATCTCCGCTTGGTGGCACATGGCCGGCGTGGCGATCATCGTTGGCGTACTGATCATCGTGCCGAACAACCATCAATCACTCTCCTACGTCTTCACGGAGAGGATCAACATCTCGGGCTACGGAGACAACACGACGGCGTTCACAAACCCCGCGTGGTGGTTCGTCCTCGGACTCGGCCTGCTGCTCTCGCAGTACACGATTACAGGGTTCGATGCGTCGGCTCACACTGCTGAGGAGACCCAGAACGCTTCTCGCATGGCAGCAACAGGCATGTGGACGGCTGTCGTCGTCTCCGTCGTCTTCGGCTGGATTCTTCTGCTCGCAGTGACATTCCAGCTGCCGAGCACGGAGTTCGGAACGGAGCTCGGCGCGAACGTCGGCTACATCGTCCCCTTCTCCTGGGCCGAGTCGATGAGCCAGAACTGGGCTGAGTTTCTGCTCTTCATCTGTGTCGTCGCGCAGTTCTTCTGCGTGACCGCCTCAACGACGTCTGCGTCGCGGATGATGTTCGCCTTCTCCCGTGACCGCGCGGTCCCGGGCCACACGCTGTGGAGGCGGGTCTCGCGACACCGCGTCCCGGTGTACTCGGTCTTCGGCGTCGCTTTCTTCGCCGCCGTCCTGATGATCCCGGCGTGGTGGAACTACTTCGTGGGGTACGCGGTGGGAACAGCGATCGCGGTGATTGGCCTCTATATCGCCTTCATCCTTCCCGTCATCCTGCGCCTCAGGCTAGGCGACTCATGGGACGAGCCGCGAGCGTGGAGTCTCGGGAGGCACTACAAATGGATCGACACGATCGCGATCGCCTGGGTCGCGCTGATCACGATCCTGTTCATCTTCCCGCTGTACAAGGCCGGGCTGCCCTGGGAGGCCGACTTCTCCTGGGAGCTCACGAACTACGCGATTCTCTGGTTCGCGGGCATCGGCCTGATCTTTGGCGGCTGGTGGGTGCTGTCGGCCCGAAAGTGGTTCACGGGCCCTGTTCGCATGGGAACCGAAGAGGAGCTCCAACGGCTGGAGGAGGAACAGGCCGGGAAGTTCGCACTACCGACCGAAGTCTCGTAACCAGCTCGCCGATCTCGACAGCGAGGGGCGCCGCAAGGCGCCCCTCGCGCATTCAGGCGTCCGCGGGCGCGCGAAACTCCAGCTCGGCGGCAGTCCGCTCGAGTCGCTCGAAATGCTCGGACGCATACCCCACGAAGTCGAAGTCGAGCTCGGAGACGGCGGTCTGGACGACTCCCCACATCGCCTCCCGGAAGTCGGACATGAAGCGCATCAGCTCGAGCGTCCGCACGTCGGCGGGACGAACATCGCCGAAGTACGCCTCGAGCAGCACCGCGCGCGCGGTCGAATCGAGCACGTGATTGATCGAGAAGTTCGCCAGATCGAAGAAGACGTCGCCCATACCTGCGTACTCCCAGTCGACGATGCGGAGGTGCTCGCCGTCATCGAGGAAGTTCGCGTTCAAAAGGTCGTTGTGGCACGGCCGTGGCTCGGCGTCTCCACGCTCGAACTCGATCCGTCGCGCGATTTCGTGCGCCCAGTCGTACGCCTCCGGGATCGTGGCGCCGCGCGCAAGAGCGGTCTCGCGATAGATCTCGACGACGCGGAAGGAGTCGAAGCTCCCGGGAATCCCTGGACTCTCGTGGAATGCGCGCAGCACCTGCGCAACACGCGTGAGCATGCCGGGCTCGCCCATCTGCTCGGGCGGCGGCGGCGTCCCGGGGATGAACCGCGTCACGAGCCAGCCCTCTGGCTCGACGAAGCCGACGACCTCCGGCCCGACCCCGACAGCCGCCGCCGCTTCCGTCGCAGCGAGCTCGACCGTTCGGTCGATACCGAGCAGCGCCGTGTCCTTCCCGACGACGCGGAGCACGAAGAATTCGCCCTCGACCTCGACTTTCAGGTTGTGGTTTGTGATGCCGCCACCGAGGATTTCGATGCGGGTTTCGCGACCCGGCCAGACGCGCTCGACGGCACTTTCGAACGCAGTCATACGCGGATCCGTTCTCCCGTGGGGTCGAACAGCGGCTCCGCCGCGATCTCGCCGGAGACCCAGTCGCCGAAGATCTCGACCTCGACCTCGGTGCCCACCTCATGCTCGGCGGGAACGTACGCGTACGCGATCGATCGCTCAACCGAGTACCCGTAACCTCCGCTCGTCACGCGCCCGACGAGCTCGTCTCCCACGCGCACCGGCTCCGAGCCAAGCGCCACCGCGCGTCGGTCCTCGAGGGTAAGGCAACGGAGCATGCGCTCCGGCTGGTCAGCCTCCACAAGGGCGCCCCGCCCGATGAAGTCCTCTTTGTCGAGCTTCACGGCGAACCCGAGGCCCGCCTCGAAGGGCGAGTCCTCGGGTGTGATGTCCGACCCCCAGACCCGATAGCCCTTCTCCAGCCGCAGCGAGTCGATCGCCTTGTAGCCCCCCGCAAAGAGACCGTGCTGTTTGCCGGCCTTCCAGAGCGTGTCCCAGAGGCGAAGCCCGAACTCGGTGGGACAGTAGAGCTCCCACCCGAGCTCGCCGACGTAGGTCACACGCAGCGCGAGGCACGGCACAGAGCCGATCGCGAGCTCCTGGGCACGCATATAGGGGAAGGCCTCGTCCGAGAGATCGGTTGTCGTCAGAGGCTGGAGGATCTCGCGGGCCCTCGGCCCCCACAGGCCATAGCATGCGTACTGGGAGGTCACCTCGTCGATGTGGACGGAACCATCCTCCGGAGCGTGCTGGTGGAGCCATGCAAGGTCGTGCTGCCCGAACGCGGTTCCGGTAACGATGCGAAAGCGGTCGGAGCCGAGGCGCGTGACCGTGAAGTCGCACTCGATCCCGCCCCTTGGATTCAGCATCTGCGTGTAGGTGATCTGGCCAATGCCCCGCGCCACGCGGTTGGCGCAGAGCCGCTCGAGAAAGTCGGCCGCAGCCTCGCCGGTTACCTCAATCTTTGCAAACGAGCTCTCGTCGAAGATCGCTGCGCTATCTCGACACGCGAGGTGCTCGCCTCCGATCGCGGGCGACCACAGCTTCCCCGCCCAGCCGTGAGGCCGAAGCGACTCGTCGCCGCGCCCGGCGTTTGGCTCGAACCAGTTCGCGCGCTCCCAACCCGACTTCTCACCAAAAACCGCCCCGAGGTCGACGAGTCGGGCGTATGCGGACGAGACCCGCAGCGGGCGACCAGCCTTGCGCTCATGGCCGGGGTACTTGACGTCGTAGTACGCCTCGTAGATCTCCCTCGTCCGCGCAAGCGTGTACTCACGGCTTCGATACGAGGAGCCGAACCGACGCGAGTCCATATGCCAGACGTCCAGGGACGGCGTGCCCTCGACGATCCACTCGGCCACCAGCTTTCCCATCCCGCCCGCGCCCGCAAGGCCATGAGCGCAGAATCCGGTCGCGACCCAGAAACCGCGAACCTCGGAGGGGCCGAGGATGAACTCGCCGTCCGGGGTGAAGGCTTCCGGCCCGTTGATCAGCTTGACGACCTCCATGTCGGCCAGCGTCGGAACACGGACGACCGCGTTCTCCATGAGCTCCTCGAAGCGCGGCCAGTCCTCCTCCAGGAGCCGGGAATTGAAGTCCGCGGGGATGCCGTCGAGCCCCCACGGCTCGCAGTGACGCTCGTACCCGCCCATGACGAGCCCGCCCGACTCGGGCCGGAAGTAGACGAGGAGCGACGGGTCGCGCATCGTCGGCATGTCGAGCGGCAGGCCCGTCGGCTTCGTGATCAGGTACTCGTGCGCCATCGGGACAATCGGGACGTTCACGCCGGCGAGCGCGCCGACCTCGCCGGCGTAGATGCCCCCCGCGTTGACGACGATCTCCGTCTCGATGTCGCCCCGAACCGTCTCGACGGCCGCCACCCGGTTCCTCTCCACGCGAATTCCCGTGACACGCGTCCGCTGGTTGATCTCCGCTCCACGCCGTCGGGCTCCTTCCGCGAGCGCGAACGTGAGCTGGCTCGGGTCGATGTAGCCGTCCGTCGGGAGGAACGCCGCTCCGAGGACACCGTCCGTCGTCATCGGCGGAAAGAGCGCTTGAGCTTCGTCCGGTGAGATCAACTCGAGCGGGAGGCCAAAGGTCTTCGCCCAGCCGGCCTGACGCGAGATCTCCTCCATGCGCTCGGAGGCTGACGCCAGGCGCAGCGAGCCGACCTCGTGCCAGCCGGTCTCGAGGCCCACCTCCTCCTCGAGCGAGCGGTAGAGATCGACGCTCGCCATCATCATCTTCGTCAGTGAGAGCGTGCTTCGCAGCTGTCCGACGAGGCCGGCCGAGTGAAAGGTCGAGCCGCTCGTGAGCTCGGAGCGCTCGACGAGGACGACGTCGTCCCAACCGAGTCGCGCAAGCCAGTAGAGGATCGAGCAACCGCCGACGCCCCCTCCGATCACGACTGCCCGCGCGCGATCCCGCATGGGCGGCACCCTAGACTTCGCGCCGCAAAGCTCGTCGTCGGACCCGCTGTCTGCGAGCAGTCGAGGGGCAGGACGAGGCCGTCTACGCTTGGCCCTTCGACGTTGGAAGGCATATCGGCGGAGGGCCACCGCAAATTGCGACAAGTTTGTTTGCCAGCACCCCTTGATCGGACACGTGCCGTGACATAGATTCCTCCTGCGCCGAGCACGGGGCGCCGGTAGGACGAAGCCCCCCGAGGAGCACTACGCGGAAGCGGAAGGTTCGTCGGGAAGGTGGACGAAAGCGTTCCCGGCTCGGCGAACTCTTTGCGGCCGGGCCTTCGTGCCCGGCCCTTTTTTGTGTTGTCGATCGACCAGAGCACACGCAGGCGATCGCAGTTTGACCTGTGCGAAAAGAAAAACTCGCAATTTGCGAAGTGTTCGCTTCCTTCGGCCTTGACGGTGCTGGCGCACCGCCCTAGTGTGGTGATTGCACCGAGTACGGAGCGTCCAAGGTTGATGGCTCCCCGACAGGCAGTCGCTTCGGCGAAGGTCAGTCGGGAAGCCGGACGAAGGCGCCACCGGCTCGGTGCATTTCGTTGTGGACCCCTGGCCCTGGGGGGTCGACTGGCGCCAAGTCGTCACTGATTCTGGTGCTTGGCATTGCGACTTTCGAGTTGCCGCAAATTGCGCCGAATTTTGTCGATCCGGTGCTTGACCGGGAACCATCTGGTCCATAGAGTCCTCGATGCACCGAGTACGGAGCGCCCAAGGTTGATGGCTCTCCGACAGGCAATCGCTTCGGCGGCGGTCGGTCGGAAGGTCGGACGAAGGCGTCACCGGCTCGGTGCATTTTTTGTCGGCGCATATCCTGGCGCGCGTGGGGCGCCTTCTCTTCCTAGTCAGTGCGATCATCTTCGTCGATGCGCTGCTCTTCACCGCACTGACGCCACTCGTTCCGGGCTATGCGGACGAGTACAGCCTTTCCAAGACAGGAGCAGGCCTACTAGTCGGCGCCTACGGAGCAGGAGCGCTGTTCGGAGGCATCCCCGGCGGTCTCGCCGCGGCCCGGTTCGGGCCAAAGCGCGCGGTCGTCGGTGGTCTTTTGGTTCTCGCGTTCGCGTGCTTCGCCTTCGCCGCCGCCGACAGCGCGCTCACGCTCGGCGCTGCACGTTTCGTTCAGGGGGTCGCGAGCACAGCGACATGGGCGGGATCGCTCGCTTGGATCTCGGTGGTCGCGCCGCGCGAGAGGCGCGGAGAGATCATCGGAACGGCGTTCGGCGCTGCAATATTCGGGGCCGTTCTAGGACCCATGTTCGGCGGTTTGGCCGAATTCGTCGGAATACGGCTGTCGTTTACGATCGTCGGCGCACTTACTCTGGGCTTCGCAGGGATAGCAACGCTGGCCGGATCCGCCCCCGTGCAGAAAGCGACACTCGCGGGGCTGAGGCGCGCTCTTCGTGATGAGCGATTCCTCGGAGGCCTCTGGCTGAACATGCTCCCCGCGATGCTGTTCGGCGTTCTCATCGTCCTCACACCGCTCGCTCTCGACGACGCCGGTTGGGGGACGTTCGCGATCGCAGCCGTCTTCTTCGCATCCGGTTTGGTCGAGGTTGTCCTCAACCCCCTCCTCGGTCGATTTAGTGACCGCGTCGGCCGCCTGCTCCCGATTCGCTTCGCACTGACGGCGTCCGTCGCTGCCGCGGTAGCGCTTGCGGCAGCTTCGGGTCCAGCGCTTATCGCACTGGTCATCTGCGTGGCGGCAGTCAGCTTCGGCAGCTTGTACACGCCGGGCATGGCGCTCACATCACACCGAGCTGAGGCGGTCGGCCTCGCACAGGGGTTGGCATTCGGCGTCATGAACACCGCTTGGGCGTTCGGTGAAGTCGTCGGCCCGACCGCCGGAGGCGCGATCGCCGACTCCTACGGAGATGCCGCCCCTTATCTCCTCGGTGCCGGCCTCTGCGCTCTTACACTCGTAGCGACGTATCGAGTCGCCGGAAAGATGAGGCCTCGTGCAGCGTAAGGATTGGGATCGCAAGTACGCCGCGCAGGAACGGCTGTGGAGCGACAGACCGAACCGCACAGTGGTCGCCGAGCTCTCCGGTCTGGCTCCCGGCCGCGCTCTCGACCTTGCGTGTGGTGAGGGCCGGCATGCCGTCATGCTCGCCGGGCTCGGCTGGGACGTCACCGGCGTCGACTTCTCAGAGATTGCGATAGCCAAGGCGCGAGCGCGGTCCGTGGAGGAGGAACTGGACATCCAATTCGTTTGCGCCGACCTCCTGCGGTACGACCCGGAGCCGGCCGCGTTCGACCTCGTGCTCGTGGTCTATCTCCAGATTCCGTCCGCCGAGCGGCGCCTGGTGCTGGCTGAGGCCGCCTCCGCACTCGCCCCAGGGGGATCGCTCGTGCTTCTGGGTCACGATCTCACGAACCTCGCCGAAGGTGTGGGTGGCCCGAGCGACCCCGAGGTTCTCTATACGCCCGACGACATCGCCGCCGAGCTCCCCGATCTCGAGATCGAGAAGGCCGAACGCGTGTTCCGCGACGTCGCGGGTGCCGATCGTCCTGCGATCGACGCGCTGGTTCGCGCTCGTCGTCCTAAACGCTGATTGGGATAACGGGCTGGCTGACTAGAACGGCCCCGCTGCCAGCAGGCGCCGGAACTCGGCGAACTGCCCGGCCTTGCCTACAGCAACGAGCGTGTCGCCCTTCTGGATGATGTCCTCGGGCTGAGCTCCGCTGACGGGCTCGGGCTCGCGCAGGATTGCGATGACTGTCACGCCTGTCTTCGCACGCAGGCCGCACTCCGCGAGCGTCTTGCCGATCGCGGGACTCGAGTCAGGGACATCGATCCATTCGATCTGGAGCTCCCCGAGCGCCATTTCGAGCTCCTCGACGATACGCGGGCGCTCGTATGCACCCCCGATGACCGCTCCCAGCTGCCGTGCTTCGTCGTCGTGGAGCTCGATGACCGCCGTCGGCTCCTCGTCGTTTGCGCGGCGGTAGTAGTAGATCTCGCGCTGACCGTCGTTGTGCAGGATCACCGACAGCCGCCCACCCTGGGCCGTTCGGAAGGCGTATTTCACGCCAACGCCGGGCAGACGAGTCTCTCGCAGGTCTACGGGCATCAGGAATCAGGCGCCAGTCTACGGATCGGGAACAGGAGACGGCCGAGTCGCTTCGACTCCTTCATGAGCACGATGCCCACCGTGGCCGTGACCAGGACGTAGAGCCCGGCGAAGGCCACGATGTCAGTTCGTGCGCCTGCGTCGATCGACTGGTTGCCAGAGGCGACTTGCGCGAGGATGATCGTGAACTCGCCGTGCGCGACGAGTGCGACGCCGGCGTTGAAGCCCTGACGGCTCGAGAAGCCACCAAGCCGTCCCGCGATCCGTCCGGCGCCGATCTTGCCGACAAGCGTTACCGCCACCGCAAGCGCGACGATCCACCCAACATCGCCGAAAGCCGACACGTCGATCGACAGTCCGAAGACGAAGAAGAAGAGCGCGGCGAAGATGTCGCGGAAGCTGAAGAAGCGCTCCTCGATCTGCTCGCGCACCGACGTCTCGGAAAGAACGATTCCGGCCATCAGCGCACCGATGGCTGATGACAGGCCGAGCTCCTCTGCGAGCGCAGCGCTCGCAACGAGGAACCCGAAGGTCGCGAGCAGGAAGAACTCGAGCGGAAGCCGGTCGAGCGCGCGGTCGAGCGGTCGCGCGAGCCAGCGTGATGCTGCGACGCCCGCAGTAATGAACACGAGGGCCTTGGCGACGAGGACGAGCGTCTCGGACGGCCCTCCGCCACCTGCGGCCGCGAACCCGAGCATGAAAGCCACTGCGATGTCCTCGAAGACGAGGATCGCGAGGATGAGGTCCGTCTCGTCGTCTCCGAGGCGACGGAAGTCGATCAAGCCTTTGACCGCGATCGCGCTCGAGGAGACGTAGATGCACGCCGCAAGAACGAGCGCTGCGGATGTCGTCCCGAAGGCGGCAACGCCTACGAGGAGCCCGAGGCCGGCGTTCGTGACGAGGTCGACGGTGCCGCCCTGACCGAAGTGCCGCCCGCTTCGCGAGAGTCGGTCGAGGCTGAACTCGAGGCCGAGGAAGAACAGGAGGAAGATGAGCCCGAGCTCGGCCACGAACTCCGTCACCTCCGACGGGCTGATCAACGCAAGCTGCCTGGGCTCGTTCGGCCCGAGTAGGAGCCCGGCGAGGAGATAGGCCGGGATCGCCGAGAGCCCGAACCGCCGAGCCGCGAGGCCGAGTGCCCCGAGTAGCGCAACCGTGATCGCGAGCTCGGCAATTGTCATAGAGCTCCATTCTCCCCGCTCGCGCGGAGTTCCTCGACCTAGTGCAGTCGCGCGCGCTCTAGAACGGGAGGAAAGCGCTCGAGCACCCAGTCCGCGTCGAGCGGTGCCAAGCGGTAGTCACGGCCGTTCACGAGGGCGTAGTCGCCTCGTCGTGGATCCATCGGCAGCCGCGACTCGACCGGGTACCAGCGGTTGTGCCGGTCGATCAGGTCGTTCACCTCGTCGAATGCAACGTTCCGGGCCTCGGCGAGCCAACGTCCGCGAAAACGAGCAGCGTCGCCCGCGCACTCGTCCGCCAGGACGCGCCATGCCGCCCGCAGCGCCTCGTTCGTGATCCTCCGTTCGCTGCTCGATCTCCCGCAGGCGAAGCATGTACGGGAGCGGGCCGCGGGTCGCGACGAGGTAGGTGTCTGCGCTCGGGCGGAAGTTTCGCGCCCGGAGAGGGAGTGGTTGCCCGGTCAGCGGTATCGAGCGGAGATCCTCCTCCAGTGCGGCCTTCTCGCGACGCTGGCGTGGCGTCTCGGGAAGGACGATCCCCTGGCGCATGATCAGGTCGCGCTCGGCCTTCTTCACCTACTGGATTAGAGCTTGCAGCGGCGCTCAGGGCGAGATCAACCGAATGAACCATGATCGCCGTGCCGGCTCTTCCTCGGCGTCGTGCTCGATCGGCTCCGGCTCCACCTGTGCGGCGTAGGCGCATCAGCTGCTGCTCGCCACGCCGCTCCGCGAGACGATCGAAATCTCCACGGATCGCGGAGCGCATGTCGTCGAGGTGGCTCTCCTCGCCCACGGACGATCATTCACGTCCGCGCCGGTGACTCCTTCTGACGGGCTCAGCGCGGAGAGGCGAACGTCGCGGTCCACACGACCGCGTCGCCATCGCCGAGGAGACCCGGTGCTCGGGCCGGAGCAGCGCCGACATGGCGGAAGCTCGGCGCGAGCACGTTCGCGCGGTGCGGCGGCGACTGGAGCCACGCGCTGACGACGTCGCGGGCGCTGACCTGCCCCCACATGCCGGCGAACAGGTTCTCTCCGAACGTCGAGTAGCGATAGCCCGATGCGTGAACGGCGGCGGTGAGAGTCGAGCCGCACGGCGTGTGCGAGAACTGTCCGCAGGACGCGACTCCCTGGCCCTTCAGCGCGGCAGCGCGCGTGAGGGCAGGGCGCTGCTTTAGCCGACCACGACGATCCTGAACGCGCGCCCAATTGACCAGGCAGCTGATCGCACGCGCCTGGACCGCGGGTGCGGCGCCTGGATCAGTCGCCGCCGTACACACACCGGTCGGGGCCAGATAGGCGCTCCACGCACGGCTGGCGCCGTCGGCCTGTCCCACGACGAGGAACGCCGCAAGGGACGTGAAGATGGCCGTCGCAAGGGCGAGGCGGACCGGGGCTGCCGCAGGCGCAGAGGTCACGGTTCGCACCGTGCACGAAAATCGATCCGGATCCTTGCCCTGATCGGGTGACAGGGAGTCCCCCGAGTCAGTGATCCTGCCCCTCGTCAGGGATCACTCGGCGACTCTATCGACTCCCCCGGTTGGTGTGTGCGCCAAGTGGCAGCCGCGAGCAATCCGAGTGCCAGAGTGGGAAGAACTGTAAACGCTCTGTAAAGAAGGGTCGCTGTCACCGCCTCTGCGTTCGGTGCTCCGAACGCCACGAGCGCCCCGGTGAGACCGATTTCCACGATGCCGACGCCGGCTGGAGTCAGCGGAAGCGCCCCGAGGATGCGAACGAGAGCCCAGGCAGCGAAGGCTTCGATTCCCGAGACCTCCGACGCGGAGATGCCGACGACTCGCAGGCAGACGACGAGGAGCACGAAGACGGTGAGGTGGCCGACGAGCGTCGCGAGCGTGATTACGTGCCAGCGTCGGCGAAGGAGGCCGAGCGCTTGCGCACGGAACCGCACGAAGCTCTCGCCACCCCACGAGACGGGCTTCCGGCGGACGAATAGCTTCGCGCGGTTCACGACCCGGGCGACACGAGTGCCGATGCTCCGAGCTCGGCGTGGCCTCGAGAGCGCGAGCCCGAAGGAGACGAGGACGACGACCAGGACGGCGACGGCGACGATGGCAGCTGTCCGAAGGGCGGGATGATCCTCGTCCGCAGCCGTGAGGAGGGCCAGCGCAACGACGGGGAAGGTGAGGTTCGCAAGCTGGTTCCAGATCCCGGTCACGGCCACGGCCAGGCCGACAGGCCCCGATGCGAAGCCCCACGAGCGGAGCATCGAGTACGAGCCCGCCATACCGACTGCGGCACCAGCCGGCGAAACGATCGCGAGTGCCGTCGACGCCTGGGTCATCACGAGCGCTTGACGGAAGCCGAGCCCGGGAAGCGCTGCCATCCATGGCGGCGGGAACGTAACGAGATTGAGAAGCGTTGCTCCGATCAGCACGAGCCAGTCCTGCCAGTCGAGCTCGCGAACGACATCGAGCACCTCCCGGTAGTCAGCGACGCGCGGAAGGACGAACACGAAGACGGCAACGACGACCGCGATCGTCCCAGCGGCGCCGAGAATTCGCTTGTTGGTCTTCGTCCAGCGCCGCCGCGGAGGGGCCGTGCCGTCCGACATTCGCAGGAACCTACCGTGCAACCCGGCCCTCACATGGAAGGAGCCATACATGAAGACCCATAGACGCCTTTCGATCACGCCCGGAACGGCTATCGCTCTCGTCGCCCTCTTCTTTGCTCTCGGAGGCTCCGCGTTCGCCGTCGGCGAGCGGGTACAGAGTCTCTCCGTTGCTCAACAGCGCTGCACGAACGGAGCCGTGCGTGGCGTGGCAACCGTGACCGGGACGAGTGCGGGCATGGCGAATGTCCCGGACACGTTCACGGGCTCCGGCAATCTGTTCTCCCGCAAGTTCAACTGCACCGGAAGAGCGGTGCAGGTCCGACGAGTCGAGACAGGGGTCTTCGAGGTTCGCTTCATCGGCATCGCCGGCGCGAGCGGGATCGGAAGCGGATCCGGCGACAACGTCGCGACTATTGCTCCCGCCGCCGGCGGCGCTTTCAAGGTCACGCTGCATCCCGCCGGACGCGACGACAAGGTCGACGCACCGTTCACGATCGTGGTCGTGTAGCGCGCGCGATCAAGCATCTAGGGGAGCCGAGGCGAGACCATCGCCGAGAGAACCCCTGCGAGCAGCAGAAAGGTGGCCGCAATCGCGACGAACAGGAAGGTGATCTCGCTCTCGCCCGGCTCGCGGCCCACCTTCGAGCCCAGGTTCTCGTATGCGTTCCTCAACGCGTCTGCCGTTCGGGCTTCCGAGAACTCTCCACCGGTCGTCTCCGCTATCGCACGGAGCGTCTCGGGATCCGGCGGCACGGGAATGAGCTGCTCGCCACCCGATCCCGGGAATCCGCCGCCGAACTGGCCGCGGTCGATCACGCCGTTGGGAGTTCCGAGCGCGATCGTGTTGACGGGGAAGCACGCCTCCTTGGCAAGCGCCGCTCCTTCCAGCGGCTGCAGGACACCGCGGGTCTGCGCGCCATCCGAGAGGAAGAGGATCGATACGGGGCTCGTCTCGGCGCACCCGGTTGCCTGAGCGAGCATTCGGGTCAGCCGAGTCTGCTGCCCCGCTGCGATCTGACCTTCTACCGGGGGTGGCTCGTCCGTGGTCTGTCGGCCGAGCTCAACGGCAGTTCGGAGCGCATCTCCGATCGCTGTCCCCCCGAAGACCAGGAAGCTGTCGATCTCGTCGACGGCCGTTTCCACGAGCTCGTGATCCTTCGTCGGCGGGGTCGCAACCTGCGCTTCTCCTGCGAACACGACGAGCCCGATGCGCAAGCCGTCCGGCGCTTGGTCGAGGAACGTTCGCACGGCCTCCTGCGCGGCTCCGAGCCTCGTCGGTTCGACATCCTCTGCCTGCATCGAACGGGAGGTGTCGACGACCAGGATGACGGCCGCCTGCTCCTTCAAGAGCATGCGCTCGACCTCCGGTCGCGCGAGTGCGACGAGCAGCGAGGCGAGACCGAGCAGGAACAGCACAGGAGGAACGAGCCGCCACCAAGATCTCCCCGAAACGACCGTCGCCAGGACGTCGAGATTCGTGAAGCGCACGGCGTAGCGCATGCGGCGCCGTTCGGCGAAAACCCATACCCCGACGGCCACTCCGAGCAAGAGCAGCCCGAGCAGGAGCCAGGGGCTTTGGAAGCTCATTGCGCCCTCGTGCAGACGGCGTGCACCTGGACAACAGCACGAACGTCGCCGATCTCGGCGTCCGCACGCACTGTGACTACCACCTCGCGGCCGCGAATCGCTTGATCGGCCGACAGGCTCTCGACGAGGCTCGCACTTGGCGGCGTCCGCGTTGCGAAGGCAAAGGCGTGCGAGGCACGGACGAGCCGCTCACGTGTACTGCAGCGGTGAGTGACGGTGGTCTCACCCGGCCGCACGCGAACGGTCTTTACGCGCCTCACGGTCGGGCGCCCGGGTTTGAAAGCCGTCACCGCTGTGGGGACGCGGGTGCCTCCTCCGGCACCAGGCATGCAGCCGATGAAGGGCCGGAAGCTCGGCGCACGCGCCGACGCACCGACGTAGGCGGCGACGAACACGGCTGACCGTGCCGTGCTGATCCCGGGGTTGACCGGGCTTCCGAGCAGCCCGAGAAAGCTCAGGTCGATCGCGCGCTGGCTGAGCCGAGCGTCGAGCCCGCCAACCACGTGCCCGGGCGGGCACGTCAACTGATACTCGACCTGAGGACGCGGCACGTTGCCCGACGTCGGAACCACGACCCACGGCCCAGCGACGGGGACGCAGACCATGAGGCCGTCGCACTCGTTCGCACCTCCTGCCGGAGACGCCACTGCCAGAACGGCGACGAGAACAGGCAACACCATGAGCGTAGGTACAAGCCTCACGGGACTCTCCGAAACAGCACTGCCGACATCGTGCCTGCAACGAGCAGGAGCACCACGGCCGCCGCGGCGAAGAGATCGGTGATCTCGCGAGACTCCTCGCGCTCTCCCAACCGGGACCCCAGGTCCTCGTAGACGCGGCTCAGCTCCTCGTTGTCCAGCGCGGCGAAGAACTCACCGCCAGTCGTGCTCGAGATCTGCTCGAGCGTCTGCGGACTCGGGGGTACACGGATAATTCGGCGCAGTCCTCCGGTCAGCGTTTCCTCGATGACGCCGTCCTGGGTTCCCACGAGCACGGAATACACCGGGACGCTGCGCTCCTTCGCCGTTGCCGCGGCCTCCGACGGTTCGATCCGACCGCCGTCTCGGGCGCCGTCCGAGATCAGGAGGATCGCCCTGGGAGGGGCTTCTTCTTCTGCAGTGGCCTCCTGCTGGCCGACCTGGACGGAGAGCGCGACGGCATCTCCGATCGCCGTGCCCTCACCGGGCGTGAGCGAGTCGAGCGCGGCTTCGACGAGCGCTCGGTCCTCAGTTGGAGCAACGCCCACGACCGCCCGCGAAGCAAACGACACGACGCCGACGCGGAACTTCTCGGGCACCTCCGCGAGAAAAGTCCTCGCGGCGGTCCGCGCAGCGTCGAGCCTGGTCGGCTCCACATCTGTTGCCTTCATCGAGCGCGAAACGTCGATCGCGAGAACGACGGTCGCCTCTTCTCGGGGCACGCTCACGGTGGCATGTGGGCGCGCGACACCGACGATCATCGCGCCCAAGGCGATCAAGAGGAGGACGACAGGCAGGGCGCGGAGCCGCCCCGGGGCACGGTCGACGACGTTCGGCAGAAGGTCAGGGTTCCCAAAACGAGCCTGCGCGCTGGTGCGACGCCGCTCGGACCAGACATACGCGAGGACGAGCACCGGGACGAGCAGCAGACCCAGCAGTGCGATCGGCCAGGTGAAGGTCACCTCCGGCTCCGGCGGAGGAAGACGACGAGGGTCCGAAGCCAGTCGCCCGACGTGGTGAGAACGACATGACGGACGCCCGCGGAGCTGAACGTGCGCGCAACCTCGGCCCTCTCTGCAGCGGCAGCCATTGCGAAGCGCTCGCGAAGTCGACGGCTGCGAGTGTCGACGCGGAGCTGGCGACCGGTCTCGGGATCGACCAGCCAGAGCAGACCGACGTCCGAGAGTTCCTGCTCACGAGGATCGCGAATCTCGACTGCGATGACGTCGTGCCGCCCCGCCACCTCGAGGAGCGGTCGCCGCCAGTCACGAGGGCCACGGAAGTCCGAGACGACTACGACGAACGACTTCTGACGCGCGAGCGCGCCCGTGCGAGCAAGTGCGCCACCGAGTGAAGTCGTGCCTTCGGTTCCTTCGCCGGGCTCGGCCCTGAGGGCGGATAGAAGACTCACCAGCCCCGCTCTGCCCTGGCGTGGCGGCATGGCGTGCGCCGCGTCGGCCCCGAAGGTCACGACGCCGAGCCGATTCCCCCGGCGCGTGGCGAGATGCCCGATCGCCACGGCGACACCCTCGGCGACATCAGCCTTCCGGCGATCGGCCGTCCCGAACTGCATCGATGCCGACGCGTCCAGAGCCAGCCACGTCACGAGCACCCGCTCCGCGAGATCGACGCGAACGTGGGGTTCACCCGTGCGAGCGGTGACGTTCCAGTCGATTCGGCGAACGTCGTCGCCGGGGGCGTACGGGCGAACCATCGCGAGCTCGGAGCCAGTCCCCAGTAGGTTCGACCGAAAGTCCCCGGCGAGAAGTCCCTCCACCCTCCTTCCGATCGAAACGTCGAGCGCACGCAGCAGCCCTTCTGCCATGTGCCCAGGCCCGGGACGCGTCGGGCTCGGGCGTGACAACAGTGCGCTGGCAGACTTCACGCTGCGCTCGCGCGGGCGAGGTCGAGCTGGGGCGCGGTCACGGTTGCGAGCACCTGGTCGAGGATGGCGTCGGGGCTCACCTCCTCCGCCAGCGCCTGGTAAGAGAGAACCAGGCGATGCCGGAGAGCATCCCTGGCGAGTGCGTGCACATCCTCGACGAGCACATACTCCCGCCCGCGAATGAGTGCGAGTGCTCTCGCGCCTTGCACGAGGCTGATCGGGCCGCGTGGGCTTGCACCGTACGAGATGTACATCGCGAGATCCGGCAAGCCGTGCGCCGCCGGCTCTCGGGTGGCTGTCGCGAGATCGACCGCGTAGCTCACGAGCGACGGGTCGACATAGATGTCGAAGACCGCGCGCTGAAGCGCCTTCAACTCGTCGAGCGACAGAGCCTGGCGGAGAGCCGGGGCGTCGACGAGCTGCCGCTGCACGACGGTGAGCTCCTCATCGTGCTGCGGGTACCCGATCAGCACCTTGAGCATGAATCGGTCGATCTGCGCCTCCGGGAGGGGGTACGTCCCTTCGGACTCGATCGGATTCTGAGTAGCCATGACGAGGAACGGATCTGGCACAGGATGCGTGTCGTGCCCGATCGTCACCTGTCGCTCCTGCATCACCTCCAGTAGCGCGGACTGGACTTTGGCGGGAGCTCGGTTGATCTCGTCGGCGAGGAGGAAGTTGCAGAAGACGGGGCCGAGCTCCGTGTCGAACGAGCCGTCGGTCACTCGATAGATCCGCGTTCCGACGAGGTCTGAAGGGACGAGATCAGGCGTGAACTGGACGCGTGCGAACGATCCTCCGAGAACGCCTGCGGTCGTCTTGATCGTCAGTGTCTTCGCGAGCCCTGGCACACCCTCGATCAGGAGATGGCCCTGTGCCAACAGGCAGACGAGGACCCTCTCGAGCATCGCGTCCTGCCCTGCGATGATCCGCCGGATCTCGATCAGTGCCTGCTCGAGCTGCTCCTTCGCTTCTTGTGGAGTCGGACCGGCCTTGGCCGGGTTCTGCTCGGTCATATCTGGCCCCTTCTCTCGGCTGGAGCCACATACGAAAGCACGCGGGGCTGAGTTTTGGGTAAGAGCTGGGTGAAGAAGACGTGGCGGCGGTCAGTGACATACGCCGCTGCCGGCGTCCGTGAACGACCCGACTGCAGGAATGAAGCGCCAGCCATACCGCTTCGGAAGAAGCGTGAGCGCCAGGATCCCGAATGTCTCCGAGTCGCGTACCTCGCTGTTCGGCTGCGTCGTCTCGAATCCCCGCAGACCCTTCCCGCCCGTGCCGACCACGAACTGGCGAAGTCCGCGCTTCACGTCGCGGAGCCCGCGCGGTGTCTGTGGGGCGAACCGCTCGTACTCGTGGTCGTGACCTACGAGCACGACGTCGGCTCGTTCGTTGAAGAGGGCTCTCCAAAACGGGAGATACATCGGGTCGCTTCCGTGCTCACCGGACGAGAAGCGAGGGTGATGCCAGTACGCGAGCGTGCATCGCACGCCGCGGTGGGCCGCGAGATCTGCTCGTAGCCACCGCACCTGCGGCGACCACGTGCCGCATCCGCCGATGGCTGCGCAGTTGGAGTTCAAGGCGATCAGATGCCAGGAACCGAGGTCGAAGCTGTAATACCCGCGGTCTGGCTTCCCCGCAGCGGCGCCGAAGTACCGGTAATAGCCTGTCGCGCCAGGCGTTTCGTACTCGTGGTTGCCCGCCGCCGGGCGCGTGATCGCACGGAACCTCCCCCACGATTGGCCGTACGACTCGACGAACTTCGCCTGCTCGCCCTTCTCGTACTGGTTGTCTCCGAGCGTGAGTACGGCCGCATAGCGCCTCGCCGCAAGCAGATTCGACGTCGCGAGCTGCCTGCACTCGAGCCCCGATCCTGCTCCTCCGTTGTAGGACGAGCTCGCAGGATCACACGCGATGTCGCCGGCGGCAGCGATCGTGACCCTCGTAGGCGTGCGTCCTTCGCCTGCCGCCGCAACGAGCCCGGCTGCCGCGGCAGCGACGACCGCGGCGATGAGGACGACGCGCGTCAACTGCGTCGCGCAGCCTCGCCAAGCTGCGCGGCTTCGACCAGCTTCGCCGGCGCAACCTCCGTGTACGCATCCTCCGCGACGCCGGCGATCTCTTCCCAGTCCAGCCCGCGGTCGAGCCGCATGCCGAGCCACCCGCGGTGCCCGACGTAGGGAGGAACGAAGAACTTCTCCGGATCGTTCTCGGCGAGCACCCCTTGCACGCCGGCCGGTGCGGCGCACCAGATCGCGAATCGGCCGTCGCCATGGTGGTCCGTCAGCACCATGAGGAAGGCGCGCTTGCCGCGAACGAAGAACGTCGGTGCGCCGTGACTCAGCCGCTCGCTCGTTTCTGGAAGGGAGAGGCAGATCTCACGAAGGCGATCGAGAGTCTTGGCTCGCTGGGCGGGCGCGACCACGGGCGGAATGGTCGCAAACAGCCATTACGAACGCATCACGCCCATGGTGATCGAGCCCGTGTACCCCGATCCGCTCTTCACGAGCCTGAGCGTGGAGCGCCTGCCGCCGTTTCGGTAGATGCTGTCCCCGGCGTTGCGGGTGGTCCGGCTCGGGCGACGGTTGTAGGGGCTACGCCGATAGACGGTATCGGTCAAGGCGTCGGCGAAGTACAGCTGGCCCGTGTGCACGACGTTGCCGCCGATGTACACCGTGACATGGATGTGCACGGTGCGACCGGAGTACCAGCCTGGGTAGATCGTGCGGAACGCCGCCACGCCCTTCGCGTCGGTTCGCTGGATTCCGCGCAGGAAGCGTGCATCCTCAGTGCCCTGGGCGCTCGTGCCCGAGTAGACGCCGCCGGCGTCGCAGTGCCAGATGTCGACTGATGCACCCTTTATCGGCTTGCAGCTCGACGCGTTGACGACAGTGAGCCGAAGTGTCAAGGGGACACCTGCCTTCCCCTCGGTGATGTTGCGCCGAACCTTGTGGTCGTCCAGGTAGTAGGGACCCTCGGTCTGCTCAGGCGCGAGCACGCATGTCACAGCGCCGGAGGCGACGCCGAGCGGTCCCGCGCTCGAGCTTTCCTCGTCCGTAGCGCTCCACGAGTCCGCCGCCTTCAGTCCGCCGACCGCCACGGCGCCGGCGAGGAGCCCGCCGAGCTTGCCCAGGGTGGCGCGGCGCGTGATCCGGCTGCCGTCATCCATAGCGGCAAAGTAGCGAAGCACCATGAAGGCCCCCTAAGAACCCAGGTCGGGCTCCAGGCTCTCGACGCAGGCGACCGCCTTCACGGAGTCGCTCGCCATGAACGCGACGCAGTAGCTCAGATCGTTCCAGTGCTCCGCGAGGACTACGTCCTCGTCGAGATCGATCGGGTGACGGTAGTCGAGCCGCGCGCGCAGCGGTGCCCGCAGATCGAGCACTGTCCCGGGCAGACAATCCTCGACGGCGTGCCAGTAGGCGGCGTTGTTCACATGACCGAGGACGTCGACGTCCGTCACTCTGAGCGGCCACGAGACGCGCGGCGCGTCTGCTGGCGGCTGCGGAAGCGTGAGCCTCGTCGAAGCAGCACGGCCCGCCGCCGCTTGCGCGTACTCATCGAAGCCGCTCCCGATGCGGGCGGGACGCGCATCCGGTCCGAGATGTATCCAGACGCTGTCCACTTCGATCGAACCACCCTGGTCGCCCGCAAGAGACCAGCGCCGGCCCGCGGCGAGCCCGGAAAAGCCGCTTCCCCACGTTGCGACTTCGACCCTCCGATCTGCGAGAAACGGCCTCACCGCGTCGATCCGAATCGAGCGGAGCACCCACAGATGCTCGGGCGCTCCCCATCCTGTCTCCTCGACGTCGTCCGTTGCGGCGTCCTGGAGGTAGCGGGCCACCGCGTCGAGCCGCAGACGTCCGGTCGCATCCATGTCGGAGAGTCGGATGCCGGTGCCGGATCGGAAGATGCGGCCCGAGGCGGGCTGCGGTACGAGCGGCTCCACAGCGCCGGACCCTACGTAAGCTCGAGCACCATTCTCCGCGTTGAGCGATCCTCATCGGGCGGCTCGAACTCGTTGTCGAAGCTCCGGTCTGAGCTCAGTTCGCCGGCTCGCCCTATCATCGACCGCAACCGACGAAGAGGCAGTTCGACGTTGACCAGCAAGCCAAGAACTTCCGACGAGCAGAAGTGGCGCGACGTCCTTCTGGGCGAGACGGCTGGACACTTCTGTTGGAAGCCATGGGTTCGCAAGGTCAGCCGGTCGATCCCCTCCGAGCCCCGCTGCAAACTCTGTCATACGCCTTTCGGGCGTCCCGGAAACGTGCTGCGGTTCGTGGGGTTCGGCCCCTCCAGGCTGAATCGGCGCATCTGCAGCGGATGCATCCACGCCCTCGAGAAGCGGCCAGGTGGAGCGGAAATCGAGCTCACGCTGCTCTTCGCAGACGTCCGCGGCTCGACCACTCTGGCCGAGGGCTCTGGAGCGGAGGAGTTCTCCCAGCTGATGGCGCGCTTCTACGGAGCGGCTGCAACTGCCGTCGACGAACGTGACGGGATCGTCGACAAGTTCGTCGGAGACCAGGTCGTAGCACTCTTCATCCCGGGTTTCGCGGGTGCCGACCACGCAGTGGAGGCGATAGCCGCCGCCAAAGAGCTGCTCGCCGAGACCGGCCATGCCGACGGGAAGCCGTGGATCCCGGTCGGCGCGGGCGTACACACGGGTGTCGCGTTCGTCGGCTCGATCGGCGAGGGAGAGACATTCGATTTCACCGCTCTCGGCGACGCGGTGAACACAGCAGCACGCATTGCGTCGAGCGCAGGCGTCGGCGAGATCCTCGTCTCGAGCGATGCAGCCGCGGCCTCCGAGCTCGATACAGCCGACCTCGAAGCGCGAACGCTGAGCCTCCGAGGGCGAGCCGACACCGTCGACGTCTGGGTCGTCACGCTCTGACGAACCCAGCTATGGACGCATCGCGGCGGTCCTCCTGCGGCGGGAGTCTCTGTCGGGTCCCGTACCTTTCCGCGGCACCGGCAGCGATTCTCGCTTACGATGCTCGCGTGCTCCCGACTGGCGTCTCGGTGCTCCCACTCACACCCCATGCCGACGAGCGAGGCATCTTCACGGAGCTCTACCGCGCCTCCTGGGAACCTGGAGTCGCGCCAGTGCAGTGGAACGCCGTTCGCTCGGAGGCGAATGTCCTGCGCGGGGTCCATGCCCATCTGCGACACACCGACTACCTGACGCTCGCGCTCGGCAGAGCCACGATTGGGCTCCACGATCTTCGGGGTGGATCGCCGACCGAGGGCCTCGGCACGACGGTGAAGCTGGATGCCGGCAAACCTGCGGCGCTCGTGATTCCGGTTGGCGTCGCCCACGGCTTCTACTTCCACGAGTCTTCGCTACACATTTACGCAGTCAGCCACGAGTTCGACCCGCGGACGAGATCGGATGCCGCTGGGATGACACCGCGCTCGGCATCTCCTGGCCGTGCTCGACGCCGCTGATCTCATCGCGTGACCGCGATCTCGGCTCGCTCAGCGAGCTTCGCGACGTCTGGCACGGAGCGCTCGCACCGGCCTGAGCTCGGCGACGGCACGTCGCACGCGCCACCAGCGGGTGGCCTGAATCCGATCTAGCTCTCGCTCCAGGCTGAGGGCCGTCAGCTTGAGCCTTTCGGCGGCCCGGCGCGTTGAGACGGCGACCAGCCGCTCGAGCTCGGCAGGGAACTCCGCGTCGGTGATGCGCTCCTGCCACTGCTCGAGCTCGGCGACCCTCTCGTCAACTGTCATCTGAGCCCGCAGCGGGCTCGGGAAGACCAGAGCGGTGAGCCGGTTGGCCGTTACCGCTCTAAAGCTCGGAAGCGAAAGGAACTGCTGCCACATGTGAACGTCCGTCGGAACGCCTGTCGGAGCCGGGCGCCAGCCGAAGGGAAGACGGTCATATGCGGCCCGCGTATGGGCTGCTCCTGTCAGTCCGCCGCCGCCGCGGCCGGCGGCGAGGAGCTCGAGGAACTCGGGTCGTCCGGCGTCGAATGCGTTGTAACGAAGGCTGCCGTCCGGCCATACGTTCACCGGCATGTCCCGGGCGAAGTCGGCTTCTTGTAGAAGCGCTTGCATCTGAACCACGTACCCGGGAAGCAGCAGATCGTCGTCGCTCAGGTAGCAGACGATCGGCGACGTCGACTCCTGGAGCGCGTCGTGCCGAAGACGCTCACCGTGACGTTCGCCCTTCGGACGGTCGAAAAATCGGACGCGCGAGTCGCTGAGAAAGGGCGCGAGTGCACGACGGGTTTCGTCCTCGACGCCGTCGCCGACGACGACGACCTCGATCTCCACCCCTTCCTGCGCGAGGGCGCTGCGAGTCGCGTACGGCAAGAGCGCCGCATGCCGATGCGTCGGAATGAGAATCGTCGCGTCCGTCACGACGCGAGCGTTCTCAGCGCAGCGATCGCCGCGACCGTCTCGGCTCCTTCGGCTGCGCTCGACTTCGGCGGCGGCCCGCCGTCGACGAAGCCGACGAACGCGCGGAGCTCTGCCAGCAACGGCAACTCCCCACGCGCCTCGATCCGCACGGGCGGGTCGCCTGGCCGGTACAGGACGATGTGCTCATCCCATCCGCCTGCAAGGACTGCCACACCCTTCTCACAGTGAAGCTCGACGCGGCGTTGCGCCTCCGGCGCGCGCTCCGACACCTCCAGCGCATGCCAACCGCGGTCCGTGTCGAGCAGAGCATGCATCGTGACCATCTGCTCGCCCGCCCACTGCCCGCACGCCGCACGCGGGCGCGGTACTTCACCAAGCACCTCGAGGGCGATCGCGAGATCGTGAGGCGCGAGCACCCAGATGGCATCCGCCGAATGTCGACTGCCGGACTGCACGCGAATCGTCCGCAGACCGTGCACGTTCCCGAGCTTTCCCGACGACGAGATCGCAGCGATCGCCGCGACGCCCGCGTGGTAGCGCCACTTGTCCATGACGAAGAGTCGATATGGCGCCAGCGCGGCGAGCCGTCCGGCTTCCCCGGCGTCGTCGCAGAGCGGCTTCTCGACGAATACGGGGACATCCGCCTCGAGCACTTCGTGGAGGACAGCCGCGTGGGTCTCGATCGGGGTCACTACAACGATCGCGTCGACATCCCCAAGCGCGCCGATCTCGCCTATGACGGCAGCGGCTCCCCCGCGTGTGCCCGGGCGATGCTCGCCTCCGAGCGCGCAACGACCCGCACGTCGCATCCCAGCAACCGGAGGTCGCGCAAGACGTTCGCGCCCCATGAACCGCAGCCGACGAGCCCAACCTCCACCGGCCGACGATCATAGGCTGACATAGACCTACAGCGCGAGCGACTTCGTCGAGCTGACTACTGACCCACGGTTTACCGACGGCTCGGGCGACGGGGCGTACGTGTCCGACAGGTGGTCGAATCGGCCACCGGCGCTCTGCGTCCGACTGTGAAGATAGGGATGTGGACGTGAAGCAGCGATTTCACCTGACTGGCGTCGAAGGGGCGGCTGGCGGTACGGGTGCTTCACTGGTCGCAGCCTCACACGCGCTTGCCGCAGGCGCCGACTCTCGTGCGGTGGTGCTCGTCGAAGGGATCAGCGACCAGCAGGCGCTCGAAGCGCTCGCGGCGCGTCGTGGCCGGAATCTTGACGTCGAGGGCGTCTCCGTTCTGCCAATCGGGGGTGCGCAGTCGATAGGAAGGTTCCTGGATCAGTTCGGCCCTCAGGGGCTCGACGTCAGGCTGGCGGGTCTCTGCGACGCCGGAGAGGAGGGCGACTTCCGGCGCGGGCTCGAGCGGGCCGGCCTCGGCTCGGACCTCAGTCGCGCTGATATGGAGTCACTCGGTTTCTACGTGTGCGTCGCAGACCTGGAGGACGAGCTGATACGCGCTCTTGGTGTCGCCTCCGTGGAAGAGGTCGTCGACGCCCAGGGAGACCTTGGATCCTTCCGCACCCTCCAGAAACAGCCTGAGTGGCGAGGACGGCCGATTGAGGAGCAGCTTCGGCGCTTCATGGGCAGCGGCGGCAGCCGCAAGATCCGATACGCGCGTTTGCTCGTCGATGCGCTCGATCTCACTCGAGTGCCTCGGCCGCTCGACCTGGTACTCGCTCATGTCTGAACTGACAGAGATGGGACGCATCGAAGGCGTCTGCACGACCAGCTCAGGCGACCTCGAAGCTAGTGCCCGGTCGTAGAGAAGTGCATGTAGTCCTTCGTCGGCCCCGTCCACTCGCCGCCCCAGCCCCAGCCGATGGAGCGGAACGCCCGAACGACTGCGGGCGTCACCATTCCCTTTCGCAACCGGGACCGGTCGAGGTAGCGGTGCGCTGGCCCGATCGCGGGTGCGGCCACAGCCGACATACGGGTTCTCGACGGGATTGAGGTCGACCGCGTTCCCGTAGGCATGGTTCGACCAAGAGCCGCTGCCCGTCCCACCCGTACATGGAGACGGGACTGCCTGCCGGCAATGGAACGACCCGCTGACGTCGCCGTCCGCCGGGTGCGCGCGCTTCGGGCCGTACATATCGTCGAGGCGCATGTGCCGGATCGGGAAGCGCAGCTCGTAGAGTCGACGGAACACCTTCGTGAGCGGAGCGGCGACGTCCCGGTTCACGACGAGCTGCCCCGTGCGAGGACGACCGTCGAAGCCCCAGTGGGACACGGTGAGGAGCCTTAGCTGTGAGAGCGGGACGGGGCAGCCAGGCTGCCAGAAGCGACCCTCGAGGTTCGTCTCGAGCGGCGGAGGGAGCGGTTCGATAGACGAGCCGTACGGCTGAACTGCGACGAGCACGAGCGGCAAGGCCAGAATCCGTAACACGACGTGTCGTCAAGGGTGACGCGTCCGCTGGCCGCTCGTCAAGACCAATAGCCGCTCGCCGCGGCGCTTCGCAGTGGAGGCGGCGGGAATCGACCCGCGACAGTCAGCGGCCGGTCCCTCGAAACGATCGAGCCGCGCACCGCACACAGCGCACTGCACGATGTGCGGGCAGCTCGGCCACGATAGCGTTGGCTGATGGCCGACGGCACTCCAACGACGCGGCTCTGGCACCCGTTCGCGGCGATGGGCAAGGTTGACGGGCACGAGCTCGTCCTCGTCCGCGGCGAGGGATCGAGAGTCTGGGACGTCGGCGGGACGGAGTACGTCGACGCGACCGCCGGCCTCTGGTTCGCGAACGTCGGCCACGGACGTGCCGAGATCGCGGACGCTGTGGCCGCGCAGCTCCGTACGCTCGCGGCACACCACGTGTTCGGCGACCACGCGAACGCACCGGCTCTCGAGCTCGCCGCGCGACTCGCGGACCTTGCACCCGTAGAGGATGCAGCAGTCTTCTTCGGCACGAGCGGCGGCGAGGCCGTCGACGCTGCTGCGAAGATCGCACGCCGCTACTGGGCCCTCTCTGGGCAGCCGCAACGAACGGCCCTCGTGTCACGCCGTTTCGCGTACCACGGCACGAACGCGTACGGGACCTCACTCTCGGGAATCCCGGCCGTTCGCGAGGGGTACGGGACTCTCGTCGGCGACGTCGTGGAGGTCGCCCACGACGAACCTGATGCGCTCGCGGCGGCGCTCGACCAGCTCGGCGACCGCGTCGCCGCGTTCATCGGCGAGCCCATGATCGGCGCAGGTGGTGTGATCCCGCCGCCTGATGGCTACTGGCCCGAGGTCGAGCAGATCTGTCGCGAGCGCGACGTCCTGATCATCTGCGACGAGGTGATCTCGGGCTTTGGACGGCTCGGGGAGTGGTTCGGCTGTCAGCGATACGGCTTTACGCCTGATCTCATGACCTGCGCGAAGGGCATCTCGTCGGGGTACGTGCCGCTGAGCGCCGTCGTCGCCTCGAGGCGGGTGCGCGAGCCGTTTTGGCGCGAGGACGCGGCACCCTTCCTCCACGGCGGTACGTACGCCGGGCATCCGGGTGCCTGCGTGGCAGGCCTCGTGAACCTGGACATCATCGAGCGAGAAGGGCTTGTCGACCGGGCCGCGTCGCTCGAGCCCGTGTTGCGCGTGCTTCTCGAGCCGCTCCGGAAGGAGCCGGGCGTCGCTGATGTGCGCTCGGTCGGCCTTGCCGCGGCGGTCGAGCTCGACGCGCGCGTGCTCGAGTCGAATCCGGGAGCGCCGATGGCCGCTGTCCTCGCCGCACGCCAACGCGGGGTCCTTACGCGCGCGCTCCGCGGCGTCGCGCTCCAGATCTCGCCACCGCTCGTCGTCACCGAGGACGAGCTCGTTGCGATCGTGGATGCAGTCACCGCGGGCGTCCGCGAGGCCGTCGCGACAGTGTCTGTCTGACCGTGCGTCGCCGAGGTCTCCTCGTGCGGCGGTCCACGAGTTCCCCGCCGGACTCGCTCTGGCGTCAGGAGAGCGCGCGCTCGAGGGCGGCTCGGTCGGTGGGCGCCCCGTGCGTCGGGAGCACGAGCTCGACCGGCAGCTCGAGCAGCGGGCAGCGCGCCGTCTGAGTGATGGGAGAGCGGGACGAGATGGGCGTTCCCCATCTCGTCCGCGCTCGCCACCCAGCAGTCGACGTCAGTGCGCAGCAATGCGAGCGTGTCCGCCTTGCGCCGCGCACGCGCCCGCGGCACCGGCCTTACACCGCGATCTTCTCCAGCAACGCGTCGATGCGCGCGAAGCCCCCCTTCGCGCCCTCCTCGACGCCGTACTGCATGGTGGTGTCTCGCTGCTCGGTCGTCTCGAAGCGCATCGTCTGGGTCAACTTCGTCTGCTCACCGAGATCCTCGAACTCGAGCGTCTGCAGGTGATTCTGGAACGTCTGCACAAGGCGCGCGGGTGGCTCCACCTCGCGGAACTCGCCCTCGACGACGCCGAAGGCGGTTCGGAACCGGTAGGTGCCGCCGGGACGGACGTCCATCTCCTCGACGGAGGTGCCGTCGCCCCACCATTCGGGGATCAGCTCCGGATCCGTCCAGACGGAGTAGACGTGCGTGCGCGGTGCGTCGAAGACCCGCTCGACCCGGATCTCGAGCTCGTTCGGGGTGGTGACGGTCGTGTCGTTCATCGTGCTCCTTTCGTCCGTTCGATGACCTGCGCAAAGCGCGGTCGAGCCGCTGCAGCCGTCAGCTCACCGCTTTCTTCACGAGCGCGGCGATCCTTGCCTCGTCCGCGGCGGTCAACTTCGTCAGCGCGAAGGAGGTCGGCCACATGGCGCCTTCGTCGAGGTTCGCTGCTTCTTCGAAACCGAACGTCGCGTACCTCGACTTGAACTTCTCCGCGCTCTTGAAGAAGCAGACGACCTTGCCGTCCTTGGCATACGCGGGCATCCCGTACCAGGTCTTCGGCCAGAGGTCTGGCGCGCTGGCTTGGACGATCGCGTGGAGCCGCTCGGCCATGGCGCGATCCGGTTCCTGCATCGCGGCGATCGCCGCGAGCACGTCGCGTTCCCCCTCCGCCCTATTCTTGTTCGCCCGCGCTTCCGCTTTCAGCTCTTGCGCTCGAGCCTTAATCGCGGCTCGTTCCTCGTCCGTGAACGTTTTGTCTTTCTTGGTGGTGCTCTTGTTGGTGGTGGTGTTCATCGTGCTCCTTTCGTCCGTTCGACGACCTGCGCGAAGCGGTCGAGCCGCTGCAGCCACGTGCTGATGCCCTCGAAGGCGTAGGGCACGAGTGCGCATCTGCGGGCACGGCCGACCTTCTCCGTCGTGACGAGCTCCGCCTCCTCGAGCAGCCGGATGTGCTTCTTCATCCCGGTCAGCGACATGCCGAAGGGCTCGGCGAGCTCGCTGATCGTCGCGTTGCCTGCGCCGAGCCGTTCGAGCACGGCGCGCCGCGTCGGGTCGGCGAGGGCTGCGAACGCGCGGTCGACGGTCGTCGAATACTGAACCATTAAGTTCAGTATTGCAGACCTGTCGGGAAAGGGCAAGTGGGTGCGGCTCTGAAGAATGCTGGCGCGCCGTTGTCGGGCTGTACGTCCCTGGCATCGGAGGCGAGTGCGATGCCGCTGTGCGCCTATCCGTCCGCACTTACATCGGATAGCTGGCGTCCCACCGTATGACATACTTGGCCGCCCGGCGGGCTTCGCTTGCAAGGCGGTGCCAGGGTCCGCCGGCATCGCAACAGGAGAGTTAGGTCGTGCGTGCCATCAGCATGAGGAACTTCTGCAAGCGCCGCCCGCCTCGGGAGGGTCGAATGGCGCCGGCGCAATGACCGAAGTCGGCGGAGCCTCAGAGCCCCGAGATTTGTCGCGGATGCGCCTGATCGCCGCACGCGTGCTGACTGTTGTGGCGATCCTGCTCGCGCTGGTGGGGATGCTCGCCTTCTACGTCGCGCACACGGCTCTCGACCCGGACGGCTTCGAGACGATCTCCCGCAACATGATCGAGAACGACGAGATCCGAACACAGGTCGCGGCCAAGTCGGTCGACACGCTGTTCGAGAACGTCGACGTCGAGGCGGCGATCGCCGAGAGGCTGCCTCCCGCACAGCAGGGGCTCGCCCCGGTTCTGGCCGGTCTCGCTCGCTCCGGCGCCGATCGGGCCGCCGACGCGGCGCTCGAACGGCCACGTGTGCAGACGGTGTGGGTCGAGGTGACGACCAGGGCGCAGCGCCAGCTCGTGCGGTTGTTGGACGACGACACGACGTTCATCCAGACCGAGGGCGGCGCGGTCGTGCTCGACCTGCGTCCGATCGTGGTCGAGATCGGAGACCAGGTCGCGGTGATCGGAAAGGTGGCCGAGAGGCTCCCGGAGTCCTCGGGGCGGATCGCAATCATCGAGGAGAGCCAGCTGGAAACGGCGCAGACGGCCACGAAGGTCCTGCGTTCGGTCGCCGACTGGATGTGGCTCGTCGCGCTCGTGGTCGCAGCGCTGGCCGTCTGGCTCGCTCGCGGGCGCCGCAGGCTCGAGCTCCGGGCGCTCGCAATCGGCGTGCTCGTGGTTGGGCTGCTGATGCTGGCTGTGCGCCGCTTCGCCGGCGACTACCTGGTCGACCAGCTCGTGAAGGACGACGCGGTCAAGCCGGCCGGACACGACGCATGGAGCATCCTCACGCAGACCCTCGCCGACCGTGCCTGGGTGTGGATCATCCTCGGCGTCATCGCGCTCGTCGGAGTCTGGTTCGTCGGCGAGACTCGTCGTGCTGCAGATGCGCGCCGTTCCGCGCGCCCCGTCTTGGAGAATCGCGTCACGACCTACGCCCTTGCCGCTGGCGCTTTGCTCGTGCTCGCACTCGTCGCTCCGGCCATCGCCCGGGGCTGGCTGTCGGCGCTGGTTCTGCTCGCTCTCATCATCGTTGGTGTGGAGGTAGTCCGGAACATCGTCCTGCGAGAAGCGCCGCAGCACAGCTGAACGCGAGTCTTCTCCGCCAACATCAACGAACGAGGAGCAGCATCCCCTCGGCCACCGGGTGGTTCGTGTGGGGAGGCTTGCTTGGCGTGCTCTATTTGATCGCGTTCATCACGGCCGGGGTCATGACGATCCGCAACGGCCACATCGTCCTGTTCATCCTCGGGTTCATTTTCCCCTGCTCTGGATCATTGGGGCGTTCATGGACAAGCCTCGCTATTAGCCGGGGAGAGCTAGGGCTAGCCGGGCGGCGCCGTACCCAGCGCCTTCTCGATTGCGGCCAGCCTTGAGTCGAGCTGCCTGAGCAGTTCCCGCGTCTCGTTGTCACTCGGCGCGCGGAACTCGCGCTCCCTCGCCTGCTCGGCCTCCTGGTCGACAGAGACGAAGTACCCGAGCTGAGCGATCTCGAGCGGGCGATGGATGCGCTGGGGCGTGCTCGCCGGGAACGAGACGAGCCGGCCGAATGAGTAAGCGTTTCAATCGACCGGCCCGGAGAACGGCTCGGTTGAGCCAAAGGTGGAGGCGGCGGGAATCGAACCCGCGTCCGCGGTCGCACCGTACAGAGCGTCTACGAGCGTAGTTCGCGCTTGATCTCGCTCGGCGGTCGGTTCGCGAACGACCTACCGTCGAGCCAGCCATCCTGAAGTGTCGCGCTCCGGGCGATTGGCTCTCCCTCGGCGCCTAGCCCGATTGTTGGCGCCGATTACCGGGTCTCGGGCCGAACCCGGGTCGACGTCGCCTTACCTAGCTAATGCTAGGCGGCGAGTGCGAGTTCGTTCTTGTTCGCACTTGCTTTGGTGCCGGTTGATTTACGAGGCCAACCGGCGACCTCGGCTCGCAGCTCTGCCGGAGAACCGACCACGTCGAAACCTGATCGCCCCCGTATGTGTGTTCAGGTTTTCAGGATAGCTGCCGATAAGCGGACCGGCTCGGATGCGGCGAGAGGTGGTGAACCGAGCCAGGACAGGTATCAACGGAGGCGAAAGGACACATTGTGGCGTTGATGATGGAGGAGAGGTACGACGATCTCGCCGGCTTGCGCGAGCGGGCGAAGGCTGAGGTTTCGAAGGTCGTCATCGGGCAGGATCGGACAGTCGAGTTGCTCCTTATCGCCGCCGTGTCACACGGCCACGTACTCATCGAAGGACCTCCGGGCAGCGCGAAAACGCTGCTTGCTCGCGCGACAGCGCACATGCTCGGAGCGTCCTTCAAGCGAATCCAGTTCACCCCTGACACGACGCCGGCGGAGCTCAACGGCAAGAACACGATCCGCGCCGGCGAGCACGTCTTCCTCCCCGGCGCCGTCTTCACGAACGTCCTTCTTGCCGATGAGATCAACCGCACGCCGCCGCGCACCCAGGCCGCTCTCTTCGAGCCGATGCAGGAGCGCCAAGTGACGATCGACGGCAAGGCGCACAAGCTCCCGGATCCGTTCCTCGTCATCGCGACCCAGAACCCCCACGAGCACGAAGGCGTCTTCCCGCTTCCGGAAGGCCAGCTCGACCGTTTCCTGTTCAAGATCACTCTCGAGTATGCGGACGCCGAGAGCGAGTTCCAGATGCTCAACCTCCCGCACAACGGCCTCGCCCCGGACATGCTCGGCGAGGTTCGCCCGCTGCTCGGCGTCGTCGGCCTGGACAAGGCCCGGCAGGAGCTCGAGCACACCGAAGTGCCCGATTCCGTCGGGCGCTTCATCGTCGCGGTCGGCCGTCGAACGCGCGAGCTTCCGGGCGTCGAGCTCGGGGTCAGCTCGCGCGCCATGATCCACCTGGTGAGTGCCACCAAGGCAAACGCTCGCCTGCACGGGCGCTCCGTCGCTACGATCGAGGACGTTCGCGAGATGGCTCCGTACGTCTTGCGCCATCGCATCGTCGTCAGCGGCGACACCACGGTCGACACGGTCCTCCTGGACGCAATGGCATCGGTGCCCACGATGGTTCCGCCGCCCGTGTCACCGGTTTCCTAGACCGGCGAGCTTTGGTCTAGGAGCTGTCAGCCGCATGGGCGGCAGCTTCAGCGACATTCGCGCGAGCCACCGGGGTTGACGGTTCCCTTGCGCGCATCGATAGTGGGTATGAGGTTGGGCTGGGGAGCTCGTAGGAGCCTCGCCACTACCGCGGGTAAGATTCGCGGCAACTGCTGAGAGGAATGGGGAGGAAACGATCGTGGCATTGATTGTGGAGGCGCCGTACGAGAGCCTCGTCGACCTGCGCGAGCGGGCAAAGCACGAGATTTCGAAGGTCGTCATCGGACAGGAACGTGCGGTCGAGCTTCTGCTTGGTAGCCGCTCTCGCGCGCGGGCACGTGCTCCTGGAGGGGCCGCCCGGGAGCGCGAAGACCCTTCTCGGACGGGCGACGGCGCACATGCTCGGGGCGAAGTTCAAGCGCATCCAATTCACGCCCGACACGACTCCAGCTGAGCTGACTGGCGTCAACACGATCCGCGCCGGCGAGCACGTCTTCCTCCCTGGTGTCGTGTTCACCAACGTCCTCCTCGCCGACGAGATCAACCGTACCCCTCCGCGCACGCAGGCGGCGCTGCTCGAGGCGATGCAGGAGCGTCAAGTCACGATCGAGGGCAAGCCTCATCGGCTTCCGGATCCGTTCCTGGTGATCGCAACCCAGAACCCGTACGAGCATCGCGACGTGTTCGAGTTGCCCGAGTCACAGCTCGACCGCTTCCTTTTCAAGGTCGTACTGGACTACTCGGACGCCGACAGCGAGTACGAGATGCTCAACCTCCCGCACAAGGGCGTGGCGCCGGACATGCTCGGCGAGGTACGACCGCTGCTCGGCGTCGTAGGCCTCGACCGCGCCCGCGAGGAGCTCGACGCAACCGAGCTCCCGGAACCGGTCGGTCGCTACATGGTTGCCCTCGCGCGGCGAAGCCGCGATCTCCCGGGCGTCGAGCTCGGCGTGAGCTCGCGCGGAGTCATCCACCTCGCAAGCGCCTCCAAGGCGAACGCCCGCCTGAACGGACGGGACGAGGTCACGATCGAAGACGTCCGCCAGATCGCTCCGTACGTCCTCAGGCACCGCTTCATCCTCGAGGAGGGCATCAGCGCGGACGACGTGCTCGGAACCATTCTCGAGCAGGTGCCTGTGCCCGAGCGTTCTCTGGCGTACCGCTAGGTCGAGAGAATCGGGGCCGCCCTTACCGTTGGGCGGTCCCGCTCTCCCACTGCGGTCGAGGCAAGCCTCGCTTCTACGACCGCCCAGCCGCCTCCTCGAGCGATCGTCGGGTGAGCACTCGGGCGAGATGCCGGCGGAAATCAGCGCTCGCCGCATGGTCGGACGACGGCTCGGTTCCCTCGGAGGCAAGGGCCGACGCGTCGTCGATCGATGCTCCCTCGGCCAGCGCTGCCTCAACCCCTGTCGCTCGGAGTGGCGTGCCACCCATGTTCGTCAGCCCGATCGACGCCTTCCCGACAGAGCCGTTCGACCGCTCGACGACGGCCGCAACGGCAACCGTCGCCCAGTCCTGGGCACGTCGGCTCATCTTCGTGTACGACCAGCCCGTCGCCGCACCGAGCTTCGGCACGCGAACTTCGACCAGCATCTCGTCAGGCGCGACTGCAGTCTGGAACACGGCGGTGAAGAACTCGGACGCCCGCACGGTCCGCTCACCCCCGGAACCCCGCACGACGAGCTCGGCGTCGAGTGCGAGTATCACCGTAGGCAGGTCGGAAGCGGGATCCCCGTGTGCGAGCGACCCGCCGATCGTGCCGCGGTGACGCACCTGCGGATCGCCGACCTGACCGGCTGTGTGCGCAACGATCGGGCAGTGCTCGCGGAGGAGCGACGCGGACGCCACATCCTTGTGCCGCGTCAGCGCACCGATCACGATGTGGCCACCGTCGTCTCGGACGTACGAGAGATCGGTGAGACGGCCGACATCTATGAGGACAGCAGGTCGCGCAAGACGTAGCTTCATCGCAGGTAGGAGCGAATGCCCGCCAGCGAGCAGTTTCGTGTCCTCCCGCTCGCCGAGGAGCGAGATCGCCTGATCGACGCTCTCGGCGACCTCGTAGTCGAACCCAGCCGGGATCACGACTTCACCTCCTGGATCGCGCGCCAGACTCGCTCCGGCGTGGCCGGCATCTGGACTTCCGTGACGCCCAGATGAGACAGCGCATCGACGACGGCGTTGATGACTGCAGGGGCGGAAGCAATCGTCCCGGTCTCCCCAACGCCCTTGACCCCCAGCGGGTTGTCCGCTGGTGTCTCGATCCGATCCGTCTCGTAGGAGGGCAGCTCGGCGGCCGACGGCACGAGGTACGTCGCCATCGTCGTCGTCATGAGGTTGCCCTCCGCGTCGTAGGCACCTTCCTCGTACAACGCGGCGGCGATTCCCTGTGTCACTCCGCCGTGCACTTGCCCGTCGATGATCTGGGGATTGACGGGATTGCCTACGTCGTCGACCGCGACATAACGAACGAGGCGGGTGTCACCCGTCTCCGTGTCAACTTCGACGACGGCGGCATGTGCGCCGGCGGGCCACGAGAAGTTGGCCGGGTCGAACGCAGCCGTCTCCTCGAGGCCGGGCTCCATCCCGTCGGGGAGATTGTGCGCCGCGTGCGCCTGGAAGGCGGACGCGGCGATGCCCATCGAACGGTCCGGCGAGCCCTTGACGCTGAACATACCGTCCGCGAACTCGAGGTCGTCCTCCGCCACCTCGAGTTGGTGCGCGACGATCCGGCGGGCCTTCGCGATGACCTTCTGGCTCGCGTGCCAGATGGCGATACCGCCGACGGCGAGCGAGCGGCTCCCGTACGTGTCCATGCCTTGCTGCGACACCGCCGTGTCGCCGTGGAGCACCTCCACGTCGGCGACGTCCACGCCTAGCTGGTCGGCCACGATCTGCGCGAACGTCGTCTCGTGACTCTGGCCGTGCGGCGATGTGCCCGTGACGAGCTGCACGGAGCCGAGTGGCTGGAAGCGGATCGTCGCTGAGTCCCACCCTCCGACGGCGTAGCGAACCGCGCCGAGAATGCGGGACGGCGCGAGGCCGCACATCTCGTTGTAGGTCGAGAAGCCGACGCCGATCTGCTTCGCATCACCTCGCGCTCGACGCTGCTCCTGGTCGGTTCGGATGGCGTCCAGATCGAGCATCTCGAGGAGGCGATCGAGCGTCGCCTCGTAGTCGCCGGAGTCGATCGTGAGCCCCGACGCCATCGTGTGCGGGAACTCCTGGATGAGGTTCTTGCGTCGAAGCTCCACGGGATCCATGCCGAGCTCGCGAGCGAGCGCGTCCATTGTCCGCTCGAGAACGTACGTCGCCTCCGGCCGTCCGGCGCCGCGATAAGCGTCCGTCGGCGTGGTGTGGGTGAACACGCCGGTGAAGGTGACGCTGTAGTTGGGTATGTCGTACGGGCCGGAGTAGATCCAGGCTCCCAGCAACGGGATCCCCGGCGTGACGAGCTGGAGGTACGCGCCCATCGCACACTTCGCCACCGATTTGACGGCGGTGATCGTCCCGTCCTTGGTCGCCGCGAAGGTCAGCTCGTGCACGACGTCGCGCCCATGGATCGTCGCCAGATAGTTCTCGGCCCGCTCCTCGGTCCACTTGACGGGCTGCCCGAGCCGCCGTGCGAGAGCGACGGCGAGCGCTTCCTCGGCGTAGACGTCCAGTTTGGACCCGAATCCGCCGCCCACGTCGGGAGCGATCACGCGGATCTTCGACTCCGGGATGCCAAGGACGAGTTGCAGTGCGAAGCGCAGGATGTGCGGAACCTGCGTGGCCGACCAGAGGGTGACCTCGTCGGTCGGGCCGACCTGGGCCAGCACCCCTCTCGGCTCGATGGCGTTAGGGATCAGACGCGGCTGGACATAGCGACGCGTGACCACGACGTCGGCAGCGTCGATCGCGGCCTCGACGTCGTCGGTCTCGAGCTTCCAGACGTAGCACTCGTTGGTCCCGAGCTCCTCGTGCACAAGCGGTGCCCCGTCCTCGAGCGCCTTTTCGACATCGGCGACCGAGCCGAGCGGCTCGTAGTCGACCTCGACCAGCTCTGCCGCGTCCTTGGCGAGTGCACGACTCTCCGCGATGACGACCGCGACTCCGTCGCCCTGGAAGCGCGCCTCGCCGACGGCGAGCGGATAGTGCGGCGGCATCTTGATGTCCTCGGTGACTGGCCACGCGCAGGGAAGTGAGCCCTTCCAGTCCTCCGCGAGGTCGGCTCCGCTGAAGGCCGCGACGACGCCTTCTGCGCCCAGCGCTGCATCGAGGCTCACACCGTTGATCCGGGCGCGCGGATAAGGGCTCCGGACGATCGCCATGAACACGGTCGCCGGCAGGGTCAAGTTGTCGATGAAAGTGGCCTGCCCACGCAGGAGCGAGGCGTCTTCCTTTCGCTTCACGGAGGTGCCGACGAAGGTTCCCGTTGTCTCGGTAACTGCCATCTACGCCACCCCCGCCACGTCGGCGACTGCCGCGACGATGTTGTGATACCCGGTGCAACGACAGAGGTTTCCCTCGAGCCCCTCGCGGATCGCAGCCTCGTCGGTGGCCTCTCCGCTGTCGATCAAGCTAACGGCGGCGAGCACCATGCCGGGTGTGCAGTAACCGCACTGCAGTGCGTGATGGTCGTGGAACGCCTGCTGAACCGGATGCAGCTCTCCGTTCATCGCAAGGCCTTCGATGGTCGTGATCTCCATCGCGTCGGCCTGGACGCCGAGCATCGTGCAGGACTTCACGGCCTCACCGTTCACGAGCACCGTGCAGGCCCCACATGACGACGTGTCGCACCCCACGTTCGTCCCGGTGAGCCCGAGCCGTTCGCGGAGCACGTACACGAGGAGCTCACGCGGCTCGACCTCGAGCTCGTGGCGTACTCCGTTGGCAGTGAGCGCCAGTCGTCGCATCGACCCTCCTTTCCCCGTCGACTAGAGGTCGAGACTAATACGGCTGCGCTGTTTCCGCCAGGCATCGTTTGGAGCCGCCGCGAATAGACTGGCAGCGATGGTCGAAGTCGTCCCCGTCGAGGTCGACGAATTGGAGCGCGTCGTCGCGGTGCACAACGCCGTGCGCCCCGACGACCCGACGACCGTCGACGGATTCGTCGACTGGAGGCGCCAGGCCGAGGAAATGGCGTGGCTCGTCGCCATGGCGGACGGCCAGGACGCCGGCGCAGGGCTCGGGCTCGTCGGATGGCACTTGCCACCGAAGACCGCCATCGTCGAGGCCTGGACGCTTCCGGCTGCACGCGGTCGCGGCATCGGGGCCGCGCTCTACTCCGAGCTCCTGCGGTGGAGCTCCGAGCGCGGTTGCCTCGCCGTGCAGACCGCGGTTGCCGAGGACGACGAAGCTAGTCTTGCGTGGGCCGACCGGCGCGGCTTCCGTGAGATCGGGCGCAACTCTCGGCTCGTGCTCGACCTCGATCAGATCCAAGCGCCCCTCGTCGATCCACCCGCGAGAATCGAGATCGCGACCTGGGCAGAGCGTGACGGGATCGAGCGTGCGCTGTACGAGGTCTACGTCGAGGCTGCGCCGGACGTCCCGGGCCAGGAGGACAGCGAGCTGTCGCCGTTCGAGACGTGGCTGGTCGACGACATGCAGGGACTTTCGGATCGGCCCGAGGCGGTCTTCGTGGCGTTGGCCGCGAACGAGGTCGTCGGCTACGGAAAGTTGTCGCTGCCGCACACCTGGACCGGCGACGCCTTCCACGATCTCATCGGAGTCAAGCGCCCCTGGCGTGGGCGCGGCATTGCAGGCGCCCTGAAGCGAGCGCAGATCGCCTGGGCGAAGGAGCAGGGGTACCACCGCCTGGTGACCCAGAACGAGGAGCGCAACGAGCCCATCCGCCGCCTCAATACGCGGCACGGGTACCACATCGAGCCCGGGCGGGTCTTCCTGCGGACGGCGATCAGCGGGACGGACCGAGCCTAACGGCGGCGCTTCAAAGCGCGCTCGATCTGCCTCTGCGCGTCACGGTCCGCGATCACACGCCGCTTGTCGCCCCGCTCGCGGCCACGTGCCAGGGCGATCTCCACCTTCACGCGGCCATCCTTGAAGTACATGCGGGTGGGAACGAGCGTCAGTCCCTTCTCGCGCACCTTCCCATAGAGGGAGTCGATCTCGCCGCGGTGAAGCAGGAGCTTGCGCTCGCGATCCGAGATGTGGCCGGATCCCCCGCTCTCGGCGTACTCAGCGATCGAGGCGCCGACAAGCCACGCCTCGCTACCACGGATGTCCGCGTAGGCCTGCGCGAGCTGCACCTTCCCGTCGCGCGCCGACTTCACCTCGGACCCTGTGAGCACGACACCGGCTTCGACGCGCTCGATGAGCTCGTAGTCGCGCCGCGCGCGGCGGTTCTCGGCGATCAACTTGGTTCCGGTCGTCTTGGCCACGTCGGGAGTGTAGGGAGACGATCGCCGCGAGCCCGTCGTCTACGCTCGTTCTCGTTGCTGCGCACTGTCCTCACGCCTCGAGAAGTCGCCTTTGGGCCAGACGAGCGTTTCGACACCGTACTGCTCCTGGGGAACAACCTCGGTCTCCTAGCCGGAGAGCGGCCGGGTCGTCACCTGCTCCGGAAGCTCGGGCGCCTCGTGATGGACAACGGACGGATCCTGGCGGGCTCACACGACCCGTCCGACGACGCCGGGGAGCCGGCACTGAGCTATCAGGCGCGGAATCGCGCGCGCGGAAGGATGGGAGGCGTCGAGCGAGTGCACGCAAGCGGAGGCGGGAGGATGCGCACGCCGTGACGCATCTGGTAAACAAGGAGTGCTTCTGCGGCTCGGATCATGAGCGGCTTCGGCTTCGTAAGGAGGATTTGCATGAATCTGACGATCGGCGACACCGCCCCGGACTTCTCGGCGGAGACCACCGAAGGTGCAATCGACTTTCACGACTGGATCGGGGACTCGTGGGCGGTGCTGTTCTCGCACCCGAAGGACTTCACGCCGGTCTGCACGACGGAGCTCGGCTACATGGCGAAGATCAAGCCCGAATTCGATCGGCGCAACGTCAAGGTGATCGGCCTCTCGGTGGACCCGACCGGCGATCACGAGAAGTGGGCAGAGGACATTCGAGAGACGCAGGGGGAGGCGCCGAACTACCCGATCATCGGGGACGTGGACTTCAAGGTCTCGAAGCTGTACGGGATGCTCTCTCCCGAGGTGGAGGGCGACCCGAAGGCACGCACTCCTGCGGACAATCAGACAGTGCGAAACGTCTTCGTCGTCGGGCCGGACAAGAAGGTCAAGCTGATTCTCATCTACCCGATGACGACCGGCCGCAACTTCGACGAGGTGCTGCGCGTGATCGACTCCTTGCAGCTCACCGCGAAGCACAAGGTCGCGACGCCCGTGAACTGGAAGCAGGGCGACGACGTCATCATCGCGGGCTCGGTCTCGAACGACGAGGCGAAGGAGACGTATCCGGACGGCTGGCAGGAACCGAAGCCGTACATCCGGATCGTGCCTCAACCTCGCTGATCGCTCGTTAGACGCCGCGTGGCGCTCCGCATGCTCGTTTAGTCCGCATGCTCGTTTAGGCTCAATCGCGCATGTCCGAAGCCATGGCGATACCCGCCACTCCCGAGCGTCCGCGGCGGCGAATCCTGCGCGTCGCAGGCTGGGTGGTCGGAACGCTGGTCGTCCTCGGCGTGCTCGAGCTCGCGGGCATCGACGTCGTCGGCTGGTTCGCGGATCTGTGGGACGCAGTCACCGAGATCTCAATTGGCTACGTCATCCTCGGTTGCCTCCTGCAGGGGACGCAGACCGCGCTGACGGCGCTCGGGTGGTACGGCATCCTGCGCTACGCGTACCCCGGCGGAGTGACCTATATGGAGGTTCTCGCGTCGTACGCGGCGGGGGTCGCGCTCAATAACTTCGTCCCCGCGAACATGGGGACGTTCGTGATGTTGCTCATGTTCGTTGCGGTCGTTCGAGGTGCGACGTTTCCTGGCGTCCTGGCCGGCTACATGGTGCAGAAGATCTTCTACCTCGTCATCGGCACGCTCATCTACCTCTATCTCTTCGCGGCGGTTGCGGGCTCGTTCGACTTCCAGTTCGGGAACGAGTGGGATGCGATCTCGAACCATCCAGTGCTCGTCCTCGGGATCATCGCCGGCGGAATCTTCCTGGCGGCGATCCTGCTCAGGATCTTCTGGCGCTGGGTCAAGGTGATATGGGAGAAGGCGAAGCAGGGCGCTGCGATCCTCGGCGACCTCCGCGCATATGCGCTGTGGGTCGTGCTACCGCAGGCAGGGGGGTACGCGGCAAAGGTCGGCGTGATCATGGTGTTTCTCGCCGCATACGGGATCCCGGTGAGCTTCGGCTCGGTGATGAGCGTGCTCGGCTCGAACCAGCTCGCCAACCTCCTCTCGTTCACACCTGGGGGTGTGGGCGTGAACCAGGCGTTCAACACGTTTGCATTGGGGAGCTACACGAGCTCCGAGACGGCAACGACGTACTCGCTGGGGCAGCAGCTCATCACGACGGCGTTCAACACCGGTTTCGCGATCGTGGTCATCTGCGTCGTCTTCGGCTGGAGCGGGGGCTCGAAGCTCGTCAAGGACTCCTACGGGGATGCGAAGGAAAAGAAGACCGAGATGAGCGAGCAGCGCCACGAAAAGAGGGAAGTGAAGCGCCAGGCGCGCCAGGAAGAAGGTCGGCGCGGTCTCCTCCGGGTCTTTCGACGCTCCGGCGACGGCACACCGGAGGAGTAGCCGCAGCGCCGGCACTCGGAGGTGGTTGCCCGACACGGCAGCCGCGACTCCGGCCGCGTTTCAGGGAGTTGCGCCGCTGGAATCCGCGCGGGCGGATTCCGGCTGCCCGCATAGCAAGGGGCCCGGGTGGGCGGGCCCCTCACTGAAGCGGCGCAACTTCGGGGCCAGGCGAGTTCTTCGCCTGCGGGGAGAGGAGTCGCGCCGGTACCCGGTATCTGTTTCACATCGTGCGGACGGACTCGGAGTTTTCCAGGGGATTTCCACACCCTGAAAGTCGCAATTTCGACAAAGTCGTTGGCGGCTATCCACAGGGCTCTGGAAAGCTGCGCGTGGCTAGACTGCGAATGTGGCCGAGTACGGGACGCTGAAGGTCAAGACCGGTCTTGCGGAGATGCTCAAGGGCGGCGTCATCATGGACGTCGTCGATGCCGAGCAGGCGGTCATCGCCGAGGAGGCCGGCGCCTGTGCCGTGATGGCGCTCGAGCGCGTACCGGCGGACATTCGCTCCGAGGGTGGAGTCGCCCGGATGAGCGACCCCCAGAGGATCAAGGAGATCCAGGCCGCAGTGTCCATTCCCGTGATGGCGAAGTGCCGTATCGGTCACTTTGCCGAGGCGCAGATCCTGCAGGAGCTCGAAATCGACTACATCGACGAGTCGGAGGTACTCACACCCGCGGATGTAACGCACCACGTGGACAAGTGGGGGTTCACGGTTCCGTTCGTCTGCGGGGCGACGAATCTCGGCGAAGCACTGCGGAGGATCTCCGAAGGTGCCGCGATGATCAGAACGAAGGGTGAAGCGGGCACCGGCGACATCGTGAACGCCGTAACGCACATGCGCGCCGTGTTCGGCTCGATCCGTGGGCTTCAGGCCTCCCGCGACGACGAGCTGTTTGCCGCAGCGAAGGAGCACCGGGCACCATATGAGCTCGTGCGCTGGGTCGCGGAGAATGGCCGTCTCCCGGTCGTCACTTTCACGGCCGGTGGCATTGCGACTCCAGCTGACGCGTCGCTCTGCATGCAGCTCGGCGCCGACGGTGTCTTCGTGGGCTCCGGCATCTTCAAGTCGGGGCGGGATGTGCTCATCGATCGTGACGGCTGGATCGAGGACGTCTCACGGCGCGCGCGTGCCATCGTCGAGGCGACCACGCACTTCGACGACGCCAAAGTGTTGGCAGACGTCTCGACGGGCCTCGGTCAGCCGATGGTCGGCATCTCGGCGAGCTCGCTCGGAGACGACGAGCGGCTCGAAGTCCGCGGCTGGTAAGCACGTCGCGTCACGGTCGTCCACATCGGACGACAGAACTGGTATTCGCACCTCCGCCGCTACGTGCCGCGGGCCGCCGCCCGGGGCCAGCGGCGAAGCCGGATCTACACTTCGACCGATGAGCGATCGTCTGACCATCGGTGTGCTCGCCCTGCAGGGAGCATTCCGGGAACACGTCCGCGTCCTGGGAGCCCTCGGCGCGAACGTCGTCGAGGTTCGTCTGCCTCGAGATCTCTCGGGGCTCGACGGCCTTGTCATCCCTGGGGGCGAATCGACGACGATCATGCATCTCGCGGGGTTGTACGAGCTCGATGGCGCCATCCGTGACTACCCAGGCCCGATTCTCGGTACCTGTGCCGGGATGATCGTGCTCGACCGGGATCACCTCGACCTCGCGGATCTCGTGGTCGACCGAAATGCCTACGGTCGGCAGGTCAGGAGCTTCGAAGCCGATGTGGTACTCGCCGGCGAGGAGGTGCCGATGCGCGGCGTCTTCATCCGAGCGCCGCGTATTCGTGACGCTGGCGCGGAAGTGAGAGTGTTGGGCGAACTGGACGGGGAGCCGGTGCTCGTGCGCGATGGACGGCTGCTCCTAGCCTCGTTCCATCCTGAACTGACCGACGATCCGCGCGTGCACGAGCTGTTTCTCGAGATGGTCCGCGAAGCGCCTCACGTCTCTGACGCGTCGCTGGCGCGTCCCGAGGGCGGCGGAGCCGGGCTCCGCCCGGCGGTAGCCGCCCGCTCAGAGGCGTGAGGGAGGAGGTAGCGCGTGTCGGGGCATAGCAAGTGGTCGAGCATCAAGCACAAGAAGGGTGCCGCCGACGCCAAACGGGGGCAGCTCTTCTCGAAGCTCTCTCGCGCGATCATCGTCGCCGCGAAAGAGGGCGGACCTGATCCCGCCGCCAACCTCGCGCTCGCAAACGCGATCGAGAAGGCTCGCTCGTACTCGATGCCCAAGGACAACATCGAGCGCGCCATCGCGAAGGGTTCAGGCGCCGATGCAGAGGGCTCGAGCTTCGAGACGGTGATCTACGAGGGATACGGTCCCGAAGGCGTCGCAGTCCTCGTCGAAGCGCTGACCGACAATCGCAACCGCACAGCCTCCGAGGTCAGGCATCTCTTTGCGAAGTTCGGCGGCAATCTCGGTACGACGGGAGCCGTGGCGTGGCAGTTCGAGCGGAAGGGAGTCGTTCTAGTGTCTGCGGCCGATGTCGACGAGGACGCTCTCGTGCTGACGGCCGCCGAGGCGGAAGCCGAGGACGTCGAGCTCGACGGTTCGACCTTCGTCGTCACGACCGCGCCGGAAGCACTGTCTGCGGTGCGATCGGCGGTCGAGGACGCCGGGTTCTCGGTCGAGTCTGTCGAGCTGGCGATGATCCCGAAGGCGACCGTCGCCATCGGCGACGAGAGCGTGGCGCGGAGCCTCGTTCGGCTGGTGGAGGGGCTCGAGGAGGCTGACGACGTCCAGGACGTGTACGCGAACTTCGACATTCCCGAAGCGTTGCTCGAAGCTGTTGTAGCCTGAGAACTTCTGTGGTTACGGCGGCGGGCTAGGCTTCGTCCCGATCGTCGGGTTCTTCTCGGAGCACCTCGCCTGAACGGCTGTTAGGCTCGAGCGATGCGTTGGTTGGCCCTAGTCTTCGCTGCGCTCGCTCTGACACTCGTGGGAGTGGGTTGCGGAGGTGGAGACGACGAGTCGAGCGGAGACTCGGGTAGCACCGTCCTCACGGACACGACCGAGACCGAAGACACGACGACCGCCGATGAGACGACCGGCGACGAGACGACGGACGACAGTGATCTTTCCGGCGCGCTCGCGGACGAGGACTGCCTTGCGCTGGCCGCCGCCGGCGCAAGCTTCGCTCAGGCCTTTGCGGGCGGGAGTGGCACCTCGGACGAGACGTCGGACGCGTTCGAGGAGCTCGCCGACAAGGTCCCCGACGAGATCAAGGCCGACGTCCAAGTATTGGCCGAGGCGTACGCCTCGTACGCGGCCGAGCTGCAGGACATCGGAATCGAAGCCGGCCAGACCCCCAACGCAGAGCAGCTCCAGCAGCTGCAGGCGGCAATCGCGTCGTTCGACCAGCAGGGCGTCACCGAGGCGTCGGAGCGTCTCTCGGCTTGGGCGGACACGAACTGTCCTAGCGGCTAACCGCAGGCTCCGCGTCACGCGGACGGTACGTCCGAGTGCCCGAATAACTTTTGCACGTGAAAGTCCTCGGAATCGACCCAGGGACGGCTGCGTGCGGGTACGGGATCGTCCAAGGAAGCGAAGGGCGCCTCCGGGCGGTGGAATCCGGTTGCTGGCGGACGTCCGCGCGGGAGCGTCTCGACGTACGACTCAAGACGATCTTCGAGGGCGTTCAGGATCTCATTGCGGAGCACGCGCCGGACGCCGTCGCGCTCGAGGAGTCCTACGTGGGTGCCGACGCCCGCATCGCGCTCTCCGTAGGGCAAGCGCGCGGCGCCGTTCTCGTCGCGGCCGCATCCGCCGGGGTCGATTGTGCCGAGTACGCGCCGGCGCGCGTCAAGCAGACGGTCTGCGGATATGGGCGGGCCGAGAAGGTCCAGATGCAGCGGATGGTGAAGATCATCCTCAGTCTCGACACGGAGCCCAAGACGTCACACGAGGCTGACGCGTTCGCCGTTGCGATTTGCCACGCCCTCGCCCCGCCGTTGCTCGAGGTCGCGAGATGATTTCGCGACTACGCGGAGCACCCGCGGGCACATCTGTCGACGGGCTCGTCCTGGACGTCGGAGGCGTCGGATACCTCGTCGCGGCGACCCCGAGCGCGCTCCGGCGGGCGGACGGCGTCACCGAGGTGACCCTCGAGACGTATTTGCACGTGCGCGACGATGTGCTCCAGCTCTACGGCTTTTCGGACACAGCTGAGCGGTCGCTCTTCATCCACCTACTCGGCGTGAGCGGGATCGGACCGAAAGTCGCACTCGCCATCGTGTCGAGCGCCCCGCCGGCCGACCTGCACCGAGCCATCGCGCTCGGCGACGTCGTGCGCTTTCAGGCAATACCCGGGATCGGAAAGAAGACGGCTGAGCGCATCGCTCTCGAGTTGAAGGACTCCATCGCCGATGCCATAGAGCCCGGCGTCGAGCCGCACGCTCCCCGCGAGCTCGTTGCGCGCGATGCCCTTGTCGAGCTCGGCTACTCGGTTGTCGAAGCCGAGCGAGCTCTCGCACGAGTCGACCCCGACTTGCCTGCGGAGGAGCGTGTGCGGGAAGCCCTGAGGAGCGCGGCATGACCAACGCTCGCCCTCAGCGAGCGTTCACGAGGGAAACCATGTTTCCCCCGTGTGCCCTCTTCTTCCTGAGAGTGTGGGGAGCCTCCCGGTTCCCCACGCCACCCCTCCACGCTCACGGGCGAGGAGACTGCCTGTGAGCAGCCAGTTTCTGGCGCCAGTCCTGAGTGAAGGGGACGAAGAACTCGAACAGTCGCTTCGTCCCCGCCGACTGGACGACTTCGTCGGACAGGAGCGGATCAAGGAGCAGCTCGACATCGCGCTCGAGGCCGCGAAGAGGCGCGGCGACGCCCTCGATCATGTGCTTCTCGTAGGGCCGCCCGGTCTCGGTAAGACAACGCTTGCGACCATCATCCGCGAGGAGCTCGGAGTCGGCATCCGCACGGTTGCGGGCCCGGCTCTCGAACGCAAGGGGGACATGGCCGCGATCCTCACGGGTCTGGAGCCGCGCGACGTCCTGTTCGTGGACGAGATCCACCGCGTCAACCGAGCGATCGAGGAGATCCTGTACCCGGCGCTCGAAGACTTCAGGCTCGACATCATCGTCGGCCAGGGGGCGGGCGCGCGGACGCTCACCCTCGACCTGCCGCCGTTCACGCTCGTCGGTGCGACAACCCGCACGGGCCTGCTCACGACGCCACTGCGCGACCGCTTCGGGATGACCTTCCGGCTCGGCTACTACGAGCAGTCGGAGCTGACCTCGATCGTCCGGCGCTCGGCGGGCATCCTCGGCGTAGAGGTCGAGGACGGCGCCGCGGAAGAGATCGCACGCAGAGCTCGTGGCACACCGCGGGTCGCCAACCGGATTCTTCGCCGGATCCGAGACGTCGCCGAGGTGCGCCATGCTGGGGCTGTCACTCTCGATATCGCGCGTGAGGCGCTGGAGCTCCTCGAGGTCGACGAAGTGGGGCTCGAGCGGACAGATCGAGAGCTGCTCTTCGCCGTCACCCACAAGTTCGGCGGCGGGCCGGTCGGCCTCTCGACACTCGCGGTCACCCTCGGCGAGGAGCAAGACACCATCGAGGACGTCTACGAGCCCTATCTCCTACAGCTCGGCTTCCTCCAGCGGACGCCGCGGGGCCGTGTCATCACCGCACTCGGCCGGGAGCACATCGGCACGCCTGCGGGCAGCGACGGTCTCTTCTAGAGCAGCTACGTGTCGACACATATCTGGACCCCGGGGATGGCAGGGCCGCTCGACGAGTTCGTCGCCCGGCTCATCCGCATGATCGAGGCGTTCACCCAGCAGCACGGCCTCGAAGAGGCCGAGGTACGCATCGAGCTCGCCGACGGCTCGCGTCACGTTCTCGCCACTGCGACGCCAGAGCCGGGGTTCGGCTTCTTCTCATTCGTTCCGCACCGCAAGGACGGAGATGAGCCGCGTCACGTCATCGTCCCCATCGGCGCGGTCAAGGCGATCGAGATCTCCGCACCCGATCCCGTCCGTCCCTTCGGCTTCACCGGGACGGCCGGACAGTAGCCCTGGTAGCCGCAAGATCTGGCGTCAGCCTCTGTACTGGAGCTCGCGCCACGAAGGCACCGGCGCGAGCTCGAGCAGCGTTCGGCCACCCTGGGGCTCGGCATATCCGAAGTCTCCCGTGTCCTCGAGCCAGGCGACGTCGAGCAGCCCTTCCTTGACGCGGTGGTCGAGCCAGGCGCCCCGGAACACCAGCTTCCGCATCCAGTAGACGAGGGACTCACCGCCGACGAGTGACACCCGTTCCCAGTGGCGGACGAGGTAGAGGCCGAGACCGCTTCGCGGATCGACGATGCGGCCGTCTGCGACCAACTCGACGAGGTCTGCGGCCTCCTCGTCGTCGAGGTCGTTCGAGCCGATCAGGCTGAGCCGTACGGCCGCCGCTGTAACACGCTCCTCGAAGTCCTTCGCGCTGAACTCGAAGCGGTGGCCGAGGAATTCGACCACGAAATCGTCGCCTGAGCGGTAGTTGGCAGCGAGCATCTCGATCAGCGTATCTAGGCTTTACGACGTGATTCAGTGGAAATCGGTGGGTGTGATGGCGATCGTCGTGCTTGCGATCTGGCTGGGTGGTGCGGCGGTGACGAAGTACTCGCTCGAGCAGATGGCGTTCGTCACACCGATTGCAGTCGTGGTCGTCGGCGCGACCATCGGAATCGTCCTTCTCTGGGTGAAGGTGGTCGCCGACTCGATACGAAGGCGCGGCGGAAGCTAGCCAAGCACGTCCGGCGCCGTCCGTACCGTCCATCGCGTGACCGGCACGTGGACTATCGCACCCTACGACGCGTCGGCAGCGGCCCACCTTGCTCGTGAGCTCGACCTCAGCGAGGTCACGGCAGCTGTGCTCGCGCGACGCGGATACGTGGACCCTGAGCGCGCGTGCCGATTCCTCGACGCCGAGCTCCCCGGGCACGATCCGCTGCTGCTCGGCGACATGGCGGCGGCAGTCGAACGGATTCGTGCTGCAATCGAGCGCCGCACGCGGATCTGCGTCCACGGGGACTACGACGTCGACGGCATCTGCGCGACCGCGCTCGCAGTTCTCTATCTGCGCGAGCTCGACGCAGACGTCGTCTGGCACCTGCCGAGTCGGTTCGAGGAGGGCTACGGGCTTTCGAGCGAGACGCTCGGTCGGCTCGGGGACGAGGGGGTCGGGCTCGTTCTGACGGTCGACTGCGGGATCACGGCCGTCGAAGAAATCGCCACGGCGAAAGCCAGCGGGCTCGAAGTCGTCGTAACCGATCACCACCGGCCCGGAGATTCGCTTCCCGACTGCCCGGTCGTCTCTACGAGGCCGTCCTCCTATCCGTTTCCGGAGCTGTGCGGGACCGGGGTCGTGCACAAGCTGGGCGAGGCTTTGCTCGGTGTCGACCACCCAGCGGTGCAGCGGAACCTGGACCTCGTCGCCCTCGCGACGATCGCCGACGTCGTTCCGCTCGTCGACGAGAATCGCGCGCTTGCGTCTGCAGGGCTCCTCGCTCTGGCGAGCACGCGCCGGCCCGGCCTGCAGGCGCTGATGCGCAGTGCTCACGTCGATCCTGCGGCCGTGGACTCAGGCTCCGTGGGCTTCAGACTTGCGCCACGCATCAACGCGGCAGGACGGCTCTGCCGGCCCGACGTCGCTCTCGAGCTCGTGCTCACCGAGGATCCCGAGGAGGCGAAGCGACTCGCCGCGGAGCTCGAAGACCTGAACCGCGAGCGTCAGGGTGTCGAGGAGCGCATCGTGCGTGAGGCAATCGGCATCGTCGAGGAGATGCCCGAACCCACCCGAAGCCGACGCGGCTACGTGCTCTGGCGGGAGGAATGGCATGAGGGGGTGATCGGGATCGTCGCCTCGCGCCTCGTCGAGCGATTCCACCGCCCCGTCGTCCTCATAGCCGGCTCGCACGATGGTTGGAAGGGGTCGGGACGGTCCGTCTCCCAGTTCGATCTCCACGCGGCACTCGGCGCCTGCGCGCAGTATCTCCAGCGTTACGGTGGCCATCGCGCGGCAGCCGGACTGTCGATCGACCCGGCGCAGATCGAAGCGTTTGCCGATGCTTTCGCAGCTCATGCGGACGCCCAGCTCTCGCAGGACGAGCTCTTCGAGCCGACCGTCGTAGACGCCGTGGTCTCTGCGCAAGATCTCACGCTCGAGCTCGCGCAGGAGCTCGAGCGCCTCGCGCCGTTCGGACTCGGCAACCCCGATGTGACCCTGCTCGTCCCGGCGATCAAGCCGCTGACTCCCATGACCGTCGGTGACGGAAAACATCTGCGCTTCCGCGTTCGACAACACGGCCGTGACGCGGGTAGCGCAATCGCGTTTGGACAGGGCTCCCAGCTCGACCGGCTGAGCGCTGAAGGACTCTTCGACGTCGCGTGCCGTCTGAAGGAGAACCACTGGAACGGCACGGTGTCGCCGCAACTCGTCGTGCGTCGACTGTTCGATAGTCCAGACGGATACGAGGAGCTTCGTGCCGTGTTGGCGCGGCTCTGGCGGTCTGGTGAGTCTTCATGGACGCCTGACGCCCGGCGCATCTTCGGAGAGCTGGGTCTCGGCGGAGATCCAGGACGGCGTCGCCAGCTCCTCGAGTCAGAGTCCTTTCGCGCGCTCCTCGAGCAAGCAGCGTTGCCGCAGGCCGCCTAGCCCGGGGCTCAGCCCAGGCCTGGACGGGAGGGCAGGAGCGCGTCGCGCATGACCAGCGCGAGGCGTCGTGCAGCGCGCTGTCGGAACCAACGGCGAAACGTGCCCATGGGCTGTCGCAGTTCGGCATGGGGCCGCGCGTTCCTCTCCGGTGAGGAGGGGTCGGGAACCCCGCTCAGTACACTGATCTCATGAGCGTCCTCGACGCGAAACGACACCACGAAGACCTCGTCGAGGAGTTGATTGCCGAGGTCGAGGCGTACAACCCGGACGTCGACAAAGACCTGCTCCGACGAGCGTTCGAGTTCGCCGAACGCGCGCACGCAGGCCAGACACGCCGTTCCGGAGAGGAGTTCATCCACCACCCGCTGGGAGCCGCGCGCGTCTGTGCAGAGCTCCGTCTCGACGAGCATACGATCGCGGCCGCTCTCCTCCATGACGTCGTTGAAGACACCGGGGCCGATCTCGACGAGCTTCGCACGGAGTTCGGCGCCGAGATCGCCCAACTCGTCGAGGGCGTCACGAAGCTGACGCGGATCAGCTTCCAGAGCCGCGAGCAGGCGGAGGCCGAGAACTACCGGAAGATGATCGTCGCCATGGCGCAGGACGTTCGCGTCATCCTCATCAAGCTCGCTGACCGTCTACACAACATGCGGACGATCGAGTACCTCGGAAAGCAGAAGCAAGCACAAAAGGCTCGCGAGACCCTCGAGGTCTACGCGCCGCTGGCGCACCGGCTCGGGATCCATGCGCTCAAATGGGAGCTGGAGGACCTCGCGTTCCAGACTCTTCATCCACGGAAGTACGCCGAGATCAAGGCGATGGTGGCCGACCAGCGAGCCGACCGCGAGGGGCAGGCCGACAAGGCGGCGGAGATCCTCGGCCTCGAGTTGCACAAAGCCGATGTTCCGGCCGACATCACAGGGCGCGCAAAGCACCTCTACTCGATCTACGACAAGATGGCCAAGCGCGGCCGCGAGTTCAACGAGATCTACGACCTGACCGCGCTCCGCGTCATCTGCGAGCGCTCGGCCGAGGAGGGAACACGCGACTGTTACGCCGCGCTCGGGCTCGTGCACTCGCTATGGAAGCCGATGCCTGGGCGCTTCAAGGACTTCATCGCGATGCCGAAGCTCAACCGGTACCGCTCTCTGCACACAACGGTCATCGGTCCCGAGGGGAAGCCGCTCGAGATTCAGGTACGCACCCGCGACATGCACGAAGAGGCCGAGTACGGGGTGGCGGCGCACTGGCTCTACAAGCGCGGTCGAGCCTCGAAGGCGGACGACGAGTGGCTCTCGTGGGTCAAGACGCTCATGGACTGGCAGTCCGATGAACAGGACCCGGGCGAGTACATGCGGAGCCTCCGCACCGACCTCTTCGACGACGAGGTATACGTCTTCACCCCGAAAGGCGAGGTAAAGGTTCTTCCCTCGGGCGCGACTCCGATCGACTTCGCGTACGCGGTCCATACGGACGTGGGTCACCGAACGGTAGGCGCGAAGGTCAACGGGCGCATCGTCCCGCTCCACTACCGGCTGAAGAGTGGCGAGTTCGTCGAGATCCTGACCACGAAGTCGGGGCGTGGCCCGTCCCGGGACTGGCTTGCGGTCGTCAAGTCATCAAGGGCGCGCAACAAGATCCGGCAGTGGTACCAGCGCGAGACGCGAGGAGAAACCGAGGCGAAGGGCCGAGAGCTCCTCGACCAGGCGCTGAAGGCGCAGAAGCTTCCCTATCGCAAGCTCCAGGGCTCGAGCATCCTCGCCCAGGTGATCCGCGAGACCGGGTTCAAGAAGGCCGAAGACTTCTACGTCGCCCTCGGCGCGGGGAAGCTCCCACCGACGCAGATCGTCAACAAGGTCCTCCAACGGTTGAAGACCGACGAGGGAGTCGCCGAGCCCGCCGTCACGACGAAACCGCCGAGAGCCAAGACCGCCGTCTCGAGCGACCGGCTCGGCATCAGCGTGATCGGCGTCGAGGACGTGCTCGTCCGTCTTGCCAAGTGCTGTACGCCGGTTCCGGGTGACTCGATCGTCGGTTACATCTCGATGGGACGAGGTATCACCGTCCACCGCGAGGACTGCCCGAACGTACGGGCGCTCAAGCGGAATCCCGAGCGCTTCACCGCAGTGGAGTGGGAGGGAGGCGCCTCCGCGGGGTTCCTCGTGCAGATCGCGGTCGATGCCTGGGATCGTTCACGGCTGCTCGAAGACGTCGCGCGAACGTTTGCCGAGCATGGGGCGAACATCGTCTCTTACGGGGGTGTCGTCGAGGACGGGATGGCGCGGAACTGGTACACCGCCGAGGTGGGGGAGGTGAAGGAGCTCCGCTCGCTCCTTACCGCCCTCCGCAACCTCGAGGCCGTGTTCGACGCGTACCGCGTCACGCCCTCCTAACGCGACAACGGGAGGACGCGCTACTCCGGCCAGCCGGAGAGATTGCGCAGAGAGACGAGGTCGTCGTCTTTGCGAGCGTACTCTGCGAACTCGGGCTTAAGCTCGATCGCACCCAGCAAGTGCTCGAGCGCATCGTCCGGACGACCCGCGAGCGCTTCGGCGCAGGCCAGGTTATAGAGCGCCGACGGATAGTTGGGGCGGCGCACGAGAGTCTCCGCCAGCTCCGCAGCGTACGCGTCGTAGTCGCCGGCTGCACGGTGCCTCTCGGCCGCGAAGAAGTCCTCCCACGGCGATGGCTCGTACGCGCCTTCGCGTGGCCCGCCGACGGCCAGGACTGCCGTCGCTGGCTCGGTAGCACGGGCGTGCCGCTTCACCTTCGGGTCGCGAACGAAGACGACGGTGCCCGCAGGCGCATCGAGCGTCTCGTCGTCGAGGGTGAAGGTTGCACGGCCTGCGAGCACGACGTAGACCTCCTCGTGCCCGAGTGTGGTCTCCGAGTGCTCCTCCACGACATCGTCGCCCGCATTAGGCGCGATGTACGCGTTGATCCCGAACGCTCCGATGTCGAGAGTGCGGCGAACCGGTCGCCACAGGAGTTTGCCGTCGACGACGGGAATCGGCTCGATCTCGTCGATGCGCACGCTCTGCCAGCCGTCAGCCACGCGGGCGACTCTAGCCATTCAGCTCGATGACGCGGCGTTCTTCTCGGTCACCCGAATCGGCCGCGCATACACGAGGTAGCGATCGCTCGCGAAAAAGCGGGGGTGGCACGCCTGGAGCACGAGCTCCTCGCGACCCCCCGACTGCAGAACCGAAAGATCGTTGTCGTCCACGACCCGATGGCTCATGACTTTGTACTCCAAGGACGCGTAGGGAAGTTCCAGGAATATCGAGTCGCCGCGACGAAGCTTGTCGATATCGGAGAAAGGAGCGCCGTATGTGGTCCGATGGCCAGCGACGTAGACGAGCCCGTGCTCGCCCGGCATCGACGTCTCCAGATGTCGGCCGGGGCCGCGGCGCAGGTCGCCGGAGCTCGTACCGTTGACGATCACCGCGTCGAGGTCGAGTCGCGGGACTTCGAGTCGTGCGACCGCGTCGCCTTCGTCGCTCGCGAGGCGGTACCTCCGAGCCTCGCGACGGACGTCGGCCATCGTCGGCGGGCTGACGTTGCTCTTCGGTGGCTTCACAGGCTTTGTAGGCTTCGGACTGGGGGTCCACTGCTCGAATTGCCGATCGAGGCTCGTCTCGAGCTGGCGCTGCTCGTAGGCGGTGTACGCCGTGGTGAACGGGTCCTTCCAGAGGTAGACCGTGGCAGACCATGCCAGCACGCCGAGTCCGATGACGAGAATGAGTGTTCCGAGCCGATGCCGCATGACGCCAGTCACAGAGTAGGGCCAACGTGCCGGATGTAGTCCGGGTGCGGCGCACATGACGCGGACATCGCGGACGATTGTCGTGGCAGTCGCGACCGCGTCCATCGTCACGGCAGCGAACGCCAGCGAAGGGGCGTATTTCTCGCAGTCCTGGGGCTGGGTCGCGCTCGCGTTCCTCATCCCGACGAGCCTCGCGCTGATCCTCGAGCGGGCGACTACTCCTGGTCGGCTCCGCGCCGCGTTCGCCGCGCTCATGTGTGCCTTGGCGGCGTGGATCGCGCTCTCGTCGATCTGGTCGGTCAGTCAGCCAGGGTCGATCCGCGAGGCCGAGCGGATGCTCGTCTACGTGGGACTCGCTCTCGCCCTCGCGATCGTGCTTCGGCGAGGAGACGCACCAGGCGTGGCCGGTGGTGTGCTCGTGGGCATCACGCTCGTCTCCGCGATACGGGCTGGCAACGCGGCTCTTCCCGGATCGGTTCGACACCTACGACGACCCGTCGCTTACGTACCGGCTGTCGGAGCCGCTCGGCTACTGGAACGCCCTCGGCCTGCTTGCTGCGATGGGGATGCTCGTCGCGATGGGGTTCGTCGCGCACAGGCGTCGCGCCCGCTACGCGGTGGTTGCTCGGGCGTCGTGTTGCCGGTTCTCGGCGCCACGCTCTACTTCACCTTCAGTCGAGGTGCGTGGGCTGGCCTCGCGTTCGGGTTCGTCGGAATGGTCGCGCTCGACCCGCGTCGGCTACGTGCTGCTGTGGTCAGTGCTCGTCGTCGCTCCAGCTTCTGTCGCGTGCATTGTATATGCCTCGCGTCAGAATGCGCTCACGACCGAGGATGCGCCGACGCGACGAACGCCGTCGCCGAAGGGCATCGCTTCGCACTCGTCGTCGTCGCGCTGCGCGCTCGTGCTCGGGCTTGCTTGCCGTGGGTCGCCGGTCTCGTCGCTCGCCGCGTGACGGTGTCGCGAGGTTTCGTTCGCGCGGTGAACGTCGGGCTCGCGGCACTCGTCGTTGCCGCGGCTTCCGTCGCACTCGTCGTTGCAGGCGGCCCGTCCCGTGGCATTTCCGAGCTCAAGGAGCGCTTCGACGCGGACGCCGGTGACCGGAGTCGATCTCAACAACGCGGCTGTTCAGCGTGTCGGGCAATGGCCGCAGCGAGCAGCATTCGGCGTCGCGCTGGGAAGCGGCCGCGGAGCGACCGCTGCTGTCGGTCACGGTGCCGGCTCGTACGAGTACCTGTGGTACGAGCGTCGTCAGACCGAAGCTCGTGATTCGAGACGCGCACTCGCTGTACGCGGAGATGCTGAGCGAGCTAGGCGCCGTCGGCCTTGCGCTGCTCATCGCCGTGCTCGCTCTACCCTCGTCGGGAGCGTTCGTCGCGCGACGTTCACGGTTCGTCGCCGCGGGCACGGGCGCGTATCCTCGCCTGGTTGGCAGCAAGTGCGCTGGACTGGCACTGGGAGATGGTGGGGGTCACGCTCTCGGCGTTCCTCCTCGGCGGCGCAGCTCTGCTCGCATCCGATCGCAAGGCGTCCGACCCCGTTCGTCGGGCGCTTCGCGCTGGGTGGCGCTCGGCCTTTCGATCTGCCTCACGGCTGTCTCGATCGTGAGCCTCGTCGGTAACCAGGCTCTCTTCGCCGGGCGAGAGGCCGTGGCGCGGAAAGAGTGGGTAGCGGCGGGGGACCACGCCCGGCGGGCGCGAGGCCTGCTCTTCTGGTCTCATGAGCCTTCGCTCGTCCTCGGAGACGCCGCCGCTGGCCTGGGTAACCGCGCCAGTGCGCTCGACGCCTATCGCGACGCGGTTGCCAAGGACTCGCACAATTGGGTTGCGTGGCTTCGCCTCGCGCAAGTCGCACGTGGGGCTGAGCGAGCTATGGCGTACGAGAGAGTGCACGAACTCAACCCTCTCGAGGAGGACCTACCGGGCGAGTCTGACCAGAGCCCGGGTTAGCCTTGGCTCTTGCTGCGTTCGCGGCGTCGCAGCGCCACGCCGGCAGCGACCAGAGCACCCCCGACCGCAACCACTCCAAGAAGCGAGAGCCCGGTATTCGGCAACGCCTGGGCTGCGGTCGCGGTGGGTGAGGCGGTCTTTCCGGCTGCCGTAGCCGAGACCTTGACCCCTTCAACCTTGGTCCCGTACTGATCCGAGGCCGAGGAGGGACCAGCTGCATATGCAACCCCACCGAGCGCGACGAAAAGCCCGAGCACCAGGACGATGTATGCGGCCGCGAAAGCAACCGTGGACGAGCGGGTTTTACCCATTCCTCAAACCTCCCTCACGCAGCATACAGACGGACTGCGGAAAGTCGACACTAGCCCTAGGTCTAGGTATGCCTAGACCTGCGACCTGCTCACGAAGGCCGCACGACCAAGTTGACATCGATGTTCCGACGCTTGCCGTCTCTCAGGATCGTGATCGACACCTCGTCACCCGGGCGCATCGCATCGACCGCGCTCTGCAACTCCGCGGCCGAGGTCACCTCTTGACCGGCGAAAGCAACGATCACATCGCCTCCCGTGGGCCGCTCCTGGCCGTTGACGGTCTCTGTGCCGGTAGCAGCGCGAAGGCCTGCGTTCTCCGCCGGCGTTCCGCTACGCACCTCGGTGATCGCGACGCCTCCTGGGACGGCAGTCATCGTGATGCCGAGGTAGGCGTGCCTCACCTCGCCGCGCTCGATGAGTTGCGCCGCGATCGAGCCGACTGTGTTGGAGGGGATGGCGAATCCGACGCCGTCGGAGCCTCCCGAATCGCTCTCGATCTGCGCGTTGACGCCTACGACGCGGCCTCGCCGGTCGAGCAGCGGCCCACCTGAGTTGCCGTGGTTGATCGCGGCATCGGTCTGAATGGTGTCCGTGATCGTGAAGTCGTTGGGAGCCGTCATTTGCCGATGGAGTGCGCTCACGATCCCGCTCGTCACCGTTCCCTCCAGACCGAACGGGCTTCCCAGAGCAAGCACTGTGTCTCCGACGTCGACGTCGCTCGAGTTGCCTAGGCGAAGCGGGTCGAGGAGCGATGCTGGCGCATTGACCTTGAGCACCGCGAGATCGGTCGAAGGGTCCGAGCCTACGAGCACGGCCTCGAATGCCGCACCGTTCCAGAAGCTGACCGAGATGGAGGCCGCGCCCGCAACCACGTGCTGGTTCGTCACGATATGGCCTTTCTTGTCCAGCACGAACCCTGAGCCCTGTGCGCGCGTCGTCGGATCGCCGAACGACGATGCGGCTGTGGTAGCAGAGATCTCGACCACCGCTTTGGACGCTTGGTCGTAGATCTGCCCAATGGAGACTTCGTCCGACGCTGCAGTGGGCTCCGAGTCGCCTACCGTGACCTGGCGCACGACCGTTGCCGGCTCGTCTCCGAGTACGGCGAAGGAGGCTGCTCCGAGGCCGATCCCAGTACCAGGGCGGCGACGAGGCCGGCGACGACGAGTGGCGTGCGACTTGAGCGGGTGTCCATCGGGTTCCTTTCGTTCCTCAGTGTGTCGGAAACGGAACCGGCTGCGACTGAACGAGGGCTGAGATACGGGTAAGAAGTCGCTAAGACTCCGTCCGCGGCTGATGGGAGCACGCACAATGCGGCGATGAGGATTCTCGTGGTCGATGACGAGCGTGCAGTTCGTGAGTCGCTTCGGCGCGCTCTCGAGCTCGAAGGTTACGAGATCGAGCTTGCGGCGGACGGTGAAGAGGCCATCGCGCGGCTCGAGCGCGAGGCCCCGGTCGACGGGGCAATCCTCGACGTTCTCATGCCGGGCATCGACGGTCTGGAGGTCTGTCGGCGCTTGCGGGCTAGTGGCAATCGGGTGCCCGTGTTGATGCTTACTGCACGAGCCGAGGTGGACAGCCGGGTGGCGGGCCTCGATGCCGGGGCTGACGACTACCTCCCGAAGCCGTTCGCGCTCGCGGAGCTCCTGGCACGCCTTCGGGCTCTGCTGCGCCGCGCCGGGAATGGGGAGGGCGGGCCGCGATGTCCTCCGCTTCGCCGACCTCGAGCTCGAACCTGGTACCCGCGAAGTCAGGCGAGCCGGCCGGCTGATCGAGCTGACACGAACCGAGTTCGCATTGCTCGAGCTCTTCCTGCGGAACCCGCGCCAGGTTCTGACTCGATCGATCATCTTCGAGCGCGTCTGGGGATATGACTTCGGCCCGAGCTCGAACTCCCTGGACGTGTACATCGGCTATCTGCGTCGCAAGACCGAAGATCTGGGAGCGACGCGTCTCATCCACACCGTGCGTGGTGTGGGGTACGCCCTCCGCGAGTAATGAGAAACACCCGACTTCGGTTCGCGTTCGCGTCGGAGAGCCGCTCATGAGTTTCCGCGCCCGCATCGCGGTATCCGCGGCCGTAGCCGTAGCGCTGAGCATCGTCCTTGCATCGGTGCTCGTCTACGTCGTGGCGCGCGGGCAGTTGCGGGCGCCGGTCGACGAAGCGCTCGAGCAGCGGGCGGCGGAGATCTCGCGGCAGCCACTCGGCGTCTTCCCGGCTCCCGGTGGTGGCTCGTTCCTCGCGGTTCGACCCGAGTTCGGGGAGGCTCGCGGCTACGTCCAGCTCGTGAAGACAGACGGAAGCGTGCTCGTGCCAGCTCGGCAGGACATCGAGCTGCCGGTCTCCGACGATGTGCTCGCCGTCGCGAGTGACGGGGCTCCCGCATTCTGGACCGACCTCGACGTCGACGGCACCCACCTCCGAGTCTTCACGTTCGCATATGGGCCTGGGGCAGCGGTGCAGGTCGCGCGACCGCTCACCGAGGCGGATCAGAGCGCTCGAGAAGATCGGGCTCTTCCTGCTTCTGATCGCTGCCGGTGGAGTCGTGATCGCCGCGGGTCTCGGACTCGTGGTTGCGCGGGCCGCGCTTGCTCCTGTGACGAGGCTCACGGAGACCGCGGAGCACGTGACCGAGACTCGAGACCTCTCACAGCGAATCGAAGTGAGCGGTCGCGACGAGCTCAGCCGGCTTGCGGTGAGCTTCAACACGATGCTGGCCGCTCTCGAAGAGTCGACGCGTGCACAGCGCCAACTCGTCGCCGACGCCTCGCACGAGCTGCGCACGCCCCTCACGAGCGTGCGCACCAACATCGAGGTGCTCGCCGGCGATCGTGCGCTTCCTTCCGGCGAGCGAGGCAGGTTGCTGTCCGACGTCGTCGAGCAGTTGGGTGAGATGACGACCTTGATCGCGGAGCTGATCGAGCTTGCGCGTGCCGAGCAGCAGATCGCCGAGCCCGAGGACGTCAGGCTCGACCTCCTCGTCACGGATGCCGTCGAGCGCGCCCGTCGTAACCGACCAGGGGTGGCATTCGCGACCGAGCTCGACGAGTCGGTCGTCCACGGCGTTCCGACGACGATCGAGCGCGCCGTGACGAATCTGCTCGACAACGCTGCAAAGTGGAGCCCCCCGGGAGCGACGGTCGACGTCACCGTACGAAACGGTCGGCTGGCGGTCCGCGATCACGGACCGGGGATCGCCGACGAGGATCTCCCGTACGTCTTCGACCGGTTCTACCGCGCGCGGTCGGCGCGCGGCATGCCGGGCTCCGGACTAGGTCTCGCGATCGTCCGCCAGGTCGCCGAGGCGCACGGGGGAGAGGTCGTCGCCGAGCGGGCAGAAGGTGGCGGGACCCGCATGGTGCTCGACCTTGGCGTTCCCGTCGGCGCTGCTTCTTAGCGACTTCTTACCGGCGTTCACGCGGCTCTCAGGGCTCGCTGGTTCGCTCCGGGGCATGTTCTTCATCACGTACATGCTCGCGGATTTGCCCGCGCTCTCGCGAACGAGCCACACGTTCTTCTGGCCGACGAGCCGGACCGGGAATCTCGACTCGACGACGGGAACGCGCGGAGATCATGGACCTGCTTCTCTCGCAGTCGGGAAGGGCGGCCGGACCGTGATCGTCGTCACGCACGATGCCGAGATCGCTGGACGTGCCGAGCGCGTGCTGCGAATGCACGATGGGAAACTGCTGCCTCCGCTCGAAGACGCTCGCACCGTGGTCGGCTCCAGAGCTTCGGATCTTCTTAGCGGCCTCTCAGCGAGCTCTTAGACGCGGGTGGTCTCATGCGACTCATGACGAAACGAAGGAACCTCAAATTCGCGGCCGGTGCAGCTCGCGGTCGCAATGATCGTCGTTGGGCTCGGTGCGGCGGGAGCGGTCGCGGCGTCACGTGCTCTCTCGCCCAGCGAGGAGAGCAAGGCCGTCATCGAGGATGCGGCCGCCCAGCTGGGTGTCCAGCCCGACGCGCTTTCGGACGCGCTGAAAGAGGCGCTGAAGAACCGCATCGACGCGGCAGTCGAGGCAGGACGTCTCACCGAAGCGCAGGCGAACGAGCTCAAGGAGCGAATCGACTCCGGAGACGGCGTGCCTCTGTTCGGCGGGCCAGGTCTTGGCGGCCATGGTCCCGGTCACTTCGGTCATTTCAGGGACCTCACTGCCGCCGCGGCGTACCTGGGCCTCACAGAGGTCGAGCTGCGTGAGCAACTCGAGGAAAAGACCTTGGCCCAGATTGCCAAGGACCAGGGGAAGTCCGTCACCGGTCTCGTCGCGGCACTCGTGAACGCCGCAGGAAAGGCGATCGACGAAGCGGTAGCCGATGGTCGACTCACGCAGGAACGCGCGGACGAGCTCAAATCGAACCTCGATGAGCGGATCGAGAGCTTCGTCAACGCTGAATTCGCCGAACGCGGCCACGGCTTTCATCGCGGATTCGGGGCGGGTGGCATCTCCCCCCGCGGCCCGCCGGGCTTCGACGGCCCACACGCATAGCTCCCTCCCTCCAAGCGGGGTCAGGCTCTGAGGCCTGACCCCGCTGCCGTGATGCGACTCACTCGATCGAGTGCGATCCCTCGTTCGAGGGGGGTACCTCGATCGAGGGATTGCATCCCCCAGATGCGTCATTACAAGGAGATTGGGGAGAGGGGAAGGGGGCCGCGCGCTCGCCTCAGGGCGGGCGCGCGGCAGATCCCGACCCCCACCGGTCGGGGCAGCCGCCCCCCTCCCCAGCTTTTCGCACAAGATCGGAATCCGCTCACGCGAACTCCGATCGTGCGAACAATGAGTCGGTTAGGGCTCCCAGGCTTCGCCGCTCGTGTCCCAGCCGATGAGGACGTGGGCCGAAAGAAGAGCGGCGACGCGCTCGAGGAACGGACGCTCTGCGACTTCCGTCGACCCACAGCTCCCCGACGTTCGAGCCCTGGAATGTGATCGGAATGCTGATTCGGTGTCGCTCGTCGGGCTCACCGGCCGCCGGGCCGAGTGCGAGCGCCCCTTCGTCGAGAAACGCGATGCCCGCCCACGTGATGCCCTGGCTCGTCCGCGAGCATCGAGACAGCAGTTCTCAGGGCGTCGTCGGGCTCGCCGTCGCTGTCGAGGACACGATCGAGCTCTTCGAGAGTGCGTGCGCTCACGCTTCGACGTCAGCCCCCTCGAATTCGCGGATGGCCGAACGTAGCTCGTCGGGCACCCGCGTCGGGCGACGCGACTCGAGGTCGACGAGAACGAGTGTCTGCGTTGCCGTCACCATGAGGAGGTCGTCCGGCAGGCGGAACGCTGCGCACTCGTAGGTGACGCTCGAGTTGCCGATTCGCCGCACACGCACGAATAGCTCGAGCAGGTCGTCGAAGCGTGCCGGCGCGACGTACTCGACCTCGAGCGCGCGCATCACGAACTCGGCTCCCTCGATGCGAGGGCTTGCGACGTGACGGTGGTACTCGGTGCGCGCATGATCGAAGTAGGGGAGGTAGCGCCCGTAGTACACGACGCCCTGCGCGTCCGTGTCCGAAAACCAGACGCGCGCCAGCGCTGCGTACTTGAACGGAGGACGCCGGTTGGTCACCCGGCCGAGCTCGGGCGGTTCGTTCACAGCGCGATCCTAGGCACGGATCAACCCGAGCACCTCGTCCCGCTTCTCCTCCATCAGCTCCTTTGAGAGCGCCTCCAGGTTCAGGCGTAACAGCGGCTCCGTGTTCGACGGCCGCACGTTGAAATGCCAGTCGTCGAACTCGATCGAGATGCCGTCGAGGTGCGAGATTCGTCCACCCGCGGCCGTGTATCGCTCCTTGAGCTCCTGGAGCTTCAGCGGGACATCCGCTACCGGCGTGTTGATCTCGCCGGTGAGGAAGAACCGTGCTCGATAGGGCGCGAGGATCTCGGACAGCTTCTCTCGTCGCCGCGAAAGGAGCTCCAGCATGAGCAGGAACGGTACGACGCCGGTGTCGGCCTGAGAGAACTCTCGGAAGTAGTAGTGGGCCGAGACCTCGCCGGCGAACGCCGCGTCTTCCTTGCGCATCCGCTGCTTGATGAACGCATGCCCGACGCGATTGATTAGTGCGATGCCGTTCGCGCGTTCGATCGTCTCTGGCACCGCCCAGCTTGCGCGAACGTCGTAGATCACCTTCTCTCCCGGCCGCCGTTCGAGCACGGTCTCGGCGAGGAGCGCGGTAACGAAGTCGCCTGGGACGAACTCACCCTCATCGTCCACGAAGAAGCAGCGGTCAGCGTCACCGTCGTACGCGACTCCGAGATCGGCGCCCTCCTCGCGCACCTTGGCGACGATGAACTCGCGGTTCTCGGGGAGAAGGGGATTGGGCTCGTGGTTGGGGAAGCTCCCGTCCGGCTCGAAGTAGCAACGAACGACGTCGAGCTGGGGTAAGTCGATCGAGGACCGGCGGCAGCATGGAGCCAGCCATTCCGTTGGCGGCATCCACGACGACGCGCAGCGGGCTGATCGCAGTCCGGGTCGATGAACGAGAGGACCTTGTCCACGAACCCGTCCCAGACATCCTCCTCACGCACCTCGCCTCGACGTCCCGCCGGTCCGAATCCCTTCTCGGCGAGACCGCGAATCTCGAGGAGCCCTGAATCGCCACCGACAGGAAGTGCGCCACGCCGAACGATCTTCATCCCCGTGTACTCCTTCGGGTTGTGCGACGCGGTGACACAGATCCCGCCTTCGAGCGAGAGGTCCGAGACGGCGTGATAGAGCATCTCGGTTCCGACGAGCCCGATATCGATCACATCCGCACCGCCATCCGCGGCACCTTCGATCGCGGCTCGAGCTATGGCGGGTGAGGAGAGGCGCATGTCGCGCCCGACTGCGATCGTCCGTGGCTCGAAGTGCCCGACGTACGCTCTGCCGACACGGTAGGCGCCCTCCTCGTCGAGTTGCGACGGATAGAGCCCGCGTATGTCGTATGCCTTGAAGACGGCAGGGTCGAGCACGAGCCGATGCTATCGGTGGATCTTGTCCGGCTCTTCGTTCGCGTCTACCTTGGAAACCGGGAACGATGGATGGATCCGGCCGGTTCGCTCGGATACGTCTACACCGGCGAAGGAGAGGCCGAGGTCGTGGATCTCGCGAAGGGGACCGTGCTTGCACGACTCGTGGGCGATCCGTTGCCCCAGCTGCTCGTTGACAAAACGTCGAACTGGTAAACGCCCATCCGCGGGATGGCAGGCGCCCCCGCGATCGTTTCTACACTTCAGGTATGGAGCGCAAGCTCGCCACGGTCCTGTTCGTCGACATCGTCGACTCCACGGGCCTCGTCACGGGGACCGACCCGGAGGTCGTCCGGCGTCGCGTGAACCAATTCTTCGAGATGGTTTCGCAGTGCGTTACTCAGCACGGTGGAATCGTCGAGAAGTTCGCAGGGGATGCAGTCTTGGCTGCGTTCGGTGTGCCTCAAGCGCACGAGGACGACGCATTGCGCGCCACCCGAGCAGCTCTTGCAATGCGTGCCTCGGTCGTCGAACTCGGCCTCCAGGCACGGATTGGGATCGAGGCCGGCGAGCTCGTGGTCGAGGATGCGGAGTCCACGTTCGCCACAGGCGAGGCTGTGAACCACGCTGCGCGACTCCAACAGGCGGCGATGCCGGGTGAGATCCTCGTCGGGCCGACCGCGTACCGGCTTGCCGCAGGCAGCCTCGTCGTCGAGGATGCAGGGCCCCTCGAGCTGAAAGGGATGGACGTGCCGCTTCGGGCCTGGCGGGTTGTCGACATGCTCGACGGCCCTGGGCGCTCGCTCGGGCCCCGCGCTCCGCTCGTCGGTCGCGAATCCGAGCTCGAGCTCCTCGAGAACACGTTCGGTCGCAGCCTTCGCGACCGTCGCGCACATTTGTTCACGATCTACGGCGAACCCGGGGTAGGCAAGAGCCGCCTCGCCCGAGAGTTTCTCGACGGGGTCGAACGAGCGAGCGTTCTCATGGGCCGTGCGCTCCCGTACGGGGAAGGAGTGACGTACTGGCCGCTAGCCGAGATGATCAAGGCCGCTGCAGGCATCTCCGACGACGACCCGCTCGAGGAGGCGTTCGAGAAGCTCCGTGAGTGTTGTGCAGAGGATGCGGTCGCCGACGTCCTCGGCCTCGCCGCCGGGCTGATGCAGGCGCTCGACGGTGAGCGAAGCCCACAGGAGATCGCGTGGGCCGCACGTGAGGTGATGGACCGCATCGCGGACGTGCAGCCTCTCATCCTCCTCTTCGAGGACATCCACTGGGCGGAGGCGCCGCTTCTCGACCTGGTCGAGCATCTGGCCGATTTCGTGCATGCGCCGCTTCTCATCGTCTGCCTCGCACGTCCAGAGCTGCTCGAGACGCGGCCTGGATGGGGCGGAGGACGCGTCCGTTCGACGGCGATCGAGCTCGAGCCGCTCTCGGAGGAAGAGAGCAAGCTGCTCGTCGAGAAGCTCCTCGCTCAGCTCGCCGGAACGTCGGGCGCGGTACCGGCGAGCTTTCCGCGGGACGCGCTCGAGCGAGCCGAAGGTAACCCGCTCTTCGTGGAGGAGACCATCCGAATGCTGGTCGAGAGCGGTTCCGGAAACGGCGCCTCGGACCGTGTACCGGACACCTTGCAGGCGCTGATCGCGGCCCGCATCGACCACCTGCCGGCCGCGGCGAAAACACTGCTGCAGCGTGCCTCGGTCGTCGGACGGGTCTTCTGGAAAGGTGCGCTCGAGCACCTGTCGCCGGACGTAGAAGGGATCGACGGCCTGCTCGACGACCTCCTCCAGCGCGAGTTCCTCCTGCGCGAGCCTCGCTCATCGATCTCGGGCGAGACGGCATACCGGTTCAAGCACCTCCTGATTCGCGAGGTCGCGTACACGGGCATGGCCAAGCTCGCCCGCGCCCAGTACCACGCGCGGTTTGCAGAGTGGCTCGCCGAACGTACCGGCGAGGAGCTCGTCGAGATACGCGCATATCACCTCGACCAGGCCGTCGAGTTCCTCACGGAGCTCGAAGGTGCGGCCCCCGAAGAGCTTGCGCAAGAGACGGCCGAAACGCTCGTCAAGGCCGCCAAGCGTGCGATCGCGCGTGAGGCGTATGCGCATGCGCGCACCCTCGGTCTGCGCGCGCTCGAGCTTCGTCCGACGCTCGGCGCCCGGTACATCGCGGCTCGAGCCGCCTGGAGGCTGCAGGACTGGGCGTCCGTCGAGGTCGAGATGTCGAAGGTCCGCGATCAGGCACGAGAGCAGGACGACCGCGTCCTGGAGGCGCTGGCGCTGACCGCGCTAGGCGAGGCGTCGATCAAACACGACGGCGACGTCGCTCAGGCAAAGGTCCTCGTCGACGAGGCGCTCGAGATCCTTCCGGGGGAGGACCACCCTGCTGCCCACTTCGAAGCACTCGCGGTCCGTGCGACCGTGGGTTCGTGGCAAGGCGCAGAGGACGACGTCGTGCGCTTTATGGAACGGGCGTACGTGATCGCCCTCGAGGAGGGCCGGAAGGATCTGCAGACGATCGCCGCGCAGTCGCTCGCGCACACCCACATTGTCCGTCTGGAGCTCGACGAGGCGGAGCTCCTGCTCGCCCGCGCGCTCGAGCTCGCCGGGGAGAGCGGCAGCGCGCGAGCACGGGTGAGCGCCACCTTGGCCTACGGCTGGTTCCTCATCGTGAAGGGAGAACTCGACGCCGCGGAGACCGTCCTCGAAGAGGTCCGGACAACCGCCGCCGAGCTCGGCGTGGAGCCGGCGATCGCGGCGGCGCTCCTCAAGCTCGGCTTGATCGCACGGCTCAGGGGCGACCACAAGCACGCCGAGAAGCTGCTTCGCGAGGCCGTCCGTATGACGACGGCTCGGGGCGACCGTGGAATGCTGCCGGACTACCAGGCCGTGCTCGCCGCGACGCTCGCCGACATCGGGAAGGTCGACGAGGCCGAGCGGTTGGCGCTCGAGGCTCGTCAGAACGCCAGCCCTGAGGATACGAGCTGCAAGATCGCCGCGACGACCGCGCTCGCTGCCGTCCGGGCCGCCCAGGGGCGTGACGATGAGGCGGAGGAGCTCTTCCGTTCGGCGCTCGCACTTGCTCGCGCGGGCAATTTCGAGGTCTTCGAGATCGAGCCGCTCGAGCGGCTTACGGATTTTCTGCGTGATCGGGGCCGCGACGACGACACCGCTCCTTATGAGGCGCGGCTCGCGGAACTCGTCCCCCCAGCGCCGACGAGCACCGAGCGAATAGCCTGACTCGAGCGCTCGTCCGGCGACTCGGAGATTACGGTCGCGGCGCGCTCGAAACCGCCTAGCGCATCGCGCAGCGGCTCCGCCCGGAGGGTTCCGTCGCCGTAGGGAAGATGCTTCGTCTCGTTGCGGTTCGCGAAGGCGATATCGGAAAAATGGATGTGGAACGGCGCGTCGGGCTCTAGGACCGCGTCTACAGCTGCAAGGGCTGCCCGGAAACGCTCCGGTTCGAGGAACTGCCCATCGCTCGTTGCGTGCATGTGCGCGAAGTCGAGCACCGGACGCACCCAGTCGGTGCGCCGGGAGATGTCGACGACATCGTCGATAGAACCGAGATCGCGCACACGCCCCATGACCTCGATGCCGAACGGGACCGCTCTGCCTTTGCCTTCCAGTCGCTCGCGCAACGTGGCGAGTTGTTCGACCACCGCGTCGATCGCTTCCTCACGACTCCGGCCGAGAAGAAAGCCCGGGTGGAAGACGACGAGCTCTGCGCCGCTCGCTGCCGCGATTCCCGCGCTGCGGTCGAGGGCGCCGACCGCAGAGGTGAACTTTCGCCCGCTTGCTTCGAGATGGCCCATGAAGCCGAACAGCGGCGCATGCACGGAGAGCGCGAGATCGTGCTCTCGAGCAAGCTCGCCGAGACGCTCGGCGAATGGGTAGTCCATCCAGAACCCACTCTCGAAGTCGATCTCGCAGGCTGAGTATCCGTGCTCGAGGAGTGCGTCGACCGCCTGCTCGGGCGACTCCCGCGACGGCAGTCGAGCGGGGCCGATACGGATCCCAGACGACACGTGCGTTCATCGTAGTGCCGTCGATGTGATTGCCTTCACTCCGTGAAGGCGACCATGCTCCTGGCCGACTACGCGGTGGTGTCGGACGGCAAGCTCACCATCGTCGGCGGAGGGTGGTCCCAGACGGGTCCCGAGCCCGCCGCATTCGGAATCGGGCTCCTGATCCAGGTGCCGTGGGACCGGGCGAACACGGTGCACTCGTTCTCCGTGGAGTTACTCGACGCCGACGGGGGCGCCGTTGCCTTCGAGGCGGACGAGGACGACGACCATGCAGTGGCGTTCGGAGGCGAGTTCGAGGTCGGGCGACCGCCCGGGCTCAAGCCCGGGACTCCGCTCGACTTCCCCGTTGCGGTCAACTCGACGCCCTTGCCACTCGAGGCGGGCCGTTACGAATGGCGCTTGACGATCGACGGCGATTCGCGCGAGGACTGGACGTTGCCTTTCACCGTCCGCGCCGAGGACTCCTAGCGCCCTCGACCCGCCGCGGTGTTCCGTCCGACCGGGTCCGTACGCTCGAAAGCGTGTCCAAGACCCCGACTCGTATCGATCTTCTCGAGCTTGATATCGACCTCCGCCTGTCGGATCTCTGGCGCGAGGCGATCGACGTTTCCGACTGGAGCATCGAGGTCGTCGCTGCGTTTATCCGGGCGGCGTACGGCAAGGGCTACTGCGATGCCCTGACCGAAGAAGCGCCTGGCGCGCTTTGCCTCGAGCACGGATATCGGATGCCGGATCGCCGCGTTCCCGAGCGCGACGCCGCGTAAGCGGATGTTCAGCCAGCCCTGCTGCTCGCGGGGCTAGACTCTCTCCGTGGCACGGAAAGCGAGTCCCGCGCGGCTCGTAGTCGCGCTCTCGGTGGCTGCGGTCCTGGCCGTGTTCCTGCTGTACACGTCTATCGCCGGTGGGGGCAATCCGTCCATCGCGCCGAGTGAGCTCGCAGGCCGTACCGGCGAGGTGCAGCTCGCCGGACTCGTCGTCGGCCCCGTGGGCGGAGATTCCTACGACGGAGGCCTTCGCTTCAGACTCAAGGACATCGGAGGCGAAGCTCGACGTACGGTCGCAGTCCGGTACTCGGGGTCGGTACCCGACCTGTTCAAGGTCGGCCGTCATGTCGTGATCGACGGTCGCCTTCGCAACGGCGTGTTCGTCGCGCAACCCGGCTCGATGATCACGAAGTGCCCCTCGAAGTACGCGCCGAAGCAGAGCGGCGACTCCGCCTAGAGGCAGCGATCCATGCCCGAGCTGGGTCGCGCTGCGCTCGTCGTCACTCTCGGTCTGTCTGCATACGCCTTGGTCGCAGGTGCGATGGCTGCGCATCTTGGTCGCCGGCGGCTGGCCCAATCCGCACAGAACGCCCTGATTGCGGCGTTCTTCACGACCGTCATCGCGGCTCTTGTGCTACTTGCAGCACTCGTCCGCCACGACTTCTCCTTCACGTACGTCGCGCGAACGACGAGCGAGGCGCTACCGACGGGCTACACGATCTCGGCGTTCTGGGGCGGCCAGGAGGGTTCCCTGCTTTTGTGGCTGCTCATCCTGACCGGGTTCGGCGCCGCGGCGGTGAGGCTGAACCGAAGCTGGGCTCGCGACCTCATCGTCTGGGTCGTGCCGGTGTTCGGGGCGGTGGCCGTCTTCTTCTCGTTTTTGGTCGTTGCTGTCGCGAGCCCGTTCGCGACGCAGGTGGCTCCCCCAGACGGCGCCGGCATGACCCCGAGCCTCCAAAACCCTTACATGCTCGCCCACCCTCCACTGCTCTATCTCGGCTACGTGGGGCTCACCGTTCCGTTCGCCTTCGCGCTGGGTGCACTTCTCTCCGGTCGACTCGACGAGCGTTGGCTCATCGCCACGCGGCGCTGGACGCTCTTCGCGTGGACGGCGCTCGGGATCGGGCAGCTTCTGGGCGCCCACTGGGCGTACGTGGAAGTGGGATGGGGTGGCTACTACGCGTGGGACCCTGTCGAGAACGCGGCGTTGATGCCCTGGCTTGCGGCTACGGCGTTCCTGCACTCGGTGATGATTCAGGAGAAACGCGGGATGCTCAGGGTCTGGAACGTCCTCCTCGTCATCCTCGCGTTCTCGCTTTCGCTCTTCGGGACGTTCCTGACCCGGTCCGGGGTCGTCAACTCGATCCACTCGTTCACGCAGAGCTCGATCGGGCCCTGGTTTCTTGCCTTCATCGGTGTCACCGTGGCCGTATCGCTGGCGCTCGTCTTCTGGCGGCTTCCGCGGCTTCGCTCCCCGACGAAGCTCGAGTCTCCGATCTCGCGAGAGGCGGCGTTCCTCTACAACAACCTGCTGCTGCTCGCGCTCTGCCTTGCGATTCTCTGGGGTGTCGTCTACCCCATGCTCTCCGAGGCGATCCGCGGCGAGGCGGTGGTGCTGGGGCGCTCGTACTACGACTTCTTCCTCCGGGCTTTCGGGCTGCCCCTTCTCCTGTTGATGGGAATCGGGCCACTGATCGCTTGGCGGAGAGCGTCGCTTCGGAGCCTGCTCTCGACCTTTCGTTGGCCGACCTTCGTCGCGCTCGCAACGGGTGCCGTGCTGCTCGCGCTCGGCGCCGGGAGCTCCGTCCCTGGGCTGATCGCGTACACGTTCTCGGCTTTCGTCGGCTCAACGATCGTCATGGAGTTCGCTCGTGGCACGCGAGCACGCAAGGCCCTCGGAGCAGCGTCTTGGCCGGGTGCGTTCACTTCACTCATGGCTCGGAACCGGCGACGCTACGGCGGCTACATCGTTCACGCTTCGATCGTCCTCCTCGCGATCGGCGTTGCCGGTTCGAGCGCTTTCGACTCGGTCGCGGAGGCCAAGCTCGCGCAGGGCGAGTCGCTCGCGATCGGCGGCTACACGCTGGTGTACCGGTCGCTCGACGAGCGGCAGTCGGCGAATGCGACCGAGATTCGAGCGACATTGGGCATCCGTCGCGGCGGTGACGACCTGGGGACGCTCGAGGCCGGAAAGAACGCCTACACGATCGAACAGCAGGTATCGAACGAGGTCGGGATACGGAGTGACAAGCTGACGGGTGAGGATCTCTTCGTGATCGCCGAGCAGATCGATCCGGATGGAAGCGTCTACTTTCGCGTCTTCGTCAAGCCTCTCGTCAACCTCATCTGGCTTGCGGGGCTGGTATTCCTCCTCGGATCGCTCATCACACTCTGGCCAGATCGGCGTGAACAGCGGAGGCTGGTGGCACGGGCGAGTGAGGTCGGACTTCCGGCAACCCGTTGACGGTCGCCTTGCTGCTTGCGGTGACGCTTGCGGTCGCCTGCGTGATCGTGGTTGCGCTCCCGTTTCTCCGAGAGCCCGATCCCGAGACAGACGCCCTCGACGAGCTCGACGAGGAGGACCGACGCCGCCTGGAGCGGCTCGAGGCGCGAGACAGGGCGCTCTCGGCACTGAGGGAGCTCGAGTTCGACCATCGAACGGGGACGATCTCCGACGACGACTATCGTGAGCAGATCGGACCCCTTCGACGCGAAGCTGCCACGGCCTTACAGGCTCTCGAGCGTGATGCCCCCGGACACCAGGAGCAGAGCCCGGACGAGAAGGGACGTCCGACGGGCGGGCGAACCTAGAAGTATGGGACGACGATCGCTACTCGTCGTCGGGCTCGCGCTTGCGCTCGTCTTCGCGGCGCCCGCAGCGGGTGACGACATCGACGATCAGAAGGCCGCAGTCGATGCGCGCATCGCGGCTCTCCAGGCCGAGATCGCCGCGTCGAAGCAGCAGGAAGGTGTGCTCACGTCCCAGCTGTCAGCGGTCGTCTCTGAGCTCGGAGCGGCGCAGGCAGCGGTCGGCGAGGCCCAGTCGAGCGTCGACCTCCTCGAAGCCGAGCTTGTAGCGGAACGGGAACGCCTGGAACGGTTGACGACATTGCTCCAGTCGCAGACGCGCCGCCTGGAGCGCCTTCAGGCGGAGTACGAGCGGGCGGTCGCAATACTCGAAGCGCGTGTGAGAGCCATCTACATCGAGGAGCAGCCCGACGTTCTGTCCTTCCTCGTGTCGGCCTCGAGCTTCGACGATCTCATCGACAGTTACGAGTTCATGGACCGAATCGGTGTCCAGGATCGCCGCATCGCCCGACAGGTTGAGTTGGCCAAGCGGAAAGCGGCGGCCGAGCGTCGTGCGACGGCCAGCACGAGGCGGCTGAGCGCTGCCACCGTCTCGGTCATCTCCGCCCGCACCGACGAAGCGCGCACCGCTCGGGACCGGCTCGCGGAGAACCGGGACACGCTCGCCGCTGCGCGCGAGCTCAAGCAAAGTGCGGTGGCGAGCTCACGTGAGACTCGCGAGGAGTACCTCGCGGAGGTCGAAGCCCTCGCGGCGCAGAGCGCCACCCTCGCGGCGGCGATCCGCGACTCTCAGGCAGGCGCAGGCTCGACTGGGGCGGGAGCGCCCTCGGCGGCGGGCCTCATCTGGCCGCTCGACGGTGTCGTCACAAGTGGCTTCGGCATGCGCTGGGGCCGCATGCACGAGGGGATCGACATCGCGGCATCCACCGGAGCGCCAATCTGGGCGGCAGCGGCCGGCACCGTTATCCACGCCGGCTGGCTGGGCGGGTATGGGAACCTCGTCGTCCTCGACCATGGCAACGGGCTCGCGACCGCGTATGCACACTGCTCCGCGATCCTCGTCGGCGTGGGCCAGACGGTGGCCCAGGGCGAGACGATCGCCCTCGTCGGCTCGACCGGGCACTCCACGGGGCCTCATCTTCATTTCGAGGTTCGCGTCGACGGCGTGGCCGTCGATCCGCTGCTCTATCTCTGATTCGAGTTCCTACGCTGCCTCGGTCGCCGCACGGGGCAGAGCCACGGGAACGACGAAGTGCAGGTCCGGGAATGCGCGCCAACGCTCATCGAGCCCCAATCCGTAGCCGGCGAAGAGCTCGTCCGGAACCGTGAAACCGATGTAGTTGAGCGGGATCTCCTCGACCAATCGGCGATACGGTCGATCGAGGAGCGTTACAGCTGCAAGGCTCGCAGGACCCCGAAGGCCGAGCGTCTTGCACAGGAAGTGGAGAGTCAGCCCGGTGTCGACCACGTCTTCGACGATCAGGACGTGGCGACCTTCGAGGGGTGCGTCAACGTCCTTCAGGAGGCGGACGGCTCCGTCGCTACCGCCGGTGTAGGGGGCGAGCTCGATCACATCGATCGTGTGAGGAATCCGGAACTCCCGGGTCAGGTCTGCGAGAAACACCACGCTCGACTTCAGCGGCGCGATGAGGATCGGATCGAGTCCCGCGTAGTCCCGCGCGATCTCGATGCCGAGCTCCCGGACCCGAGCCGCGATCTCGGCCCGCGTGAGATAGACGGCTCCGACCTCGCCGTTGTCCGATCGGTTGCGGGATGCCACAGATTACGAGGCGAGACGCAGGCGATAGCGCTGCGCGAGACGCTCGATGTCGCGACGGTAAAAGAGCTTGATCCGGATGTGGGGATACAGCCGCTGAATCTCGCGGAGCTTCTTGTTCTTGCGTGTAACCAACGATTGCTTCATTACGGTCACCTCGATGAAGAGGTTTTGCTCGGGGAGGTAAAAGTCGGGCGTGAACGCACTCACGACCCGCCCTTCCTCATCGCGCTCCAGGACGAAGGAGTGGGGCTCGTAATCCCAGGGTACCCCGTAGTAGTCAAGGATCTTGGCGCACTCAACCTCGACGCGATTCGCGAATCGCGGAGGGTGCGTTCCACAATATGCCTGGAAAACGGGGCTTTCCACCCGCACCTGCGCCAGGGTAGCAGTGGTCTCGGACGGCCCGCGACCGCGCCGTAGACTGTCCGCATGGCAGGTTCTGGCGCCGTGTTCCGAATTGCGCAGTTCTCGGACCTGCATTGCGGCGGGCCATACTTCGAGGCGAGCCTGCTCGAGCGGGCGATCGGCGAGATCAACGAGCTGCGGCCTGACATCGTCGTCTGCTCCGGAGATCTGACGACATTCGGCTTCAAGCACGAGTATCTGACGGCGCGCGAATATATCGACCGTCTCGACTGCGACGCGCTCGTCGTCGTGCCCGGGAATCACGATTCACGCAACGTCGGGTACGTCCACTTCGAGGAGATGTTCGGAGAGCGGAACTCCGTGCTTCGAAAGGAGGACGTCGCGATCGTCGCCGTAGATTCCAGCGAGCCCGACCTCGATCACGGTCAGATCGGTCGTGGCCGTTACCGCTGGATCGAGGAGCAATTCGCGAACGAGCCCGCGGATCTGAAGATCTTCGTCCTCCACCACCATCTTCTTCCTGTACCCGGTACCGGCCGAGAACGAAACGTCGTATACGACGCCGGCGACGCCATCGAGTGCCTGCAGCGTGCAGGGGTTCGGCTCGTGCTCTCCGGCCACAAGCACGTCCCGTACGTCTGGCGGCTCGAAGACCTGTTCGTCGTCAACGCGGGAACTGTTTCGTCCCTTCGACTCCGTGGTAACACGAGACCCTGTTACAACGTCATCGAGATCACGGACCGGAAGGTCGACATCTGGAGACGGCATCCCTTCCACGGTCAGGTCCGGCTCGTTTCGTTCTCGCTCGACACGCTCGAGTACGCGAAGTTCACCGGCGCGATCGAGGACGAGGTCACCTCGCGCACTTGAGAGCCCTGGCGATCGTCGACGGCGAGCACTACGCGCCCGTCGTCCGAGATGCGCTCGCGGAGCTTCCATTCGAGTTCGCCGCGGCAGTTCTCATTGGCGGAACGGAGAAGCTCCGCGGCGGAGAGGACTACGGGGTTCCGATCGCTGTCGATGTCGACGCTGCCATTGCGAGCTACGGCCCCGAGATCGTGGTCGACCTCTCGGACGAGCCGGTGCTGGGACCCGTCGAGCGCTTTGCATTGGCAAGCCGCGTGCTTGCTCGGGGCTTGCCCTACGTGGGCGCCGACTTTCGCCTCGACCCCCCGGAGCGACTGTCGTTCGAGCTTCCCTCGATCGCCGTCGTCGGTACCGGAAAGCGAGTCGGAAAGACGGCCGTCACGGGCCAGCTCGTGCGGCTTGTCTCCGCGCACCGTCGCGTCGTCGTCGTCGCCATGGGCAGGGGCGGGCCGCGCGAACCCGAGGTGATCACGATCCCGCCGACTGTCGAGGCCCTCGTCGAGCTCTCTCGGTCCGGGCGCCACGCTGCATCGGACCATCTCGAGATCGCGGCGCTCACCGGCGTGGAGACGGTCGGTTGCCGTCGCTGCGGAGGAGGGCTCGCGGGTGCAGTGACAAGTTCGAACGTCTCGAAAGGCGCCTCGGTCGCCGTGAGTCTCGCTCCGGATCTCGTCGTCTTCGACGGGAGCGGGGCGGCACTGCCGCCGATCGCAGCGGATCGGACGGTCGTCGTCGTCGGAGGCCATCAGGATCCGGCCGTCGTCGCCGGATATCTGAACTCCTACCGTCTGCTGCTTGCAGACCTGGTCGTCGTCACCATGGCGGAGCCGCGATCAGGCTGGGAGCACGTCCGCCGGGCGGTCCAGGCGGTTGTACGGCCTGGGGTGGTCGTCGTCGGAGCGGTCCTGCGACCGCGCCCTGTCGTCGACGTGAGCAAGAGGTCGGTGGCGTATTTCTGCACTGCGCCTCCCACCGCGCACGCCGTGCTCGAGGCGCATCTCACTGAGTCTTATGGAGCCAACGTCGTACACATCTCGGGCAATCTCGGTCGCCGCGACCTGCTTCGCGCCGAGCTCCCACGCGTCGAGGCCGACGTGTTCCTGATCGAGTTGAAGGCAGCTGCGGTCGATTTGGTCACGGAATCGGCGCTTGCGAAAGGTGCCGAGATCGTGCTCGCGGCGAACGATCTCGCTCCCGTCGGAGACGAGGACCTTGACGAGATGCTCCTCGAAGTGGCCAAATTCACTTAGTGAGAGAACGTCGACACACGATCCCGCTGCCCCTGGGCGACGAGGTTCCGTTCTCCAAGGGGCTCATGGCCCGCGCTCTCGTCGTCACGGGCCTCGATCCCGAGCGCGCTTACTTGATCGCCCGGCTTGCGGATCGAGACCTTGCGGAGCGCGGCGCGCTTTCCCTCGATCTCGACCGCCTCGGGGAGCTTGCCGCGGGGGTGATCGGGGACGACGAAGCCGCGACCACCGTTCGGCGGTTACGTCGGCTGGATGCTCTGGCACGGCTGGAGGAACCTCTTCTCCTCCTCGTGGGCGGCACGACGGGCACCGGGAAGTCGACGATCGCGACCGAGGCCGCCCACCGGCTCGGGATCACGCGTGTGACCTCGACGGACTTCATTCGTCAGACGATGCGCGCGTTCTTTTCGGAGGAGTTCATGCCCTCCGTGCACTACTCGAGCTTCGAGGCCAGGCTTGCTCTCACGAGAGCCGAGGAAGAGGAGTCGGGCGACGCAGCGCTTCTCGGGTTCCTCGACCAGACGAGGAATGTTCTCGTCGGCGTGCATGCGGCACTGGGGCGCGCGGCGACCGAGCACTGGTCGACCGTTCTCGAAGGCGTCCATCTCGTTCCCGGGATGGTCGGCACCGAGTACCCCGGCGCCTTCGTCGTCCAGTGCATCGTGGCGATCGAGGACGAAAACCTGCACCGGAGTCATTTCTGGGTGCGAGATCAGGCGACCGAGGGGCTCCGGCCGCTCGAGAAATATCTCGACTCGCTGCCTCAGATCCGGGAGATTCAGGAGTACTTGATCGAGCGCGCGAGGCGCCACGACGTTCCCGTGATCGTCAACGACTCGCTCGACCGCGCGATCGGCGACGTCCTCGATCTCGTTCTGCGGCGCGCAGACCAGCTCGTCGCGTACCGTGCTAGAGCCTCGCCTCTACACTCTCTGCGGCATGGTCACTCGCGAGGATGTCGTCGAGGCACTGCACGGTGTCGAGGATCCCGAGCTCGGAATGGACATCGTCGAGCTCGGGCTCATGTACGAGGTCGAAGTCGATGGCCCCAACGTGAAGGTGCTCTACAGCCTCACCTCGATGGGCTGTCCGGCCGGCGCGATGATCGCCGACGGCATCGTCGACGCCGCGCGCGGCGTGCCCGGGGTCGACGAGGTCGAGGCCGAGCTGACCTTCGATCCACCCTGGACACCCGATCGCATGTCGGACGACGCGAAGTTCATTCTCGGCTTCGGCTAGTCGTCGCGTTCGCAGCTCGAGCGCGGTCGCCTTCTTGCGGCGACGGTGGCGCGGATGGACGCTCAGCCCGGGATCGCGAGAACGACCTTGCCGAATTGTGCGCCCGACTCGAGACGCTCGTGCGCGGCCGCGGCGTCCGCGAGCGGATAGACGCTGTCGACATGGACACGCGCACGTCCTGCGCGGATGAGCTCGTAGGCGCCCTCGAAGTCCGACGCCAGGCCCATCGTGGATCCGTAGATCACGAGCTGCTTCCACCAGAGTCGGTAGAGGCGAGCCGGTGGGCTGTGGCCCGAGGTCGCCCCGCACACGACGATGCGGCCATCTTGAGCTGCCGCCGCGAGCGAGCGCTCCCACGTGGCCTCGCCCACGGTCTCGACGACGACGTCCACACCGCGACCACCGGTCGCGTCTTTCACGGCCTGCACGACGTCGTCTTCCGAGTGGCTCACGGCGACGTCCGCGCCGAGCTCCCGCGCGCGTTCGAGCTTCTCAGCGCTCGACGAGGTGACAATCGTGTGCGCGCCAAGTGCGCGGCACAGCTCGAAGGCTGCAAGCGCGACGCCTCCACCGATTCCCCAGATGAGCACCCACTCGCCGTCGCGGACCGCCGCTTTGGTCACCAGCATCCTGTACGCGGTCTCGAAGGTGAGCGGAAACGCCGCGCCTTCCTCGAACGAGAGCGACTCGGCGAGTGGATACAGCTGCCCGACCGGGAGCGCCTTTAGCTCGCAGTACGTTCCGTCCGTGTGCTCGCCGATCACGGTGATGCGGCCGTCGTGGACGATTCCCGGGTTCACGACGACACGATCGCCGATCTCGAAACCGTCTACACCTTCGCCCAGACCTGCGACGATTCCGGAGCCGTCGGCTCCGAGGATGCGCGGCTTCGGTGCAGAGGGGAGTCCCTTGCGCACCCAGACGTCCAGGTGGTTCAACCCTGCCGCTCTCAGTGAGACGAGAACCTCACCGGGGCCGGGCTCCGGGTCGGGTACGTCCTCGTAGCGAAGAACCTCTGGTCCTCCGTCCTCATGGATGCGAACCGCCTTCACGAGGCAGAATCCTCGCATGACCGTGGCCGAGCTGAGTAGGTTGGCGGCCGATCTCGGGCTGGACGTGGTCGGGGCGGCTCCGGCGGAGCCGTACGTCGAGACCGAGCGACACATCCTCGAGCGAAGGACCCGAGGGCTCTTCGCCGACATGCGCTTCACGATGGCGCGACCGGAGGTCTCCTGTCATCCCGAGCTTCTCCTCGACGGCGCACGCTCGGTCGTCGCAGCCGCGCTCTGTTACTACTCGCCCGCCGCCGAACCGGGCATCGACGAGGGTCGCCTGCCACGCTATACCTGGCGGGACGAGTACGCGACGCTACGGGAGCGACTCGAGGCGCTAGGGCATGGGCTGGGCGGTTCGTATCGCGTCCTCGTCGACGAGAACGACCACGTCGATCGCGAAGCTGCCGTCCGCGCTGGAGTCGCGTTCTACGGAAAGAACACCATGGCGATCACCCGCCGCCACGGGTCATGGGTCGTCCTCGGGACGCTCGTCACGGACGTCGAGATCGAGCGCTCGCCGCCACTCGAGCTCGACTGCGGTTCGTGCCGGCTGTGCATCGATGCCTGTCCCACGGGCGCACTGGACGACCCGGGAGTGCTCGACGCGACCAAGTGCCTCTCGTACTGGACACAGGCGGCGTCACCGATTCCCGAGGAGCATCGCCGCGACCTCCGAGACACGGTGTACGGCTGCGACATCTGCCAGGACGTCTGCCCCTGGAACCGGGGAGTAGAGAAGAGACGCGAGGGTATGGAGGTCCCCGATGATGCGCAACCGACCGTATCCCTGCGCGAGTGGCTGGACGGGGACGAAGCGGGGCTGATCGCGGAGTTCGACCGTCTGTACGTTCCGAGGAATGATGCGCGCTGGCTGCGACGGAATGCTCTGATTGCCGCGGGAAACGTGGCCACCGACGAGCTGATCCCGATCGTAGAACGGCACGCCGGAGGTGACGACACGATGCTCTCGGAGACCGCGACCTGGGCGCTGGCTCGGATGGCCGAGCGATCGGCATGACATGGGCGGCGGATACCCAGCGGCTCGCCGTGCTCGTTCACGAGGTACGAAGCCCGGTCGCCGCGCTCTCCGCCATTGCCGAGACGTTTGCTCGCGATGGCCTCGACGCGCCGGCGCGGGTAGACCTCGCTCGCCTTGCGATTGCCGCGTGCCGGGGCATCGAGCGGGTCGTCCGCGATGTTGCGGTCGCATCGATTCGACTCGAGCGCGTCGACGCCGGCGCCCTCGTGCATGAGGCCGCCGCTGCAGCCGCGCTGAGTGGGGCAAAGGTCGAAGCGACGGTCGCGCCTGGCCTTCCCCTCATCGCCGGAGATCCGCTGCGCCTGCGCCAGGCGCTCGACAACCTCGTTGTCAACGGCCTGACATACACCGGATCGCACGGTGGCGTAACTCTCACCGCATCGAGACGCGGGGCACGCGTCTTACTTTCGGTCTCGGACTCCGGAGACGGAGTTGCGTCCGTCGACCAGGAGCGAATCTTCGAAGCGGGTGTCCGACTGGATTCGAATAGTTCCGGATCGGGGCTAGGCCTCGCCATCGCCCGCGCGATCGCCGAGGCACACGGCGGGACGCTGACCGTGGCGTCGACTCCGGGCGAGGGCGCGACCTTCACCATCACGCTCCCGGTTCACTAGCCGGCGACGCTGGCCTCCAGCCGGTAGTCGTGGATCCGCGTGCCGTCTGATGTGTGCTCCGAGACTTCGAAGGTCGCGCTGGAGTGCTCGGTGTCGACAGCGCTCGTAGTCACGCGGACCGGTAACCCGCCTGCGACGGCGTAGACCTCGGCGTAACCGGACTGCTCGACCACGACGTACTCGACGCTTGGCCCGGGCTCGATCCAGGCGAATCCGAGCGGCGCACCTTCACGGGTCATACATGCTCCCATGTCGAGGCGCGGGTCGCGAAGATGCGCCGGCGTAGAGCCGACCGAATGCGCCGCCGCACCAACTGCGATCCTCCTCTCTTGGCCCTTCGCTGTTGTCACAGCCATAGAGCCCGCGGCGCGACTGATCACGAAAGGTGACGCTCTCGCCACTGACACCTACGCGGACGACGATCGCTCCGAGTGGTCGCTTTCTCCAGTCGTGCCGAAGGCATGTCGCGACTCTCGGCGCACCGCCCACGTCGATGGCGTCGGCGATCCTGACGGAGGTCAGGACGGCGTGACCCTCGACACCTTCGAAGTCGACAAACAGCTCGTCTGCCGGAGAGCCGTCCATGAGCGTTGTCGGCGCCCCGTCATCGCTCCTGTCGCAAGCAGTCACGAGCATCGAGGCGGTGATGACCATTGCCCCGAAGGGCAGAAGGCGGCCGAGAGCCGACCGCCTTCCACGCATTTGCTCAGGAGCTCCAGCCGGTTCGGCGAACGCCCCCATAGCTCGAATCTCCTCGGTACGTCCGAGTCCAGATGTTCGTCCCGTAGGCCTCGCCTTTCGCCTCGATGATCTGATCCGTTCCGTCGGCGTTCGTTGCATAGATCATCCCGATGTGGCTCTCGCTCGCCAAGGCGTCCATCTTGGTCAGGGCCGATTTGGAGACCGTGATGTTCGGCGCTCCATGACCCGACCTGAAGCGTGATGCCGTGTACGGTCCATGAACGTCGCGGAGCATGCCCCACTGCTGGAAGCCCGCGTCACTCTCGTTCAACGACTCGCGCCAGACCTTGAACGTGAATCCGGAGCAGTCGCCGCCCTCGCCGTCGGTCGCGGGGTCGCTGGTTGGATCGTTCGGCGAGTCGTCGCGATCGTTGTCGTTCCAGCAGCCCCCTGCCCACTGGTACCCCTCGTGACGCGCTCTGAGAGCGACCGCGGTCGAGCCGTCACGCGTGATGTACGCCGTAGGCGTCGGCGCCGCGTAGTTGCAGTTGTTGGCGACGAACCGTGTGTGGTAGGCGCCGGCTGTTCCTCCGGCCCCGAAGAGGAACGCGCCCAGGAGGCTCGCCACAAGCATGCGTGAGTGCCACATCACCGAACCTCCAGGTCGTAGCGATCGACGAATGCCCCGGCCGGCGTAGAGCCGAGTTGGAACAACGAATTGCCGACGAGTCGGAAGCGACCGAGTGGGGCGGCCTCTGCCCAGTCCGCATCGTCGACGGAGAACCGCGCGACGATCCCCTCGTCGTCCAGGACGAGAGCCTCGAACTCGTCTTCGTCATCCGTGAAGACGCGCACGACCAGCACGAGCCGCCGGCCGATGGGTTCTGCGAGCTGAACCTCTGCCAAGGCCGTGTCGCTCGTAACGCGCCACGAACGTCGAGTCCCTATGGGCGCGGTCAGCGCGACGCGAATCTCATTGCCTCGGCGGAGCACGATCACTTCGCCGCCGTCGCGAAGCGGGCGTCCGGACCGACCACGCTGACGCTGACCTTCAGGTTCGATCGGAGCTCCGCCGGCTGCGATCGGCATCCATTGGCTCGACGGCTGCTGGAGCACGAGAGCTCCGGCCGGGCCCTGCCGTATCTGCGCTGAGGTTCGCTCGGCGATCTCGGTAGACCCGAGCCGACGGCCATAGGAGTCGAAGCGTCGAACGAGCGGCGTCGCTCCGGCCCGGCTCAACGATTCCAGAACATAGATCGTCCCGTCGGGCGCCAGCGACATGTCGGCCAGGGTTCCAGCGATTGCGACAGGAACTCGCGTCGGCAGCGCCGAGCCCTTCCTCCAACGGAGGAGGCGTCGATGGGCCTGGTCGAGCACTATGACCGTTCCGCTCGGATCGACGTCGAACGCCGACGCCCCGGTCGGCGCGAGATTCCGCCCTTGTTCGAGACCCGCATCGTTCGGCCCTGTACCCCATGCGGCGCTGGCGACGCGCTCGTCGGGCCGCGTCGGCTCGTCGAACCGATGCTTCCCGAGGTCGATCTCGACCGTCCGCTCGAGCGGAAGGCTTCGATGCGGTGCCACCGCGCCGCCCGCCGGAAGCGTCATCACCGCTGTGCCCGACGCCGCCTCGATCTCGGCGTAGTAGCTGAAGCCAGTTCGCGACCTCGCGATAGCCTCGGGAACCCGGGCACTGAGCCGACTTCCCGAAGGGCCGACTTTCTCCAGCGCGAGCTTGAGGAACTCACCCTTCGTCCCAGCTCGAAGGAAAACCCAGCCTTCGACGGCGCACGACGCCTCGGCATCCTCCACCTCCGGATCGATGCAGACCGCGTCGTAGTCGAGGTCGATCTGCTCACCTGGAGCTGTCAGCAGACGCGGCATATGTGTGGCGTCGAGCAGCAGGCTGGTCGATTCAGCTCCGCGTTGGGCGATTGCCGAGCCAGCAACGACGAAGCTCGTCGCTCCCGCCAGCGCAGCGGCGAGGAGTCCTACGATCGGGACGAGCTTTCTGCCGAAAGCCTTCGGAAGTTCGTCCATCCCACTCTCCTTGGTTGTCTGGTGCGACAACGCTAGCCGGCATGGCGGAAGAGCGGCAATGGCCGATGCAAAATTCGGCGCGAAATCGCCGCAGTCTTGCGAGGAGTCAGCCGCGCGTCGGGACTCTGCCCAGCTCGCGCTGTAGCCGCCGCGCGCGTTTTGCGACGAGGTCTCGGATCCGTTGAGGCTCGAGGACTGTGGTCTCACCTCGGTCCGCGAGGATCTCGGACAGGAGCCACTCCTCAGTTTTGTACGGAACGTCGGCGAGAGCAGAGCCATCGGTGAGGGGACGGGCGCCCCGCTCGAGCTTCCACCGCGCGATCGTCGGCGAGTGGAGCAGCCGAGCGACTCGCGGATTTCGGAGATAGGACGGATCGAACCCGTCTCTGGACTCGAAGCGCGTGTCGGTTAGGCGAGCGGATCGCATCCGGTCGAGGCGGAACGTGCGTGCGGCGTCGACCGTCTGATCCCACGTGTGCACCCGCCACACTGGCAGCTCTCGCTCGATCATGTACGGCTCGACGCGACGAAGCGACGGTCCGTCGTCTCCCTCCTTGAGGTACTCGATCTCGACGACGATGCGCTTCTCGGCCGCTTCGCTCAGAACCTTGACGAGCGCCTCCTCGTCCGATGCGTCTCGGGGCTCGGGGGTCCCGGCCAGGTCGAAGCGACCGAAGGTCTCCTCGAGCTTCTTGCGAACACGCTTGAGCGGACTGTGGGCGTCCGCCGCGATCGTCGGCCCGACGTATTCGATCGCCAGTCGGATTGCCCGTGCCTCGAGTGGAGTGAGCTTCGGCGAACGCCGGAAGACGTCGCCGTAGAGCTCCTTGTCGACGTGCACGACGTCCCCGTCGTGTACTGCGTAGACCGCGTAGCAACCACCGCCGAAGTTGACGAGATTGAGGAGCGAGAGGTGATCCTGAAGCTCTTCGAGCGGGATCGAGAATCGCGCGGCGAGCTCCGCTGCGTCGATCACCGCCGAGCGTTCGTCGCCGCACGCTGTGAGAAGCTGTGCCAGAAGCGCCTGCAAGACGCCGAACCGCTCGGGAGCCACAGGCCCGAGGGGCCTCTCCGGGGGCGGTTGCCTCGGCGAGCGCTTCGGCCCGGCTGCTGTGGGCGCCGGTCCGTCGTGCCCCTCGGCAAGCCGCGAGAGCGCGGCTGAAACCGCCTCGAAGAGCTCGTCTGGCTCGAGCGGGGTCGCGCGGCCGTTCTGGCGCAGAATCCAGCCCGCGAGCAGCTCGACGTTCGCGTACTCGGTCTCGAACACTCCCTCCTCGACGCTCCCTGCGTCGGAGAGCGTTCGCTCGACCCACCACGCCGTGTCGTCGGAGACGGAGATTCGAGCGGTCCCGACCGCTTCGCCGATCTGCCAGGGACGAGGAATCCGGTGCTTCTCGACGTCGAAATCCGGTGGAATCCGGAAGTCTCGCTCACGTCGCGTCGCGAAGCGAATGTCGCCGCGAATGCGCGAGACCTTGAACGTTCGTGCGGTCTTGCGGTCCAGGTCGTGGCCGATCACGTACCAGTTGCCGTCGTCGAGACGGAGCGCGTACGGGTTCATGGTTCGCTCACCCTGGCGCGTCCGCCGTGGGCTCCAGTACTCGAATTTTACGGTGCGCTGCTTCGAGATCGCCGATTCGAGCTTGGACAGCCGGCCTGCGAGCTCGGGCGAGTAGTCGGGTGCGCTGACACGGACGCGCTCGGCGGTCTCCGTCGTGGGCTCCGGGAATCCGGTCCGCCCGAGCGCGAGGTTCTGGAGCGCCAGTCGGAAAGGCTCGGCGTACGCAAACTTGCCCTCGAGATAATAAAGGGCGGTCTGGAGTGCGGCGAGCTCGTCGTTGTCGAGCTCGAGCCGATCGAGGAAATAGTGCTCGGAGCGAAGCGTGTAGAGCTCTTCCCCGGTGAACTCGTCTCGTTGCGATTGAAGCGGGACGCCGAGCGCTGTGAGCTCGGCGCGATCGGAGTAGAAGCGGCGTGCAAAGGCCTCATCCGACATCTCGCTGTAGCCCTCGACGTTCGACTTGACATCGCGTGCAGTGAGCAGGCGGCGCTCGGCCATGAGGAACGCGACCAGTGAGAGCTGCCGGATGAGCTTGTCGGCGTCGTGCGACATTCGCGCTGCGAGCTTACCGCTCTACCAACGGTCGCGTTCCTGACGTCGCAGGGGGCGCCCAGTAAGCGAGTTCGTCAGCTGGTCGCGGAGGCCCGCTCCGCGGACCGCGCGCGACTGGCGCCTACGGCGTCAGGCGGCGACGTTGGCGGAATGCTCGAGATGCTGGTGCGACGGGCAGTAGTCGCGTCCCGGAAGCGGGGTGCGCTGACACGCCTTGCCCTTGCGGGTCGTCGCGTGACAGCGGGCAACCCCACCGTCGAGCAGTCCCGCCTCGATCTGCTGCTCGATGAACGACGTTGCCGCACCCACGCCCTCACGTACCGACCAGGCGACCTGGGCTTGCGCCGTGATCGGGAAATAGCGCCGAATATCGGCGAACAGCGCACGATCCGGGCGCGCGAAATAGTGGGGATCCTCTGCAAGCCGAGCCATAGTCAACTCGCACTCGTCGAGTACCGCGCGCCGATACTCGAGCTGGGACGCCTTGCTCGCGTATGGATCGATCAGACTCTTGATCGAGCGGTAGATTGCTCGCGAGTATTGATACATACACGAGCGAAGTTGTGCTGCGTGATCGTCCACCGGATCTGCCGAATCTCTCCTGGGATCCCTCTTGCCGGGCGAAAAAGAGGCAAAGCGCATGCTTCGCAGGGGAGAGTGTAGCGCCTTTTCGATGTTGTTACAAAGTCGGAGGCGAAAATCGCCAGCGCCGACAACGCGGTGGACGATGCTCGAGCCCTAGGAGACGACTCGTCGTACGGTTGCCGTTCGCGCGAACCCGCGCGCGGTCTCTAGCGCGCTCGTCGCCTCTGCTTCGGATGAGAAGATCCCGGTGAAGACGATCCAGTACCCGGGGTGAAGGCTCGCGTAGCGAGAAGAGTCGAGGACGCCGACCTGCGTAAGGCCCCGCGCCCGTGCCGTTCGAGCACGCGCGATCGCTCCACGTCGTCCTCCGGTCTGAGGAAGCGAGGCGACTGCGACCGTCCAACCATCCTCGCCCGGCGGCCAGTCTGCGACGGCGCCTCCGCCGGCAGGGGACGGAAGAGTGCTCGAGGTCGGCACCGTGGCGAATCCGCCGGTAGCGACGATTACCTCGGGATCGCTCGTTGATCCGCCCGTCGCAGCCACCGCTGCGGCTACTCCGACCAGCGCGACGACCGCCGCGATCGCGGTACGGAGAGCCCATCTCGAGCCTGCGCTCCTTGGATTGCCCACGCCGGATGTCGGAAGTCGAATGCCGCACTCGAGGCAGTACTCCTGCCCACGAGCAGAAGGCTCGCCACAGCTCGGGCACACCGTCATTCGGCGACGTCGGAGACGGGGGCCTCAGTCGGCGGCGCGCCGCCGACGGGCCGTCCACACGTTGCGCAGAAATGCGCGCCGAGAAGAAGAGGAGCACCACAAACGCATACGGCTCCTCCGCCTCCGCGACGGAGGCGCGCCGTCCCGTCGAGCAGAGCGTCGATCTCTTGAACCCGAACCTCGATCGCGACGAGCTCGGCGCAGCGCTCGACGACGAGTCCCGCGCTGAACCGGTCGCGCTTGTACATCTCGAGGGCAAGTCCGCCCAGATCGCGGAGTCGCTCTTCGCGCACCTCGAGAAGCGCCTTGCGCTCCCGCTTCAGCTCCCGCACCGGTGGGACAACGTACCCCGGCCCTGGAAGGCGGGTCGTCTCGAGGCCGCGCATCCCTTCCGTTCTTGCCACGACAGAACCTTAGATGAGCGATCTCACGGCATCGACATCAGAGCTGGAGCACGACGAGCCGCTCTTCGGTCATCTCCCGAACGGCATACGCCGGGCCCTCGCGCGTGTTGCCCGAGTCCTTGACCCCGCCGTACGGCATCTGATCGGCACGGAACGTCGGCGCTTCGTTGACAGTCACGCCGCCGAACTCGAGCTCGCTGGCCGCGCGCAGCGCTGACTTCACGTCGCTCGTGAAAATGCCCGCCTGGAGCCCGTAGCGCGTGCTGTTGGCGAGCGCGATCGCCTCGTCGAGCGTGTCATATGGGGTTACCGTGCAGAGCGGGCCGAAGACCTCTTCGGACGACACCTTCGCGTCGCGTGGCGCATCGGCGATCACAGTGGGCCGGAGCAGCTCGCCGTCGAGCTTGCCACCTGAAAGGACACGCGCGCCTCGCGACGTCGCGTCGTCTATCCATGAGAGGACTCGATCACGCTCGGATTCGGCGATCACGGGGCCGACATCCGTGCCTTCGTCCGCGGGATCGCCGACCTCCAGTGCCTCGACGCGAGGCAGGAAGCGCTCGAGAAAGGATTCGTAGGCGCCACGCTCGACATAGATCCGCTGCACCGAGATGCAGCTCTGGCCGGCAAAGGAGAACGCGTTTGCGGCGAGCCGCACGGCGGCGTCCTCGAGGTCGGCGTCGGCCGCGACGATGACCGGGGTCGCGTTCCCGAGCTCGAGGTTGACGCGCTTGCGTGCGGCGCGCTCACGAAGCCGCCAGCCGACGGAGCTGGAGCCGGTGAAGGTGATCAGCTTCACACGCTCGTCCTCGACGAGGACGTCGCCGATGTCTCCAGCCGGCCCGCATACGACGTTGAGCCAACCCGGCGGGAGCCCGGCCTCCGTCTCGAGCTCGGCCAGGAGCAGTGCCGAGATCGGCGTTTGCGATGCCGGCTTCAACACGACGGAACACCCGGCGGCGAGTGCGGGAGCGATCTTGTGCGCGACCAGGTTGAGCGGGAAGTTGAACGGCGAGATCGCCGCAACGATGCCGATCGGTAGGCGGAGCGTAAACGCGAGCTTGCCGACACCGGCCGGCGACGCGTCCATCGGGACGGCGTCACCCGACGAGCCTTCGAGCTTCGACGGCAGCCATCGTGTACGTGGAGACCGCGCGCGCCGCCTCCACGCGCGCCGCCTTCATCGGCTTACCGGCCTCGGCCGAGATCGTCCGCGCAGCCTCGTCGGTGCGCTCGGAAAGCAGCGCCGCGACCCGATCGAGGATCGCCGCGCGCTCGTAGGCGGGAATCGGCTCCTGCATGGCGGCCTCCGCAGCGTCGAGAGCTCTCCTGGTCTCACCGGCACCGGCCTTGGCCACTCGTCCGACGAGAGAGCCGTCGTAAGGCGAGCGGACCTCGAGCCATTCACCGGTCTCGACCCAGTCGCCTCCGATCAACAGCTTCCGTTCGGTCGCTGTGGTGGCCACGGCGGTGAGTGTAGTGGGAGACTTTCTCACGATGGAAGTTCCGGACGTTCGCTACACGCGCGCTGGCGGAGTCGCGGGTCGCGGTCGCGGCTGCGTCCGGCGAGGTTCTTGTATCGAGCACCGTCTTTATGCTGTCCTCGATGGCTAGAGACGCATACATCGTCGACGCCGTACGCTCCCCGATCGGGCGGCGGAATGGTTCTCTGTCCGAGGTTCGAGCGGACGAGCTCGCAGCCCAGGTTCTGAACGGCCTCGTCGAGCGCGTCGATGTCGATCCAGGAGAGATCGAGGACGTCCAGATGGGCTGCGTCACCCAGGTCGGAGAGCAGGCGTTGAACGTCGGCCGGGGCGCAGTCCTCGTGGCCGGCTGGCCGGAGACGGTCGCTGCAGCAACCGTCGACCGGCAGTGTGGCTCATCCATGCAGGCCGCCTTCAACGGCGCCTCGGCGATACAGGCGGGCCACCTCGATCTGGTCGTCGCCGCCGGAGTCGAGCACATGACTCGCGTTCCCATGGGCTCGAACCTCGGCGACCTCGGCTGGGGCGCGGTCAACGAGAAGATCGGCGAGCGTTGGCCCATCGTGCCGCAGGGAATCTCGGCGGAGGTGATCGCCGAAGAGTGGAATCTGACTCGCCTCGAGCTCGACGAGTACTCGCTCGAGTCGCACAGACGGGCGGTGGCAGCAATCGATGAGGGTCGCTTCGAGAACGAGATCGTCCCGATCGAGACAGGAGCGGGTGGGGCAGTCGTGCTCTTCGCGGTCGACGAGACGCCGCGGCGCGACACGTCACTCGAGAAGCTGTCGTCGCTCCAGCCGGCCTTCAAGCCCGACGGCGTCGTGACGGCGGGGAACTCGAGCTCCATCGTCGACGGGTCGGCCGCGATGCTGCTCGCGAGCGGCGAGGCTGTGGAGCGACTCGGGCTGGAGCCTCGTGCGCGCTTCGTCTCGTTCGGGCTTTCCGGTGTCGACCCGTATCGGATGCTGCACGGCAACCCGGAGGCGTGCGCGCGCGCACTCTCCAAGGCCGGGCTGACCTGGGGCGACATCTCCGTGATCGAGGTCAACGAGGCGTTCGCGTCAGTCGTCCTCCAGTTCCTGGCGGACACGGGGATGCACGAGCGCTGGGAAGCCGGAGACGTGAACCCGAACGGAGGGGGAATCTCACTCGGGCACCCGCTCGGAGCCACGGGCGCCAGGATTACGGCAACGCTTCTGAACGAGCTCGTGCGCCGCGACGCGCGCTTTGGAATCGCGACGATGTGCATCGGCCAAGGGCAGGCGATCGCGGGCATCGTCGAGCGTCTCTGACGCTCACCGTCGATCAGATCTATTGATCGACACTGATCAAAGGCCGACTGGTGCTGATGAATAACGATCGCCACGATGAGGATATGTTCGGATTCATCCTCCTCGCGTTGATACTGGTGGCAGGGCCACTCGCGTTTGTCGCTGGCGCCGACTCGCGCATCGACGAGCACGCTCGTCGACGCCGCTACAACGACTAACGACGCGCTCGATACATCCCCCGCCAGGCCCCCGCTAGGATCGCGCCCGGTGACCCCGTCCGTCATACGAAAGATCGGCGTCGTCGGTCTTGGCGCAATGGGCTCCGGGATCGCCCAATTGGCGATCGAGGCCGGCTACGAGGTGGTAGGGCGTGAGGTGACCGCCGAGCTCGGGGAGCAGGCGCGCGGGCGAATCGCGCACTTCCTCCAGCGCAAGGTCGACAAGGAGCGCATGAGCGTCGAGGAGCGCGAGGCTGCACTCGCTCGGCTCTCCCTCACGACCGAGCTCGCCGACCTCGTCGACTGCGATCTCGTCATCGAGGCCATCGTCGAGGAGCTCGCCGCCAAACTCACGCTCTTCGCGGAGCTCGAGGCCATCGTCCGCGCCGACACGATCCTCGCGACGAACACGTCTGCGCTGTCGGTCACCGAGATCGCGGCAGCTGTCGGGACTCCGGCTCGCGTCGTCGGGATGCACTTCTTCAACCCTGCTCCGCTGATGCCACTCGTCGAGATCGTCCGGGCGGAGCTGTCCTCTGACGAGGCCGTGGAAGCCGCGTACGCCGTTGGCGAGCGGCTGGGAAAGCGACCGATTCGCTGTCACGACACGCCCGGATTCGTCGTCAACCGCGTTCTCATCCCGCTGTTGAACGACTGCCTCCGCGTTCTCGACGAGGCGCGCGTCTCTCCGGAAGACCTCGACACTGCGATGACTGCCGGGGCCGGATGGCCGATGGGGCCGTGCACACTCGTGGATCTGGTCGGGATCGACGTTCACGTGCACGCGTCCGAGGCCCTGTACGAGAAGCTCCGCGAACCGCGAATGGCGCCGCCGCCGCGGATCGTCGCGATGAAGAACGCCGGCCTGCTCGGGCGCAAGAGCGGCCGCGGCTTCTACGTCTACGAGTGAGCCGACCCCTTTCGGCTTCAAGCCGATCGAGCCCACTACCCGCCGACGCGCTAACAGTCTCCTTACACGCATCTCATCGCCGACTCACGCCGTATGCCGATACTGGCCCTGGAGTAATGCGGAAGCTTGCCGTCATCCCATGCGCGATCGTCGCGGCCTTGGCCGTGCTGGCCGGCGTCGCCGGTGCAGCCGAGCCGACTGTCGGGACGTTGTCCGTCGAGCGAGGTAAAGGTGTCGTCATGCTCGAGCTTCGGGGGAACGTGCTGGGTCGTCTGGCGAACGGCACCTTGCGCGTTACGGATCAGACACCGAACGATCGCTACGCCGCGTACGTCGTCGGCAGGAAGTTGACGCAGACGCGACTCGGTCCGCGCACTGTGCTCTACCGTGGTCAAGGACTTCGCTTTCGGATGCTCGGCGGTGGGTATCGCGTCGTGATTCGCGGAGCCGGCATCGACGTCGAGGCAGTCGGACGTGGCGTGGTCATGCTCGACGGCGACCCCAAGTTCGTGGGCGAGGACACGGGTGTGTACTCCCTCGACGGAGCCGATTGTGGGCTCGAGCCGCAACTCTGCGCTCCGCTTCCGATGGAACCTGAGCGATTCGTCCTCGGATCGAGCACGGACGAACGTTCGCCACGAATCGGGGCGTCGTGACCGCGCCGCACAGCATTCTTGTCGTCGAGGACGAAACCTCGATCGCCTCGTTCGTCGCCGCATATCTGCGAAACGCGGGGTACGTCGTCAAGACTGCGTCGACCGCGCAGGGGGCGTTGGTCGAGCTCGCGGGCGAGACGCCCGCTCTGATCATTCTCGACCTCAACCTGCCGGACGGTGACGGCGTCGAGCTCTGCCGTCGGATTCGAAAGGGCTCGGACGTCCCGATCCTGATGCTCACGGCGCGCGACGAGGACATCGACAAGATCATCGGCCTCGAGGTTGGCGCCGACGACTACATGACCAAGCCGTTCAACCCCCGTGAGCTCGTAGCCCGCGTGAAGAGCGTTCTTCGCCGCGCCGCGCCAGAGCGGCGGAAGGGCGAATCGGAGGAGCTACGCCATGGCGACCTCGCGATCAACTCGGGCAAGCGCGAGGTGTACGTGGGCGACGACGAGATTCGTCTTGCGCCCAAGGAGTTCGACTTGCTCTGGGAGCTACTCGACCACCGCGGGATCGTCCTGACGAGAGATCAGCTGCTCGAGCGCGTCTGGGGATACACATTCGCAGGCGATACTCGAACAGTGGACGTCCATGTGCGGCAGATCCGCCGCAAGCTCGGTGACGCGTCACCCATCGTCACGGTCTGGGGCGTCGGCTACAAGGTCGCGTCCGAGCGAACGCCGGCTCCCTCCGTGTAGCGGGCTACGCTGGATCCGTGCCCGGAACGCTTCGGTTCCGTCTGACGGCTCTCTTCCTCGCGGTCGTTCTCGTCTTCGGCCTCGTTTCGATCGCGGCGGCCGTCCGTCTCTTCCAGGACGTGACCCATGCGGAGTCAGTACGAGGAGCTCGAACGCGAAGCATCGGGTCTTGCGGCGCTCTACGCAGAGTCGGCGCTGCGGTCCACCGACGAGGGGGCAAAGGCTCCGGAGTTCGCCGCAGAGAGGCTCGAGCTCGCGACAGGCGATGAGCTCTTCTACGTGGGGGCGTCCGTGTTCCCGGGCCAGCGGTCCGGCCTCGAGCGACTCTCGAGAACCGCTCTTGGCAATGTCGCGCTGGATCGGGACCGGCAGGTGACGTTCGAGTTCACTCCGCCGGGGGAGACACGCAGGCTGCTCGCCGTGGCGTATCCGGTGAAGCTCGAGCAGGGGACCGAGCCGTTCGGGTGGCTCGTCGTCGCCAAGCCCACCGCGGAGTTGCGTGAGCAATGGCTGACCCTCGTGGGAAGGCTGGTGCTCGCTCTCGCCGTTGGCGTCGCTCTTGCCGCGGCTCTCTTCTACTGGCTCTCGCGGCGCCTGACCGAGCCCGTGCTGGCTCTCATGCGTGCGACGGAGGACGTTGCCGCCGGGCGCTACGACGTTCAGATTCCCGATACACGTGGAAGCGATGAGATCTCGCTCTTGACCGAGCGCTTTCGGGGGATGGTTGAGCAGCTCGCCGAGGCTGAGAAGCTCAAGCGCTCGTTCTTGATGTCCGTGTCCCACGAGCTTCGCACGCCTCTAACGGCAATTCGCGGCCATGTCGAGGCGATCCGGGAGGGCGATCGTCCGCGAGCCCGATCAGGTGCGGAGCTCGCTCGACATCATCGCCGCCGAGACCGACCGGCTCGAGCGGCTAGTGGGAGACGTCCTGGATCTCGCCAAGCTCCAAGCGCATCGCTTCACGGTTCGCCACGAAGAAGTCGATCTCACGCGCGTGCTCGACCATGCATACGGCGCATTCGCGGAGGAGGCGCGGCGCCGCGAGATCGACTACCGCCTAGCCGCGGATGCCGACCCGCCGGTCATCGTGTCCGACGGTGACCGAGTGCTGCAGGTCATCACCAACCTGCTCTCGAACGCATTCCGTTGGACGCCGGACGGCGGTCGTATCGAGCTTCTCCTCCGATCTGAGAACGGGGTGGTTCGCGTCGACGTCCTCGATACCGGTCCGGGCGTTGCCTTGGAGGAGCGAACACGGATCTTCGACGCATTCGTGTCTCAGGACGTCAACGGCACCGGACTCGGTTTGCCGATTGCGCAAGAGCTTGCTTTGGCCCTGGGTGGACGCCTCGAACTCAAGTCGGAGCTCGGTCGTGGAAGCCGGTTCCGGTTCGTGCTCCCGACCTTGCCGGCCGGGTCGCTCGTTTAACAGCTTCCGCCGTAGGTACGGCGGCGAGCGCTAAGCCGCTGCTGCTGTGGCGTGTTCGCCGCGCCGAGATCGGGCGTCGTCGGCAGAGTGCTCACCTACGACGGACGCGACGAGAGCGATGTCGGCCTGGTCGCGCTCGAGCCTTTCGAGCCGCGCATCGACTCCTTTCCAGCCCGAGCTCACGAGGTCGACGAGCAGCGCGAGATCATCGACGCGCGCGTGCCGCTCCGCGAGCAGCGCACCCTCGAGGCGCTCGAGTCGACGGATCGCCTGGTTGAGGAGCCCACGAATCTCGGCTATGTGTCTGCGCGACCGGGAGCACCTCCGTCCTGAGGCTGTCACGAACGGAACTCCCGACCTGGGCCGGAATCGAGGCCTCGAGCTCGGCTGCAGTGACCGCGAGTGCCTCGATCTGGAATCGAGACCGCTCGAGCGCCGCTTCGAGCGCCGCAGGCTCCGGGCGACCGGCCGCTGCGTCCGAAATCCGCTGCTTCGCGCGTTCCAGAGCAAGGCTGTCCATGGGCGCCGAGGCTACTCTCAGCGCCGGATGGACACGGCTCTCCTCGATTACGAGCTGCCGTCGGACTTGATTGCACAACGCCCGACCGAGCCGCGCGATGCGTCGAGGCTGCTCGTGTATCGACGGGATTCGGCCTCGATCGAGCATCGGGTCTTCTCGGAGCTTCCGGGGCTGCTCGACGACGAGCTCGTGGTCGTGAACGACAGCCGCGTCTTGCCGGCGCGGTTGCGGCTCCAACGCGCGTCCGGCGGCTCAGTGGAGGTGCTTCTTCTCGAGGCGGTCGATGACCAGGGGACGTGGGAAGCGCTCGCGCGACCGGGGCGTCGGTTGCGGACAGGGGAGCAACTCGGGCCGGTCCGATTCCTGGAACGACTTGGTGACGGACGCTGGCTGGTCCGTCTCGACGGTGAGCCGGCTGGCGAAGTTCCGCTCCCGCCGTACATCCACGAGCGCCTCGACGATCCCGAGCGTTATCAGACTGTCTATGCCCGTGAGCCGGGCTCGGCCGCCGCCCCGACCGCAGGGCTCCACTTCACGGCCGGCACCCTCGATTCCCTCGACCCTGTGCGCGTCACGCTGCACGTCGGGCTCGACACCTTCAGACCGGTGGGAGGGACGAGGTTGGAAGAGCACGTGCTCGCCGGTGAGCGATATGCGGTCGACACCGGCGCGTGGGCGCAGATTGCGGGCGCTCGTCGTGTTCTGGCAGTCGGCACGACCACTGTGCGTGTGGTCGAAACAGTCGCGCGGACCGGCGATGTTTCGGGACGGACGACTCTCTTCATCGCACCCGGCTTCGAGTTCAGGCGCGTCGACGCGTTGCTGACCAACTTCCACCTCCCGCGCTCGACGCTGTTGGCTCTCGTCATGGCTTTCGTCGGCATCGAAGAGGCGCGCTATCTCTATCGCGTCGCGATCGAAGAGCGATACCGCTTCTACTCGTTCGGCGATGCGATGGTCGTCTTGTGACGGCCGTGACGACGAGGCTTCTCCGCTGTTGTCACGCTTTCGGCACGATCTCGTGTCCCATGCGCCAGCACTTTCTCAGTAGGCTCAAAGTGGGAGGAGGCGAGGGGTGGCCCCAGGGACTGCGATCTCTTGAACAACGTCGTGGGCCGCTTTCTTGAGCTTCCGAGTCGAAGCCGCCGAGGGTCCAGCCCGCGCTGGGGTTCTCGAAACGACGCACGGAGCGATCTGCACTCCCGCCTTCATGCCGGTCGGCACGAAGGCAACCGTCAAGTCGCTCCACCCTGACGAGGTGCGAGCGCTCGGCGCCCAGGTGGTTCTCGGAAACGCGTACCACCTCCACTTCCGGCCCGGCGAGGATGTCATCGACGATCTGGGCGGGATCCACGTCTTCTCGGGGTGGTCCGGACCGATCCTGACGGATTCGGGCGGGTACCAGGTCTTTTCCCTCCGCGACACGATCAGCTCGCTGGACGAGGCCGGTGTCACGTTTCGCTCGGTCTACGACGGTTCTGACGCACGCTTTACGCCTGAGGGAGCCGCCGAGATCCAGCGTCGCCTCGGCTCGGACATCGCTATGTGCCTGGATGTCTGCCTGCCGGCGGGTGCGCCGCAGAAAGAGCTCGAGCGCGCCGTGCGGCTCACCACGGTCTGGGCGGAGCGGCAGGTCGATGCCGCGCGAGCGCCAGGCCAGCTCCGGTTCGGCATCTCTCAAGGCGGAACCGACGACGAGCTTCGCCGGCGATCGCTCGAGGAGATCGGCAGCCTTCCGTTCGACGGGTTCGCGCTCGGTGGTCTCGCTGTGGGTGAAGCAAGGCACGAGATGCTGGACTGCGTCGAGTGGGCGACACCCCTGCTGCCGGCGGGACAACCGCGTTATTTCATGGGGATCGGCGACCCGGTCGGCATCCTCGAGGTCATCGCTCGGGGGATCGACATGTTCGACTGCGTCTTGCCGACCCGGACCGCACGGACAGGCTCGGCGCTCACCTGGGAGGGGCGGTTGAACCTTCGCAATGCCCGGTATCGAGCCGACGGCCGACAGCTCGACGAGGATTGTCCGTGCCCCGCATGCGAGCGCTTCTCGCGGGCCTATATCCGCCATCTCGTCACACAGGACGAGATCCTCGGGCTCCGGCTGCTGAGCCTGCATAATCTCTGGTTCGTACTCGACCTGACTGCACGCGCGCGGGCGGCGATCGAGCGGGGCACGTTCTCAGCCTTCAGGCAGGACGCGCTCGCGCGGCTTGCCCGCCCGCCGGAGGAGGAATCGTGAGCTTTCTGATCATCTTGGTGCTGCTGCTCGTCGTCATGTACGTCCTGATGATTCGTCCCCAACGACAGCGCCAGCAGCAGCAGCAGGCCATGATCGAGGGGGCGGGTGTCGGCGACGACATCCTGACGACCGGCGGCATCTACGGCACGGTCACCGAAGCCGAGGGAGATGACGTCGTGGTCGAGATCGCCGATGGTCTCGAGGTGCACATGACGCGGCGCGGGATCGCTGCCGTGCTCCCCCCGGAGACCGAGGACGACGAATCCGACGTCGTCGACGCCGAGGCGCTGGACCTGGACGCAACCGAAGACCTCGCCGAGGACGCCGAGACCGATGAAGCTGGCGTTACGGACGGCGAAGAAGCCGTTACGAGCGGCGGGGTCGTCGATACCGCCGCCGACGACCGCCGCTAACCTGACCCGCCTGCCTTGAACCGGCGCTCCTCGATCCTGGTCGTCGCCCTGCTGGCCGCTGCGCTGGTAGGCGTCGCGCTGCTCGCGATCCCGGGCTCGCCGCTCCATCAGAAGCCGACGTTGGGGCTCGATCTCCAGGGTGGCCTCGAGGTCACGCTCCAGGCGGTTCCTCCGCCGAACCGCGATCTCACACAGGAAGACCTCGACCGCTCGGTCGACATCATGCGCAACCGCGTCGACAAGCTGGGCGTCACGGAGCCCGAGATCCGCACGCAGGGAGACGATCAGATCGTGATCCAGCTCCCGGGCGTCAAGGACCCGGAGGCGGCCGCGGAGATCATCGGCACGACGGCGCAACTCGAGCTGTACGACCTCGAGACGTCTCTGGTCGGCCCGTCGATCTCGATTCGGGGTGAGCCCGTCGAGCACGCGTCCCTCTATCAGCTGCTCGCGCAGGTCCAATCGCAGGCGAAGCAGGGCACGCCCGCCGAGTACTACCTCGTGAATACCAAGACCGAGCGGGTGCTCTCCGGCCCTTATGCATCCGAGAAAGAGGCACTCAAGAAGTCCGGCGGTGAGCTCCCTGCCGGCCGCGACGTATTCGCGGTGCCCGAGAAGATGGTCGTCATCACTTGCGGCGTCGGCGCAGTCGTCTGTCCCGGGGGGCCGAACGCGAGCGGCGTTCCCCCGGATCGGACGTACTACTACCTTTTCAAGTACGACCCGCCGAACGTCCCGCAGATGACGGGCGAGGACCTCAAGCTGTCGGGGACGCGAGCCGACTTCGACACGAGCCCAGGATCATCCGGTCAGCCGATCGTGACCATGGAGTTCACCGGCAAGGGCGCTGACAAGTTCGAGCGCATCACCGGCGACGAGTGGATCCGTGGCAAGCTGCGGCAGCAGCCGCAGCACTTCGCGATCGTCCTCGACCGCGAGATCAAGACGTTTCCGCAGATCGACTACACGGACTCGACGCTGTCGGGAGGGATCGGCGGCGGCCGGGCACAGATCCAGGGGCTCGAGTCGTTCCAGGAGGCCAAGGAGATCGCCCTTGTCCTCCAGACGGGTGCGCTGCCGGTCAAGTTCGAGACGCTCGACCGCACCGATATCTCGGCGACCCTCGGCAAGGACTCGCTCGCGGAGGCCCAGCGCGCAGCGATCGGCGGGCTCATCCTCGTTGCGATCTTCCTCCTCATCTTCTACCGCTTCCTCGGCCTGGTCGCCGTAGCCGGTCTGGGAATCTACGCGGCCTTCCTGTACGCGACGATCCTCGTTTTCAACGTCACGCTCACGCTGCCAGGGTTTGCGGGCCTCGTGTTGACCTTCGGGGTGGCCGCGGACGCGAACATCGTCATCTTCGAACGCATCAAGGAAGAGGTGCGTGCCGGTAGATCGGTCCGCGCCGCCATCGCGCAGGGCTACAAGAAGGGCTTCGCCACGATCGTCGACGCGAACGTCGTCACTGCGATCACGGCGCTGGTCCTGTTCGCGGTCGCGACCGCAAGCGTGCGCGGCTTCGCGCTCATGCTGCTCCTGGGAACGGCGCTGTCGATGCTCACGGCCGTTCTTGCCACACGCGCGATCCTGGCCCTCATCGGCGGCTTCGGCTGGATCGACAACCCGCGCTTCATGGGGACGACGGGCCAGGGGATTCCGCGCTGGCTTCGGTGGGACTACATCGGCAGGCGCCGCATCTGGTTCGCAATCTCCGGCGTCGTCGTCGCGCTCTCGATCGCAGCAATCGCCTACAACGGGCTCAACCTCGGAATCGACTTCAGGGGCGGTACGCAGATCACGTTCCGGACACCCGAGCCGACGTCGCTCGAGGACGTACGTAGCGAGGCAGCGCAGATCGGGCAGCAAGGCGCCGTGATCCAGGGTCGCGGAGCCTCGGTCGACGGTAACTACACGAGCTTCCAGATTCGGACCGAGTCGCTCTCGACCGACGAGCAGAACACGCTGCAGGAGGCGCTTGCCACCGCCGTCGACGCGACATCCTTCGGCGCGAAGAGCGTCTCCGAGAGCTTCGGGCGGCAGATCGCGAACAACGCGCTGCTCGCGATCCTCGTGAGCTTGCTGCTGATCGTCGCCTACATCTCCGTCCGCTTCGAATGGAAGTACTCGGTCGGCGTCCTCGTTGCCCTCGCACACGACGTCATCATCACGGTCGGGATCTACGCCCTAACGGGGCGAGAAGTCTCGACGGCGACGGTCGCCGCTGTTCTCACGGTGCTTGGCTACTCGATCTACGACACGATCATCGTCTTCGACCGCATGCGGGAGAACGTCCCGCTGATGCGGCGCGCATCGTTCCGCGTGATCGGCAACGTCTCGATGTGGGAGGTGCTCCCGCGTTCGCTGGCCACGACGTTCATCACGCTGCTGCCGGTCGCGTCGCTCTACGTCTTCGGTGGAGACACGCTCAAGGACTTCGCGTTCGCGCTCCTCGTCGGCATCGGCTCCGGCGCCTACTCGTCGATCTTCCTGGCCGCGCCGCTTGTCGCCGCGCTGAAGGAACGTGAGCCGGAGTTCGCACGTCGCCGTGACGATCTCGGTGCTCTCGAAGGTATTACGACCGTCGGCGGCACCCTCATCGATGCCGGAGAGGCGGCCTCGGCAGTGGGCGAGTCGGACGAGGACGAGGACCCGCCAGCACCGACACCCGAGCGAGTACCGACTGCCGCCGGCACGCCGCCGCAGGCACCGACATCGTCGAAGCGAGAGCGTCGCCGTCAGCGGCGCGCATCGAGGCCGCATGGCCGCTCCCGCTGACGACCGGAGCCCGTTCGAGGCGTTGACCTTGGCCGGGATCGGCGCTGTCGCGCTCGCCGCCGATCGCGCCGACCGTCTCGCCGACGAGATCGCGAGCCGCCTAGGCGCCGAGCGCAGCGAGGTTCGTGCCGCCGTTGCTGAGGTTTTCGAGAGCTGGCGTCGGGAAGCGGGCCGGATCGGCGAAAGCACGGGCAGCACCGCGGCTCGCGTCGCGGCCGAGCTCGGCGTGGCGTCGAGGCAAGCCGTCGACGACCTGGAGCTCCGCGTTGCGCAGCTCGAGCATCGGTTGAAGCTGCTCGAGCGGGATTCGGGCACCTAGCCGCGTTCGGGCGCGGCGAAGCGCCCGCCCCTCAGCCGCCCAAATTGAGCCCACAGCGGCCTCGCCCCTACAATCGGAGGAATGGCGACGTCGCAGGCGCAGTCGACGCGCGGTCTAGGTCGCCTGTCGGAGATCGCTCAGGTCGCGGCACGGCACGGCTTCGGCTACTTCTTGCGCAGGAACCGTCTCGGTGATCTCGTGCACGGGAGAGATGGGACCGGAGCCGAAGCCACCGCGTCGGACCGAGGACGTCGGCTACGCGAGATGCTCGATGAGCTCGGGCCGACGTTCGTCAAGTTCGGCCAACTGCTCTCGACGAGGCCAGACGTCGTTCCGCCCGACATCGTCGCCGAGCTGCGTGGGCTCCAGGACGATGCCTCTCCGGTTCCGTTCAAGGAGATACGCGCTGTCATCGAGGCCGAGCTCGGCCTGACGGTGGATCGTGCGTTTCTGGAGTTCGAGCTCGCGCCGATCGCCTCTGCGTCGATCGGGCAGGTGCACCGGGCGGTGCTTCCCGACGGGCAAGACGTTGTCGTCAAGGTCCAGCGTCCGGCGGCCGCCGGGCAGATCGAGGCAGACATCGGCCTTCTCTACCAGGCCGCCAAGCTCCTCAAGGAGCGTGTTCGGGCACTCGAGTTCATGGATCCGCAGGAGCTCGTCGACGAGTTCGCCCGCTCGATACGACTCGAGCTCGACTACGGCCACGAGGCCCGGAACGCCGAGATCTTCCACCGGAACTTCGCGCGCACGGACGATGTGGTCGTCCCGCGTGTGATCCGCCAGTACTCGACTGGGCGTGTGCTCACGCTCGAGTATCTCCGCGGCACGAAGGTCGCCGACCTGGATCTCCCAGCGCTTCGACCCGACGAGCGGCGCGACATCGCGTATCGGCTGGCCGACACGTGGATGACCATGGTCTTTCGGCATGGCTTCTTCCACGCCGACCCTCATCCCGCAAATCTTTTCGTCCTCGAGTCCGGCGAGCTGGGGCTCGTGGACTTCGGACAGGCCGAGAAGCTCTCGGACGACGACATGGCGAAGCTCACTCGGCTATTCGTCGATGCGGCGACCGAGAACATCGACGCTATCCCGCGACGCCTCCGCGAGCTCGGTGTGCGGTACGCGCCGGAGCGCGAGCAGGAGTTCCGTGCCGAGCTGCGCGTCCTCTTCGACCGCTATTACGGCGCCCGGCTCGCTGACATCGACCCGATGCAGGTCATCCGCGAGGGCTTCCAGCTCATCTACTCGTTGAACCTGCGACTGCCGAGTCGATTCGTGATGCTCGACAAGGCGATCGCCACGCTCGCCTCGGTGGGGCAGGAGGTCTATCCGGAGTTCAACGTCTTCGAGATCGCGAAGCCGTATGCACGGGGGCTGCTCGTCGATCGCTTCCACCCCCGCGTCCTCTCGAAGCGAGCACGAACCGAGGCTCTCGCGCTCGGCTCCATTGCTCGCGAGGTCCCGTACCAGATCAGCGACATCCTGGAGCTACTCCGAGCCGGAACGTTTCAGGTTCACATCGAGAATCCCGGCATCGACGAGATCGACGACCACATCGACAAGGCCACCAACCGGATCGCCGTCTCGCTCGTCATCCTCGGCGGGATGCTCGGTTCCGCGATCATCGGTGTCTTCGCGACGGGCGGACCACACACCCTGGGGATTCACCTACTTGCGCTCGTGGGCTTCCTGATCTCTGGGATCTTCGGCGTATGGCTCGTATGGGGCATCCTCCGGCACGGACGGCTCTAGCCCGTCGTCGTCCTGGGGGCCAGGCCTCCCGCAGACGGCTGAGGAACGCTTGTCGCGAATCCGCCGCAAAGGACATCTGGCGCAGTGGGCGCGGCAAGGCTAGCGTCGGCGTCATGCCGAATGCAGTCCTCGTTGCCGAGCCGGAGTTAGAGACGCGCGAATACCTGGGGCGACAGCTGCGAGACGACGGCTTCGACGTCGTGGGAGCTGCCCGCCGCAACGAAGCCCTCGAGCTCGCGGAGCGGACCCGTCCGGATGTCGTGCTGCTCGCGGAGCTCGATCTGTGTCTGCGACTGCGGCGCGGTGAGCCGGGCCGGAGCTGGGATCGAAACGTTCCCGTGATCCTGCTCGCGCCATCGTCCGATCCCGTCGAGCGCGTGCGTGCGCTCGACCGAGGAGCCGACGACGTCATGGGCCGGCCGTTTGCGTACGAGGAGCTGCTCGCGCGTATCCGTGCGCTTCTGCGCAGAACCTCGGTCGGGAACGCCGACGTACTCGTCGCGGGCGACCTTGTCGTCGATAAGCGAACGCGGCGGGTTTCGGTGCGCGAAGAGCTCGTCGTTTTGTCAGCGAAGGAGTTCGAGCTCCTGACGCGGCTCGCCATCGAGCCGTACCGCGTCTTCACGAAGGAGGAGCTCTTGCGGGAGGTGTGGGGATTCCGCGCGCTGGGGCGGACTCGCACTCTGGAGTCGCATGCTTCGCGCCTGCGGAAAAAGCTCCGCATGGCCGAACACGACCGCTACATCGTCAACGTCTGGGGAGTCGGGTACCGGCTCCTCGAATAGACCAACTCGCTTGAGGGGCCACAATGCGAAGGTGAGGTTTCTCGGCAGTGATCGTTCAGCTTCTGCCCGACCACGACTCCGGGTCGCAGCCATCGGCATTCTCGTCTTCCTCTCTACGACGTTCCTTCCGGCCGCGGATTTGGGTCCTCGTTTCTTGGGCTCGTCCACGCCGTCTCGGCGACCGCGGCCATGAGCTCGACACAGGGCTTCCTCGCATTCGTGACCGTCAAGTACGTGAAAGTTCGCGGTGCATACGAGGAGAGAGGGACGATCTGGACCGCGGACCTCGACGGCTCGAACCGGCGGCGGCTTGCACGTGGAAACTATCCCGACATCTCGCCGGACGGCCGTTGGGTCGTCTTCTTGGATTGGGCCAATCGACTCCGTATCGTCTCAGGCGTCGGCGGCTCAACACGTGTGATCGCGAGTGGCGCCGAGGCTGGCGGCGTCGTCTCTTGGGCGCCCGACTCTCGCCGGTTGGCGATCACGAGCAACGGCTCACTTCTCGCCATAGACATCCGAACGGGTCGACGTGTGACGATCGACCGCGGGGGCGACATCTGGGGCATCAGCTTCTCTCCATCCGGCAAGGAAATCGTCTGGGCACGAAAGGCGGGACACCGGCCCCGCGTCACCATCGGCGATGTCGATCTCTTCCGCGGCGCGACTCGTGGCGGAGAACGCAGGCGGCTGACAAGAGATCGGGGGAGTGACAGCCCTGTGTGGGGGCGTCCCGGCATCGCATTTGCGCGGTTCGAGCCGTTCACTTTGCTTCACCCGCCGGTCGAGCTCTGGTTCGTTCGGCCGGACGGGACCGGTGAGCGGAGAATCACGGACAAGAACCTGGCTCCGTTCGCCTGGTCGGACGATGGGCGTCGGCTCCTGGCACACAGCGTGGGTGAAGCGAGCTCGGATCCCTATGCCGTCGATCCTTCGACGGGGGAGACTCGCGCGGTCTTACCACGCGTTCGTGGCGAGGTCTTTACTGCCGCGTTCTCTCGTGACGGACGCCTTGTCCTTGCGTGGGTCGATGGGCGGCTGGTTCAAGTACCGTGGATCGGCGGGAAGCCCCGCGTCCTCGTTGAGGGTGTCGACGAAGCCGCTGATTGGACACGGTAATCGTGACCGCCTCGAAGGAAGGTGACCACCACCGAGGCGTCGCTGCCGAAGGGATTGGTACTGCCTCGATCCTAGGTACTCATCAGTACTAAGGACGGATGGAGAGAACGGCACTACGCCTCGACGTCGAAGGCGAGGCCCGTGTGAGAGCTGGGTTGTGGCGGTCGTCTCTTTGCTCGCTCCTGGCGTTGCGGGGAACCCCGGCCGCACGAAGGCTCTATCGATGGGGCGCGAGCGACGCGATCCCGAAAGCGGCGCCAGCTGCGAGCTGTTCAAGGATCCGGAAGTCCACCGCGTTCACCCGATCACAGGCCAGGTGGTAGCAGGCGTCGCCGCCGGCGAAGAGGCCACCCGTCGGAACGCCGATCTGCTCGAAGGAGTGGTTGTCCGAGCGTCCAGTCAGGTCGATCCGCTCGCTGCGGAGGCCTCGCCGCCGAAAGTAGGCGTGAAAGCGTGATGCGTAGGGGCCTTCGTAGACGGCCCGCACGTGGTCGCGCGAGCCGAGCATGTCGAAGTTGAGGTACGCGACCAGTTCCTGCCGTCGGGCAGAGTCGGCATAGGCACGCGAGCCGAACAGGCCGAACTCCTCGGCGCCCCAGAACGCGAAGCGGACGGCCATCCGGGGTCCCCGCTGCTTGACGACGCGGGCGATCTCTAGCAATGTCGCTACACCGGTCCCGTTGTCGTTAATGCCAGGACCGAGGAGAACGGAGTCGAGGTGCGCCCCGACGAGGAGCACGCGACCGCGTTGCCGGTGCGTGTCCGCGACGACGTTCTGCGAAGAAGTTCGCCGCTTCCTCGTGACGATCTCGATCCGAACGACTGCGTCGCGTGTCGCCGAAAGAGACCGCCCGACGGACTGCTCGACCGCCGCGACCGGAATCTCGGACGTGTCTGGATCGCCGAGCGTGGCGTTTATCGGCCCACGCTCGGTAGCGAACACGAGCAGCGCGAGCGCTCCGGCAGCCTGAGCGTTCTGCGCCTTGTCCGCGATGGAGCAAATGCCGCGCTCGACGAGCGCGATTCGGCCTTTGGCCTGGGGGAAGTCGCTTGCAGAGCAACCGCTGCCGCTGCTCGGGACGATCCTCTCTTGGATCCCTCCGGGAGGCGTCGAAGGCGAGTAGTCGATCGCTTCCAGTTCGATCGAGCGACGCACAGGAGCGAGTTGTTGCCCGCGCTCGACCAGCTCCTCGTACTCGACGAACGGGAACGGGGCGACTCTCGGCCGGTAGCCCACGCGCGCGAGCGCTTGCTGTACGTAGCGAACCGAGGCCGCGTAACCTGGACTTCCGGCGACCCGTGTCCCACCGTGACGATCCGCGATGCGCTGCAGTGCGACCAGATGCTTACGGATACGGGCGATCGAGACGGTAGGGGGCAGCGAGGCGACGAGCTGCGCGCGCGTTGGCGGAACGTCCGCCCGAATGGACTCGCCATGATGGGCGCGGCCGACGGCGCCGACCGCCAGGACGACCAGCAGTGCCGCGATGAAGACGGCGACGTTCCGCCCACTGATGATCGCGTGCCGCATATCTTCCTTCAACGACGAGCCATCCTCCCTCTCGGTTAGTAGCTAGTTGTCTCGAATTGAGCTTTGGGCCACTGCTGTGGCCGTAGAATCCTCCGGTAGACACGCGACCGGCTCGTTGGGAGATGGCGGCTGGTGTCCAACGGGTCGCCATGAGCTCGTTCCCGAACTAGCGTGGCCAAAGCAGCCTCGCGAGGACTAGCCCTGACGAGCGAGCCGGGATCGAAAGTATCGCGGGGACCTTGTCTATCGCGCTCCCTCGAGCTCGAGCAACGCGACCTTCTTGTCGAGCCCGCCTCCATAGCCCACGAGGTCGCCACTCGCTCCGATCACGCGATGGCAGGGTAGGACGATCGGGATTCGGTTTCTGTTCATCACCGTTCCGACCGCGCGAGCTGCCCGCGGTCGCCCGACGCGGGCGGCCAGGGCTCCGTAGGTCGTCGTCTCCCCGTAGGGCACACGCGCGAGCTGCCCCAGCACCGAGACGGTGAACGGCGGGAGCGCGCGGAGATCCAGCGACAGGTCGAAGACGCGGCGCCGGCCGGCGAAGTACTCGTCGAGCTCGCCGGCGCGCGAGGTCCACCGACTTCGGCGAGCGGAGAACCGCGGGACCGGCGATCTTCGCCAGCCGCTCCAACTGCTCGTCGGGATCGATGTCGAACGAGATCGAAGCGAGCCCGCGACTCGACGCGGCCATGAAGAGCGGGCCGATCGGCGAGTCGATGACGTCGAAGCCAACGTCGATCAGGTCGAGGTCGAATGCGGCGGCGCGGAATCGTCGATCGAGATCGCGAGAGATTGTCATCGGGCGGTACTCCTTCGGAGTCGGCGGACACCTGTGGACGTGGCCTGGCGCGCGGCATCCGGGCTCGATCCGAGGGCGGTCGCGATCTGCTCGTACGTCAGGTCGTAGCCGTACCGGAGCACGACGGCAGCGCGCTCTTTGGGCGGGAGCCCGTTGGTCAGATCTCCAAGCTCTTCGTACGCGGGACGGGCGTCCTCGGTCGCGGTCTCGACGAGCTCGGAGCTCGGCTTCGCCCGGCGAAGCGTGTCGAGCGCCACGTTCTGCGCGATCGTAAGCACCCACGCACGAAGGTGCTCCCCGTGCTCCAGGCGGCGATACGCCTTTAGTGCGCGGAGAAACGTCTCCTGGTATGCATCCTCGGCTCGATCGACTCCCAGTCGCCGTCGAAGCAATCGGAGCACCTCGACCCGATGCTGCTCGTAGAAGCTCTCGAACGGAGGGATCGACACGACGTGCATCATCGTCATCCAACGCGCTGCCGGGCGCATTTGTGAGCATGTCCGTCATGCGAGCTGCTGTCGTCGGGCATGTGGAGTGGATGGAGTTCGTCCCTGTCGAGGGTGTACCGCGCCCCGGCGAGATCGTCCATGCCTCCGAATCGTGGGAGCAGGCAGCCGGCGGAGGGGTCGTCGCCTCGGCTCAGCTCGTCCAGCTCGCCGACTCCGTGATCTTTTTCACCGCTCTCGGTGAAGACGATCGCGGACACCGAGCGAAGCTCGAGATCGAGGCACGTGGGGTCGAGGTGCACGCCACTGCCGTCGCAGGCCCCCAGAGAAGCGGGTTCATCTTCGTCGACGAGACCGGGGAGCGAACGATCACGACGATTGGCAGGAAGCTCCATCCGCGCGGCCATGACGATTCGCTCCCGTGGCACGAGCTCGCGCGTTGCGACGCGGTGTACTTCTGCGCGGGAGATACAGATGCGCTCCTGCTGGCTCGCCGCGCACGCGTCCTCGTCGCAACGGCCCGCGAGCTCGTGACGCTTCGGCAGGGTGCGATCGAGTTGGACGCGCTCGTGTCGAGCGGCAAGGACGAGGCAGAGCTCTATCGTCCAGGCGAGCTCGATCCCGAGCCGCGGCTCGTCGTGACGACCTCTGGCGCCCTCGGGGGTTGGGCGCAGCCCGGCGGGCCGTACTCTGCTGCTCCACTTCCACCCACTGTCGTGGACTCGTACGGAGCCGGCGACTGTTTCGCGGCCGGGCTTGCGTTTGCCCTGGCAGCGGGCCTCGAAGCGTTGCCGGCGCTCGAGTTCGCTTCACGCTGCGGCGCAGGCGCGCTGGCGGGTCCAGGTGTCCACGCGGAGGCCGTTCCGCTCGAGCCGTAGCGTCCTGAGGCTGATTGGCGCCGAAGCGGCGTCACTAGGGTGCCAGGCCGGTTGTAAAGCGGCCGCATCTCAAGTGGGGCGCAGGGGTTGCGTCGTGGGGGAAAGTGGAGTAAGGTGGGGCTCCGTGGGAGACAGACCACGGCCCCTCCGATGTTCTACGGAAAGCATGAGCACACGGTCGACGAGAAGAACCGGCTCACCCTGCCGGCGAAGTTCCGCGATGCGTTGTCTGCCGGCGTCGTTCTCGCCCGCGGGATCGATCGGAACATCGACGTGTATCCGCGGGAGAGCTGGGACGCGAGCGTGGCACGGATCGCCGAGCTGGACTCGCTCACGCGGGAGGCTCGCGAGATGAAGCGCTACGTCTTCGCCGGCGCCGCGGTCGCCGAGCTCGACAAGCAAGGGCGGGTTCTCGTACCACCGGACCTCGTCACGCACGCGGCGCTCGGCAAAGACGTCGTCGTCGCCGGAGTGCACGACCACATCGAGATCTGGGACCGCTCTCACTGGGCGGCCCACGTGAGCGAGATCGAAGGGAGCGTAGGCGATGTTGCCGAACGTGCAGCGGACAGACGCAGCTGATCACGTCCCCGTGCTCGCCGACGAGGTGCGCGAGCTCCTCGACGTGCAGCCTGGGGAAACCATCGTGGATGCGACGTTCGGGGCGGGCGGGCACTCGCGCCTCCTCGCGGCCGAGCTCCAAGGGAGCGGGAAGCTCGTGGCGATCGACCGCGACCCGACCGTGCGCACTTACTTCGACCATGTGAAGGCGTCGACGCGCGGCATCCAGATGCGCTTCCTGCGCGGCGACTACGCCGTCGTCCTTTCGCAGCTCGCAGGGAACGGCGTGCGCGCCGACGCCGTCTTGCTCGACCTCGGCCTGAGCTCGATGCAGGTCGATCGTCCCGAGCGTGGGTTCTCGTACGCGACGGACGCCCCCTTGGACATGCGGATGGATCCCTCTGACGAGGTCAGTGCGACCGACATTCTCGCGACGTGGGACGAGCGAGAGCTCGAGACGATCTTCCGCCGGTACGGGGAGGAGCGCTACGCGCGCCAGATCGCGCGCGGGATCGTTCGGCGTCGGAGCGAGAGCCCCATCGAGCGCACCGGGCAGCTGGTTGACGTCGTCCGGGCCTCGATTCCCGCACCGGCTCGCTTCGGTGAGGGGCACCCCGCAAAGCGCGTGTTCCAGGCACTTCGCATCGAGGTCAACCACGAGCTCGAATCCCTCGAGGCGGGCCTGCCTGCAGCGTTCGAGATGCTACGGCCGGGCGGTCGACTGGCAGTGATCAGCTTCCACTCTCTCGAGGATCGCATCGTCAAGCGGTTCCTCCGAGACCGTGCCCGCGGCTGCACGTGCCCGCCCGAGCTCCCAATCTGCGTCTGCGGGCACGAACCGGAGCTTCGGATCCTGACGCGCAAGCTCGTGCGCGCGTCGGCGCGTGAGGTCGATGTCAATCCGCGCGCGAGCTCCGCTCGCTTGAGGGCGGCGATCAAGGTCTGATGTCCGCGATCGCGCAGGACGCACGAGCCGGGCACGTCCGCACGCGGTCTGCCGCTCGGCGACGCCGCTGGGCTCTCGGGGGTGGCGTCGTCTGGATCGTTCTCGTCGCTCTGCTGCTCGCGGGCGTCGTCGCGGTGAACGTCACGGTGCTGCGACTCAACCTCGAGCTCGACCAGGTCGGCCGCGAGCGGACGGAGCTTCGCTCGGACATCTCTCGCTTGCGCTCGGAGCTCTCGACCGCCTCGGCCACGTCGCGCGTCGACCGCCTCGCTCAGAAGGAGCTGGGACTCGTGAAAGCTGACCCCGACGAGATGACATTCGTTCACCTGGACCGGTGAAGCCGGCCGCGACGAACCGGCGGATCGTCCTCCTCGCAGGAGTCTTCGTCGCGCTCCTTGCCGTAGCTCTCGGACGCGCCGTGTGGCTCCAGGCCGTCAAAGGCCCGGAGCTGGCAGCGATGGCGCTCCGCCAGCACCGGGAGACGGTGGTCGTGCCGGCGGCACGCGGAACGATCGTCGATCGCAACGGTGAGCCGCTCGCCATTGGCGCACAGACGACGACCGTGTATGCCAACCCGCGGCAGGTCGACCGTCCGCGTGACTTGACTCTCGCAGCCGGCAAGGCGCTCGGCGTCGAGCCCGGCGTGGTGTACCCGCAGCTCGTCGATCGCTCGCGCGGGTTCGTGTACGTGGCACGAAAGGCGGATCCTCTCCGGGCGGAGGCGCTCGAGAAGCTCGGCTTCGCGGGGCTCGGCTTCTACCCGGAAGAGCTGCGAACGTACCCACAGGGGCCTGTCGCCGCTCAGGTGCTGGGGTTCGCCGGGCTCGACAACAAGGGGCTCGAGGGTCTGGAGCGGTCTCTCGAGAAAGTTCTCGCGGGCCGGCCGGGGAGCGAGACGATCGTCAAGGACCCCTTCGGTCGAGCTCTCGATGTCGTCTCCACGAAGCAGGAGACGCCTGGGAAGAACGTGAGACTGACGATCGACCATCAGATACAGGCCAATGCCGAGGCCGTCCTGCAGGAGACCGTCCGCCGATGGGGCGCCCGTGCCGCGTCCGCGATCGTGATGGATCCGTACACGGGAGCCGTGCTTGCCATGGCTGTTGCGCCGCGCTTCAACGCAAACCGATTTCCGACAACGCGTGCCGATCGACGACGAAACCGCGCGGTGACCGACACGTACGAGCCAGGGTCGACCTTCAAGCTCGTCACCGTCGCCGCGGCGCTTCAGGAAGGCATCGTAAGCCCGACCACGTCGTTCCGACTCGCGCCGACGATCAAGGTCTCGGATCGCGTGATCCACGAGTCTCACTCGCGAGGGACGCAACGGCTGACGGTCACGCAGATCGTCGAGCAGTCGTCGAACATCGGAACGATCACGATGGCTCAGCGCCTCGGGGAGGGGCGTCTGTCGTCGTGGATCGATCGCTTCGGATTCGGAGCTTCGACCGGAATCGACTTCCCAGGCGAATCCCCGGGCTTTGCTCTTCCGCTGAACAAGTGGTCTGGATCGACTATCGGAACCGTCCCGATCGGGCACGGGATCGCGGTGACGCCGATCCAGATGGCACGCGCCTACTCGGTCATCGCGAACGGTGGCGTCCTGGTCACGCCTCACCTCGTCGACCGAGTCGACGGACAGGCGGTCGCGGCGACCAAGAAGCGCCGCGTCGTGTCCCGCTCGGTCTCGAGGCAGATGTTGACGATGCTCCGTGGCGTCGTGCTCGAGGGAACGGGAACCGAGGCGGCGATCCCCGGTTACACGGTGGCCGGCAAGACTGGTACAGCGGCGAAGATCGAGTCGAACGGTCGCTACTCCACGTCTCGCTACGTCGCATCGTTCGTCGGCCTCGTGCCCGCCACGAAGCCACGGCTCGTAATCATGGTGATGGTCGACGAGCCGCGGGGGAACATCTACGGAGGTGTCGTGGCCGCACCTACGTTCAGGGAGATCGCCCGCTTCAACCTGCAGCACCTGGAAGTGCCGCCGGACGCGCCACGTGCAGGGAAGCGCGCTGAGCGTGAGTGTCTGACACCTGAGGCCGCAAACCCCCATGGTTGCTTGGGGCGGTGTCAGACACTGACCTTGCACTAGCCTTTCCCGAGGTGGAGCTGGACGCCCTGATCCGGGCACTCGCACCGAGCGAGGTGACCGGAGCTCAGCCGGTCGAGATCGGCGACCTCGCGTACGACACCCGCCGCGTGAGCAAGGGTGCGCTGTACTTCTGCGTTCCCGGCGAGCGGGTCGACGGTCACGATCTCGCCTGGGAGGCGATCGAGCGAGGCGCAGTCGCCCTCGTGGTCGAGCGGGTCCTCGACGTGAACGTTCCGCAGCTTGTCGTCCCGGACGCGAGGGCGGCGATGGCTGTCGCGGCAGACTCGTTCTTCGGCGAGCCGACGAAGGAGCTCGAGGTCGTCGGGGTGACGGGGACGAACGGCAAGACGACGACCGCCTTTCTCCTCCAAGCGATGCTCGAATCGGCGGGCCACAAGCCCGGGCTCATCGGAACGATCGAGTGGATTGTCGGCGGCGAGCATCGTGCCGCACCCTTCACGACACCCGAGGCCATCGATCTCCAGCGTCTCTTCCGAGAGATGGTCGAAGCGGGCGATCGGAGCGTCGCCCTCGAGGCGTCCTCGCACGGCTCCACCTTCAAGCGACTCGACCGCGTCAGGTTCGATGCGCTCGTATTCACGAATTTGAGTCAGGATCACCTCGATATCCACGGATCGATGGAGGGGTACTTCCAGTCGAAGCGGCGGTTGTTCACGGGGGCGCAACCGCCTCCCGCCGCCGTGAACGTCGGAGACGAATGGGGCCGGCGGCTCGCGAGCGAGCTCGCCGACGTGCACCGCGCACCGCTCGTTACGTTCGGGCGCGACCCGGCCGCGGAGGTTCGGCCCGAGCGCCTGGAGCTCGGGCCTCGGGGAAGCACGTTTCGCGCGGCCGGGATCGATATCGAGACGGCGCTTCGCGGATCGTTCAACGTCGAGAACGTCCTCGGCGCCGTTGCTGCGGGCCTCCTTCTGGACCTCGACGAGGACGCGATCGCGGCGGGGATCGCGCATGTGCCCGGCGTTCCGGGGCGATTCGAGGCCATCGACGCTGGACAGCCGTTCGTCGTCCTCGTCGACTACGCGCACACTCCCGATTCGCTAGAGACCGTTCTTCGAGCCGCGCGTGGGCTCGGAGAGGGTCGAGTCATCGTCGTTTTCGGGGCGGGGGGAGACCGCGACCGGGGAAAGCGCCCGCTCATGGGCCGTGTCGCAGTCGAGCACGCCGACATCGTCATCGTCACATCCGACAACCCGCGCTCGGAGGAGCCGGTGGCGATCATCGCAGAGGTGTTGCAGGGAGCCGGCGTGGACGTCGAGATGGATCCCGATCGGCGCACCGCGATCCAGCGTGCGCTGTCGCTCGCCGAGCCTGGCGACGTCGTCGTGATCGCCGGAAAGGGCCATGAGCAGGGACAGGAGATCGCCGGCGACGTCCATCCCTTCGACGATCGCTCGGTCGCGCGCGAAGCGCTGGTGTCACTCGGCCTTTCCTCGTGAGACGACGCACGGTGGAGCAATTGACACACTCTTCTGACGCATGAGTGCTGGGCACTGGGGCCTGTCCTTTGGAGGCAGTGGGTGATTCCGGTCGCATTCCGCGAGGTTGAAGGTCTTCGTCTTGGTCAGCTCGAGGGCAGCGATCCGGACGGCTCGATCGTCGGCATCAAGGCCGACTCGCGAGAGGTGCGCCCCGGCGATCTCTTCGTCGCACTCAACGCGGGGGTTCGGTACGTCGACGAGGCCGGAGCCCGAGGTGCGGCGACGCTCGTGCCCGACGACCAGGACGCCGCCCTGGCGGCGCTGGCGACACTCGTCCGCTCCAAGAGCGACGCCCACGTGGTCGCCGTGGTCGGATCGGCGGGAAAGACCTCGACCAAGGACATCTTGGGCGCACTCTGCGCGGCTCACACACCGACGATCTGGGCCGAGAAGAGCCTCAACAACGAGATCGGCCTGCCCCTGACGGTGTGCCGGCTCGAGCCCGAGACCGCCGTCCTCGTCACGGAGATGGGCATGCGTGGCCTCGGGCAGATCGCGGCTCTGTGCGAGATTGCGCGCCCGGACATCGCCGTGATACCCCATATCGGCCCGGAGCACCTCGAGCTTCTCGGGACGGTCGAGCGGGTTGCAGAGGCAAATGCCGAAGCTATCGCTGCGCTTCCTCCCCACGGTACGGCTGTGGTTCCCGCCCGCGCGTCGGAACTCGCGCCGTATCTCGGACGCGACGACATCGCGATTCGGCGCTTCGACCCGGACGACATCCAATCCGCTGCCGGGACGACTCGCTTCACCGTCGACGGCGAGTTCGTGGAGCTCGAGCTTCCGTTTACGCAGCGACACCACGCGGTGAACGCGCTCGCCGCGCTGCACGCGTACGCGGCGCTCGGGCTCCCCCTCGCGCGCGCCTATGAGGGAGTCGCCTCGATCCGACTCTCGCCCTGGCGGGGGCAGGAGTCGCCACTCCCAGGTGGCGGGCTGGTGATCAACGACGCGTACAACGCGAACCCCGACTCGATGCGCGCCGCGCTCGAGCACCTGGCCGAGCGGGCGGGAGATCGTCGGCGCGTGGCAATCCTCGGAGAGATGGCGGAGCTCGGCTCGAAGTCGGACGGATACCACCGCCAGATCGGCGAGCTCGCCTCGAACCTCGGCATCGAGGTCATCGGGGTGGGGGAGTCGGCGCGCGCTTACGGCGCCGTGGCGTGGGCCGTCGGAGTCGAGGAAGCTGTCGAGGCCGCTCGCTCGACGCTCCGACCCGGCGACGTCGTCCTCGTGAAGGCATCACGAGCTGTCGGGCTCGAAGGCATCGCCGACGAGATCACGAACTTCGCTCGAGCATGGTCCCAGTACTGATTGCCGGCCTGCTCGCGATGGTCGCCGCCGTCGTCATCGGGCCGAAGTTCATCGAAGTGCTCCGGGCGAGAAACCTCGGACAGCAGATCCGAGCCGAAGGGCCTGCGGCCCATGTCGTCAAGCAAGGAACGCCGACGATGGGAGGCCTCCTCATCATCGCGTCAGCGGTTTTCCCCTTTCTCGCTCTCTCGCAGTACACAGCCGAGGCGCTGACCGTGCTCTTCATCACGCTCGGGTGTGCGGCTATCGGGTTCGGCGATGACTACCTCAAGCTGCGCCGGCGCCATTCGCTTGGCCTCTCCGGGCGCTGGAAGATGGTCTTGCTTGCGGTCGTCACCGTCGGAGCAGCGGTGCTGCTACAGGCGAGCGATGCTTTCTCGACGTCGATGTACGTGCCGGTCGCCGGCTGGGATCTCGACCTCGGCATCCTCTTCTACCCATTTCTCTTCTTCGTCATCGCGGGGACCGTGAACGGTGCGAATCTCACGGACGGCATCGACGGACTTGCCGCGGGTACCGCCACGATCATGCTCCTGACCTTTCTCGCCATCGCGGGAATCGCCTGGATTCGCTCGGGCGTGCCAGGCGACCGAAGCGAGGTCTACCTGGACATCGCGACGCTCGCGGCGGCGTTGATCGGCGGAACGATCGGCTTCCTCTGGTACAACGCGTTCCCCGCCGAGGTCTTCATGGGCGATACCGGCTCGATGGCTCTGGGAGGGGCGATTGCGGGATTCGCGATCGTCACTGCCACCGAGATCCTGCTGCCCCTCATCGCGGGCATCTTCGTGATCGAGGTGCTGTCGCTGATCATCCAGGTCGTCAGCTTCAAGAGAACCGGCCGCCGCGTGTTCCTGATGGCTCCGATCCACCACCACTTCGAGATGAAGTCATGGTCGGAAACGAAGGTGATGGTCAGGTTCTGGATCATCTGCGCGATTCTGTGCGCCTCCGGGTTCGCCCTCTTCTACGGCGACTTCCTGCAGTTCGTCGAGCCTTGATCAGAGGGGAGCTGTCCGGCAAGAGGGTCCTCGTCGTAGGGCTCGCCCGCTCTGGGAACGCGGCTGGGGAGCTGCTCGTCGCGCAGGGCGCTTCGGTGGTCGCGTTCGACTGGAACGAGGCCGTCGAGGTGGGGAGGCTCGTCGAGCTCGGCGTCGAAGTTCACCTCGGAGCCGAGGAGGAGACGCTGCTACAGGGGATCGATCTCGTCGTGAAGAGCCCGGGCGTCCCGGGTGAGAGGCTGCTCGTCACCGGTGCGCGCGCGCGCGGGATTCCCGTGTGGAGCGAGATCGAGCTCGGCGCGAGACTCCTTCCGAATCCGATTCTCGGCGTCACCGGCACGAATGGCAAGACGACCACGAGCGCGCTTCTGGGAGCCGTCTTTCGCGCAGCGGACAGGCCTGTCGAGGTAGCGGGAAACATCGGCCGCCCGCTCACGTCACTCGTCGGCGCCGTCCCTCGCGACACGTGGATCGTCTGCGAGCTCTCGTCGTTCCAGCTCGAGGACGTACTGACGCTCAAGCCGAAGATCGGCATCCTTCTGAACCTCGAGCCAGATCATCTCGACCGTCACGGCTCGTTCGACTCGTACGCGTCTTTGAAGCTGCGCATGTTCGAGTGGCAGTCGGGCGACGACTCCGCCGTAGTTCCTCGAGGATCTGTGCCGGTTCCGGGGAATGGCCGCCGCATCGAGTTCGCTGCCGACGACGAGCTGCCTGCGGAGCCGCGCATTCCGGGGCCGCACAACCGCGAGAACGCGGCTGCGGCAACGGCTGCTGCCCGCGCGGCCGGGATCGAAGACGATGCGATCGCCGACGCGCTGCGCACCTTCGCCGGGGTGGAGCACCGCATCGAGCTCGTCCGCGAGCTTCGCGGCGTGCGCTACGTCAACGACTCGAAAGCCACGAATGTCGGCGCGACGCTGCGCGCGCTTACGTCGTTCCCGGGCTCTCACTTGCACGTGATCCTGGGCGGGCGAGGGAAAGCCGAGTCGTACACGCCGCTCGCTGCTGCCTTCTCTTCGGAAGATCGTGCCTACGTCATCGGAGAGGCGTCGCGGGAGATTGCCGCGGCACTCGAAGTCGCGGGCGTCTCCTACGTCGTTTCGGGTGACCTCCGATCGGCGGTGACGGCGGCCGCGTCGAACGCGACGGCCGGCGACGTCGTGCTCCTCTCCCCGGCGTGCGCCAGCTTCGATCAATTCGACGACTTCGAGGCGAGAGGGGATTCGTTCCGTCGCCTCGTGGAGGATCTCACGTGAGGAGGGACGGGCACTTCGACCAGCGGCTCCTTGCGTTCGTCACGCTTGGCCTCGTCGCTTTCGGGCTCGTGATGGTCTATAGCGCGACATCGGCCTCGGCTGCCGTCGGCGACGGCGATCCCATGAGCTACCTCAAGCGCCAGGCCGTGTATGCGCTCGTCGGCGTCATCGTGATGACGGCGGCTGCCCGCGTCGACTACCACCGCCTCCGTTACCTTGCGCCGCCGCTGCTGCTCGTCGCGCTCGGCCTGTGCGCCGCCGTGCTCGTCCTCGGGCCCGAGATCAACGGTGCGCGACGTTGGTTCCTGCTCGGCCCTGCCAGCTTCCAGCCATCCGAGCTCGCCAAGCTCGCCCTCTGCCTCTTCGCCGCCGTGTACCTCGCGCGGCGTCGCCCTCCGCGTACGTTCGGCGAGCTCTTCAAGCCCCTGGGACTGCTCACTGCGATCTTCTGCGGGCTCATCCTGCTCGAGCCCGACCTTGGAACGACCATCTCTCTCTGCGGGATGATGCTCGCCGTCTTCCTCGTCGCGGGCGTGCCGGTGAGACTTCTGGTCGTAGCAGCGTTTCTCGCGACAGCCATGGGGCTGCTCGCGATCTGGGTCGAGCCTTATCGCCGGGCGCGGGTCTTCAGCTTCCTCGACCCGTGGAGTGACGCTCAGGGCTCAGGCTTCCAGATCGTCCAGGCGATGATCGGCATCGGCTCGGGAGGCTTCACGGGCGCCGGTCTCGGCGAGGGGGTGGGCAAGATCTCGTACCTTCCCGAGGCCCACACGGACATGATCTTCGCCGTCATCGGGGAGGAGCTCGGCCTCTTCGGATCCGCGCTCGTGATCGCGGCGTTCGGCGTCTTCGCCGTGGCCGGGTTTCGCATCGCGCTTCGCTGTCGGGACCCCTTCGGAAAGCTGCTCGCGGCCGGGCTCACGGCGCTCATTTGCGGCCAGGCGGCGATCAACCTCGCGGCCGTGCTCGGGATCGCCCCGCTGACCGGGATCCCACTTCCCTTCGTGTCCTACGGCGGCTCGAGCCTCGTCGTGCTTCTCGCCGGGGTGGGGATTCTCCTTAACATCGCGGTGAATGGAACAGTCGTCCAAGCTCGCGTGCCTGATCGCGGCGGGCGGAACAGCCGGGCACGTCCGGCCCGCTCTCGCGGTCGCCGAAGCACTGCGCGCGCGCGGGGTGACGGTGACGTTCGCCGGGTCGCGCGGACGCGTCGAGTCGCGTCTGGTTCCTGAGGCGGGCTTCGAGCTCGACACGTTCGAGGTCTCGGGGTTCCCGCGCAGGATCGGTCTCGACCTCGTCCGCTCCGTTGCGCAGGCCGTGCGTGCCCCATTCGCTTGCCGCCGCATCCTCGCCCGCCGCAGCCCCGACGTCGTGCTGGGCGCGGGTGGTTACGTGGCTGGACCGATGGTGCTCGCCGCCCGGCTGCGCGGGATTCCGGCGGCGCTGACCGAGGCGGACGCGCACCTCGGCCTCGCGAACCGGCTCGCCTCGCCGTTCGCACGAAAGGTCTTCCTCGCCTACTCGATCCCTGGCCGAGACGGCGCGAAGTACCTGGTGACGGGTCGCCCGATTCCCGGTGCGCATCTCGGTCGAGATCGCAAAGCGGGGCGGGCGCGGTTCGGCCTACCTGCCGAAGGCCCTGTTCTCGCCGTGTTCGGAGGCCTAGCCGGTGCGCAGGCGCTGAACGAGTTCGCCGTCGCCTCCTTCGGCGGCCGGGGCCCCGCTGTGCTGCATGTCTCGGGGGCACGGGACTATGAGGCGCTACGCCCGAAGGTGAAGCGCTCGGACTACGTCCTGATTCCGACCACTGACCACTTCGGCGAGGCACTCGCCGTCGCCGATCTCGCGATCTCGCGGGCGGGCGGCACGGTGTGGGAGTTGGCTGCCGCCGGGACGCCGTCCATTCTGATCCCGTACCCGCATGCGACCGCGGATCACCAGAGTCTCAACGCAGGCCACTTCGAGCGAGGTGGCGGCGCGGTGGCTCTCGACCAGAGTGAGCTGTCGCGCGTCCCGGGCCTCGTGTCTGAGCTACTCGGCGATGCCGAGCGCCTTCGTCGCATGCGCGAGGCGATGCACGCGCTCGCCAGGCCCCACGCCGCCGAGGCGATCGCCGACGAGCTCATCGAGCTCGCACGTCGCGGGAGCCACGATGCCGGCGACAAGTGTCACTTGGGAAGGAGCGTGATGGCCGGCACTGACGCTCCGTTGTCCGGCAGACGGATCTACTTCGTCGGGATCGGAGGCGCCGGGCTCTCTGCGTACGCCAACTTCTCGCGGGCGTGGGGAGCCGAGGTGCGCGGTTGGGAGGCGCGCGACACCATTTTCCTCGAGGCCTTGAACGGGATCGAGGTGGACCTCGGTGGCGAGCCGGTGCCTCCTGTGGGTTTCGAGGTCGTCGTCTCGACCGCCCATACGGGCCGAATCGCGGGCCGCTCTCGCGCCGAGTTCCTCGCGGAGCTCGTCGCGCTTCGTAGATCGATCGTCGTCGGGGGCGCGCATGGCAAGACCACGACCGCTGCGATGATCGCATACGTCCTCCGCGAGCTCGACCAGGACCCGTCGTGGATCGTCGGAGGCGTCGTCCCACAGCTCGGCGGGAACGCAGGAGCAGGCGAGGGCTGGCTCGTAGTCGAGGGTGACGAGTCCGATCGCTCGATTGGGCTTCTTCGTCCCGAGATCGCCGTGGTGACGAACATCGAGCTGGATCACCACGCGACGTACGCCTCCGAGGCCGAGCTCGCGGCCTTTTTCGACGAATGGGTCGGGGGAACGCCCCTCGTCGTGCGTGGATGGGAGCTGGAGCTCGCTGACCTCGAGCTCGCTGTCCCCGGTGAGCACAACCGCCGGAACGCCGCTGCGGCGCTGGCCGCGCTCGAGCTCGCAGGGATCGCGCGGGCCGACGCCGAACGCGTGCTTGCAGGCTTCACCGGAGTGGGGCGGAGGTTCGAGCTGGTGGGCGAGCGAGGCGGGATTCGCGTCATCGACGACTATGCGCACAACCCCACGGAGATCGCCGCAACCCTTCGAACGGCACGCGGCGTCACCGATAGGCGCCTCATCGCCGTGTACCAGCCCCACGTCTACGAGCGCACTCGCCAGCTTTCCAAGGAGCTCGGGGCCGCGCTCGGGCTCGCGGACGCAGCCGTCGTCACGGACGTGATCGGAGGTCGAGACGCACCCTCTCCGGGCGTTACGGGCAAGTCGGTGCTGGACAGCGTTCCCGTGGGTGTTCGGCGTGGCTGGGCTCCTACGCTCGACGACGCCAGCTCGCTCGCGCTCGCGTGGGCGAAGCCAGGCGACGTCATCGTCACGCTTGGAGTGGGAGAGCCGTGGCGGATCGCGCGCGCGATAGTCGAAGGGCTGCGCGGTTAGCGATGAAGATCGAGCACGACGTATTGCTGTCGCGGCTCACCACGATCGGAACAGGCGGTCGCGCTCGGGCATTCGCCCGACCCGGCTCCGTGGCGGAGCTTGCCGAAGCACTTGGCTTCGCCAGGGGCGAGGGGCTCGACGTCCTCGTCGTCGGGCTCGGTTCCAACATGCTCGCGGCCGACGAGGGCGTCGATGCTCTGGTACTCAGGCTCGACGGAGAGCTTGCCGGCGTGGAGACCGCGGGCGGTCTGCTCTCCGCGGGTGGAGGAGCGACGAACGCGGTCTGCTTGCATCGCGCACGCGCCGCTGGTCTCGGGGGCCTCGAATTCGCCTGCGCGATCCCGGGCACGGCAGGAGGCGGTGTGCGGATGAACGCCGGGGCATACGGGCGAGACTGGTCGGATGTCCTCGTCCGCGCCCTGGTCGTCACGGCCGACGGAGAGGGCTGGCTGACCGTGAAGGAGCTCGGCCTGGAGTACAGGCACTCGTCGCTGTCCCCCGGAGACGTGGTCGCCCGAGTCGAGTTCCAGCTCGAGCCGAGCTCATCCGAGGCGATCAAGGAGACCATTGCGAAGCTCGTCGCGCGCCGGAAGGCCACGCAGCCGACCAACAAGCGAACGTTCGGGAGCGTGTTCAAGAACCCGCCCGGCGACATCGGTGCAGGTCAGATGCTCGAGCTCTGCGGCCTCAAGGGGCACCGGATCGGAGGCGCTGCCATCTCGCCCAAGCACGCCAACTTCATCGAGAACGCAGGCAAGGCCACGAGCACCGACTGCATCGGACTGATGGTCGAGGCGCGGCGACGCGCGCTCGAGACGTTCGGCGTCGAGCTCGAGCGGGAGGTGGCGCTCGTCGGAGCGATCGAGCTGCCGGCCCTGACGTAGGAAGCACGGGTCACGCGGCGAATCTCGCCGCATGGCCGGGGGACGAACCGAGCGCGGATCGCGCCGGCATGCGCGAGCGGCAAGCGTCGTCGTCCCGTTTCCGCGCGGCGCGGCTGGTGATCGCCTGGATCTCGCTCGTTTCGTCCCCTCCGGCCGTTCGCTTCTTCTCGCCTTCGCAGTCCTCGGCGGCGCCATGGCCGTGTACTGGGGGGCGTACGCATCGTCGGTCTTCGCCGTCGACCGCGTCCAGGTGCTCGGAGCGCCGCCCGAGATCGTGCGAGAGGTCGAGGTTGCGACGAAGGGCGTGATCGGAACGAGCCTGGTCGCGGTCGACGCTGGCGACATCGAGGGCAAGCTTCGGGCTCTCCCGTCGGTGGCAGGAGTCTCGGTCGACCGAGCCTTCCCACATACGCTCGTCGTCAGGATTGCTCCGGAACGTGGGGTTGCTGTCGCCAGGCGAGGGCACTCCTCCTGGCTCGTGACGGGATCGGGCAAGGTGATACGTGAGATCGAGACCGGTACCGAGCGAATCTATCCTCGGCTCTGGCTAGCCCGTGGAGTCGCCGTTCGGGTTGGCGGAACACTTCCGGCCAGCTTCGTACCCGCGACGAGAGCTCTGTCGGCCGTCCTCGAGGCGAAGCTCCCGCGACGTGTCAAGGCAATCCGTGCGACCAGCGAGGAGTTCACGCTCGTCCTGCGCCGTGGGCCCGAGATTCGGCTCGGCGAGGCCACCGACGTCGGTCTCAAGGTGGCAGTGGCAGAAGCGGTGTTTCGACTCGTCGACGACGACGCGGGGTACATCGACGTAAGCGTGCCCGAGCGGCCTGTCGCGGGATCCTCCTAGTTAAAGTCTCAGGTTGAGGTTTAATCTTGGGATTCTGCTGTCCGTTGACAATGCCATGGAGGAGCCGTACGCTCGAAGGCGAAAGGTCGCTTGCTAGTCGCACGTTCAATGGGAGCTTCAGCCTGAGGTGGGTTGAGACATGAGCAATCAGCTAGGCAGCTATCTCGCGGTGATCAAGGTCGTCGGCATCGGCGGCGGAGGGTCCAACGCGGTGACGCGAATGGTCGAGGCAGGCATGTCGGGCGTGGAGTTCGTCGCCGTGAACACCGACGCCCAGGCGCTGCTGATGATGGAGGCCGACGTCAAGATCCACATCGGCTCGAAGGCGACGCGCGGTCTCGGCGCCGGAGCCGACCCGCGTGTGGGAATCGCCGCGGCCCAGGAGAGCCGGGATGAGCTGAAGGAAGCGCTCAAGGGCGCGGACATGATCTTTGTCACAGCGGGCGAGGGAGGCGGCACCGGTACAGGTGGTGCACCCATCGTCGCCGAGATCGGCAAGGAGCTCGGTGCGCTCACGGTCGGTGTCGTGACCAGGCCTTTTGCCTTCGAAGGCCGGCTACGGTCCGATCAGGCCGAGCAAGGCATCCAGACGCTCCGCGAGAACGTCGACACGCTCATCGTGATCGAGAACGACCGCCTCCTGCAGGTGGTCGAGCGCTCGACCCCGGTCACCGAAGCGTTCCGGATGGTCGACGACATCCTTCGCCAGGGCGTGCAAGGCATCACCGACCTGATCACGGTGCCGGGCCTGATCAACCTCGACTTCGCAGACGTCCGAACGATCATGCGAGACGCCGGATCCGCGCTCATGGGCATCGGTGTCGGAAGTGGGGACAACCGCGCTGTCGATGCCGCGCGCGCCGCAATTTCCTCTCCGCTTCTCGAGACCTCGCTCGACGGAGCTACAGGAGTGCTGCTCAACATCACGGGAGGCTCCGACCTCGGCCTCGCGGAGGTGGACGAGGCTGCACAGGTCGTGACGAGCGCCGCGGACTCGAACGCCAACGTCATCTTCGGCGCCGTCATCGACGAGTCGATGGGAGGCGATGTCAGGGTGACGGCCATCGCAACCGGGTTCGGAGGCCGTCCGCGTCGCCGCCGCGTCGAGGCTCCAGCCGAATCGTCCAACGAGCGGCAGCCATTCCAGGCACCGAGCGTCCAGGACGTGGAGATCGACATCCCGAGCTTCCTCAAGGAGGACTAGCTCCGCAAGCATTGCGTGGTCGCTCGCGGCGCCCTGTTGCTTGGACGGCTAAGCGTCGTACGTCGGTGCTCGAGCATCTAGAGTCGCGGCGGTGGAAGCCACGCTCAAGCGCACGCCGCTGTTCGAGCGTCACGTAGGCCTCGGGGCGCGCATGGTGCCCTTCGCGGGCTACGAGATGCCCGTGCAGTACGAGGGTGTCATCCCCGAGCATCGGGCGGTCCGGGCCGACTGCGGTGTCTTCGACGTGTCACACATGGGCGAGCTCCACGTCGACGGGCCGACGGCGCAGGCCTTTCTGCAGGCGATGCTCTCCAACGACATCGACCGTATCGCTGACGGTGAGGCCCAGTACACGCTGCTGATCAACGAGCGGGGCGGGATCGTCGACGACCTGATCGCGTACCGCCTCGCGCACGGGCAGTTCCTCCTGGTCGTCAACGCGTCCAATCGCGAAGTCGTCTACGAGTGGCTCAAGGAGCGTGAGCCCCGCGGCACCGAGGTGCGCGACGCCTCCGACGACTACGGGCTCCTCGCCGTCCAGGGGCCGCGCTCGCTCGAGCGCCTCGGGCTTCCGGACGCTCCGTCGTTCACCCATGAGATGGGAGTGATCGACAGCATCGAGGTGATGGTCTGCCGCACGGGTTACACGGGGGAGAAAGGCGTCGAGCTCTGCTGTGCCGAGGACGACGCGCCGGCGTTGTGGGATGCCGTCGTCGCGCGTGGCGCCGTCCCGTGCGGCCTTGGCGCGCGGGACACCTTGCGACTCGAGGTCTGCTATCCGCTGCACGGAAACGACATCACTGCCGAGACGGACGCGATCTCTGCAGGCCTCGGCTGGGCGTGTGCTCTCGACACGGAATTCACGGGCGCCGGGGAGCTACGCCGGATCCGTGAGGAAGGTCCCGCCAGGAAGCTTGTCCCATTCGTGATGGACGACCGAGGCGTCCCCCGCCAGGGGATGACGATCGAGGGTGGCGGCGAGGTGACCTCGGGAACGCACTCGCCGATGCTCGACCGTGGCATCGGGATGGGGTACGTGCCGACCGCGTCGGCGACGCCGGACAACGAGCTCGTGATCGACGTCCGCGGGAAGCGGCGAAGGGCACGGGTCGTCAAGAAACCGATCTACCGGAAGGAGACCTAAAGTGGTCGCTCCAGGAAGTCCACACCTGCTTCGCGCGGCTGCAAGCGCTTCGCACGCCGTCGTCCTCAGTCGGCCACATACCTTCTGGTATGCGGCCTCCCTGTGCCGTAGGCCTGCTCGGTTTGTGCCGGCGAATCAGGCCTGGACTTTCTGGAGAGACCACTAGTGCCAGCTGCCGAGAGCTACCCCGACGATCTCAAGTACCACCCCGAGCACGACTGGGCGCGGATCGAGGGTGACGAGGCGACGCTCGGAATCACGTGGTTCGCGCAGGACGCGCTCGGCGAGCTCGTGCACTACGAGGCTCCGACGATGGGCTCGGAGGTGGCAAAGGACACGTCCTACGGCGAGGTCGAGTCGGTCAAGGCGGTTTCGGATGTCATCTCGCCGCTGTCCGGCGAGGTCCTCGAGGTGAATCAGAAGGCCATGGCCGAACCGGAGATCGTGAACGACGATCCGTACGGCGAGGGTTGGTTGATCCGGATTCGCATGTCCGATGCTGCCGAGGTCGATGCGCTGATGGATCCAGAGGCATACCGCGCACACGTCGCCGAGCAGTGAACGACACGCGCATTCGGCCCGAGCCCCTTCCACCTACTTACGGGCCGGAGGCCGGTCAGTGAGCTACCTCTCGATCACGGACGCCGACCGAGACGAGATGCTCGCGGCGATCGGCGTCTCCTCCGTCGACGAGCTCTTCGAGCAGATCCCGCTCGGTGTTCGGCTCGGCCGAGAGCTCGACGTGCCACCCGCGCTCTCAGAGCTGGAGCTCGTTCGCCACCTCACGGAGCTGGCCGAACGCAACGCTCACACCGGAGTGGAGCTGTCGTTCCTCGGTGCAGGGATCTACGACCACTACGTTCCGGCAGTCGTCGACGTCCTGCTCTCGCGAGGCGAATTCCTGACGGCGTACACGCCGTACCAGCCGGAGATGAGCCAGGGCGTGCTGCAGGCGATCTTCGAGTACCAGACGGTGATCTGCGAGCTGACCGGGATGGACGTTTCGAATGCCTCGGGATACGACGGCTGCTCGGTCGCCGCCGACGCGTGCTTCGTTGCAAAACACACGAGCGACCGCGCCAAGGTCGTCCTCGCGGAGACCTTGAACCCCCAGGTCCGCCAGGTCGTCAAGACGTATGCCCGCGGCTTCGGCCTCGAGGTCGCCGAAGTTCCTCATCGGGGCGGCACGATCGATCCTGAGGAGCTCGCCGCGGCGTCGTCAGACGCTGCGGCGGTGATCTTCCAGCAGCCGAACTTCTTCGGCTGCCTCGAGCCGGCTCCTGATCTCGCCGCGGCGGCGGCGGAGTCCGGCGCCCACGCGATCGCGCACGTCGACCTCATGTCGCTCGGGCTGCTCGAGGCGCCCGGCGAATACGGGTGTGCGATGGCGATCGGAGAGGGACAGAGCGTCGGGTGCCCGCCGCTCTACGGCGGTCCCCATTACGGGTTCTTCGCGGCTCGCCAGGAGTTCGTCAGACGCATGCCCGGTCGCATCGTGGGTGAGACGGTCGACCTGGACGGGCAACGCGCGTTTGTTTTGACCCTCCAGACGCGAGAGCAGCACATCCGCCGCGAGAAGGCCACCTCGAATATCACCACGAACCAGACGCTTCTCGCGCTCGCTGGGTTGGTGACGTTGACGTGGCTCGGCCCGCAGGGGCTGCGCGAGGTGGGCGAGACGTGCGTCGCGCTCACCGAGTATGCGAAGGAGCGGCTCCACCTTCCTCTCGTGTTCGAGCGACCGACGTTCGCCGAGTTTGCAGTGCGGCTGCCGCGGCCGGCGAGAGACGTCATTCGCGACGCCCGCAGCCGGGGCGTCCATCCCGGCTACGCGCTCGGCCGGGACTACTCGGGAATGGACGACGTGCTTCTGGTCGCTCTCACGGAGAAGCGGACGCCCGCGGACGTCGATCGGCTGGCCGCCGTGCTCGAGGAGGTGTGCTGATGGAGCTCATCTTCGAGAAGAGCCGCTCCGGTCGCCGCGCCGGCCGCGTGCCTGACTACGGCCTTCCCAAGCCCGAGCTTCCGCAGGAGCTTCGGCGTGCGCTTCCGCCGCGACTTCCGGAGGTCGCGGAGCCCGAGATCGTGCGTCACCTCACCGCGCTCGCCGACCGCACGTTCGGCATCGACACAGGCTTCTATCCGCTGGGTAGCTGCACGATGAAGCACAACCCACGCGTCAACGAGCGTGTCGGTAGGTTGCCCGGCTTTCGCGACCTCCACCCGTACCAGGAGGACGAGGCTGCGCAGGGAGCGCTCGAGCTCATGTGGCGGCTCCAGGAGATGCTCGCCGAGATCGCGGGTCTCCCAGCCGTCACGCTGCAGCCAGCAGCCGGATCCCAAGGAGAGCTGACAGGGCTGATGCTCATGCGTGCCTACTTCGCCGACCGGGGCGAGGAGCGCGACACGATCATCACCGCCGACACCGCGCACGGGACGAACCCTGCGAGCGTCACCATGGCCGGATACAAGCTCGAGCGCGTCGAGACCGACGCGCGTGGGAACCTCGACCTCGAGGACCTCCAAGGGAAGGTGACCGAACGGACGGCTGGGCTGATGCTCACGAACCCTTCGACGCTCGGACTGTTCGATGAGGGTATCGAGCAGGTGTCGCGGATCTTCCACGACGCCGGTGCCCTTCTCTATTACGACGGCGCGAACCTGAATGCCGTGGTCGGAATCTCGCGGCCGGGCGACATGGGCTTCGACATCGTCCACTACAACCTGCACAAGACTTTCTCCCAGCCGCACGGCGGCGGAGGCCCGGGCGGCGGACCGGTCGCCGTCCGCGAGTCGATCGAGCCCTTCCTTCCGGCGCCTGTTGTCGTTCGGGACGAAGAGACGTACCGCCTCGACCACGACCGGCCGAGCTCGATCGGGCGTGTTCGCGGCTTCGCCGGCCCGTTCGGCGTCTTCGTTCGCTCGTATGCATTCATGCGCGCGTACGGGCCCGGCCTGCGGGAGATGTCTGAGGTAGCCGTTCTCAACGCCAACTACCTCCTCGCCCAGCTGCGTGACGTCTACAACCTCCCGTACGACCGCCACTGCATGCACGAGTTCGTGCTCTCGGCGCGGAACCTCAAGCGCGAGCACGGGATCACGGCGCTCGACGTCGCGAAGCGGCTGATGGACTACAGGATCCACCCGCCGACGATCTACTTCCCGCTCGTCGTCCCCGAGGCGCTCATGATCGAGCCGACGGAGACGGAGCCGAAAGAGCGCCTCGACGACTTCGTCGACGCGATGCGGCGGATCGCCGAGGAAGCGGCCGAGTCACCCGACCTTTTGAAGGAAGCCCCTCATGGCCGACCGGTTCGCCGCCTCGACGAGGTGCGCGCGGCGAAGCAGCCCGTACTGCGCTACCTGTTCGACGAGCACCCCGCGCTCGTCAGCTGAGCGTACCCCTCGTTCACCGGCACGCCGAGGTGCTCTGCGTACCACGCGACGAGCGCCATCGGATCCCGAGCCCGGAAGAACACGCCGCCGATGCCGGTGACTTGTTCCATCAGCGGGCGCTCGCGAGCTGCCCGCAGGCGGCCGCGATGTCACGGCCCCGCGTCAATCGGACCGTCACGGGGATATGCGCGCGGTCGAGGACGGCCTTGAACGCCTCGATCGCCTGGCGCGAGGAGCCTTCGTAGCGGCCCGTGGGGTTGTACGGAATGAGGTTGACCTTGAAAGCCCTGCGGTCGAGGACGCTCGCGAGAGCGCGAGCAGCCGCTGGAGAGTCGTTCACGCCCGCGAGCATGACGTACTCCACGAACACCTTCCGTCTTCGTAACGCGACGTAGCGGCGGCACTCGGCGAGTACCTCCGCGAGCGGATAGCGGTCGTTGACAGGCATCAGCTCCGAGCGAAGGGCGGGGTCTGCGGCGTGGATCGAGAGGGCGAGCCGGATCGGCGCGTCCACGTCGTCGACGAACCGCTGCAGCCCTGGCATCCAGCCGACCGTGGAGATCGTCGTACGCCGGTGCGTGATCCCGAGATCTGGCAGGCGGCGGGCCGAGGCGAGCACCTCATCGAAGTTCAGGAACGGCTCGCCCATCCCCATGTAGACGACGTGGTTCACCGGCTCCTTGCGGCGGAAGTGGAGTGCCTGATCGAGGATCTCGAAGGCCGTGAGATTCCGACCGAACTTCATGGCTCCCGTCGCGCAGAACGTGCAGGTGAGCGGGCAGCCGGATTGCGCAGAGAGACAGAGGGATCGGCGCCCGTCGCGATAGCGCATGAGCACGGCTTCGACCGGGTGACCGTCGCCCGTGCGAAACAGAGCCTTGACCGTTCCGTCTCGCGACTCCTGCTCGGTCGCGAGCTCGAGCGTGGAAAAGGGCACAGCTTCCTCGAGACCGGCGCGGAGAGCCTTGGGCAGCGTCGTCATCCCCTCGTAGGAGGAGACGCCACGTGCTGTCCACTCCCACACCTGGCGTGCGCGGTACGCGGGCTCGCCGCTCTCGGCGAGCGTGCGTTCGAGGAGCGCGAGATCCATTGCCGGACGGTAGCGTGCGCGGGGTGATCGACCTCCGCTCCGACACGGTGACGCAGCCCACGCAGGGAATGCGACGGGCGATTGCCGACGCCGAGGTCGGAGACGAGCAGAAGCGCGAAGACCCGACTGTCACGGCGCTGCAAGAGCGCGTCGCAACGCTGCTCGGCCAGGACGCGGCGCTGTTCTTGCCGACGGCGACGATGGCGAACCAGATCGCCCTCAAGCTCCACGGTCGCCCCGGCGACGTCCTCGTCGCGGAGGAGACCTCGCACGTGCTCGTCTACGAGTACGGAGGAGCTGCGGCGCACGCCGGACTCGTGACGCTCGGTCTTCCTGGAAACGCCGGAAGGATCTCCCCGGAGCAGATCCGCCGAGCCGCCGCGCCGAGCACGAAGGCAGCTGATCAGCGCGTGACCGTCCTCTCGCTCGAGAACACCCACAACAACGCGGGTGGGCGGGTGTGGCCGCTCACCGAGCTCGAAGACGTCGTCGGGACGGCTCGCGAGCTCTCACTCGCGGTTCATCTCGACGGCGCTCGTCTCCTCAACGCCTCGACGGCCCTACGTGTCGAGCCCGCGGAGATCGCCTCGCGCTTCGACACGGTCACGCTCTGCCTCTCGAAAGGGCTCGGCTGCCCGCTCGGAGCCCTGCTCGTCGGCTCAGAGGAGCTGATTGATCGCGCATGGCGCGAGAAGCACCTCTTCGGTGGTGCCATGCGTCAGGCGGGGGTCGTGGCAGCGGCGGGGGTGTACGCACTCGACCATCACATCGAACGACTGGGCGACGACCATGCCCGCGCAAGGCGGCTCGCTGATGCGCTGGCGGAAGCGGGCATCCGCGTCGAGCTCGACCGCGTGGAAACGAACTTCGTCCAGATCGATGTCGGGTCACTGGCGATCGATCGCGCCGATGCGCTCGCCCGACTTCGTGAAGCCGGCGTCGGCCTGTCGGCGACGATCCACCCGACAGTGATTCGCGCTGTGACGCACCTCGAGATCACCGACGACGACATCGACCAAGCGGCCGAGCTGATCCCGGCCACGCTTCTCGCGGCCGTTCGGGTCTAGCGATCGCCGGCGAGGAAGAACGCGACGACCACAGCCCCGTAGCCGGCCAGTAGAAGGCCGCCGCGAACCCTGCTCGAGGTGCCGTCGAAGAGGACGAGCGCTGTGAAGATGACGGATCCGGCGAGAGCGGCGATCTCGACAGGGCGGAAGCTGAGGGAGAGTGGGTCGATGAGCCACGAGAGCAGCGCCACAGCGGGAATGAGGAAGACAGCAACCTGAGCCGCGGAGGAGAGCGCGATCTCGCCGGCAAGCGTGATCTTCCCGCGGAAGGCGACGATCACGGCCCCGCCATGCTCAGCGGCATTGCCGACGATGGCGACGATCACCGCGGCGACGAAGAACTCGCTGAGCCCGACCTTCTCTGCAAACACTTCCAGCGACCCGACGAGCACCTCTGCCACGAGCGCGGTCGCGACCGTGGCGACGGCGAGCACGGCGAGCGCGCGACGAAGCGACCACGCTCCGATCTCCTCGTCGCTCGCGACATGGAGTGAACGGTGTCGTCGGAGCGTGTACCAGGTCACGCCGATGTAGACGATCAGCAGGACGACCGAGATCACCGTCGACACCACCGCGAGCGAGTGGGTATCCGGTTCGCCGTCCCACCCCGGGATGGACGGAATGAGGAAGAGGACGGTGGCCAACGCGATGAGCCCGAACGAGATGAAGCTCGAGTACCGATCGAGCTTGCCCCGTCCTCCAGCGAGTAGCGCCGCGCCGAGGACGAGCAGCAGATTCGAGACGACGCTGCCGGTGAGCGATCCGCGGACGACCTCGGTCAGCCCTTCGTTGACCGCGATCAGGGCGATGATGAGCTCCGGGGCGTTCCCGAAAGTCGCGTTGAGGAAGCCGCCGATCCCGGGCCCGGTGTGCACCGCGGCATGCTCGGTCGCCTCGCCGATGAGCCAGGCGAGTGGGATCAGCGCAAGCGCCGAGATCACGAACTCCGTCGTCTCGGGAAGGTCGGCAAAGTAGTGAAGCCCGACCGCGATCGGCGCAAGCACAAGCGACCCGAAGAGGACTCTTTTCACCACGGCGCGCGGAACCCTATCGGCGGCCGTGCGGCCGGCTGTCGCCACTGCCTGAAAACCGACTGTTTGTCAAGTCTTGCGGCCGGGCCCACAAGAGGAACACAATCGGTGCATGCACAACGCGGCGACGGAGCTCGGTCTCCCTCTGCGAGTTCAGGACGAGGTGGCGTGCAGCCACTGCGCAGTGCATTGCGAGAAGGTCGTCTACCCCGGCGCATGTGTCCGGATGGCTTGCCCGTTCGTCTACGCCTACGAGGCCTGGGGCCACACGTACATGGGTTGTCTGCAGAAGGTCTTCGACGTCGAGATCGATCTCGAGCTCCTCGAGTCGGCCGAATCGACGCGCAGCGGCTTCGGCGCAGTGCGCGCTTGCAGGGCTCCGCTGCCGATGTGCGAGGTCGAGGTCGTCGAGACCTATGCGAGCCGGGAGGACGAGATCGGCTGCCGCAACCCGGAGTTCCACGAGCTCCCGCGCGAGCGGGCCAATTTTCGCGTGTTCGCCGTCGTCGCGGACTGACCAGCCCGGTCGCTGATCGGATCAAGCGGCCTACGGGGTCTGACCCCAGCTGGCCCAACGGCGGCGGCCCTTGCGGCGAAGTGCTCGCATGCGGTCCAGGTCCTCCGTCTCGCTTCCCTTGTTCTCCCAGGTCTCCACGATCGCGGGAAGCGACTGGAAATCGGGGTGGCCGAGAAACGTCGCCAGGCCGTCGCCGATGAGCCCCTTGCCGACGAGCTCGTGGCGGTCCCGGTTCGAGTCGAGCGGGGTCTTCGAGTCGTTGACGTGCAGAACGCGGAGCCGCCCGAGCCCCATTCGCCGGTCGAGATCGCGGAGTGCGTCGTCGAGCAGCGCCCGGTCAGAGACGTCGACGCCCGACGCCCACCAGTGGCAGGAGTCGAGGCAGAGGCCGAGGCGCGGATGCGCCCCAGCCGCGTCGCACAAGACCCCTAGCTCGGCGATGGAGCGACCGATCGTCCCACCGGCGCCGGCGGCGTTCTCCATGCACAGCCAGAGCTCGTCCGTCGTGAGCTCGAGGAGCTCGCGGAGTGCGGGCACGACGACGTCGACCGCCTCGTCGAAGCCGTAACCAAGGTGCGAGCCCACATGGAAGACGACCGCGTCTGCCCCGATCTCGCGAGCCGTCTCCATCGTGGCGCGAAGTGCCGCCAGCGAGTTCGCACGGACTGTCTCGTCGCGGCTCGCGAGATTGACGAGATAGAGCGCGTGGCACGACACGCTCTTGACGCGAGCTTCTCGCCGCCGCGAACGGAACCGGTCGAGCTCCTCCTGTGAGTGCTCGGTCGGCTTCCACATCCGCGGGCTCTGCGTGAACACCTGCACGGCGTCGCCGCCGATCTCCTCTATCCGGTCGATCGCCTTCGAGATCCCGCCGGCGGCGGAGACGTGGGCGCCGAAATACACGCGGCTAGGCTAGTTCCGTATGAGCGTCCGCGTTCGCATGGCTCCCTCGCCCACGGGATTGCTCCACATCGGAGGCGTCCGTACCTTCCTCTTCAACTGGCTCTTCGCCCGCGGCCAGGGCGGGGAGTGCCTCCTGCGAATCGAGAACACCGACACGAGCCGCGAGGTCGAGGAGTCCGTCTCACAGATCGAGCGCTCGCTTGGCTGGCTCGGCATCGACTGGGACGGTGAGACGACGTTCCAGCTCGATCGAATGGAGCGGGCGCAGGACGAGGCCCGCAGGCTCGTCGCCGAAGGCACGGCGTACGACGACGAAGGTGCAATTCGCATTCGGATGCCGGACGAAGGCGTGACGGGCTGGGACGACGCGATCAAAGGGCGGATCGACTTCCCGAGCGCAGAGCTCGAGGACCTCGTGCTCGTCCGCTCCGACGGGCGGCCGACATACAACTTCGCGTCTCCGCTCGAGGACTGGCTCGAAGGGATCACGCACGTGATCCGGGGCGACGACCACGTCTCGAACACGCCGAAGCAGATACACGTACTTCGCGCGCTCGGGGCCGATCCGCCCGTATATGCGCACGTGCCGAGCGTCTTCGGCGAGGACGGGCGCAAGCTCTCGAAGCGCCACGGAGCCGTCTCGGTCGACGAGTTTCGCGCGTCCGGCTACCTGCCGGAGGCCCTCATGAACTTCCTGGCGTTGCTCGGCTGGGCGCCAGACGGCGAGACGACGATCATGTCGAGGGACGAGCTTGTCGAGCGGTTCACGCTGGAGCGCGTCGGTTCGAGCCCTGCGACGTTCGACTACGCGAAGCTCGACTGGATGAACGGGGTCTACCTCCGTGCGCTTCCCGTCGAGGAGTACGCGGAGCGTTTGCTCGTATACCTTCGCGAGCAGGGGATCGACTGGGACGAGGATCTCGTCCGGGCTGCCACTCCACTGGTGCAGGAGAAGATCGCGCGACTCGACGAGTTTCAGTCCTTTGCCGGGTTCCTCTTCCACGACGTCGATCCCGACCCAGCACTCCTCGACGTGCGCGTTCTTGCCGCAGCCGAGACGGCGCTGAGCGGAACGGAGCCGTGGGCGGCCGCCGAAATCGAGACGACCCTGAAGCGTCTCTGCGACGAGCTTGGAGAGAAGCCTCGGACGGTGTACCTCCCGATCCGCGTAGCGGTGACGGGGTCGCGGGTCTCACCCGGCCTGTACGAGAGCCTCGAGCTTCTTGGCAAGGAGACGTCGCTCGCGCGCATCCGAGCAGGCGGGCGGATGGCTGGGTGAGCGTGCTCGAAGACCTCGTCGGCGTCGAGCTCGGGCCGACCTCGTGGTTCGACGTGACGCAGGAGCGGATCGACGCGTTCGCGGCGGCGACCGATGATGCCCAGTGGATCCACACCGACGCGGAGCGTGCAGCGGCGGGGCCGTTCGGCTCGACCATCGCTCACGGCTTCCTGACGCTCTCCCTCTGCGTGCCGATGTTGTACGAGGTCCTTCCAGCGACCGACGGGATGGTCGTGAACTACGGAGTCAACAAGGTGCGCTTCCCGGCGCCGGTCCCCACGGGAAGCCGGATCCGCGGGCGGTTCAAGGTGGTCGGCGTGGAAGACGCGGCTCTGGGCGTTCGTGTGACGATCGCGGCGACCGTCGAATGCGAGGGTGCCGACAAGCCGGTTTGTGTGGCCGAACTCGTGACACTTGCAGTGTCTTAACAAGTCCTGGCGTCGGCAGACATGTCTGCTACCGTGCGCCGCCGGTGATCCGAGGTCGTACACGATCAATTCGCCTTGCGCTGGCTCTGGCGTTCGTTGCAGCACTCGCGGGTGTCGTAGCTGCAACCGCGACTGCGCTCGCATTCGATGATGCCGCGCCGTGTGTCGACACACATCCGCTCTTCGTCTGCCCTCAGGGGACGCTCGAATCCTCGTACTCGATTCAGTTCATTGGTCGCGGCGGCTGTGGCCCGGATCCGCCGAACGAGGGTCTTCCATATCAGTACCGAATCGTCAACGGGGCGCTCCCGCCCGGGTTGTCACTCTCCCAAGGTGGCCAGGTAAGCGGCACTCCATCCCAGGCAGGTACATATCGATTCTGGACGGAGCTCAGCGACCAAGATCCTCCGTCGCAGAACTGGTGTCTCCCGAAGAAAGCGGAGCGTGAGTTCTCTATCACGATCAACCCGCGCGTGCTCGTCACGACAGAGAGCGCAGGGCCCGGAACGATTGGGGCGGCTTACACGCTGACCCTCACCGCAGTCATGAAGTCCGGAGCGACCTCGACTGCCCTCCCGTCGAGCCCGTTGACATGGACAGTCATTCAAGGCCAGCTGCCCGCGGGGCTTGCGCTGAACTCCGGTACCGGCGTCATCTCGGGAACGCCGACCGCCGAGGGCGCGTCCTCCTTCGTCGTACGTGCCGCTCTCGTCGACGGCCGGGCGGATACGAAAGGCATCACGATCACCGTCCGGAAGCCTGTAGCTATCCAGGCACCGAACCCCTTGGCGGCTACAGGCGCGTCGACGCCCTGGGAGGTCGGAGTTCCTTTTACGGCGAAGCTCGCGGCCTCGGGCGGCGCCGGCACCTACACCTGGTCTCTCGCGACCGGTGCGCTGCCCACGGGTCTCGCCCTCGCTGCCGACGGCACGGTCGCCGGCAAACCGAGCGCCGCGGGTTCCTTCCGCGCAACGTTGCGCCTCACCGACAACGAGGGTCGCACCGCAGACTATGCGGCAGCCTTCGGTATCGCGTCGCGACTCGCAATCAGCACGGCGAAGCTTCGATCCGGCAAGGTTGGTCGGCTCTATCGCGCGAAGCTCACGGCGACCGGAGGCGTCCTTCCGAAGAAATGGAAGGTAAAGACCGGGCCGCTCCCGCGCGGGATTCGCTTCGATCGAACGCTCGGCCTGCTGAGCGGTACGCCGACACGGCCGGGCCGCTACCGCGTGACGGTCGAAGCGACGGACGCCCTCAAGGTGACGTCCAAGAAGACGCTCCTCATCGAAGTACTCGCCTAGCCGGCTGCGCCGAACGCTCGGCCGAGCGTTCAGAAGAAAAGCGGCTGCCACGTAGCGCTGACCGTCGTCTCGTAGAGCCAGGCGACCCACTCGACCCGCTCACGATAATCTGACTCGCCCACAACCGAGAAGGGAACGACAATGGTTTCCGTCCCTGCGACTCCGGCGCTCTCGGATACGGAGCGCGCCGAGCTCCTCGCACTGACCAAGGGCGCCGACAGCGTCGAGCTGAAGCTGACGGTGCCGCTGTCCGACCGAAGCCGAGCGGGGGCAGCACTGGGGGTGGATCCCCTCGACGCCCAGATTCGGCAGGTTTACTTCTTCGACACGCCGGACCTCGCGCTCAACAAGAGCGGGCTCGTCGTTCGCGCTCGCCGCGTGCAGCGGAAAGGCGACGACTCGGTCGTGAAGCTGCGCCCGGTGGTCCCGGAGGAGTTGTCGCCGAAGCTACGCCTCTCGCCGAACTTCGGCGTCGAGGTCGATGCGATGCCAGGCGGGTACGTCTGCTCGGGATCGATGAAGCGCGTGCTGGGGATGACGGACGTCAAGGACGCGGTGACGGGGAAGCAGCCGATTCGCAAACTCTTCTCCAAGGAGCAGCGGCTGCTGTATGAGGCGAATGCACCCGATGGGCTCCAGCTGAACGACCTCTCGATCCTCGGCCCGCTCTTCGTGCTCAAGCTGAAGTTTTCGCCGGAGGGATATGACCGCAAGCTCGTGGCCGAACTATGGCTCTATCCAGACAACTCGATGATCCTCGAGCTGTCGACGAAGTGCGCGCCCGCCGAGGCGTTCCAGGTCGGCGCTGAGGCGAGAGCATTCCTGACGCAACGGGACATCGATCTTTCCGGCGAGCAGGAAACGAAGACGAAGAAGGCGCTGGAGTTCTTCTCCGAACGGCTGCAGGCTGCGGTCGAGTAGGAATCGGCGTCTCCAAAAGTCGTTCGCCGGGGGGTCTCCGGAGCGACGCACAGGTTCGTCAGCGCAGACGAGCGCGTGGTGCCGGGGTTCAGCCGGGGGTAGACGATCCCGCTTCAGACACCGCGTAGAGTCCTGCCGTGGACACCCAGGGCATGGCTCACAACGTTGTTCGCATCGCGTTTGCAGTGACAGGTGCCGTCGCGATGACGTATCAGTTCGCGAAACTGAACGGGAACGCGAGTTTCAGTCCAGGAAACTTCTTCAGCTTCTTCACCATCCAGTCGAACATCCTCGCGGCGACGATGCTCGTCCTGACAGCGCTCGTCCGCCGCGACTGAGCGGTCGCGCCTGTTCGACGCTGTGCGCGGCGCGGCGACCTTCTACATCACGATCACGTTCGTCGTCTTCGCCTTGTTCCTGTCGGGCCTTCAGGAGGAACTCGACACGCACATCGCGTTCACCAACTTCGTCGTCCATTACTTGATCCCCGTCGTGCTCCTCGTCGACTGGTTCATCGACCCACCGCGACACCGTTTGGGACTGACGATCGCGCTTGGCTGGCTCGCGTATCCGCTCGCGTGGTTCGCCTACACCCTCGTGCGTGGGAGTTCGACTGGCTGGTACCCGTATCCGTTCGTCGATGTCACTCGGCACGGCTACGGAGGAGTGTTCGCACGCGGAGTCGTGTTCGTTCTCGCCTTCGGGATCGGAGCGGTGGTCTTCGCAAAGCTCAGCGATCGCCGGTCCGCATCCGGGGTGTAGAGGCGCTTCCGCCTTCCACTGGAATCGGCCCGGGCAGCGCGGCGAACAAGGAGTCGACGCAAAGAAGAGGAGGCCCGGAGGCCTCCTCGATCGAGCGCGTTGGTCCCGGGGTCAGGCAGTGACGGCCACCGGGACCGGGGCGACAAGGGCGGTGACACGGCTCTCCGCCGCGGGGCGATAGTGCGGCCGCTTGGCGAACGTTGCTTTCTGCACATTGCTCTTGACGGTCACCGACGACGCATTCGTTGCCGACTGCGGCGACTTCGACCTGCGCGATGAATTCACGTTCGACTTCAACGGCACGGTGTTCTCCGACGACGATGGCAACGTGACCCGCGTCGTCGAGCACGTTGGCGGGTCCGACACGTTCTACAACTCCGTGACCGGAAAGTCGGTGACCGGCACGATCAACTCCGGGGAGATTGTTGACCTCGTCAACGGCACGGTGACGCAGAACGGAACGGTCGGACGAATTACAGTGCCGGGTGAAGCGCGTTCTTCTTCGACGTCGGGAAGTTCATCATCGACTTCGAGGAGGGCCTCGTCTTCCTCGCGGGCAGTCATCACGCCTTTTTCGAAGAGGACTACGACAGGTTGTGTGAGCTGCTCGCCTGAGGGCGAAAGGGCGGTAACCCGCGGGGCGATACGCGGGGCGATGGGGCCTCTATCGCCCCTTCACGGCCTCTCCCGGCCTGTCGCCTTGTTGAGTGAAATCGCCCTGAAGTCCCTAGCGTTTGCAGGGCTTTTGGAGGGAAGGCCCATACGGGATTCGAACCCGTGCCGCCGCCGTGAGAGGGCGGTGTCCTAGGCCACTAGACGAATGGGCCGTGCGAAGGGCAAGGGTAGCGAAATGGCGCCGTGGGCCAGGCAGCCGGTGTGGGCGCGCCCGCGCCTCCTCGCGCTGGTCGCGTTCGAGAGTTGATTAGATCGTTGCTTCGGGGTCTCGCGTGTCGAGCCGCTCTTCGAAGTCACGGCGAATGTTCTCTCCACTCGAGAGCACGGTCTCGTACCGCATGCGGCGCGGAGGAAGCTTTACGAGTCGCACGTTCTCGTCACGTTCGCCATGGCAGCGAGCGTATGCAGTGGCCTCGTCGATGGGCCGAAGGCGGTCTCGCTTCCGCTGTCCCCACACGTATTCGGGACACCTACCAGAAGGACAGCACGAAGGAAAGCCCACGGGGAGTGAGCCGTATCGCACTTTGCGACGAAAACGACGAGCGCTGGGCTGAGCCGCGTAAGCCGGGCAGTTCTGTCACATCGCGTATCCCGGCTTGCAGCTCCACGGGCTCCAGTCTCGACCGGAGCGGACAAAGTACTCGTGCGCTGCCGCGGCCTGCGCGCGGGCGGTCTGGCCATGGCCGAACAGACGTCGTTCGGACGAGCCCATTTGGAAGAGGCCGAGGTACTGGCCGTTCTGTGCCGTCGTCGTGAGGCCGGACTCGCACCACGCCACCGCGACTGCCTGACGGCAGTAATGGCCGAAGACATCGCAGATCGCCGCTTTCGGGGACATGGCTGCCCGTCGGCGGGCGTCGCGACTCTGAATCGCCCGTCGCAGTGCCCGGATCGTCTTCGTCACCTGAGCGAGGCGGTGCTTCGCGCGACCGAGCGCGAGCTCTGCGGTTTCACGGTGATGCTCGGAGCCCAGAAGCGACCGATGATTCGTGAAGAAGAGGACAGCGCCGCGGTATCGGCGTGCGGCCGCGAGCTTGCGCTCCAGCCGTTCGTCGAGGGTGGTGGCGACACGCTCCTGCGTCTGTTTGCGAGGAGCGGTGGCCGGGTCCTGCTGCATCGCTGCCGCAGCGGCCTGCGTCACGAGAACGAACGTGAACAGGCCAACGAGTAGGGCTCTCAGAACGATTACCTCCTGAACGGGGACAGGGGCGCGGCTCCCACAAAGCCGCTCGTGTCACTCGACGGAGGCACGGTACACAAACCGGCACGAGCTTTGCCCGAAGCGCTTACAAATAGCTAAGAAAGGATGTTACGAGCGTAACCGTGCAAGACAACGTCCGGGCGGTTCTGGTCAGGCGGTTCCTGAGCGCGGAGAACATGGCTGCCGGGCAGGGATTCGAACCGCAACTTCCTGGTCCAGAGGAAGCTTCCTGCTCCGCCGCCAAAGCACCGGTTCGTGGCTTAGTCGTGCGGTCTGCGGCTCCCGAACGCTCGCCCGGCCACGGCGCGGATTCTCGGGGGATTGCGGTCGATTAGGCCCTGTTTGGGCACTAGGCGGAACCGGGAAGCTGGGGAGTAGCTGGGACTCCCTGTTGGCCCCGGCGTTCGGTCGGGGCCAACCGTGGTCTTCCCCAGCTCAACCCGCCCGCCTCGAGGGGGCCTGCCCGTACCGCGACGCAGTCGGAAGCCGAGCCCGAGGAAGAATTACCTGTGTGCCGGCGTCTAGCTAGGCGTGGGCCTGCACCTTCATGGCGATGAGCGACTCGCACGGCTACTGAGCCTCCTTCCTCCCGCACCACAGGTTTGGGTGATGCGGGCGAAGCGAATCTTCGTGGAGCGCAGCGTTCGCATTGCACCGGCACCGAAGGGGAAGCCGTTGACCGATAACGAGCTGGCGACACTCCGACGCGCGCTCGAGCTCGATCCGTTGTTCCGAAGGCGCTTTGATGCCGACCCGGTTGCCGCAGCCGAGGCAGCAGGGATGCGCGACGTCGCCGCGGGGCTAGAGCATGAGCTACGAGGACTAGTCGCTTTTGCCGAGCGGATAGCGAGAGACAGTGACCTCCGCGCCGAGCTGGAGACCGACCCGGCGGCGGCGCTCGCTGCGGCGGGCTTCCCGGACGCTGCCACTGGGTCGTTGTTGATCGTCCTCGACATTCAAGGCGAAGCCCAGGCGATGCTGCCTGAGGTCGTCGCGCACCACCATCAGCAGCCGCCACCCAGGGGCCAAGCGCTGATCATTCTCCTCGGAAGCACAGCGGTTACCGACAAGATTCAAAGCGCGCTGCGGACCACGTAACTGCGAGATCACTTAGCCGCGCCGTCATCGAGGCGGAGTACCGCGGCTCATCGAGCTCTAGGCGATCACCATTGCCGGCCGGCGGACGGTTGCCCTGCTGTGCGCGACCGCCGTGCGATAGCCGTCGGTGAGAGTCACCGTTAGCTCGTAGCGTCCGCGCGTCGCGTAGCGCTTCGCCCCGCGAACGACGTGGTCGCCGCTGAGGATCAACCCCGCCGTATCCAGCGGGTTCCATCAGGCTGCGGGGCAGGGATTCGAACCCCAACCTCCTTGTCCAGAGGAAGCTCCCTCCCCGTCTCCCCAGGTGCTGATCCCGCATAACCGTGCGCTTGGAGGCGCAGGAGCTACCTGGCGGACGCGCAGCCGAAAGCCGCCGATCATGCGCGATCCGGCCCTATTTGGGCACTAGAGCGGTTCTAGTGCCCATTCGCCGGTCACCCCCCGGCCGAAACGGTCGCTAGAAGCGTTCGCGGCGCCATACGATGGCAAGACGCGGAGCTCGTGGTCAGGGAGCGAGGAGGACGAGCAGGACGGACACGGCTCCCACGGCGATCCCGACCGCGGCGAGAGCCAGCAGGAAACCCTCACCGGTGTGCGGTTCCCGTTCCTCACGCAGCGCGGCCTGCAGCTCCCGGTAGTGCACGATCCCGTACACCATGGCCGCCAGCCCGGAGGCCGCCAGCGCGGTTCCCAGTGCGATGTACGGCCAGTTCGTGCCGCCGACGACCTCGGGCAGGACACGTCCGACTGCGAATCCCGCCGCGATCCCGGCCAAACCAGTACGCCACCACGCGAGATACGTGCGCTCGTGCGCGAGCTGCGTCCGGTGGACTTCGCCGCTCGCCATCTCAGGGGGCCGAGCATAGGCGTGACCGAGCGCCAGTTCTGCAAGCACTCGCTGCGGCCGTGTCGCCGCGCTCTGCCCGTAGAGCGTCGTCGTGCATCGTCACGCGACGCTACCGACTCTCGGACGACTCTGGAGCGGAGCGGGACGATGCGGTTTGGTCCTCAGCGAGAGCTACTTCGGCGGGATGTTCTGGTTGAGGCGGAAGAAGTTCGTGGGGTCGTAATTGCGTTTGAGCTCGACCAGCCGGTCGTACTTCTCGGTGCCGTAGGCCTGTCGAACGCGGTCGGGTCCCTCGTCGCCGAGGAAGTTGACGTAGACGCGGTCGCGCGCGTGGGGCTGCATGGCGTCGAAGAAGTCGCGCGCCCAGGCGATGTGCCGGTCGCCCTCTGGGTCGTCTTCGGTCCAGACGGCGTTGATGACGACGTTGTGCGTGGCGTCGCGCTGGCTGAAGGCGGTTGCGTCCTCTGGCACGCGACCGAGCGCCCCGCCGAGCTGGAGGATGATGGTGTACGAGCGTGGCGACGTGATCCGCGAGGTGTGGTCGATGAGCGTGTCGATCGCACCGTCCGTGAGCGGCGGCAGCTCGACCGATTTCCAGTAGCGGTGCCAGCCGTGCGGCACCAACGGGTCGAACATCGACTGCAGCGCCACGTACGGCTTGGGCTCGAGCCGATCGACGATCGGGCTGCCGAACTCCTTCAGCGGGCGGACGACCTCGGCCCCGTCCTCGGGCGGCCCGGCGTAGCAGGCGCCCACCATGACTATCGGCTTGCCGTGGACGTCCTCGGGCAGGAACGGTAGTGGCGGCGCGAGCTCGAGCTCGACGATCGTCGTGAGCTCGTCGGGCGCGGTGGCGGCGAACTCGCGATAGAAGCGCAGTACCTCCGGGGCGTCGTCGAGCGGGTGGAAGATCGGCCCGGCGAGCACGATCGGCCCGACCGGATGCAGGCGGTACTCGAACGACGTGACGATGCCGAAGTTACCGCCGCCGCCGCGCACTCCCCAGAACAGATCGGGGTTCTCGTTCTCGCTGGCGGTGACCAGCTCGCCATCCGCCGTGACGAGGTCGACGGAGAGCAGGTTGTCGACCGTCGCCCCGTACTTGCGCATCAACCAGCCGATCCCGCCCCCCAGGGTCAGCCCCGAAACGCCCGTGTGGCTCACGATTCCACCCACCGTCGCAAGCCCAAAGAGCTGGGTCTCGCGGTCGAGCTCGCCCCACAACACGCCCGCTTCGGCGCGCGCCGTCCTGGCTTGTGGGTCGACGTGAATGCCTTTCATCGGCGACAGGTCGATCACGAGCCCGCCGTCGCACAGCGCGTGACCGCCAACCCCGTGGCCACCGGAGCGCACCGCGACGAGCAGGTCGCGCTCGCGCGCGTAAGCGAACGGCCGCGACCACGTCGGCGACGCCGGCGCAGCGCGCGATGCCGGCCGGCCGGCGGTCGATCGCGCCGTTCCAGATCCTGCGACCGGCGTCATAGCCGACGCTCGCCGGCAGCAGCAGCTCGCCGCGCAGCGCGCCCCCCAACTCGTCGAGCCCCTCGGTCTCGCGCGGCGGTGTCCGGATAGCACTCATGGTCGTCCTCCTCTGCTCGTGCCCGGTCGGGAGTTGCCGTCTCGGTAGTCATGTGGCCACGGTAGGCCCGCGCGTCCCGTGCGGCTAGACCGAGATTCGAACCAACCGGTCCGAGGTTCGAACCAACCGGTTCGGATTTCGAACCTGCTACGGACTGCGGGCTAGCATGGTGGCGCGATGCGAAGCTACGCTCAGTACTGCCCGATCGCCAAGGCAAGCGAGATCCTCGGCGACCGCTGGACGCTCTTGATCGTGCGCGAGATGCTCGGTGGCGCGAAGGGCTTCAACGAGCTACAGCGCGGCCTGCCAGGGATCTCGCGCTCGGTCCTGACCGACCGCCTGCGCTCGCTGGAGCGGGCCGAGATCGTCGCGCGGCGAACCGGCCCCAAGGGCAGGACGCTCGAGTACCAGCTGACGCCGGCCGGCCGCGACCTAGAGCCAGTCGTCCAGGCGATGGGGGAGTGGGGGGTGACCTGGTCGTTCACCGATCCTCGCCCCGAGGAGCTAGACCCTGACCTCTTGATCGTCTGGATGGCCCGCCATGTGCATCGCGAGCAGCTTCCCCCCGGCCGAACCGTGCTCAAATTCGACTTTCGCAATCCGGCCAAGCGCTACTGGATGGTGCTCGAGCCCTCGGAGGTCTCGGTGTGCCTGCAGCATCCCGGGTTCGACATCGACCTCGAGGTCAGGGTCGACACGGCCACCCTCTATCGCGTCTACCTGGGACGGGCGGAGCTCGGCGGCGCGATGCGGATGCGAAAGCTGACGATGAGCGGCCCGCGTGCGCTCCAGCGCGGCTTTGGTCGCTGGTTCGCCTGGAGCGCGTTCGCCCCCGCCAGCCGCTTGGCCGAGCAGCGCCGCACGGCGGCGTCGCGGCTAGGGACCCTCGACAGCGTGAGGATCGCGGAATGACAGGGCGAGCGAAGGAGCGCGGTCCGGAACCCACCAGGCGACTCCCGCGATCCAAAATCCCTGCAAATCGGGATGAGCGACACGTCGAGCGCGGAATGGAGGTGATGCGGCCGCTGCGCGAGTTCGCGACCCCCTTGGCCGACATCTCGCAGCCGATGCCGTTCACCGTCGTGCAGTCGGCGTTCGACCCCTTCTTCCCGCGTGGCGTGCTGCGGAACTACTGGAAGTCGGTTTACCTCCCGAGAGCTTTCGGACGAGGCCATCGAGCTGATCGCGAGAAAGGGAAGCGAGCGACCCTCGCCGCTCTCGTTTGTCGACACATACGTGAACGGAGGAGCAATGGCGCGAGTTGCCGCTGAAGACTCAGCCTTCGGCGATCGATCTGCGCCCTACATGGTTGCGATCATGGGGATCTGGGACGACCCGGCGGACGATGATCGCACCATTGCGTGGGTCAGGGAGACCTGGAACGAGATCGCGCGATTCGGCTCGGGAACGTATTTGAACTTCGGTGGTCTGGAAGACGAGGGGGCAAGTGCAGGGGTGGCGGACGCGTTTGGGCCGAATCTCCAACGCTTAGCCGAGATCAAGTCGACCTACGACCCCGACAACTTCTTCCGCAGGAACAACAACGTCCTGCCGGCCGGTTAGGACTGCGACCTGTCGTTTCGAGAGGCGTCCGCGGGCGCGAGCCTGCCCAGGCACCAGCACCTCTCAGGACGCGGAGCGTGTCGCCGTCTGCGAGAACAGAAAACCCGTCGTTTCCAGCGGGTTCCATCAGGCTGCGGGGCAGGGATTCGAACCCCAACTTCCTGGTCCAGAGCCAGGCGTCCTGCCGTTAGACGACCCCGCAACGGCGGGCCGATTCTAGCGGTCAGGCATTCGATCCATCCGGTGCGCCGATCTCGAGTCGGTAGACAGGCACGAGTCGCTTCTCGGCCTCGGTGTCGATGCGAGCGATGACCTCGACGTACGGCTCCAGGCCCGAGCCGGTGAGCTTCGCCTTGAGCAGGCCGTCGACCTGGTAGATCCCGGACGAGTTGTTCATCACGATCTCGACCATCACCGGACGGCTCTGGCCGTCGGTGATCCTCACCTCGTCGATCGCGGCGGCCGAGAGCGAATGAATCGAGACCGACCCGCGCTCGAAGGGGATCCGCGAACGACCTTTCGCCATGTCGAGCGCGTCCGCGACTCGCAGCATGCCCGCCTCCAGTGACAACGGCTCGCCGTCGGCGCGGTGGCTCGTGATCGCCTGCAGAGCCTCCGAGACGACGACCGTGCGCTCGGGCTCGTCGTAGACGTCCGCCAGCAACTGCCGCATCTTGGGCTCGGCCAGGAACAGGCTCCAGTCCTCGTGATCGCGACGGTGGATCGACATGCCGACGTCGTGGAGAAGCGCGGCCAACACGACGACGACCTCGGAGTCGTCCGGCTGCATCCCGTAATCGCGCACCATCGAGGGTTGGACGCCGTGCTTGACGAGCAGGCGACAGAGCTTCAGCGCGATGTTCGTGATGATCTGGATGTGGACCCACGAGTGGTCGTTGATCGCCAGGCGGAGCACGGCGTTCACGTTGGCGACGTGCCACCAGGCCTTGATCTGTGGGTCGGCGTCGACGTTCTCGAGGAGCCGACGGAGCTTGCGGTTGCCTCGGGCCGGGACCCGGAGGTGCATTGCCGCGACCGCATCAGCGGGACTCATCCGCGCGTCGGGTACGACGTCCGGCACCTGAATCGCGGCGGCGTCCTCCAGCTCGGGGTCCGTAGCCATGCCGTGAGCTTAGAACGTTGGTGCGCGGCTCCCGCGCTACGCGACCTCTGCGGCCCAGTCGCCGTAGAGCCGCGTATACGGGACCTCGCGCGCGCGATCAGCTCGTCATGCGTTCCCCGCTCGACGATTCTTCCGTGATCGAGCACGACGATCAGATCCGCGCCGCGGATAGTCGACAGCCTGTGAGCGATTACGAAGGCAGTGCGCCCTGACAGCAGGCGGCGGAGTCCCCGCTCGATCCTTCGCTCCGTCCCGATATCGACCGACGACGTCGCCTCATCGAGGATCAAGATGCGCGGATCCGCGAGCAAGGCGCGTGCGAACGCGATGAGCTGGCGCTGGCCGAGCGAGAGCTTGAAGCCGCGCTCGCCCACCTCGGTGTCGAACCCGGCCGGAAGCTCGGCCACGAACCCGTCCGCCCCGACGGCTTCCGCCGCCGAAGCGATCTCCGACCGCGACGCCTGCGGGCGGCCGAACGCGATGTTGTCGGCGATCGTTCCGCCGAAGAGGAAGCCCTCCTGCGGGACGATGCCGAGTTGACTTCTCAGCGAGTGCTGCGTGACGTCGCGTAGGTCGTGACCATCGATGGTGATCCGGCCAGCCCGAGGGTCGTAGAAGCGGGTGAGCAGCTTCGCGATCGTGGATTTCCCTGCACCCGTGTGCCCGACGAGGGCGACGGTCGTCCCAGGCGGGACGTCGAGGTCGAAGTCGTGGAGCACCTCGGGCAGGTCCCCGTACCCGAAGCGGACATGCTCGAACCGCACCCGGCCGTCGATCTCGGGGAGCTCGCCGGCGTGCGGAGCATCGACGACATCGGGCTCTTCGTCGAGCACGTGGGTGATGCGGTCGAGCGCGGCGGTCGCCGAGAGGAACGTGTTGTAGAGCTGAGAGAGCTGCTGGACGGGATCGAAGAAGTTGGCGAGATAGAGCGTGAATGCGAGCAATGTGCCGATCGTGAGGTCACCGCTGACGACCAGCGCGCCGCCAAGGCCGAGGACGATGGCGGTCGCAACGGACGAGAGCACGTCGACCGCCGGAAAGTAGAGGCCGTTGAGCACGACCGTCTCGTAGTTCGCCTCCCGGTAGCGCTCGTTGACGCCGCGGAACGTCGCCTGGCTCGTGGGCTCGCGCGTGAAGGACTGGACGACCCGCATCCCGGAGATGTCCTCGGCGAGCGTCGCCGTGACGAGGCCGAGCCGCTCGCGGACGCGCTTGTACGCACGGTTCGATCGCGACCGGAACCAGGCCGTGGCGGCCGCCATCAGCGGAAGGACGATCAGGGTCGCAATCGCCAGTCGCCAGTCGAGCAGGAACAGAACGACTGCAGTTCCGACGAGGAGGAGCGAGTTCTGAACGAGACTGGAGATCCCGTCCGTCACGAGCTGGTCGAGCGCCTCGACGTCGTTCGTGATGCGACTGATGATCGCCCCCGTGCGGTTTCGCTCGTAGTAGCCGAGCGAGAGTCGCTGGAGATGCTCGAAGAGCTGGATCCGCAGATCGGCAAGAGCCCGCTCTCCCACCCAACCCGTGAAGTAGGTCTGCGCACCCGACAGAGCGAACGCGGCGAAGCCTGCGGCGACGAACACCACGACGACGGCGGTGAGCGCTTGCAGGTCGCGCGCCGTGATGCCGTCGTCGACGGCGACCTTGGCGAGATACGGCGGGAGGAGCGCGACGAGCGTGTAGCCGATGAGCGTGACGACCGCGAGAGCCGTTCGCCCCTTGTAGGGGCGTGCGAGACGCAGGAGCACACGGATCCGCCGACGCGTCTGCCGCCACGTCCAGTCGTCGACGCGAGCGTCTCGGTGATCGGTGAGGTGGCTGCCCGCCTGCCAGATCTTCATTTTCGGCGAGCCCCCTGTTGGGGCACCCCAGCCCACCACCCGCTGCCAGCGTAACGCGGAACCGCGCGCAGGTGGGAAACGCCTTGGGCACAAAAGTGCACCAGTTGGCGGGCGCGCGGACAGCCGGCGGAACGTGGTGGGTGCCCTCGAGAAATCACCCGGCGACCATCTGCTGAAGAAGCCCGTGCTCGTGGATCTCGCGGAAGACGGCGCTCTCCTCGAGCAGTTCCGCCTGCGAGCCGCGCGCGACGATCGTGCCGTGGTCGATCACGGCGATCTCGTCGGCGAGCGCGATCGTCGACAACCGGTGGGCGATGATGATCGTCGTCCGTCCCTTCATGACCTCGCGCAGGCCGGTGCGGATCCTGGCCTCCGTAGTCGCATCGACCGACGCAGTCGCGTCGTCGAGGATCAGGATGCGCGGGTCGATGAGCAACGCGCGCGCGATTGCTATCCGCTGTCGCTGACCGCCCGAGAGCGTGATGCCGCGTTCACCGACCACGGTGTCGTAACCCTGCGGCAGCTCGAGGATGAACTCGTGGGCCTGCGCGGCCTGCGCCGCCGCCTCGACGGCCTCGGGCGGCGCACCGGGTATTCCGAGCGCGATGTTGTCGCGGATCGACGCCGAGAAGAGGAAAGGATCCTGAGATATCACGCCGATCTCTCGGCGCAAAGTCCTGCGTTCGAGGTCGCGGACGTCCACACCGTCGACGAGCACTCGTCCGGCCGTCGTGTCGTAGAACCGCGGGACGAGCGCTGCGAGCGTGGTCTTGCCGGAGCCGGTGCGTCCGATCAGCGCCACCGTGCGCCCCGCTGGGATATCGAGAGTGACTCGCTCGAGGACGGGTCGGGCGGGGTCATAGCCGAAGGTGACGTTCTCGAAGACGACCCGGCCAGGCCCCGGTGGAAGTGCCACCGCACCCGGTCGGTCGTCGATCTCTTCCGGCTCGTCGAGGATCTCGAAGATCCGTTCGCCGGCTGCGATCGCCCGCTGCGCCTGACCGATCCACATGCCGAGCATGCGGAGCGGCATGACGAGCATCGCGAGCAGGAGATTGAACGCGAAGAAAGCGCCGAGCGTGAGCGAGCCCGAGATCACCATGCGGCCGGCCACGAGCAACACGAAGGCTTGAGCGAGGAGAGGCAGAAACGTCATCAGCGGGACGTACAAGGCCCGCTGCCTGTTCGCCGCGAGCGTGCGCACGAAGACGGTGTCGGCCGCGGTGGTGAAGTGCTCGGTTCGGCGCGTCTCCTGGGAGAAAGACTTGACGACGTGAACGCCTGCGATCGACTCCTCTGCAACGGTCGCGACCTCCGCGAGGGATTCCTGTACCTCGCGGAGCACGGGGTGGGAGACGCGGCTGTACCGATACGCGGTGAGCGCGATCACGGGCGTGATTGCGAGCGCCACCAGCGCGAGCTGCCAGCTGTACACGAAGAGAACCACGGTCACGACGACGACGGTCACGACGTGCTGAGCGAAGAAGATCAGCCCGTAGCCGAGGAAAAAGCGCACGGACTGGAGGTCGATCGTCGCCCGCGACATGAGCTGCCCCGTCTGGCTGCGGTCGTAGAAGCCGAAGGACAGTCGAAGAAGATGCGAGTAGAGATCGTCGCGAAGGTCGTACTCCACCGCGAGCGCCTGCCTGCCCGAGATCACCCTGCGCCCGTACATGAGAACTCCGCGCACGAGCCCGAGCCCTATGACGGCTGCGATCTCGAGCGTGAGCAGGCGCGTGTCGGGATCCCCCGAGAGCTCGTTGATCACGACTCCCGTGATGACCGGCACCAGGATGCCCGCTATCTGCGAGGCGATCGCGAGGAGCGACGAGACGATCAGTGACGCGCGGTATGGACGGAGGAAGCGGATCAACCGTGCGAAGGTGCGACGCGCCGCAGGCTGGGCCTTCGTATCCTCATCAGGAGACACGGCCTCGTAGGGTACGGATCGTGCTCGAGGCCGTGCCCAACGTGTCCGAGGGGCGCGACGCGGTTGTGCTCGCGACGATCGAGCGGGCCTTCGAACAGCGCGCGAGGGTCCTCGACGTGCACTCCGATCCGGATCACCACCGAGCTGTGTTCACGCTCGCAGGCGAACCGGGGTCGCTGGCAGACGCGTTGCTCGCCGGCATTTCAGCCGCCGTCGCGCTGGTCGACCTGCGTACACATTCGGGGGTTCACCCGAGGATCGGCGCCGTCGACGTCGTCCCGCTCGTTCCGTTCCTTGACGATGAAATGGACCTTGCCAAGGCGACCGCGCAGGGGGTTGCGGCGCGAATCGGCGAGGAGCTCGGCGTACCGGTTTTTCTCTACGGCGAGATCGGAGGTGGCCGACGCCCTGCGGACTTTCGGCGCGGCGGGCTCGAGGAGCTGCGACGCCGCGTGGAGAGCGGTGAGCTCGTTCCGGACGCGGGGCCCCGGCGTATCGATCCGAGGTCGGGCGCTGTACTGGTGGGCGCTCGACGTGTGCTCATCGCCTACAACCTCGACCTCGAGACGGAGGACGTCGGTATCGCTCGCGCGGTCGCGGAAGCGGTGCGTGAGTCGAGCGGCGGAATGGCCGGCGTGCAGGCGATCGGGCTTCGGCTTCCGGCCTCCGGACGAGTTCAGGTGAGCATGAACGTCGTCGACATCGAGCGGGCGCCCCTTCACGTGGTGGTCGAGCGAGTGAGGGCCGAGGCGAAGACGCGCGGCGTCACCGTACGCGGAGGCGAGCTCGTGGGGCTCGTCCCCGAACGAGCTCTGCTGGACGCACGAGCTGCGGGCGTCGAGCTACCGGGCATCGACGAAGCGCATGTGCTCGAACGAGTGCTCGGTTCTAGACTCCGCTCGTGACGCGGACGATCGCCCTGACCGGGGAAGATCTCACTCTCGCCGATGTATGGGATGTCGTATTCGGTGACGCTGTCGCAGAGGTGTCGGCGACTGCGATGGATCGGATGCGTGCTGCGCGGGAGCTTGTCGATTCGATTCACGGCGAGCACACCTACGGCGTGAACACCGGATTCGGCCGTTTCGTGTCCACTCATATCCCCGAGGACAAGGCCGAAGAGCTCCAGGTGCGGCTTCTCCGGAGCCATGCATGCGGCGTTGGCGAGCCGTATCCGGACGAGATCGTTCGAGCGGCGATGCTCCTGCGCGCGAACACGCTCGCCAAGGGGTTCTCGGGCGCGCACGTCACCACGGTCGAGCTGCTCGTCGAGTGCCTCAATCGAGGAGTCGTCCCGATCGTTCCCGCGCGCGGGTCGGTCGGCGCGAGCGGCGATCTTGCGCCCCTGGCTCACCTGGCGTTGCCGCTGATCGGGGAGGGCGAGGCGGTCGTGGACGGTCGCCGACTCGAGGGCGGTGAAGCGCTTCGCAGCGTTGGTCTGTCACCGATCCGGCTGGCGAGCAAAGAGGGGCTCTCACTCGTCAACGGGACGCAGTTCATGGCTGCAATGGCCGCGCTCGGGATCACACGCGCGCGACGGCTTGCGGCGACTGCGGACTTGGCGTGTGCGCTCTCGCTCGAAGCGCTCCAGGGCTCCCGAACGAGCTTCACGCCTGCCGTTCACCGTGCCAGGCCGCTCAAGGGCCAGCAGGATGCTGCAGCGAACGTCTGGCGGTTGCTCGAGGGCTCGGCCATCATCGAGTCCCACCGCTGGTGCGACAAGGTCCAGGACGCGTATTCGCTTCGCTGTGCTCCGCAGGTACACGGAGCGTGCCGCGACCTCCTCGATTACGTGGAAGCAACCGTGTCCGTCGAGCTCAACGCCGCGACCGACAATCCGCTCGTACTGCTCGAGGAGAGCGAGATCGTCTCGGCCGGAAACTTCCACGGCCAGCCGCTCGCCTTCGCCCTCGACGCGCTCGCCATCGGGGTCGCCGAGCTCGCGAGCATCTCCGAGCGCAGGATCGAGCGAATGGTCAACCCCACGCTCTCCGAGGGGCTTCCGCCGTTCCTCGTCGAGGAGGGTGGCCTGAACTCCGGGTTCATGATCCCGCAGTACGTCGCGGCCGCGCTCGTCTCCGAGAACAAGGTGTACGCGCACCCGGCGAGCGTGGACTCGATCCCCACCAGTGCGGGGCAGGAGGATCACGTGTCGATGGGAAACGCAGCGGGGCTGAAGGCGCTTCGCGTCCTCGACAACGCCGAGCGGACGCTCGCTATCGAGCTTCTCGCCGGTGCGCAGGCGATCGAGTTCCTGGCTCCGCTTCGGCCGGGAGAAGGGGTGTGCGCAGTTCACGACGTCGTGCGCACCTTCTCGGACAGGCTTGTCGAGGATCGCTCGCTGAGCGCGGACATCGAGCGCGTCGCGAGTGCGATCCGCTCTGGCGCGGTTCTTGCGGCTGCGGAGAGCGAGATCGGGGCGCTCGCGTGACCGGCGTGCAGATCGCCGACGCTGAGGTCGATGCGCTGTGTGGAGACCTCGGCACGATCCGGGCTCCTCGTGGCACGACGCTGAACGCGCGCTCCTGGCAGACCGAGGCCCCGCTTCGGATGCTTCTCAACAACCTCGACGCCGAAGTCGCAGAGCATCCCGAGCGCCTGGTGGTTTACGGCGGTACGGGCCGAGCCGCGCGAAGCCACACAGCGCTGAAGGAGATCGTGCGAACGCTGCTACGGCTCGAGGGAGACGAGACGTTGCTCGTCCAGAGCGGGAAGCCCGTAGGCGTCTTTCGGACGAGCGAGTGGGCGCCGCGGGTGCTGATCGCGAACTCGCTGCTCGTGCCGCGGTGGGCGACCTGGGACGAGTTTCGCAGGCTCGAGGCCGAGGGCCTGACGATGTTCGGCCAGATGACGGCGGGCAGCTGGATATACATCGGAACGCAGGGGATCCTGCAGGGCACCTACCAGACGTTCGCAGCAGCGGGCGAGAAGCACTTCGGATCCCCGGACTTGGCGGGCCGGACGATTCTCACCGCCGGGCTCGGAGGAATGGGTGGGGCACAGCCCCTTGCGGCGACCATGGCCGGAGCCGCGATCCTGTGTGTCGAGGTCGATCCGACTCGCATCGAGCGCCGCCTCGAGACCGGCTACCTCGACGAGGCGGCTGCCTCTCTGGACGACGCGGTCAGCCGAGTGAGAGCCGCCGCCGGCGAACGAAGGGCACTATCGGTCGGGCTCCTCGGCAACGCCGCCGACGTTTTCTCGGAGCTCGTACGCCGGCGCGAGACATTCGACTTCGTCACCGACCAAACGGCCGCGCACGATCCACTCACGGGGTACGTCCCGGCAGAGGTGCCCTTCGAGGAGGCCGCGTCGCTGCGCGCGCGAGAGCCCGAGCGGTATCTACGCCTTGCATCCGAGTCGATCGCGGCGCACGTGCGGGCAATGCTCGAGTTCGTCCGCATGGGTTGCTACGTTTTCGATTACGGCAACAACCTGCGAGGGGAGGCATATGAAGCTGGCGTAGAGGAGGCATTCTCATATCCGGGCTTCGTCCCGGCGTACATCCGGCCTCTCTTCTGTCGAGGTATCGGGCCGTTTCGGTGGGCGGTCCTCTCGGGCGATCCGGCCGACATCGCAGAGATCGACCGTGAGCTCGGACGACTCTTTCCGGACGATGTCTTGCTCCAGCGCTGGCTCGAGCTCGCTCCCGCTCGCGTTGCGTTCCAGGGGCTGCCGGCGCGGATCTGCTGGCTCGGGTACGGCGATCGTGCGCGAGCCGGGCTCGTCATCAACGATCTGGTGCGGTCGGGAGCCGTTTCCGCTCCGGTGGTGATCGGGCGGGATCATCTCGACTCGGGCTCCGTCGCCTCGCCGTATCGTGAGACCGAGGCGATGCGCGACGGTTCCGACGCGATCGCGGACTGGCCGATCCTCAACGCACTGCTGAACGTTGCAGCGGGCGCGACGTGGGTGAGCGTTCACCACGGCGGTGGCGTCGGGATCGGCAACTCGATCCACGCCGGCATGGTGGTGGTCGCCGACGGCACCGACGCCGCGGCGGAGAGGCTCGAGCGCGTGCTCACGGCTGACCCCGGTACGGGCGTGATGCGTCACGCCGATGCTGGCTACGAAGAGGCGCTGGCTACGGCGCGGGAAGGCGGCGTCGACCTGCCGTCGATCCCGCACTCCGCGTCGTGACTCCGACAGAAGGCGGAAACCCGACGAGGCTGCTGATCCGCGACCTCTCGCAGGTGGCGTCGCCAGCCGGCAGAACCGCGCCCCTGCGTGGAGAGGCTCTGCGGACGCTGGAAGTGACGAAGGACGCGTACATCCTCTGCGAAGGAGGACGGGTCGTCGACGTCGGTCCGATGCGGCGCGTTCCGGCGTTCACCGGTGATGTGGAGGAGCTCGACGGGCGCGGGCTCTCGGCCGTCCCGGGTCTCGTGGACTGCCATACACATGCGTGCTTCGCCGGAGACCGCGTCGAGGAGTTCGCGCTCCGCGCGTCCGGAGCAACCTACGAGGAGCTCCATGCCGCAGGCGGCGGGATCCTCTCCACGGTACGCGCGACGCGCGAGGCAGGCGAGGCCGGCCTAGCAGCTGCTCTTGGGCGGCATCGAAGCTGGATGCTTCGATCCGGTACGACGACGTTCGAGGCGAAGTCCGGTTACGGGCTCGACCGCGAGACGGAGCTCGCGCAGCTTCGTGTCATCGAGCGCGCAGGCGGTATTCCGACCTGGCTCGGCGCCCACTCGCTACCGCCGGAGTTTGCCGCCGACGGCGGGGACGCGTACGTCGACTTCTTGATCGCGGAAGTTCTTCCGGAAGCAGCGCGGCTCGCCGAAGCCGCCGACGTCTTCCTCGAGCGTGGCGCGTTCGATGTCGAGCAGGCGCGTCGGTACTTGACAGCCTCACGATCTGCGGGGCTCGAGCTTCGCCTTCACGGCGACCAGTTCACGGAGGCCGGAGCGATCCCCCTCGCGATCGAGCTCGGCGCCAGATCGGTCGACCATCTCGAGAGCACGGGCAGTGACGGAATCGCGTTGCTCGCGGCGAGCGACGTCGTGGGAGTGCTCCTGCCGGCCAGTGCTCTCTTCCTCGCTCGCCCGATGCCTCCGGCGCGCGCTCTCGTTGACGCGGGCGCCGCGATCGCGCTCGCCACCGACTTCAACCCGGGCAGCGCATTCTGCGAGAGCCTGCCGCTCGTCTGCTCGCTCGCCGCAACGCAGCTGCGGCTCGCGCCCGAGGAAGCACTCACAGCGTGCACGGTCAATGCCGCCCACGTGCTCGCTCGGGCCGATCGAAAAGGGCGACTTGCTCCAGGGTTCGACGCGGATGTGGTTCTCGTGGCCTCGGACGACTGGCGTCACCTTGCGTACCACCTGGGTGGCGACGTCGTGCACAGCGTGATCCAAGCAGGCGAGATCGCCTGGACAGGGCGGGCATAATCGCTGGATGCCGACGCGGAAACAGCGCCGCCGCCGCGCGAAAGAGCAACGTCACGAGTACGTCTGGGAGGATGCCGAGGGCAACGAGCTCGACCCTGAGGACGTCTCGTCTCCGAAGCCGGACTCGCGATCGAGCGCAGTCCCCTCGCGATCTGGAAAAGTGCCTCAGCCTCCGTCGTGGCGCAGGACACTGAAGCGCGGGCTCGTCTTCGCGCCGATCATGCTCGTTACGGTGATGCTGCTCTCGAACGACCTCACGCTGAGTCAGCAGATAACGCAGGCCGCACTCATCGTCGCCATCTTCGTGCCGTTCAGCTTCCTCCTCGACGGAGTGTTCTATCGCTCCTACAAGAAGCGTCTCGCACGACGCGAGCAAGCCGACGGCCGGCGCGGAAGCTGACGAGGCTTCCACGATGGCGCTTCGCGTCGAACAGCTTTCGCTCGGACCGATGGGAACCAACTGCTACGTCGTCCGCGCAAGCGTCGACGCGCCTGAGGCAGTCGTCGTCGACCCAAGCGGCGATGCGGCGGATCTCCGCCTTCGGCTGGCGCAGCTCGGCACGCTCTGCGGAGCCATCCTCGTGACCCATGGGCACTGGGATCACCTCTTGGGCGTCGCCGACCTGGCCGAGGGTGCCGGAGCGCCGGTGTACATGGCCGAGGGAGAGCGCGAGCTGTTGGAGAACCCTGAGCCGTTCACGCCCGCGACGATCCCGATGCGTGCCTACTCGCCCGACGTCCTCCTGTCGGGTGGGGAATCGATCGAAGTTGCGGGGATCGAATTCGACGTCCTGTCGGTCCCTGGGCACTCGCCTGCGCACCTCGCGTATTCCACCGACGACTGTCTGTTCTCCGGCGACGTGCTCTTCGCCGGCTCGGTAGGTCGAACCGACCTTCCCGGGGCGGACTGGGGCACGCTCCTCGCATCGATTCGTTCGCTCGTGGAAGCCTTGCCCGCTGAGACGGTCGTGTATCCGGGCCATGGTCCCGCCACGACGCTCGGTGAGGAGCTCGCGCATAATCCATTCCTGGCCGAGCTGCGCGCGGAGCGCGCTGGATGAGTGACGCCGCCAAGATCGAGCGCCCTCGCGGCACGCACGACATCCTTCCGGCCGAGCAACCGCTCTGGAACCGCGTCACCGGCGAGATCGAGCGGCTCTGCTCGCTCTACGGCTACCGGGCGATTCAGACGCCGGTTTTCGAGGACACTGCTCTGTTCGCGCGCACGTCCGGTGAGGGATCCGACGTCGTGCAGAAGGAGATGTACACCTTCGCCGACCGGTCGGACCGATCGCTCACCCTCCGGCCGGAGGGCACCGCGCCGATCTGTCGCGCGTACGTGGAGCACGGGCTGCATCGCGAGCCGCAGCCGGCGAAGCTCTTCACGATCGCCTCCATGTACCGCTACGGGGCCCCGGGGCGAGGGCGTTACCGTGAGCATTGGCAGGCCTCGGTCGAGGCGATCGGAAGCGACGACCCGGCGATCGACGCTGAGTTGATCCAGCTCTACGACACACTTCTGCGCCGACTGGGCGTGACCCGCTACGAACTCGAGCTGAACTCGATCGGCTGTCGCGAGTGCCGACCCGCGTACCTCGCGGAGCTCAACGGATGGCTCGCGACGAACCGCGACCGGCTCGACGCCGAGACCCTGCGCAAGGCGGACACGAGCCCTCTACGCGTATTCGACAACTACCAGGCGAAGCCCGAGGGAGTGCGTGCCGCACTCGACGAGGCGCCGAAGATCGGCGACTCACTCTGCGCCGAGTGCGCCGATCGGTTCGCGGCCGTGCGCGCGGACCTCGACGCGACGGGCGTCGACTACACCCTCGCGCCGACCCTCGTGCGTGGCCTCGACTACTACTCGCGCACGACATGGGAGTTCGTCGGTCCGCTCGACAACGAGAACGCGACGCTCTCGGGTGGCGGGCGCTACGACTACCTGGTCGAGGAGATCGGCGGGCCGCCAACTCCCGGTGTCGGGTTCGGCGCGGGGATCGAACGGCTGCTGATCGCGCTCGAGGAAGAAGGGGTCGGCGTCGCTGAGGCGCCGACGATCGACGTCTTCTTTGTCTCGGAGCCGGGGGCATCCCGCGAGCTCGTGCCGAGATGGCTAGCGGAGCTGCGCGAGCTCGGTCTCGCCTGCGACACGGACTACGCTGATCGCTCGGTTAAAGGCCAGCTCACCCAGTCAGCGAGGCTCGGAGCAGCGGTGACCGTCATCGTCGGGGCCGAGCGAGCCATCATCCGGCGAGCGGGCGCGCCTGATGAAGAGGTGGGGCTCGGCGAGGTCTCCGGGAGACTGTCGTCGTGAACTGGCGGGATCTCATGTGCGGAGAGCCGCGCCCCGAGCACGTGGGGCAGACCTTAACGCTCGCGGGCTGGGCCGCGCGACGACGTGACCATGGAGGGCTCGTGTTCGTGGATCTCCGAGATCGCTCAGGGCTCATGCAGCTCGTCATCAACCCGGAGCGCGCCGCTGCCGCCGCCGAGCTCGCGAAGGAGATTCGCAACGAATTCGTCCTCCGGGCCAGGGGTGACGTGGTCGCGCGCTCGCCGGAGACCGTGAATCAGCACATGCCGACCGGTGCGGTCGAGCTCCAGGTCGACGAGCTCGAGATCGTCTCCCGTTCGACGCCGCTGCCGTTCCAGCTCGACGACGAAGGCGTCGACGAGACGCTGCGCCTGCGCTATCGCTGGCTGGATCTGCGGCGCGAGAAGCTCCAACGCAACCTGCGCCTACGTGCGCAGATGGTCGGGATCATCCGCCGCGAGATGGAATCGGCCGGGTTCCTCGACATCCAGACGCCGATCCTGTTCAAGCCCACACCGGAGGGCGCACGCGATTTCGTCGTACCGAGTCGTCTCCAGAAAGGACGCTTCTTCGCCCTTCCGCAGAGCCCCCAGATCCTCAAGCAGCTGACGATGGTTGCCGGCTTTGATCGCTACTACCAGATAGCGATTTGCTTCCGGGACGAGGACCTCCGCGCCGACCGCGTCCAGGAGATCACTCAGCTCGATGTCGAGATGTCGTTTCCGGATCGCGAGGAGCTCTTCGCGTTGGTCGAGCGGATGTTCAGCTCGATCTGGCGCGAGTGCCTGGGCGTCGAGATCGCGACACCTTTCCCGCGGATGACGTACGAGGAGGCCGATCGACGCTTCGGATCCGACAAGCCGGACACGCGGTTCGCGCTTGAGATCGAGGACGCTACGGAGGTGACGCGAGGCTGCTCGTTCGGCGTCTTTGCGGGCGCGGAATCGGTTCGCTTCCTGCGCGTGCCGCGTACGTACTCGCGGACTGAGCTCGACCGCCTAGAGGAAATTGCAAAGGAGCGTGGCGCGAAGGGGCTGGCCTACCTCATGCGCGACAGCGAGTCGGGGGACGTGCGCTCGCCGATCTTGAAATTCCTGTCCGAAGCCGAGATCGCCGCCCTCCGGATCGAGCCGGGCGAGTCGCTTCTCTTCTGTGCCGATTCGTGGGAGATGACCTCACGAGTGCTCGGGAACATTCGTCTCCATCTAGGACGTGAGCTCGCTCTGATCGACGACGAGATCTTCACGTTCGTATGGATCGACGACTTCCCGATGTTCGAGTGGGACGAGGACGAAGGTCGCTGGAACGCCAAGCACCATCCCTTCACTCGCCCGACGGACGCCTGGCGAGACCGCTTCGACGCCGAGCCGGCGGTCGCGCTCGCCTACGCATACGACCTCGTGGTGAACGGGAACGAGCTCGGAGGAGGCTCGTTCCGTATCCACGAGCCCGAACTACAGGCACGCGTGTTCGACACGCTGTCCCTCAGTCCCGAGGAACAGCGCTCGAAATTCGGCTTCTTGCTAGATGCACTGGCCATGGGCGCGCCACCGCACGGTGGGATCGCGTTGGGGATCGATCGGACCGTGATGGTGCTTGCGCGCGAACCGAATCTCCGCGACGTCATCGCGTTTCCGAAGAATCAGGCCGGGCTCGATCCCATGAGCGGTGCTCCATCCGAGGTGACCCCGGCGCAGCTGGCCGAGCTCGGCATTCGGCTCGTCGAGGAGCCGAAGTAGCCCGATCGCCGATCCGGCAGCCCCCAAGTTGTGCAAACTCGGAACGAAGGCGTTACTCCTCTGTCAAAGGATCGACGATACGCTGATCACAGGGATCTCGGGGGTCCCCTGGGGGCAGTTGGGGGCGGATTCTTCTGCGGGATGGCGACCGCAGGTCGCACCTTGATGTCGATCACACGCCCGCGCCGGCTGCCGCGTCCGCGACACTTCCGATCGTGACTAGCTCGTTCCACCAGCGCCTCGTGCTCCTCGGCGCCATCGCACTTCTCGCCGCCGTCGCCGCGATCGCCGTGATCGAGCAGCAGCGCCACCGATCCTGGGTCCGCGGCTCTCACGAGCGCGCCCGCACCGGCGGGCTGGAACAACGCCTTCGCCGGATCACGAGGGGTGACGGGCGACGCGCAGCGAACGACGTGCGGGCAGGTGCTCGCCCCGGAGTCTCTCGGCGTGACGCACCCCGTCCTTCCGTGCGGTGCAAAGGTCGTGCTCCGCTACGGCGACACCCAGGTGCTCACGGAGGTGATCGACAACGCGCTCGTCGAGCCCGGCCGGCAGCTCGAGGTAACCGACGAGCTGGCGACGATTCTCGGGCTGGACGAGACGGTCGAGCTCGAGTGGCGGTTCGCGGCCGAGAGCGGCGGGTAGGATACGACCGCTCGACCCTGTGCGTGGCCACGGCTCAAACGTGAACCAACAGACACGTGAAGGGAGCCGGCGTCGGAGCTAGGCAGTGCCGACGCTCCGCACGGCACCCACCTGGTTCGCCAGGTTCTCGGTGGCCGTGGCTTCATCGGCAGGGTGGAGCACGTCCCCGGACCTGTCCGTGGCGTTGACCGATCTCCTGGCATCGATCATCTAGCCTGGCCTCATGACGACGGTCGACGTTCTCGGAGATGCGACGCGCGGAGGCGAGTGGTCTGCAGTTCGTCTGTGCGTGAGTGGCGACGTCATCGTCGACGCAGATGCCGACGGGCTCGAAAGTCGTCTGGTCGGCTTGACGTTGCTCGAGGCCGCCACCGTGACCGGCGAGGCGATCGCCGTCGAGGCGCTCGCATCGGCGTTGGGCCAGGTCTTCGTCGCGAAGCCGGAGCCGGGTCGGGCAGTCGTCGCGATGAGCGGAGGTGTCGACAGCGCCGTCGCGCTGCTACGGGCGGCACCGAACGCGATAGGCGTCACTTTGCGTCTCTGGCAGGATCCCGCCGCGCCGGATACCGAGCGCGCGTGTTGCTCACCGGCAGCGGTTGCAGCCGCGCGGAGTACCTGCCACTCGCTTGGTCTGCCCCACGTGACGCTGGATCTTCGCGAGGAGTTTCGCCGCGTGGTCGTGCAGCCGTTTGCGGACGGGTACGAGGCTGGCGAGACGCCGAATCCCTGCGTTCGCTGCAACGGCGCGTTCCGCTTCGAGGAGCTGCTTTCGTTCACATCGCGCGCGGGAGCCGACACCCTCTGGACGGGCCACTACGCGCGTGTTGTCGAGCGTGACGAGATTCTGCTCGTCGCACGGGCAGCCGATGCTCGAAAGGACCAGTCCTACATGCTCGCAACACTCGGTTCCGACACACTCGCTCGCGTGCGATTCCCGCTCGGAGCGCAGACGAAGGAGGAGACGCGGGCGGAAGCCGCGAGCGCGGGACTTGCCGCTGCTGGTCGATCCGAGAGCCAGGAGGCATGCTTCCTCGGAGGCGGCGACTATCGGGGCTTTCTCGAGCGACAGGGCCTTCGGTCGGAAGACGGTCCGATCTTGGACGAGGACGGGCACGTTGTCGGCCGGCATGACGGCTACTGGCGATTCACCGCAGGGCAGCGACGTGGGCTCGGCGTGGTCGCCTCCAGGCCGCTCTACGTGCTGCGAACCGACCGTGTCTCGAACGCAGTCGTCGTCGGCCACCGTGAGTCGCTCGCAGCAACGCGCATCGACGTCGACGGTCGTCTGTACGTACCGGTTACCCGTGGCGAAGCAAAGCTTCGCTACGGATCTCCCGCTGTTCGTGCGTCCGTGACAGCCGGCAACGGCGGCTTCTCACTCCGAGCTCGAGGAACCCGCGCACGGCGTCGCCCGTGGCCAGGTTGCCGTCGTGTACGAGGACGATGCCGTCGTCGGCGCCGGCGTGATCACAGCCGTTGCCTGAACCGAGACATCTAGGATCCCGGCGATGACCGTCCTGGCCTCGACTTCGGGCGACGTTCTCAACTATGCGCTCGCCGCCTTCTTCGTCGTGGGCGGGCTGGGGCTCGCGTACATGCTCGTGCGGCTCGGTGGAACCTTCGCGCGGCTCTCTTCGTTCATCAAGGGCTCCGAGCGCGACCTCCTGCCCGTGATCGTGAAAGCGGGAGGCACCGTCGATCGGGTGAACGACCAACTCGACAAGCTCGACGTCGTTACCGACAGCGCGGTTTCGATGGCCGACAGCGCCGACACGGCGGTTCGCGCCGTCTCCACGGCGATCACGGCGCCGGTGAAGAAAGTCACAGGGCTTGCTGCCGGCGTCTCTCACGGCTTCGCCGCCTTCCGCGCCCGTCGCGATGTGGGCGAGGCGGTGCACGTCGCCAAGGACGCAGCGGCGAAGGCCGAGACCGAGCTCGACGAAGAGCTCCGTAACGCCGGTCGAGCAGGCGCCGCCGACGTGCCCCCCGCCTAGCGCGCCCGCGAGCGCATGCGCGACCGCTCGTAGAATCCAATCCGTGCGCACGACCGCCGAGTTGCGCGAGGGCTTCCTCGCTTTCTTCGAGGAGAAGGGGCATCTGCGATGTCCCTCAGCGTCGCTCATTCCGCGGGCAGACGACCATTCGACGCTGTTTACCTCGGCCGGGATGCAGGCGCAGATGCCGTACTTCCTGGGGCGGGAGACACCGCCCGCACCGCTCATCACGACCGCGCAGAAGTGTTTCCGGACGCCTGACATCGACGAAGTGGGACTCGATGGCTCGCACCTCACGCTCTTCGAGATGCTCGGTAACTTCTCGTTCGGGCAGTACTTCAAGGAGGGCGCGATCGAGCTCGCGACCGAGTTCGTGCGCGAGCGAATGCGGCTCGACTGGGACCGTGTGTGGGCGACCGTCCATGCAGGCGACCCACAGCTCGGGCTCGGCCCAGACGAAGTCACCATCGAGCTCTGGCAGAAGATCGGAATGCCCGCAGAGCGGATCGTGCCCTTGCCCACTTCCGAGAACTTCTGGTCGGTCGGAGGGCCTGGACCTTGTGGCCAGGACTCGGAGATCTACTACGACTGGGGCCCTGAGCACGGTTGCGGGGAACTGGACTGCGCACCGGGGTGCACGCGCTGCGAGCGCTTCCTCGAGTTCTGGAACCTTGTCTTCATGGATCTCGAGCTGCACGCCGACGGGACGCTGACCTCGCTCCCTGCGCAGAACATCGACACCGGCCTCGGCCTCGAGCGCGGTAGCGCAATCCTTCAGGACGTCATGTCGGTGTACGACACCGACGGGTATCGCGAGATCATGGACTGGATCGCGGCGGAGTCGGGCATTGCGTACGGTGATTCTCCTGCCGCGACGAAAGCCCACCGCGTGCTTGCGGATCATGGGCGGGGCATGACGTTTCTCGTCTCGGATGGAGTGACACCATCGAACGAGGGTCGAGGGTACGTCTTGCGCCGCATCATCCGCCGGGCCGTCCAACAGGCGCGGAGGATCGGGCTCGACGACGTGTATCGGCTCCCCGCGGTCGTTGTCGCGCAGATGGGATCTGCCTATCCCGAGCTACGCGAGCGGGCGGAGGAGATCGCGCGCATCGTCCGTCTCGAGGAGGAGCGCTTCGGGGAGACACTCGAGCGAGGCTTGCGGCTATTCGACGAGCTCGTCGACCGCGAATCGATATCCGGTGAGGAGGCGTTCACCCTCGCTGCGACGTACGGCTTCCCGCTCGAGCTCACGGTCGAATTGGCCGAGGAGCGCGGCCAAGCAGTCGACGTCGACGGCTATCGCATCGAGATGGAGCGCCACCGCGAGGTTTCACGCGCAGGCGGTGCGACCGAGCTCCAGCGCGCCGCCGACTTCGCCCGGGATGCCGGGTTCGAAACCGAGTTCGTCGGCTACTCGAAGACAGACGTCCTCACGCAGCTCGGCGCGCTCGAGGAGCTCGAGGACGGGCTCTTCTTGGCCAAGCTCCGGGAATCGCCGTTCTACCCGGCGGGAGGAGGCCAGGTAACGGATCAGGGCTACATCGAACTCGACGACGAGTCGGGCACGCGCGCCGAGCTCGTCGAGGCGTACCGATTCGGCGACGACCAGGCTCTCCTCCTGCGTGGCGAAGGATTCGCCGCAGGCGATCGCGTCCGCGCGGTCGTGCCGTGGAGCGTCCGCTTCCCGACGATGGCGAACCACACCGGGACGCATCTCCTGCACCAGTCGCTGCGTGACGTGCTCGGCGATCACGTCCGCCAGGCTGGATCAGCGGTGCGACCGGACAAGCTCCGATTCGATTTCACGCACGAGCAGGCTTTGACGGTCGAAGAGCGCGAGACGGTCGAGCGCCGTGTCAACGAGCGGATTTTCGAGAACCTTCCGGTGCACATCTTCGAGACACCCATCGACGAGGCGCGCCGCCTCGGGGCGATGATGCTCTTCGGCGAGAAGTACGGGGACATCGTCCGGGTCGTCGAGGTCCCGGGCTTCTCCGTCGAGCTGTGTGGAGGCACTCACGTCACGTCCACGGCTGAGATCGGGCCGTTCGTGATTCTCTCCGAGGGCTCCGTCGGAGCGGGTGTGAGACGTATCGAGGCGATCACGTCAGGGGCTGCGTGGGCCGTGCTCGACGAGCGGTCCCGCGAGCTCGCCGCTCTGCGCATCGAGCTCGAGTCCGTTCGCAAGAGTCCACAAGCGAAGGCGTCCGCAGCGACGATTCAGCCAGCGCTTCCGGAGCCTGAAGTGCGCTCCGAGGGCGGCGTCAACGTCATCGTTCAGCCGCTCGAGGGGTTGGACGCCGACGAGCTGCTCGACCTCTCCGATCGCTACAAACAGAAGCATGCGCCCGCAGCGATCGTCCTTGGCTCGAAAGAGGATGGGAAGGTGCACCTCGTTGCGAACTTCGATACCTCGGTAGCCCAGCGCGTGAGCGCCTCCGACGTGGTCCGTCAGGCTGCGGCGATCGTCGGCGGCGGGGGGGAGGACGTCCGACCATGGCGCGTGCGGGAGGCAAGGACCCGGAGAAGCTCCCCGAGGCGCTGGCCGAGGCCGAGCGGCTCATCCTGTCAGCGCTGTGAAGGTCCTCGCGCTCGACTTCGGTGCCGCGCGCACAGGGGTCGCCGTCTCCGATGCCACAGGAACGATTGCGCGACCCCTCGGCGTCGTCGAACGCGCCGCGACACCCGACGGTCTCTCGAGGCTTGCCGAGATCGTGCGCGAGGAAGACGCGCAGCGGATCGTGGTCGGGCTGCCGCTCACGCTGCGCGGGGAGCGTGGCGAACAGGTCGAAGCGACGGAGGACTTCGTGGTGGCGTTGCGCGAGACGCTCGACGTTCCGGTGGAGACATACGATGAGCGGTTCACGACCACCCTTGCCGAGCGAGATGCAGGAAACGCGCCCGAGGACGCCCGCGCGGCGGCACATCTCCTGGAGAGCTACCTCGGCCGGTTGAGCTCCGGTCGCGGATGAGCTCTCCGGATAGCCCGCGCTCGAGCGCACGGCGACTTTCCGCTCGGCGGTGGGGTGCCGTTCTCGTGCTCGTCGCGGTCGTGGGTGCAGCCGGTTGGGTGGGGGTCTCTCTCGTTCAGGGAGAGGACGAGCCTCCGCCTCCGACCGAGACGACGCCGCCCATCGCGCGACTGCGGATCATCTTCCCGGAGGGCTTTACGAGACGCGAGATGGCCGATCGGGTCGCGGCGGTCCGCGAGATCGCGATCGAGAAGCGGGGCGTGACGCCGCGGCTCACGCGTGCCGGCTATGTGAGTGCTACCGCTGTCGCCAAGCCTCCAGCTGAGTTCCGGAAGGATGCCGCTGGCCGGTCGATCGAAGGTTTCCTGTTTCCGTCCACATACGAGTTCAGCCAGTTCACGTCGTCGGCGAAGCTTGTGAGCGACCAGCTCGCAACATTCAGGCGCCAGTGGGGCAAGGTCGACCTCCGGTACGCGAAGTCGAAGAACCTGACGCCCTACGACGTCCTGATCATCGCGTCGATGGTGGAGAAGGAAACCGTCGCCCCCGAGGAGCGCCGGCTGGTCGCCGCGGTCATCTACAACCGGCTGCGGCTCAGGATGCCGCTTGGCATCGATGCCACAATTCGCTACGGACGGAACGTGCCGGGAACGGAGCCGCTCAAGCAGTCGGACCTCGAGAGCGACAACCCGTACAACACGCGCCGCCGGCTCGGCCTGCCGCCAACGCCGATCTCGAACCCCGGGCTGGCGTCGTTGCGCGCTGCAGCAAAGCCCGCGCGTGTCGACTACCTCTTCTTCGTCCGCAAGCCCGACGGGATCCACCACTTCTTCACGGCCAGCGAGTCGGAGTTCTTCCGCAAGAAGTGCGAGTACGGCTTCGGCTGCTAGCGGTCGTCCGGGGTTCGTTCCGGCGATACTCGCGCGAATGATCGGAGTCTCCGGAGCCACGCGGCTGGTGGGCATCGTAGGCTGGCCGGTCGAGCACTCCTTGTCGCCGCGAATGCACAACGCGGCGTTCGCGGCGCTCGGGCTCGACTGGGCGTACGTTCCGCTCCCTACGCCGCCGGCGCGTCTCGCGGACGCCGTTCGTGGTCTCACCGCGGTCGGGTTCATCGGCGCGAACGTCACGGCGCCGCACAAGGTGGCCGTCGCTGCGCTCTGCGAGACGGACGCACCGTCTGTCAACACGCTCGTCGTTCGGGGCGACCGAATCGAGGGTTGGACCACGGACGCAGCAGTGCTCGCGGGGCTGACAACCGCACGTCCTGTGATCGTTGGTGACGGTGGCGCGGCCACTGCGTTCCTTCAGGCGCTCCCGCACGCACGACAGTTCTCCCGGCGCGACGTGTGGCCGCCGGAGACGAACGGCGCCGACCTGGTCGTCAACGCCACTTCAGCACGAGACGAGGTCCTCGTGCGCGTAGGGCCGGGCCAGACGCTCGTCGACCTCCCGTACCCGGAGACGCCCACGGCCACCGCCGCGCGTCGGGCCGGTGCGACGGTCGTGACCGGACTCGACGTTCTGGTCGCACAGGGAGCTGCGTCGTTCGAACTCTGGACAGGTATGCCCGCGCCGGTCGACGTCATGCGTGCGGCGATCAGTGCCAACGAACAGTCTGTTTAGGCTTGCGGGCGTGTCGCTCCAGCTCGTCACGGCCGGCGAGTCCCACGGGCCCGCGCTCGTCGCGATCCTGACAGGACTTCCGGCGGGGCTACTACTCGATCGAGATGCGATCGATGAAGACCTCCGGCGCCGCCGAGAAGGGTACGGGCGCAGTCCGCGCCAGAAGCTCGAGCAAGACGTGGTCGATATCCTCGCCGGCCTTCGCCATGGCGTAACCCTTGGATCCCCGCTAGCACTGCTGATCCGCAACAGGGACCACGAGAGCTGGGAGTGGGGGATGAGCCCGTGGGCGCCAGAAGGAGAGCCGTCCGGGAAGGGATCGACGCCGGTAACACTGCCTCGCCCCGGCCATGCCGACCTGGCCGGTGCGCTCAAGTTCGGGCATGGCGACGTTCGCAACACGCTGGAGCGCGCAAGCGCGCGACACACTGCAGTCCAGGTCGCCGCTGGTGCTGTGGCGAAGAGGCTGCTCGCTGAGATCGACATCACCGTGGCGGGCACCGTGCTGGAGATAGGCGGCGAGGCGAGCGAGGACGGTTGGAAGCGGGCAACGGACAATGCCCGCATGGATCGCGATACTGTCGGTGGAGTCGTCGAGGTACGTGCCGACGGAGTGTCCCCTGGACTCGGCTCGTACGCGGACAAGCAGGATCGCCTCGACGCCCGGTTGGCAGCGGCGCTGATGGGCATCCAGGCCGTGAAGGGCGTCGAGATAGGTGAGGGTTTCGCGCTCGCCGGCAAGCGAGGTTCAGAAGCGCACGATGAGATCGAGCCCGGTTTGCGCCGCAGCACGAATCGCGCCGGCGGCGTCGAGGGGGGCGTTACGAACGGTGAGTCTGTCCTCGTTCGTGCGGCAATGAAGCCGTTGCCGACCCTCATGCGCCCGCTTCGCTCGGTCGACCTCGAGACCGGCGAGCCCGGAGAAGCGCTCGTGGAACGAAGCGACGTCCAGGCCGTCGAGGCGCTCGCGGTCGTCGCCGAAGCGGCTGTCGCCTGGGAGCTCGCTCGTGCCGCGAAGGAGAAGTTCGGCGGTGACGCGCTCGTCGACTTCATCGCGGCCCACCGTGCGTATCTGGAGCGCATCGACTGGCCCTGAACGCCCTGGATCGGCACGTCGCGCTCGTCGGCTTCATGGGCGCAGGGAAATCCACGCTCGGACCCGCGCTCGCCGAGCGACTCGGACGAGCGTTCGTCTCCGTGGACGATTTCGTCGAGGAGCGAGCGGCGACGAGCGTCGCAGACATCTTCGAGGTTCGTGGTGAACCCGCTTTTCGAGAGCTAGAGGAGGAAGCCGCGACCGACCTGCTTGCACGGCGACGCCTCTCCGTCGTCGAGATTGGCGGGGGAGGGCTGGCGTCCGCGGCCACACGTGCCGCGCTCGTCGAGAGTGCATTCACCATCCATCTGGAGACGACTGCGGCCGAGGCGTGGGAGCGCGTTGGGGAGAGCGGACGCCCGCTCGCCCGAGATCCGGACGAGTTCCGGCTCCTCTTCGAGGAGCGCCGCGCACTGTACGAGCGCTCGGACGGTAGTGCGCGCGATCTTGACGGAGCGATCCTTGCTGCCGCCGGTGCTCACGTTTCCGCTGGTGCGCTGGATCACATCGAACGAGCTCGTACCGGGAACGGGACAGGTCGAGCTGGTCGTGGACCAGTACGTCGACTCGCTCTATGGCGAGCGAGCGCGCGCGGCCCTCGGTGAGCGCCTCCAAGCAGCCCACCCCGTGCCGGCGGGCGAGCGGGCGAAGACCGTTGGGGAAGCGGAGCGGCTGTGGTCAGCGCTGCGACTCGGTCGAGACGGGACGATCGTGGCCCTCGGGGGTGGTTCCACGATCGATGCGGCGGGGTTCGTCGCCGCGACCTATCTCCGGGGTGTCTCCTGGGTGGCCGCTCCCACAACTCTGCTGGCGCAGGTCGACGCGGGTATCGGCGGCAAGACCGCGATCGACATCCCAGAGGGCAAGAACCTCGTGGGAGCCTTTCACTGGCCGGCGCGGACCATCGTGGATCCGGGCACCCTCGCCACGCTTCCTGCGGCGGAGATCGAGAACGGTCGCGCCGAGGTCGTAAAGACCGGCCTTCTCGCGGGCGAGCCGCTCTGGGAGCTCGAGATCTCCGAGCAGGTCCGCCGCTGCGCGGCGTTCAAGGCCGCCGTCTGCCTCCGCGATCCGTTCGACCGCGGAGAGAGAGGACAGCTGAACCTCGGGCACACGTTCGCGCACGCGCTGGAAGCCGCATCCGCGTATTCGTTGCCCCACGGGCGCGCCGTCGCCCTAGGCTTGCTCGGCGCGCTGAGAATCTCTGGCCTCGAGGACGAGGCTCGCCAAGTCGAGGAGATTCTCCGCCCGGTGCGCGCGACGGTCGACCGCGATAGGGCATGGGAGGCACTGGAGCGCGACAAGAAAGCCGAGGGTGGCCACCCCAGGCTCGTCCTCCTCGAAGCTCCGGGCAAGCCTCGACTCGGTGTCGAGATCGAGCCGGAGCTCGTTCGCTCGGTCCTCGACTCCTTGATCGCGTAGTTTGCGAACGTGCGGATTCTCGTCCTCAACGGCGTCAACCTCGACGTGCTCGGGCGACGCGATCCCGAGATCTACGGAACCATGGGCATCTCGGAGCTCGAGACTCGGCTCTACGACTGGGCGCTTCGGCTCGACTGTACGGTCAGGTGCCGCCAGACGAACCACGAAGGCGAGTTCATCGACTGGTGCCACGAGGCGTACGAGTGGGCCGACGGCGTGATCGTCAATCCCGGCGCGTGGTCGCACTACTCCTGGGCGCTCAGGGACGCCGTGGAGCTCTTCACGGTGCCGGTCGTCGAGGTGCACCTCTCGAACGTCGACGACCGTGAGGAATGGCGGCGCTTTTCGGTGCTCGAGGGTTGCGTGGCGGCGCGCATCATCGGCAAGGGGCCGGAAGGCTACAAGGAGGCCCTGGAGTTCCTCGTGAGCGCCGGCAAGACGAACGAGTGACTCGGATCGAGCGTCTTGCCGCCCTGCTCGACGAGCCGCTTCTCGTCGCCGGTCCCCCATACGTCCTCGGCGGTCAGGCGAACGTACGCTACCTCACGGGTCTTCAGAGCTCGAACTCGGCGGTGCTCGTGGAACCGGACGCGACCGCGACGCTCTACGCCGACTTCCGATACGCCGCTCGAGGTCGCGAAGTCGAAGGCGTGACGTTCGTCGAGACCGCTAGGGCGTTGCTGCCAGCCGTCGGCGAGGTCCTGAGCGGGAGGCGAATCGCGTTCGAGGAAGCTCATCTGCCGTACGCGGGATATCGGGCTCTGACGGACGCGGGGGTGGAGGCGGTGCCGTCCTCGGGTCTCGTGGAATCGCTCCGCGCCGTCAAGGACGAGTCGGAGATCGAGGTGATGCGCCGCGCGGGCGCGCTCTCCGACGAGATCTTCGCCGCGCTCTCCAGGGAGCGGTTCACGGGCCGTACGGAACGGGAGCTCGCGTGGTGGATCGAGCGGAGCTTCCGCGAAGCCGGAGCCGAAGGCGTGTCGTTCGAAACCGTCGTCGCAGCCGGGCCGACCGCATCGTCACCCCACGCAGTGCCGGGCGATCGACCGATCGAGGCAGGTGTGCTCGTCACCATCGACGCGGGTTGCATCGTGGAGGGCTACTGCTCCGACTGCACGCGCACGTTTGCGGTGGGAGAAGTGCCGGAGCGGCTGTCGGAGCTTTACGCGCTCTGTCTCGAAGCCCAGCTAGCAGGCCTCGCGGCCGTCGGGCCTCGGGTGCATGGGCGCGACGCCGACGCAGCTTCACGCGCGCCGATCGAAGCAGCCGAGCTCGGCTGGGCGTACGGCCACGGTCTCGGCCACGGCGTCGGCCTCCAGATCCACGAAGGGCCGACGCTCAGGCCCGACTCGACCGACGTGCTCGAGCCGGGGAACGTTGTCTCTGTCGAGCCCGGGATCTATCTCCCCGGCGATGCGGGTGTTCGCATCGAGGATCTCGTACTCGTGACAGACGAGGGCAGCGAGCGCCTCACGCAGTTCACCAAGGAGCTGATCACGGTCACCTAGAGGCGAGAGATAGCTCGCCCCTACAATGCGCGCGCGATGGCCGAGACAGTGACGACCAACCAGTTCCGCAACGGTATGCACGTCGAACTCGACGGCTCGGTGTGGCGCATCGTCGAGTTCCAGCACGTGAAACCAGGCAAGGGTGGCGCATTCGTGCGGACGAAGCTCAAGGCGCTCGGATCGGGCGCAGTCGTGGATCGCACCTTTCGCGCCGGGGAGAAGTTCGCGCGGGTCCACACCGAGGTGAAGAACGTCCAGTTCATGTACGACGACGGATCCGAGGCCCACTTCATGGACGAGGAGACGTACGACCAGTTCGGGCTCCCGCACGCGGAGATCGCGGACGCGCTCGCATACCTCGCCCCGTCGAGCACGGTGCAGATGCTCGCGGTCGACGGCAAGCCCGCGGGGCTGCAGATGCCTGCGTCGGTCGAGCTCCAGGTAACCGAGACCGAGCCGGCGGTACGCGGAGACACCGTCTCGAACGTGACGAAGCCTGCGACGCTCGAGACGGGCGCGGTCGTCCAGGTTCCGCTCTTCGTGGACCGTGGCGAGCGGATCAAGGTCGATCCGCGCGAAGGCCGCTACATCTCGCGCGCCTGAGGCTGCAGGCCGCCGATCCTCGGCGACGGGCGCGGCGCTCTTCGATGTCAGGCGAGCCGTTACCAGCACGCGAGATGGGTCGCTAAGGTCCCAGGTCGTGGCCAAGCTGGTCGATACGACGATCCGTCTCCTCTCGCAGGAGCCGCTCGCCGGGGCTCTGCCGACGGCCGAGGTCCTGCGCGTAGCCGAGATCCTCGACCAGGCCGGGTTCGCGTGCCTCGAGATCTCCGGCGGAGGAGTCTTCGACGCCACGGTGCGTCGGCGCGTGGAGAGTCCTTGGGAGCGGATTCGCGGGATCAAGTCGCGCGTCTCGACGCCTCTTGGGATCGCGCTTCGCGGACGTTTTCTCGTCGGTTCGCGTCCGGTCAGCGGGGACATCGTCGGTCGGTTCGTCTCTTGCGCTGCGGAGAACGGGATCGAAGTGTTCCGCCTCCACGACCCGCTCAACGATGTTTCCAATCTTCGGGAGGCTGGAGCCGCGATCACGAGCGCAGGCGGCGCATTCCACGCGGGGCTCGTCTACAGCCCCGGTCGCACGGACGAGACCGACACCCTCGTCGAGCAGGCGCGCAAGCTGCCTGAGCTCGGTGCGACGCGTGTCATCGTCAACGACCCGACGGGCGCCCTCGTCCCGCATCGCGCGCAGGAGCTGGTAGCGCGGATCAGAGAGGCGAGCGCGCTTCCGGTTGGCTTCTACGTGCAAGGTGCGGCAGGCGTCGGCCTGGCGTCAGCGCTGGCCGCAGTGGAGGCAGGTGCCGACCTCGTCGCTACGGCCGTGTATCCGCTCGCACTCGCACTGCACCGCGTCTCGGGCGAGTCTTTGTCCGAGTCGCTCGACGGCCTTGGCCACGCGACGGGCCTCGAGGCCGCAAAGCTCTGGGATGCCGCCGACGTGATCGACGAGCACATCGGAGACGAGCCGGTCGCCCCGGTTGCACCGCGGATCGCCGTACGTGCCGCGGAGTTCGACCTTCCCGCCGGGCTCGTCGCCGCACTCGAGGTTCACCTCAGGGCTCACGCCGCGGCCGATCGCCTGCTCGAGGTCCTCGAGGAGGTCGGTCGCGTTCGAGCCGAGGCGGGCTGGCCCCCGCTCGCGGCGCCGATAGGCCAGATCCTTGCGTCGCAGGCACTCCTGCACGTTCTGGACGCGCGCCGCTACGGAACGGTGATCGACGAGTTTCGCGAGCTCATACAGGGGGGCTACGGCGACACGCCTGAGCCGATCGATGCGACGGTCGCACGTGCCGTCGAGCTGCTCTCACCGGGTCACGTGGAGTCAGACGACCCGGTGACGACAGAGGACGTTCGCGAGCAGGCGGAAGGTCTCGCCGCAAGCGAGGAAGAACTCGTGCTCATCGCCATGTTCGGCGCCGACGCCGAAGAGCTTCTGCGGATGATCCGCGCCCGTCACTCGAGCGGTACGGTCCTCATCGCCGAGGACGCCGAGGCCGAGCGCGGAGAACGCATCCGCGAGCTCGTCAAGATCGTGCAGGAAAGCGGCGTCGGCGAGATCGAGATCGAAGACGATGGGATGCGCGTCTCCGTACGGCGCGCCGACGAGCCCGCTCCGCTCACGGGTGCCTCGGTCGCACCGGATGGCGGCCCGGCGACCTCGACTGCGGAGCCGCCTGACACCGATGGAGTCGTTCGCGTCGAGTCGCCGATGGTCGGCGTCTTCTATCGCGCTCCGAACCCCGGAGCGCCGGCGTTCGTCGACATCGGTGACACCGTCGTGCCGGGACAGACGCTCTGCGTCCTCGAGGCGATGAAGCTCTTCAACGAGCTGAAGGCGGAGACGACGGGCACCGTGCGGGCGATTCACGTCGAGAACGCGCAGCCGGTCGAGTTCGGGCAGCTCCTGTTCGAGGTCGACCCGATTCTGGCGCCCCCAGCGGTTTAAGGAGGCTGTCGTGTTCTCGCGCGTCCTCGTCGCGAATCGGGGCGAGATCGCAGTGCGCGTGATCCGCGCGCTCCACGAGCTGGGAGTCGAGGCGGTAGCTGTCTACTCGACCGCGGATCGCGACGCTCTGCACGTCGAGCTGGCGGATCAGGCCGTATGCATCGGCCCCCCTGCGGCGGCTGAGAGCTACCTCGAGATCCCGAACATCGTCGCCGCAGCCGAGACCACCGGATGTGAGGCCGTCCACCCGGGGTACGGCTTCCTGGCCGAGAACGACGAGTTCGTACGAGCCTGCGAGAGCTCCGATCTCGTCTTCATCGGGCCGTCCGCCGAAGTCGTGGAGCAGATGGGAGACAAGGTGCGTGCGAAGGAGATCCTGCGTCGTGCCGGTGTACCTCTCGTTCCCGGCTCGGACGGAGGCGCAGACCTTCCCGACCTGCAGCGGGCCGCACGTGACGCAGGTTTTCCCGTGTTGCTCAAGGCATCGGCTGGTGGAGGCGGGAAGGGCATGAGACTCGTCATGTCGGAGGACGAGCTCGAGGGGGCATACGCGTCCGCGAGCGCCGAAGCGGAAGCCGCTTTCGGCGACGGTTCGCTCTACGTCGAGAAGGCGCTCTCGCCGACCCGCCACGTCGAGATCCAGGTCCTGTGCGACGGCGAAGGCAACGTGCTGACGCTCGGCGAGCGCGAATGCTCGATCCAGCGGCGGCATCAGAAGCTGATCGAGGAGTCGCCCTCGTCTGCGCTCGATCCGCAGACGCGCGAGGCAATGGAAACTGCCGTCGAGCGCGCGTGTGTCGCAATCGGCTACCGGAATGCCGGGACCTTCGAGTTCCTCGTGGGTCCTGACGGCGACTTCTACTTCATCGAAGTGAACTGCCGGCTCCAGGTCGAGCATCCGGTCAGCGAGCTCGTGACGGGACTCGACATCGTGCGCCAGCAGGTGAGGATTGCCGCCGGGGAGCGGCTCGAGCTCACGGGGCGGGCGCCGAGGCGTGGGCACGCCATCGAGATCCGGATCAATGCCGAGGACCCGGCGCGCGGCTTTCTTCCTGCTCCCGGAATCGTCAGCAGGTTCGTGCCGCCACTCGGCGCCGGGATACGCGTCGACACCGCGATTCGGGCGGGCGACCACATCCCTCCGTTCTACGACTCCATGATCGCGAAGATCGTCGTTTGGGACGAGACGCGCCCCGCGGCAATCTCCAGAGCGCTACGTGCGCTGACGGAGCTCGAGATCGAGGGCATTCCCACTACGCGCGAGGTTGCGCTCGACGTCCTCGGCTCCCGCGAGTTCGGAAGCGGCGAGTACTCGACCTCGACGCTCGAGGAGCTCGTTGGTCGAGTGCCCTCGCTCTCGGCGCAATGACTGACACTCGCTTTCAGCTCGCGTTCGCCAGCGAAATGGTGAGTGGAAACCATGTTTCCTCCCGCGAAGCCCCCTTCTTCCAGAAAACGCGGGGAACCTCCCGGTTCCCCATACCGCCCCTCCACGCTCATGGGCCGGGAACCGGCCCATGAGCCCACCGGCCGGCAGGCGCACGGGCCGGCGTCAGGCGCTCTTCCTTCTCTACCAGTGGGATCTCACAGGCCAGGAGCTGGCCTCGCTCTACGAGGGCGAGCCGGACGAGTTCGCGCGCTCTCTGGCCGAGGCCGTCGCGTCGCGAGCGCCCGCGCTCGACCGGCGCATCACCGAATCGTCCCCGGATTGGCCCGCCGACCGGCTGGGTACGCTCGAGCGCAATATCCTGCGAGTCGGTGTCTACGAGCTCGAGGAGGGGACTGTGCCGCACGAGGTGGCGATCAACGAGGCGGTCGTGCTCGCAAAGCGGTATGCGACCGACGACGCGGCGCGTCTCGTGAACGGCATCCTCGGTCGTGTCGCTCGGGAGGAGGACGCCGCTTGACGAGCGTCGACGAAGCCTTGGCACGCGCTGAGGAGTTGCTCACACGACTCAACGAGCGGCGAGAAGAGCTCGAACGGCTTGCGGAGGCGGATGACGTCGACGGGGACGCCGCGGTCGACGTCATCGCCGAGCTCGCGGAGCTCGCGAGGCAGATCGAGGTCGAGTTGACGCGCGCGCGGACAATGGCCGATGCGGCCGGCTGAGGAGCTGCGCGCCGCCGTCGAGGCGTATCTGAGGTCGCTGACACTGGCTTCCGAGCTCGGGCAGCTCGAGGAAGCGCTTCGCTACTCGCTCGAATCGAAGGGCAAGCGGGTTCGGCCGGTGCTCTGTCTGGCGGTAGTGGAGGCGGCGGGAGGTGACATGGAGCAGGCGCTTCCGGCCGCCGCGGCCCTCGAGCTCGTTCACACCTTCTCGCTCGTCCACGACGACTTGCCTGCGCTGGACGACGATCCCGAGCGGCGAGGACGCCCGAGCTCGCATGTCGAGTTTGGAGACGGTGTCGCGTTACTCGCCGGCGACGCGCTGCTCGTCGAGGCGTTGCGTCTCGCGCTCTCGTACGAAGACCCCGGCATCGCCCGCGAGCTCGTCGAAGCGACGCTCGGGATGATCGGAGGCCAGTACCGTGACATCACGGGCGACGACGATGATCTGGCGGAGCTCCACCGGCTCAAGACGGGGAAACTCTTCGCCGCCTCGGTCGGGCTCGGTCTCCGCGTGGCTGGCGTCTCCGAGCGGAATCGGGCGCACTGGCGTGGCTTCGGCGCCGAGATCGGACTGCTCTTCCAGGTCGTTGACGACATTCTCGATGAGGATGGGCTCGCATCGCGCCTTCCGGCTGCCGAGGTGAGGCGGCTCGCAGACGACGCTGCCAACCGAGCTCGTGCGGAGCTCGATGCCATTCCGGGAGACATGAGCGTGCTCCGTGAGCTCGTCGATGCCATTGCCTTTAGAACCGCTTGAGGGATAGACGCGACCGGTTCTCTGAGTACGATCTGACCCTCACGGACAGACCAGGTCTGCGCGGCGTGTGGCCTTTGCTCGCATGTGCGGACCGTCGCTCCACTCTCTATGTCGACTCGCCTTCGCAGCCGCCTGTTCACGTTCGCTCTTGCGGCCGTTGTCGCCGTCGCAACTGCGCTTCCTGCCCTTGCCTACGGGGACGAAGGGACGCGGCCCAGACCGCCATGGGTCGTGGAGCCCGAGGTTCCGACGATCGGCGAGCGCGCGGCTCAGGTGGCCATGAAGGCTGTCGGCGTTCCCTACAGGTGGGGCGGGGAGTCTCCCGCGAGCGGCTTCGACTGCTCGGGCCTCGTGCGCTGGGCGTACGGCCGCGTCGGCGTCGATCTCCCGCACAACTCCTACGCGCTCTACGGCGAGGGACGCCGGGTTGCCGCGATCGCGAATGGAACCGGGCGACGTCCTGTTCTTCGAAGGGCTCGGGCACGTCGGCCTCTATCTCGGTCGCGGACGAATGGTGCATGCGCCGCAGACCGGGCGCGATGTCGAGGTGATCCGCCTGGACGGATCGAACTACGGGTCGCGCCTGATTGGCGCTCGCCGTGTCACCTCGGCGTAGCCGAACGCATCATCATTGGCCCGTGACCATCGTGCCGGAGACCGGCATCAAGCCTCTGCTGCTTCCTCCCACGTTGCGCACGCTCGAGAGCGCACAACGGCTGCTGGGAGCGCGCGCGGCATGAAGAAGCGACTGGACACGCTCCTTCTCGAACGTGGCCTCGCGGAGAGCCGCAGTCAGGCGCAGGCGCTCGTCCTGGCCGGACTCGTGCAGGGGCATGACAAGCCGGGCGAGCAAGTCGACGAAGACGCCGAGTTGCACGTCGAACGCCCACCGTGCTTCGTATCACGTGGCGGGGAGAAGCTCCAGCATGCGCTCGACGTGTTTCACGTCGTCGTCGAGGGTCGTGACTGCGCGGACGTCGGCTCATCCACCGGCGGCTTCACGGACTGCTTGCTCCAGGCCGGTGCGGCCCGGGTCATCGCAATCGACGTCGGGTACGGGCAGCTCCATCCACGCATGCGGGCCGATCCCCGCGTCACGGTGCTCGAGCGGACGAACTCGCGATCGCTGACTGCACTCCCCTTCGCACCGGATCTCGTGGTCTGCGATGTCTCGTTCATCAGCGTCACCAAGGCATTGCCTCCGGTGCTCGCGCTCGCGACGCAGGGCTGGGAGGCAGTCGTCCTCGTCAAGCCGCAGTTCGAGGCCGGGCGCGCAGAAGTCGGTAGAGGTGTGGTTCGCGACCCCGAGGTGCAACGAAAGGTCCTCGAAAGAGTTGTCGAAGCCGCGCGGACATGGGATGGCGCCACGGTCGGAGTCGTAGACTCAGGGCTGCCGGGCCCGAAGGGGAACCGGGAGTTCTTCGTCCACCTCCTACACCGCGCCTCACAACCGATTCTCGATGACATCGACCGCTGGATCGCCGAGGCCGTTGGCTAAGACGGTCACCAAGGCTGCGGTCGTCACGCACGGGACGCCGGGGCAGATCGGCGCGGGCATCGCGCGGCTGCAAGCGGTGGCTGCCGAGCACGGGGTCGAGCTCCTGTTCCCGTCGGAAGAGGCCGAGAAGCACGGCTTCGAGCCTGCCGTCTATCACTCAGCGGTCGACATCGCGGTCGTTCTCGGCGGTGACGGCACGGTTCTCCGTGCGCTGACGCGCTTTCTCGGAACCGGCGTACCCGTGATCGGGGTCAACTTCGGGCGTGTGGGATTCCTGAGCTCCATGGGCCGGCGCGACCTCGAGGCTGGGCTCGCACGCGTTTTCGCCGGCGAGTACGAGATCGTTGAGCTGCCAACCCTCGAGGTCGAGCACCCGAGGGGGACCGGGCGCGCCGTCAACGACGTCGTGGTCGCGAGCGGGTCGCTCGGGCGCATGATCGAGCTGGACCTCGCCGTCGGCGGAGAGGAGCTCGGTCGCCAGCCGTGTGACGGGATCATCTGTTCGACACCCTCGGGGTCGACCGCCTACAACCTCTCGAACGGTGGACCGATGCTGATGTGGGGTCTCGAGGCGATGGCGCTCACCTATGTGGCTGCCCACTCGCTACATGCGCGGCCGCTCGTGATCCCGCCGGGAGCCGACGTGATCGTGTGGAACCGGACCCACGACGTCGAGGCGGGCGTGCTCGTAGACGGCCATCGAGTCGCGACCCTGGGCAAGTCGGACAGGGCAGTCATCCGCATCGGGCCCGAGCGGTCACTCCTCGCGACCCTGCCTGAAGCGACCTTCGTGCGACGCTATCGCCAGAGCTTTGCTTCGTAGGTGAGCGGCGCGAGCTGCCAGGAGCAGTCAGCAGGTGTCAACCCGCATGGTTGCTACGAAGTCGCGGGTGCTGAACTGCCAGGAGGTCGAGGGTTCGAGTCCCTTCATCCACTTCTAAAACACCTGGACCGCGGCACCACTCTCGGCCTCGAAGAAATGCAGCTTCTGTAAGGGCACCGAGAAGGTCTCGCGCCGGCCGGCCTCGAGTTGCGCCTCGAGCGGAAGCTTGGCGACCACCTCGGCGTCCCCGAGCCGCAGATACACGAGCTGCTCGTCGCCGAGGTACTGGACCACCTCGACCGACGCCTCGTACAGCGCGCTCTGCCCGGCGCCCGCCCTGCCGTTGCCGAGGTGAACATCCT
>CAVRLG010000013.1:0-60441 GCA_963722035.1 uncultured Thermoleophilia bacterium
CATCTGGGGTGGGTCGGCAGAGATGCCGGCCAGGTATCGGCTAATAACGGTAAAACCCACGCCTGGGAGCGTCGTAAGACGTATCCACAAAGTTGGGTAATGCCGTGGGAAGTCCGCGGAAGCGAAGACCAGAGTGACTCGAGCTTCCGGTTAGTGACCCCGTAACGACTGAGGCCTTCGGGCCGAGGTGGTGTCTCGCCTCTCCATCGAGAGGCACTCTGTGAGCACCACAACACGCCGACCCCTCGCCTCTGGTCAGGCAGGGTGAAGTCATAGTCTGCGCCGTCGGTAACGACGGATACACGCGCGATGTCGGCTCGTCGCATCCTGGGGCTGAAGCAGGTCCCAAGGGTTGGGCTGTCCGCCCATTAAAGCGGCACGCGAGCTGGGTTCAGAACGTCGTGAGACAGTTCGGTCCCTATCCGCCATGGGCGCTGGAGGTTTGAGAGGAGTCGTCTCTAGTACGAGAGGACCGAGATGAACGGGCCTCTGGTGTATCAGTTGTCCTGCCAAGGGCATCGCTGATTAGCCACGCCTGGATGGGATAACCGCTGAAAGCATCTAAGCGGGAAGCCCACCTCAAGATGAGACCTCCCATCCCCTAGAGGGAGTAAGGGCCGTGGTAGACCACCACGTCGATAGGCGGCATGTGCACGCGCAGCAATGCGTTTAGCAGAGCCGTACTAATTGCCCGAGGTCTTGATTTTGAACACGTCGAATGCTGCTATGGAGTTTTGAGGGTTGCGCGCGCGGCTACGGCCGTGATGCCTGTGCCTCGACAATTTGGGCGGTCATAGCGGCGGGGATCCACCTCTTCCCATTCCGAACAGAGAAGTTAAGCCCGCCAGCGCCGATGGTACTCGGGGCGCAAGCCCCCGGGAGAGTAGGTCGCCGCCCATTTTTTGCGCAAGACCGGAATCCGCTAGCGCGGATTCCGGTCGCGCGGAAGCAGACCCCTTCATGTGGTGCCGGGTCCTCGGATTCGCCGTCGTGTGAAGTCGATTGCTTGTCATCCCTGTGTTCCGTGGTCGTTCGTAGACTGGTCGCGTGGAGCTCCGCGACAACGACCTCGCGCTGCGGCCATGGACGGAGGCCGACGTCCCGGCGCTCGTCATCGCCTGTAACGACCCGGAGATCTCCCACTGGATTCCGCTCATTCCGTCGCCGTACACCGAGGAGGATGCGCTGACGTTCGTCCGCGGCGACGTGCGTCCCGAGGAACAGTCGCTGGCCATGACGGTCGAGGGCACGGTCGTTGGTGCGATCGGGCTCGGGGTCAACTCCATGAACTACCGGGGGCGCATCGGCTACTGGGTGGCGGCCTCGGCGCGGGGGCGTGGCGTCTGTACGCGCGCACTTCGACTGCTTTCCCGCTGGGCCCTCGACGAGCTCGATCTGCAACGCCTGGACCTCATCACCGACCCGGACAACCTGGCGTCTCAGCGCGTAGCCGAGAAGGTGGGGTTTCGACGCGAGGGAGTTCTGCGGGCACACCTCCGCCATCCGGACGGCCGCATTCGCGATTCCGTGATGTTCTCGCTGCTACCCGGCGAGCTCCGTGGCTGATTAGTGCACAAGACCGGAGTCCGCTTGCGCGGACTCCGGTCGCGCGAAGATCCCTGAAGGCGTCCGCTTCGCGGCCGCAGTGCTCCCCCTTGAATCAGGCCGCAGTCGCGGCGCCGCGCCCGTTTCGGCCGGCGCCCAACTCCCGCAGACGGCGAACGCGCAATTCGAGCGGCGGGTGCGTCTTGAACATGCGTGCGATCCCCTCGTTCTCGAACGGGTCGACCGGGTAGAGCGGTTCGGTCGCCGGAGACGCTGCGAACTCGACGAGCTCCGAGGCCCGGTCGAGCCGCATGAGTGCATCCGCGAGGTCATGCGCTGCGCCAGTCGCGCTCGCGGCGAGGGCATCCGAGTGCAGCTCTCGTCTCGGCGAGAGAAGCAGGTGCACGAAAGCGGCGCCAATGGGGGCGACGATGTAGAGGAGAAACCGCGAGAACCAGCCGCCGATCCGACTCGATTCCACGAGCGTGGCGGCGAAGAGGACGACGAATGTCTGGACGAGAACGTCGCGCCGGCGTACATGTGCAAGCTCATGAGCGATTGCTGCCTCGAGCTCCTCGCGCCGGAGGGACCGCAGCGCTCCAGTGGAGACAGCTAGCGCGGAGCTCGATGGCCCGCGTCCGACGGCGAAGAGCCGTGGGAAGCCGTCCGAGATCAGATAGAGCGCAGGTGGCCGAACTCGGAGCTTGGCTGCGACAGTGTCGGCGGTCGAGCGAAGCGTCGGGTGTTCCGCGAGCGCGAACGGTCGCGCACCGAGCATCCCGAGCAGTGCCCGGTCGCCGAAGCGGTAGACGCCGATTGCCGACAGGATCGAGCAGAAGGCGAACAGGAGCGCAGTCGTCACCCCGCCGATGAGCCAGCCGACGCTGCCGAGCGCCGCGGCGAGAACGGCCACGAGAAGCAGAGCTTTCGTCAGATTGAGCGCGACCGCCCGCGCCAAGGTCTACGGCTCTCCGACGTCGTCCTCGGTGAAGCCGCGCGGAGGCCAGTCGGGCTCAGGAGCGTCGCACCGGCTCGAACAATGGAGCGAAGCGACGTTCTGGAGAGGGATGAGGATGTGGCCGTTGAGCTCCACGTGGGGAACATCCTCGATCGAGCAGTACGCAGTCAGTGTCCCCTCCTGGTACTCGCCACCGAAGAGGGCGACTTCGATCTGCTCCCCCTTGTACTTGTTCGTGTAGTCCTCCACCGCGCGGAGGGTAACCAAATCCCGCATGGCTGCGTGGTCGTCCATGCCGTAGATGTCGCGAAATGCGGTGTCGGTGTGGTCTCGTGAACGTTGCCTACTACGACACCGTTCGGTCCCCGACAAGGATCGTGAAGAGAAGGCTGGAACCAGGTCGAAAGCCGAGGTCGCGGCCGAGCTCCTCGATTCTGCGCGAGTGCGGCAACCGCCTTATCGAACTCCGGTCCTGACGGCGTCTCCTCCGGCGCGGTCATACGTGGATCTCCCACTCGGGTTGCCTCGAATTCCGTCCGTCGCCTTGAGCCGCGGCGGGGTCGGTGGATCGACATTCAGCAGGTCGAGGAAGCGTCCGCTGTCGCCCTCTGTCGCACGAGCCCTCGACCAGAGGCTGAGAGGCGATCTTGCGACCGCCTCTCAGCCGGCGCGTCCCCAACCCGTGCAGCTATTCGGTCACGAACAGCGGATATACGGCAACACCGGGCACGACTTCTCCGACGTGGTCGACCCAGAGACCGGAGTACTTGAATCCGGGCAGCGCGTCACACGATGCGCCGATGCCTTGGTAGAAGTTAGCCGGCTTCGCGAGCCCCAACTCGACCAGCAATGCGCCCTGCGAGTCGAGCAAGTTGAGGGCGATACCCAATCCATCGGTCGAGCAGTAGAGCGAACGTGGCTCTTGCGGCGCATAGACCTCAAGACTTGGCTCGCCTTGGTCACCGGAGTTGCCCTGGTCACCGGAGTTGCCCTGGTCACCGGAGTTGCCCTGGTCACCGGAGTTGCCCTGGTCACCGGAGTTGCCCTGGTCACCGGAGTTGCCCTGGTCACCGGAGTTGCCCTGGTCACCGGAGTTGCCCTGGTCACTGGTTGCCCTGGTCACCGGATTGCCCTGGTCACCGGAGTTGCCCTGGTCACCGGAGTCGCCCTGGTTGCCCTGACCCTCGTCGTCGTTGCCCTGGCCCTGGTTGCCCGGGCCTTCGCCGTCGTTGCCCTGACCCTGACCCTGGTTGCCCTGACCCTGGTTGCCCTGACCCTCGTCGTCGTTGCCCTGGCCCTGGTTGCCCGGGCCTTCGCCGTCGTTGCCCTGACCTTGACCCTGGTTGCCCTGCCCCTGGTTGCCCTGACCTTCGCCGTCGTTGCCCTGGCCCTGGCCTTGGTTGCCCTGGCCCTGGTTGCCCTGGCCCTGGTTCTGGTTGCCCTGGCCCTGGTTGCTCTGGTTCGCTGCCGAAACGGCTGTGGCCGCCACTGCAGCAAGTGCTGTGATAGCAACGAGCAATCCGACACGCCGCAGAGTGATCCTCATCTGAGTTCCCTTCCGTCGCTGTTTGAACAACTCGCCGTAACCCCGTTGCTCCCCATTGAGTTACAAACAGCCGGGTTCGGGTCGTGCGCTTCTCGTCACAGCTAATGACCCACTCGGAGGACGTCAATCCCTGGAACGGGGGTCGTAGACGCGAAATCAGTCTGTGCAACCCCCTGTTCGTGGTACCGCGTCAGACCGAAGGGGGCTTGAGCGAGAAGCTAGAGAGGCGATCGCATCGTCCGTATCTGGCTAGCAGGCGTTTGCCGTTACAATAATTTGCTATTGAACTTGCGACTTGATTGCTATGTTCTAGGTCATGCGCACCCCGCATGACCTACGTCATCGCAGGATCACGATCTGGCACCAGTCGGGCGTGCCGGCACGAGAGCTCGCACAGAGAGGGCGCGACATTCGCGGCTGTCCATGAGCCTCGACGTCCACAGCCATGTCATGCCCCCGGACGAGCTCGGTCCGAGCGGTTTCTGGCTCTTATCGACGCCTAGATCGTCGCCCTTGTGTGGTCTCGGTGTGGTCTCGAAGACGCATCGAGGCCGCAACCCCGCTCCACCACACGAACGCTGTACTTGTTCGTGTAGTCCTCCACGGCGCGCAGCCTAGCGATTGTGACTTGGGCAACGGTTCAATCGCAGCTAGACAGCTCGAGCACCAAGGGATGGAAGTAGGCTCCAAGGGCTCTGGTTCATGAAGCCCTTGTCACGACGGTGGTCGGGAGCTACCCGCAGCCCAACTGGCTGATCGACCGGGAGCGGCTCGGAGAGCGGCTTCCCCCACGCGTGCGAGCGAGTGAGCTGTGGCGCGTGCCGGAGCCGTTCCTCGAGGACGCCCAGGACGACGCGACGCGCCTGGCTGTCGCAGACATGGAGCGGGCGGGGGTCGACGTGATCACAGACGGGGAGATGCGGAGGGAGAGCTATTCCAATCGATTTGCGACTGCGCTCGACGGCGTCGACCTCGACGATCCCGGTGTCGCCCTCGATCGCACCGGTCACGAGAATCCCGTCCCGAGGGTCGTCGGCGCAGTTCGCCGCACGCGGCCCGTCGAGGTTCGTGACGTCGAATTTCTGCGCTCGATCACCAACCGGCGGGTAAAGATCACCGTTCCGGGGCCGTTCACCATGACTCAGCAAGCCCAGAACGACTACTACGCCGACGATCGAGAGCTTGCGCTCGCGTACTCGGAAGCGCTCAACGGAGAGCTACGGGATCTCAAGGCGGCCGGAGCCGACGTCGTCCAGATCGACGAGCCCTACCTCCAGGCCCGCCCTGAGCCCGCGCGGGAGTATGCCGTCGAAGCGATCAACCGCGCGCTCGACGGAATCGAGGGTGAGACCGTCCTCCACACCTGCTTCGGATACGCGCACATCGTCCACGACCGGCTGACGGGCTACCCGTTCCTTCAGGAGCTCAACGACTGTCTCGCGACGCACCTTTCACTCGAAGCCGCGCAGCCGGATCTCGACCCGGAGGTGCTCCGTGACGTCTCCGACAAGGTGATCGTCCTCGGAGTCCTCGATCTCGGTTCGAGCAAGGTCGAGACGCCGGACGTCGTCGCAAACCGGATCCGAAGGGCCCTCACGGTCGTGCCACCGGAGAGGCTTGCCGTCGCACCGGACTGCGGGATGAAGTACCTGCCGCGCAAGCGGGCTTTCTGCAAGCTCGAGGCGATGGTTGCCGGCACGCGCCTCGTCCGCGAGGATCTCGTCCTCTGAGTGGGGCTAATGAGTGGGGCTAAGTCAGCATGCAGATCGGTAAGACACAGACGCCGGTGACCTCCATCAGCCAGGCCTATCCGGACCGCGTCGAGGTACGCGGACGCGATCTCTGCGGCGACCTGATGGGGAGGGTGAGCTTCACCGAGTACTTCCACCTACTGCTCACCGGTCGCGAGCCGACCGACGACGAGCGCTTCTTTCTCGACCTGCTCCTCGTGGCGATCGCGGAGCACGGGATGATGCCGAGCAACGTGGCGGCGCGGATGACGCTCGCAGCCGCCCCGGAGTCGCTCCAGGGAGCCGTGGCGGCGGGAATCCTGGGAGCGGGCTCCGTCGTCCTCGGCACTTCGGGGGCGTGTGCCCAGCTCCTCGAAGAGGCCCAGGCACAGGTGGCATCGGGCGGCGCACCCTCCTCGGTGGCGAGCGAATTCGCGCGGACCGTCCACGCTGCCGGCGACAAGGTGCCCGGATTCGGCCATCCGGTGCATCGACCGCTCGACCCACGCGCCGAGCGGATTCTCGAGCTCGCCGATGCTCGAGGCGTGAGCGGACCACACGTTCTGCTCGCGCGCTCGTTCAGGGACGCCGTGGGGGAGACTTGGCGCAAGCCGCTCCCGATGAACGTCGCCATGCCCATCGCCGCGGTCCTGCTCGATCTCGATTTTCCCGCCTCAGCCGTGAAGTCCGTGCCGATTCTGGCGCGGACGGCAGGCCTGCTCGCTCACCTGGCCGAGGAGCAAGAGCATCCCCTCGGCTTTCTCATGGCGGGAAAGGCAGAAGAAGCGATCGAGTACTACCGCAAGCCGGGCGACGCCGCCGAATGATGTCCGCCTCCGAGGTCGAGACCCGCTTGTGGGACGAGCAGCTCGTCGTCGACGATACGAGCTATCGCACCCAGCTCGCTTACCTCTTCGACCGCTCGACCTTCTATCGCGAGAAGCTCGTGGCGGCGGGCATCGACTCGCATCCGGCCGCGGGTGGGCTCACGGATATCGCGCGGCTGCCCCTTACCGACAAGAGCGAGGTCAGGGCGACATGCACGCCCAAGAACCCGATCGGCACTCACCTCTGCGTAGCCCGGTCCGAGATCGTTCGGATCTACTCGACGAGTGGCACCACCGGCGCAGCCAGCTACATCCCGCTGACGGCGGGCGATCTCGACAACTGGGTAACCGGGTCGTCACGCAGCTATGCAGCTTCGGGCATAGGCGCCGGTCAGCGCATCGTCACCACTTACAACGCCGGACCGTTCGTGGCAGGCGCAGCCTTAGCCGCATTCGACCGCATCGGCGTCTGTCACATACCTGTCGGCACAGGAAACACCGAGCGACTGATGCACGCGGTGGAGGCCCTCGGCCCCGAGGCGGCGGTATTCACGCCTTCGTATGCCGCCTATCTCATCGAGTGGGCGGCGGAGCGGAAGTTCGATCTGAGCGGGTCGAGTGTCGAGCGCGTCCTCGTAGCCGGTGAGCCCGGCGGCGGCGAGCCCGCGTTTCGTGCCCAGCTCGAAAAGGGCTGGGGTGCGCGAGTCACCGAGGTGATGGGCATCGGTGACATCGGGGTGTCGCTCTGGGGAGAGTGCGACGAACAGGACGGAATGCACCTGGGCGCGCGTGGCTTCGTGCACGCCGAGCTGATCGATCCCGAAACGGGGGTCGCCCTCGAGATGGAAGACGGCGCCACGGGCGAGCTCGTGTTGACGCACCTCCAGCACCGAGCCGCACCGCTTCTGCGATTCCGCACAAGGGATCACGTACAGATTCGGACGAGCCCATGCGCCTGCGGTCGCACGGGCCCTCGCGTCCGGTGCGTCGGGCGGACCGACGATATGCTCATCGTCCGCGGCGTCAACGTCTTTCCGTCGGCCGTCCGCGAAGTGGTGCGCGGATTCGCTCCCAAGGTCAGCGGCCACATTCTCGTGAGGCCGCAGGCGTCGGGTGTGAAGCAGGAACCGCCGCTTCCCGTGAGCGTCGAGCTTGCGCGTGGCGCGCAGCTGGATGACGCACTCGCTGAGGCGATCCGCGACAGACTGCGGAACGTACTCGTAGTTCAGACGCGGGTAGATCTCGTCGCGTGGGGCAGCTTGCAGCGAAGCGAATACAAGTCGAAGCTCGTCGAACGCTAGGTAGAGAGGCGATGCGAAAACCTCAGAGTCAGGGTGTCCACCACATCACGATCGTCGGTGCCAACCGGCAGACATCGATCGACTTCTGGGAAGGCGTCCTCGGAATGCCCCTTGTCTTCGAGCAACCCAATCTCGCAAACGAGTCCGAGAGCCATCTCTACTTCTATCCGGGTGACGGCCGCCGCTCTCGGACGACCGATCGCCGAAGCATCCCCACCACTAGCAAGGAGGCTCACGTGTCCACGAACACACTCAGCATCCTGAAGCCGAGCGTCAATAACCTGACGACTCGGATCTTCGTCCGGGCGGCCGGCCTCGAGTTCGAAGAACAGGATGTGTGGGGGAAGAAGACCACCCCCGAGTTCCTGCAGAAGGACCCGGCCGACCTGACGCCGCTGCTCGAAGAGGCCGGGCTGCCGAAGGGCTCCCTGTGGGAGAGCTGCGCGATCATGCAGTACCTCTGCAACAAGCACGGACTCGACCGCTTCTATCCGACCGACCCGGGTGAGCGGGCGATGGTCGACAGCGCGATGTTCTATCTCATCGGAACGCTGTATCCGCTCCTCGCGCGCGCGACCTATCCCACGCTCGGCTTCCCTCAGTACGCGGGTGAGGTCGGGACGTCCGAGGCCGACGACGACATGAAGGCCAAGGCAGCAAGGGACGCCGCGGAGGCGATAGCCGGGCCACTCGACGTCTACCGCGCATTCTTCCTGGACGAGAAGCAGTTCATCGGCGGTGACAGCCCATCCATCGCCGATATTCGGTTCGCCGCGACGCTCGAGTTCCTGCGTGCTATCGACTACGACTTCCCGACTTGGGCGGAGGAGTACATGACCCGGATCGAGGAGAGTCTCGGAGACGCCTACTCCGAGCCCGCAGCCGACGTGCGAGGTTACATCGACTATGTGAAGTCGCAGGGTTAGCGGCTCGCAGCGCGTGCTCGTGAGGCCGTCCGTGGAGACCACGAGGCGGTCAGTCGAGTCGCTCGAGAATTCCGTCTTGGACGACGATTCGCACTGTCGCGCAGTTCTCGAGAACGGCGATCGAGCGGCGAGCGCTCCCGAATGGAACGTTGTCGGCGGCTGCCAAGGCGGATCGGATCGGGCCTCCATGAGTAACCGCCAAGACCTGTTGATCGGGATGCGATTCGGCGATCCTTTGTAGCCCTGCGACGACTCGCAGGCCGAGCTCTTCGTAGGTCTCACCGTCGTCCCACCCGTGGCCGTACGCGCGCCAGCGCGCGTACCCGTCTGGGTAACGCGTCTCGATTTCGCTCCGCGTGAGCCCCGACCAGGAGCCCACGTCGACCTCCATGAGCGCGTCGTCGAGCCGAACCTCGAGTCCTAGCTTTGACGCGATGATCTTTGCCGTCTCGGCGGCGCGTTCGAGCGGGCTCGAGTAGACGGCGGTTAAGTCCGTCTCTTCGAGCGCAAGAGCGAGATCAGCTACCTGGGCTCGCCCGGCATCGTTGAGACACGTATCCGCATGGCCCTGGAAGCGGCTTTCGCGATTCCAGTCGGTCTCACCGTGCCTGACCAGGACGATCGTCGTCGGCACGCGGGATAACCTAGCCGCCCGTGGATCTCGGACTCGCAGACAAGAAGTGCCTCGTCACCGGCTCGACCGGAGGGATTGGACTGGAAACGGCGCGGCTCCTCGTCGCAGAGGATGCCCGCGTAGTTACCTGCGGTCGCCGCGGCGCGCCCGGGATTGGTGAGATCCAGCACATCGCAACTGATCTCTCGCTCGCCGGAGAACCCGAACGCGCCGTCGCCGAGGCGACCGCGGCGCTCGCTGGGATCGACGTCCTGGTGAACAACGTGGGGATCGCACGTCAAGCGCGCTTCGAGGACGTCGGGGACGAGGAATGGGACGCGTACTGGCAGCTGAACGTCATGAGCTATGTGCGTGCCATTCGCGCCGCGCTGCCGCAGCTGCGTGACGGCGGCGGGGCGATCGTCAACGTGTCATCGACGGCCGGGAAGCGGCCGTCGACCGGGATGCCGCACTACTCGGTGACGAAGGCCGCTGTCCTGTCGCTCTCGCGCCTGGTGGCGGACCTGTACGCGAAGGACGGCATTCGCTGTAACGCCGTGACGCCGGGCCCGACCGCCACGGAAGCATGGCTGGGCGATGGAGGGCTCGCCGACCAGCAAGGTGATCGCGACGACATTCTGGCGAAGGTGGGAGCGGGACGCCCGCTGGGACGGCTTGCGCGGCCGGAGGAGATCGCTGCCGTGGTCGTGTTCCTGTGCTCCAACAAGGCGTCGTACGTGACCGGCGCGGCGTGGAGCGCAGACGGCGGAACCGTCCCGATCATCATCTGATGACGCCTTTCGAAGAGCGGATCCGGGAGCTCGAGGAGAGCCTGTCGCCATTCGCGGTTCGCTCCTTCGACACTCGGGGGCGTGCGTTCGCGGAGGAGGAGTCTGCCGTTCGTACGCCGTTCCAGCGCGACCGTGACCGCATCGTCCATTCGAAGCCGTTCCGGCGCCTCAAGGGGAAGACGCAGGTCTTCATCGACCCCGAGGGAGACCACTACCGCACACGGATGACGCACACGCTCGAGACGACCGCGATCTCGCGCGTCGTGGCGCGCGCTCTGCGACTGAACGAAGATCTGACCGAGGCGATCGGCCTCGGCCACGATACGGGTCACACGCCGTTCGGCCACGCGGGCGAGGACGCGCTCGACGCAGCGTTGGAGGAGCATTTCGGTGAGCGGTTTCGCCACAACGAGCAGTCGCTCCGGATTGCGCGCTCGCTGAACCTCACCGACGAGGTCTGCGACGGGATCCTCACGCACACCGGCGAGCGCGAGCCCCAGACCCTGGAAGGAAAGATCGTTCGCGTAGTCGACCGGGTCGCCTATATCAACCACGACATCGACGACGCGGTCCGGTACGGCCTCCTCGACGACGACGATCTCCCGCACGACGAGATCGCCATCCTCGGCCCGACGGGCTCGGCGCGGATCGACAAGCTCGTCCGCGACATCGTCGAGGCGTCCGAAGGTATCGACGACATCCTCCAATCGCCGGAAGTGGGGGAGGCGATGCTCTCGCTGCGGGCCTTCATGTTCGAGCGGGTGTACCTCGGGCCGCAGGCAGCCCCCGAGCACGAGCGCGCCCATGAAGTGGTGCAGCGAATCTTCGACCACCTCGTCGAGCGTGGCGACCCGGTGGAGGAGATCGTCGACTACATCGCCGGCATGACTGACAGGTTCGCGCTCTCGTACGCCGAGTCCCTTTAGGCCGAGGTCGGAAAGGAGAATCTCTGCACGCCGGACGAGGAACGTCGCCCCGACCGACGCCGAGAGTACGGCGTGATCGACGAGTAGTCTCACCCCATGGCGCGGATCAAGGACTCGTCCGTGCGCGATGTCGTAGCGGCTGCGGACATGGTCGAGGTCGTCTCCGGAAAGACGCAACTTCGCCGCGCATCGGGCTCGCGCTATACGGGGCGCTGTCCATTCCACGAGGAGAAGACGCCCTCCTTCTCGGTGAACCCGGTCGACAAGCTCTACTACTGCTTCGGTTGCGGAAAGGGCGGGGACGTCATCTCGTTCGTCCGCGAGACGGAGAGCCTCGACTTCGTGGGTGCGGTCGAGTGGCTCGCCGAGCGCTTTCGAGTCTCGATCGAGGTCGAGGAAGCCTCACCGCGCGTTGAGGCAGAACGCCGCCGGCGCGAGCGGTTGTACGCCCTCCTCGAGCAGACGACGGTGTTCTTCGAGCGGCTGCTGTGGGAAGGCGACGCCGGTGAGCCCGTGCGCGCATATCTGAATGAGCGCGGGCTCGGAGAGGAGGTCTCGCGGGAGTTCAGGCTCGGCCTCTCGCCAGGGGGCGGCCTCGGAGAGAAAGCCGCCGAGAAGGGTTTTACGAAGGACGAGCTGCGCGGCGCCGGTCTCGCGACCGTTCGTGGCGGCGACTACTTTCCGCAACGCCTCATGTTCCCGCTCGCCGACTCGCGCGGGCGCGTCGTCGGGTTCCAGGCGCGCAAACTGCGCGACGACGACCCTCTCAGGGGGAAGTACGTGAACTCCCCCGAGGGCGACTTGTTCCACAAAGGGTCGATCCTGTACGGGCTCCATCTGGCGAAGGCGTCCATCTCGAAGCTCGACCATGCGGCTGTCGTAGAGGGAAACACCGACGTGATCGCGCTGCGGCAGGCCGGGTTCGAGCCCGTCGTCGCATCGATGGGAACAGCGCTGACCGAACGTCAGCTGCGCGAGCTCGGCCGACTCACACGGAAGGTCTATCTCTGCTTCGACGCCGACGCGGCCGGCCAGGAAGCCACGCTCCGCGGAATGGAGATCGCGGTCGCTCAGAAGTTCGACGTGAAGGTCGTAACGCTGCCACGCGACCAGGATCCGGCTGATGCGCCCGAGGGATTCGCAGATCGTTTACTTGGCGCCGAGAGCTACCTCGTCTACCGTGTGCGGCTCGAGATCGAGCGTTCGGCAGACCGGCAAGAGGGCTTCGTGCGGGCGCGGGAAGTGCTCGCCAAGGCGGAGGACTCGCCCGAGCGGCAGGAGGCGCTGAGGTTGCTCGCCGACCGGCTCGATCTCCCCCGCGACACGCTTGCAGGTCTTGCGCCGGCACGTGGGGGAGGGTCGAGGGCCGGAGCCGAGACCCCACGGCTACTCGGAGCCGGCGATCGGCTGGAACGCGACGTGCTGGCAGCCTGTCTCGCGCACACATCGCTCGTGCGCGGCCTGGCGGAGCTCACGCCTGAGCACTTCGACTCCGAGGCCAATCGCAGCTTCCGCGCAGCTCTCGTCTCCGGGAAAGACGACCCCGAGTTGACCGCGCTCAAGGCGGAGCTCGACGCTCGGGCAGCGCGCGAGGCGCTAGACGAGCGAACCGGTGCGGAGCTGCTCTTGCGGCTCCGCGAGCGGAAGCTGAAACGAGATCTCTCAGGCGCCGATCTCGCCCGGACGACCGAGCTCCAGGCCCATCTCTCCAAGGTCCGGCAGGCACTGGCGGAACTGACGTGATTTCAGAGCGGCGTCAGACTCGTGGGCTCTGACACCACGTAGCCGAGCTCGCGGAGAAGCTCACCCGCCTCGTCGAGGACTTCGCCGAGTTGCTCCTCGCTCAGGTCCGTTCGGTAGCGACCGACCGAATCGGCATGAGCCCCGCCGAGCGCTGCCGTGAGCGGCTCGATGGGTGCGCCGAGGAAACGGCCGAGCTCGCTCGCGACGGTCGCGGGATCCTCCGTCATCCGCTCGTAGCGGACTTCGAGCTGAGCCACACCGGTTGATCGCGCGGCCGCGACGTACCGTCGCCATACCCATGCGGCACGCCGAGCATCGCTCGCCGCCTCGAACTCCCCGCGGCGTTCGGGTTCCACCCAGAAACGCGCGTGGGACCCGTACGCGAGACCGGCATCGTCCGAGCTCGTCTGCTCGCTGCGCAGCCATGGCTTCTCGAGCAGTGAGCAAACGACATCGCGACCGTCACGGACGAGGTGGATGATCCGAGCTTCCGGATACGCAAGCGGAATGACCGCGACAATGTGCGCGAGCTCGGGAGTCTGCTCGACCGCGCGCACAGCACCAACGAGGCCGACGCGCCGCGCGACACCGAGAATCCGGCGCAGGCGTCGTGCGGCGTCGGACGGATCGAGTGCAGCGAGTTCCGGAACCGCCGCCTTGAGCGGCGCGACCTCCCCGAGGTCGACGAAACCTGGCAGCGCTCCGATCGCGCCTGCGAGGAACGTGGTTCCCGAACGAGGGGAGCCGACGACGAACACGAGCCGGTCGTCGAGCCGACCGAGACGCTCGGCGAGTGTGGCCCCCCGGCGTGCCGCCAGGCGCTTCGCGACGCGAAGCTGGAGAGCCGCTGACTCGATGAGACCGGGCACCGCTGCGATTCTCGCAGGCCCTCGATTGACAACGTCGACGGTGTGCTTGAGAGTGGGGGAACGTCTCGGACGCCGACACCGATCGAAGGCACGGGTTGAGAAAAGTCGCCACGGGCATGCTCGTGGCGTGTGCTCTCGTTTTTGCAGGCGTTGCGCTGTCGGCCGGCTCGTACTCGGACGTGAGGGGTGACAACAACGCAGCACCCGACATCACCTCGGTAGGCGTCGCTGAGCGTGTGGTCGGCTCGATCGAGCTGACGATCGCCGTTGGCAACTACGAGACTCTCCCGGACAACAGCTGGGTCAACGTCTGGTTCGACCTCGATTCCGATCCAGAGACCGGAGACGACGGCGACGAAGCGCTCGTCCGGTATCTCTCGGATGGCAGTCTCGCCATCTATGTGTGGGACGGTGCGCAGCTCGTGGACAGCCCGACCACGTCTGCTACCGCGAGCTTCTCTGCGGGGGCGCTCACGCTGTCTGTGCCGAAGAGCGTCCTGGGCGCCGAGTCGAGTTTCGGGATCCTCGTGGTCAGCGCTCGCGGCCAAGAAATTGCGGACGAGGAGCTCATTGCCGCCGACTACGCGCCGAACAGCGGGCGGTCAGCGTTCGTCGGGCCTGCGGCGGCTGCTTTTCTCGATGGAGCGAACGATCACGAAGCCGCGCCGGACATCGGTTCGATTCGCGTCACCGATGCCAAGGACGGATGGGTGAGCTTCGCGATCACGACGCCGAACTACGTCAAGCTTCCCAGCGAGTCGGTACTCAATGTCTCCGTCGACTCCGACAACCGCAGCACCACCGGAGACGGCGGAGCTGACGTGCTGATCGTCACCGTCGGCGGTGCGTTCGAGCTCCAACGCTGGAGTGCGACGACCAAGAGCTGGCGTCCCGACGACGCCCTCACGCGCGTGCGGCTCCGGAATACCGGAAGCGTTGTAACCCTCGATGTGCATCGCAGCGAGCTCGGCAACGGCGGCCGTCTCGGGTTTGCCGTCGTGACAGCCGACGTCAACCCGTCGACCAGCGCGATCGTAGGACTCGACGTCGCCCCTGACGACGCGTCGTTCTTCACCTACACCTATGCGAACAAGGCGGCGCGGCTTCTCGCGGGCACGGCATTCGGGACGCCGGCACGCCCGCAGGCCGGAAAGCGCTTCATGGTGAGCGTTCCTATGCGTCACTCGGACACCGGGCGTCGCATCACCTCGGGCACGGTGTCGTGCAACGTCAGGGTGGGCGCCACCAAGGTCCGGGCGAATGGAAGCGTCGGATCGGGAGCGGGCAGGTGCGCTCTCGTCGTTCCTTCGAAGGGCTCCGCCGTCTCCGGCTCGATGATCGTTCGCTCGGGCGGAAAGTCCGTGACGGCCCGGTTCTCGTTCGAGGTGCGCTAGAGGCGTCCGTTCTACTGCGCTCCTCGCGCGGCGCGGCGAGGGACAAGCCCGAGTTCGTGAGTCGGCTCGTGGTCGACTACCCGGCGTTCGGGCTCGTAGATCTGACGCCCGCGGGGGAAGGGCCCCGACTACCCCTCGGCGGCCGGGGCCCCTTTGGCGGAGGAGGAACCATCCATGGGGAAACTCCGCAGGGCGACTCTATGCAGATTCCGGAGTTCGGTGCGTCACTCGCTCGAGCCTTCCGGAGTCGGATCGCGAGGCATAGCACTCCGCTCCACTGCTCGAGTCCAGAGCCGGATTCAAGGTTTCAGCGGTTTGAGGAGTCTTGTCGCGCAGGCAGAGTCGAATCCATGCGCGAGTTCCACATCGGCGGCGGTAGTTCGGGGAGGGCATCGCCTCACCCGAATGATTGTCCCTCGTTCGAGGGGAATACGCGGGAAGTTGCAAGTTTTGCCGCTTGATCGCGTCTACTCCTGTGAGCACGTGCTTTTCGGCTTACAGGAGGTAACTCATGAAAGTGAAGTTGATGCTGGTGACGCTGGCTGCGGCCAGCCTTGGTGTCTCGGTCGCGGTCGCGGCGCCGCCACCCGGGAAAGGGAAGCCCACGACGGGCGCAGGGTGCAAGCCCAAAGTGACGGTGGTGCTGAAGGGAACGCTGGTCACGCCTGGCGTCGGGTCGTTGACGATGAACGTGACGAGCGGGAATCGCTGGGCGCGCGCGTACGACGAGGCTGCCCACACGATCCTCGTGACCTCGGACACGAAGGTTCGTCGCCAGGGCAAAAAGACGCTCGATGCCCTCGTGGCCGGCGACCGCGTGCTGGTTCAAGCGAGAGCGTGCAAGGCCGATCTGCTCGCGACGGGAGCACCTCCCGTTCTGACGGCCGCACGGGTCGTCGCGCATCCGGCGGCTGCGTAGACGAACCAGGTTCGAAAGCTACCCCCTCGCCCACAGGGGGAGAGACCGAAGTAGGGGCGGCGGGCGGCGAACTTGCCGCCCCTGCTTCGGTGTGCGCGAACTCCATCCCAATTGCCGTGCCGGAGGCCGGGTACCTCGGATGCTGCTCGTGCTGCGCGGAAGGGCCCCGGCGGCCGGCGGAGCTAGAGAGGACGCCGATCCACGTGGTAAAGCGACTCAGGCACGAAGGAGCATTCTTCGATCCTCAGGCGCCTCTGAGATCCACTCGCCGACGGGAGAGGGCCGCCCTGCGCGACATGTGTCGATTGCGTCTTGCCAGGCGCGGTTGTAGGCGACACGCGGCACCCGATTCCAGCTGAATTCCACATTGTCGATCGCGACGAGGCCCGGACCGCGGTGTTCGAGCTTACGCGTGCGCCGGATGTGATCAATCTCGTCACCATCGCACTCGGCGACGTAGACGTGCTGGCCGTCCGCCTTCACCCACGCCCACCATCCCTCCACCAGGGCATCCCATACCTCTTCGTCGGCCTGGATGGGAAACTCCCCGTCGGATCCGAGCAAGATACGGTCCGCGTGGTCGTGCCAGGGAAATGCGAGCAGCACCTCACCGTCCGTACTGACGAGATGCGCCTGCCAGTTCGTCACGCCGAAGCGGTCGAACGCGACGACCACATCCTCATGCGGTCGCGCCCAGGCAATCGGGAGGTCGATGTTTCGGGTCCCGATCGAGCGGGACAACTCGAGCACCCGTAGCGATCGTCCGAGGTGCGGATCGGATCTCTGCACGATCTGGATGGTTCCCCCTTCGCCGGTGAACCCGATATGGCTGACGGTAGGCGTGCCGGAAGGCTCGGCATAGCCCTCCAAAGGGTGACCAAGTGAGGCGGACCTACGGTGAGCCGGATGCAGGTACTTTGCAGCTCCCCGGGTTGGACTCGAACCAACAACCCTCCGGTTAACAGCCGGATGCTCTGCCAATTGAGCTACCGGGGACGGCAGCCGCGAGATTGTAGCCGGGGCCTCGAGACATCTCTGGGGAAGGACGGGGACCGCGGGCCGCGAACGTCTTACCATGCGTCGCTTCGCCGTCGTCGGCGTCGCCGTGTCCATTGGCGTCTCGCGGTCGTTCCCTCCGGGGCTCGCTGCCAATGCACGCGTCGCTGCGCTTCAGATCGGTCTGCGGGCCCACGGGTTCAGCCCTGGGCCGGTCGACGGTGTCCGTGGGCCGTTGACGAGGAATGCCCTGATCGCGTTCCAGCGGAAAGAGGGGAATCCGCCCAACTGCTCGAGTGGGCCGTGCCACACGTCGAGCGCTCGGTACGCGAGGTCGCCCGCTTCTCGGGCAGCGTGAGCTGCGCATCGGTGCGGTGGGTTGGGACGTTGCGGTGCTCGAGTTCCGGCTCCGCCGGCACGGGCTTGGCGCGCGCGCAGTCGACGGCCGGTTCACAAGCGGCACCGCGGTCGCGCTGCGTCGGTACCAGGGGCAGCGAGGTCTCGACGCGGACGGCATCGCGGGCCCACACACCTACCGCGCGCTTGCGAGCCATTCGCCGACTGCTTGGCATGTCGTCCAGGCCGGTGAGAGCTTCTTCTCGATAGCCACGCGCTACCACGTGAGTCCATGGCGGCTCGCGCGTCGGAATCGAATGTCGCTGACCAAGGTGATCGTGCCCGGCCAGCGTCTCGCGCTGCCGGTCGGCGCTCGGACGCGCGGCGCGATCATCGCCGGGCCACTCGCGAGCCGGGACTCGGTTCGTGAGGCGGTTGACTACTGGTCTCGCGTGTACGGCGTCGACCCGGCAGCTCGCACGAGCTCTCGCGTGGATGGAGTCGGGCTTCCAGCAAGACGTCGTTTCCTCCGTCGGAGCCATCGGAGTGATGCAGCTTCTTCCCGAGACCTGGGAGTTCGTCGACACAGTGCTGCTCGGGGTCCGGACGCCGCGCAACTATCAAGGCAACGTCCGGGCCGGCGTCCGCTACCTCCGCTGGCAGCTCGACGAGTTCGACGGGAACGTGCGTCTCGCCCTTGCCGGCTGGTACCAGGGAGCGCGCGCGGTGAGGGAGATCGGCCTATACGACGATACGAAGCTCTTCGTGCGCGTCGTGCTGCGCTCTACGGCACCGTCTGAGGCAGGTCGAGCTCGCCGACGGCGATTGCCGCCGCGTCCAAGAGCTCGAGCTGGCGACCCTCCTGTACGGCGGCAGGAAGTCCGCGCGGTCTTCGGTCATCGGGCGGCGTCCCACGGCCTGTGATTCGTCGACAAGGCTGGCGGGCGCGCTCGTAGTCGCCTGACAGGAGCGGCTCGAGAACCAGACGATGCAGGATGCCGGCGACGCCGCGATCAGCGTCGAGCTCCCCGCGCACAGCGAATCTAGCGCGCCGCGCGGATCAGCTCGTTAAGGGGGTGGGCGCGGACGTCGAGCACGTTCTCGGCCTGCTCGACGCCGGTCACCGGGAGCCGAGCTCGGTCGAGCAGCCCGATCTGCACCAGGAGCGATGCCTGATCCCAGTAGATGTGCTCATGGGCGACCTTGCCGTCCTTGAACCTCACGACCACGCAGAACGGGAGCTGTACGTGCCTCCCCGTCGGCGCGATTCCGGGCAAGAGCTGGTCCATCTCGATGTCGTGCGTGAACGAGAGGACGAGCTCGTCGACGACCTGGTCCTCACCGACGGTTCGCGATACCGGCGTGATCTCGATGTCCTGCGGCCACTTGCCGATGAAGTGGTCTCCGTAGAAGCGGCGCACACTGTCGAAGCCGACGCCACCCGTCATCACGGGCAAGTGGTTGACGTATGGATCTTCGGTCATCGTCGCCATCGTCGCGTCGAGATCCATGTCGACGAACTCCGCGGCGACGTGGTCGTCGAAGACCGTCGCGATGTCCGGACGCTCGCTCCGATCCGTCGCCATCTCGCCGCGGAACCTACCTGAGCCTGCTGTCGCTTGACATGTCACGCGCGGTGTATGACTGAATCTCAGCGTGCTCCTGCGCGAGGTCGAATACGCACGCCCGGCGACCGTCGAGGAGGCGATCTCACTGCTGGCCACGCATGACGGCGCGCGGCCACTCGCCGGCGGGCAGACGATCGTGAACGTCATGAAGGCTCGGGCAGCGGCGCCGGACGTCCTCGTCGATCTGGCCGATCTCTCCGAGCTGCGCACAATCGGCTTCTCCTCGGACGGGTTGCTCGAGATAGGCGCGATGGTGACCTACGCCCAGCTGATGGGCTCGTCCGAGGTCGAGGTTGCGCGACCGATCCTCGCCGAAGTTTGCTCGACGATCGGCGACGTGCAGGTGCGAAACCGCGGCACTGTCGGCGGGAACGTCTGTGTCAGCGATCCGACGAATCATCTTCCGCCGCTGCTCGTGGCTCTCGGGGCCACCTTCACCATTCGCGGCGAGAGCGGCGAGCGAGTGACTTCCGCCGACGAGTTCTTCATCGGCGTGTACATGACCGCGGTCGGCGAGGGAGAGCTCTTGACGAGGATCGCCGTACCGCCCTCGAGCGGCGCGGGCGACGGCTTCGCCGGCCTGACGATCGGGAGGCACGGGACCTACATCGTCAACGCCGCGGCGACGATCTCGGGAGATGGGGTGCGCATCGCTCTCGGCTGCGTGGGGGCAACGCCGGTACGGGCGACGGCCATGGAGGAGCGCCTCGCGGGCGGCGACTTCTCAGAGGCTTCGATTCGTGCTGCCGCCGAGGGTCTCGGCGCCTCGCTCGATCCTCCCTCGGACGTCCATGGCTCGGCCGACTTCCGGCGTCATCTGGCCGAGGTCTCGGCCGTGCGGGCCGTACGCCAGGCCGCCGAGCGAAGGAAGGAGTCCTAGTGGTCGCTCCGGCAGCACCGGCTCGGAGCCACGTGATCTCGCTCGAGATCAACGGGGAGCAGATCGAGCTGGAGGTCGCCGCGCGGCGCCTGTTGGTGCACCTCATCCGCGACGACCTCGGGCTGACCGGTACCCATGTCGGCTGCGACACGGGCAACTGCGGTGCCTGCACGGTGCATCTCGACGGTGAGCCCGTGAAGAGCTGCATGGCGCTCGCCGTGCAGGCCGACGGCTCCAAGATCACGACTGTCGAGGGTCTTGCGGCAGAGGGTGAGCTGACCGTCGCTCCAGCAGTCCTTCAACACGCACCACGCGCTCCAGTGCGGCTACTGCACGCCAGGGATGCTGATGAGCGCGGCGGCGCTTCTCGAACGCAACCCGCACCCGAGCGAGGACGAGGTTCGGTACGCCCTGCAGGGCAATATCTGTAGGTGCACGGGGTACGTGAACATCGTCGAAGCTGTGGTCGCGGCGGGCGGGAGTAGCGCATGACGACCGTCACCGACCAGCCGACGACGACTCTGAAGCGCGGCTACGTGGGCCAATCGATTCCGCGCCGCGAGGACAAGCGGCTCGTTCAGGGCCTCGGCACGTTCTTCGACGACGTTCGGCGCCACGGGATGGGCTATGTCCACTTCGTCCGCTCGCCGTACGCGCACGCCAGGATCATCTCGATCGACGTCTCGAAAGCGTTGGAGCTGGAAGGCGTCTACGGGACGATCACGGGTGACGAGGTCGCGATCCACACCGACCCGTTCTTCGAGATGTCGGTTGAGCCGGGCGGAAACATCAAGGACTATGCGCTCGCCGTAGGTCGCGTGCGCCACATGGGCGAACCGGTGGCGGCCGTCTGCGCGGCGACGCGGGAGCTCGCTCGTGATGCCGCAGATCTGATCGAGGTCGAGTACGACTCGCTACCCGTCCTCGTCGACGCGGAGGAGGCTCTGAAGGACGATGTGGTCCTCCACGACGACGCGGGCTCGAACGTCGTGTGGTCCGGGGTTTTCGACTGGGGCGATATCGACCAGGCGCTCGCGGAGGCCGACCACGTCGTCAAGATCGAGCGGCTCCACTTCCACCGGTTCTCTTCGACTCCGCTCGAATGTGCGGGAGCGCTGGTCGAGTACGACAAGGGAACGGGCGAGTGGACGCTCACCTGCAACCACCAGATGCCCGGCGTGGGCGCGATCTGGATGGCGCCGGCGCTCCGGACCGGCATCGACAAGCTTCGGTTCGTGACGCATGACATAGGTGGCGGGTTCGGGAACAAGATCTGCCTGCATCCCCAGTACGTCGTCCTCTGCCTGCTCGCGCGCAAGCTCGGTCGCCCGGTGCAGTGGACGGAGTGGCGCACGGATCAGCACACGGCGAACGCGCACGGGAACGAGCGCACGTTCCTCGACGTCGAGGTTGCCGTGAAAGCCGACGGGACGATGACGGGCTTCAAGGTCAAGGCGCTGGACGACTGCGGCGCGTTCCCGCGCTACGAGCCGCTCGGCTGCATCATCTGGGCGCAGGTGACGCCAGGGCTCTATGGCTGGCGGAACATCCGCGTCGACTTCACCCAGGTCTGCACGAACAAGTCGCCGGTCTCGCCGAACCGCGGCTACTCGCGGATGCAGCATCTCTGGCTGACGGAGCGGATCATCGACATCGTCGCAACCGAGCTCGATCTCGACCCGGTCGAGGTGCGCAAGCGCAACTACGTCAAGACGGAGCAGATGCCCTACGAGACGCCGAACGGCTGCGTCTACGACTCCGGCGACTACGCCGCGGCGCTGGACATCGCGCTCGACCTCATCGATCACGGCTCGATCGAGGAGCGGCGCAAGGAGGCGGCGTCACGCGGCAAGCTGCTCGGCTTCGGCATCGGCTCGACCCTGGACTCGGGGACGAACAACTTCGGCCAGTCCACGCTTCTGAACCCCGAGCTCCAGTTCTCCGGGAACAACGAGGCGGCGTCCGTCAAGCTCGACATCTTCGGCGAGGTCGTCGTCACGCTCGGCACGGTTCCCCAGGGACAGGGTCACGAGACGACGGCGGCGCAGGTCGTCGCCGACATCCTCGGCTGTCCGCCCGAGCAGGTGAACGTGCGGCGTGGGCCACGACACCTGGTTCAACTCGCACGCCGGCTTCTCGGGCACGTATGCGAGCCAGTTCGCCTTCACGGGGCTCGGCGCGGTGAAGGGCGCGGCCGAGCTCGTGCGCGAGGACATGGTTCAGCTCGCCGCGGCCGTGCTTCAGGCGCCGGTCGAGGCAATCGAGCTCGCCGACGGGTTCGCGCGGATCAAGGATGGGCCGGAAGAGGCCGCGCTCCCGTTCATGGCACTCGGCGCGATCGTCAACGCGAACAACGCTTTTCTCCCGCCCGACTTCAACCCGACACTCAACCATCGCTACGTATGTCGGCCGTACTTCGGCATGGTCGACACGGAGAAGAAGACCGGCCAGCTGACCCTGACGTACGCCACGCAGATCCACGCAGCGGTGGTCGAGATCGATCCCGAGACGGGTGAGGTCGAGATCGTCGACTACGCGGCGGTCGACGACTGCGGAATCCGGATCAACCCGCAGATCGTCGAAGGTCAGGTTCATGGGGCGACCGCGCACGCGATCGGCGCTGCGCTCTCCGAGGAATTCGTCTACGACGAGGAGGGCACGCTCCTGACCGCCAACTTCTACGACTACCACGTGCCCCACGCGATGGACATGCCGCCGCTCAAGACGGGCGCGATGGAGTCTCCCTCGCCGGTCGCGCCGCTCGGCGCGAAGGGCATGGGCGAGGGCGGCGGCGGCGGGATCCACTGCATCGGTGCCGCGATCCAAGATGCACTCCAGGCGGCCGGAGGTGCGATCGTCTACACCAGCTGCAACCCGGCGCACCGGGTCTGGTCGATGCTGCAGGATCCCGAGGCGACTCGCGCCAACGTGGAGGTGGTCTCGAGATGATCGTCAGCGGAACGAAGGAGCTTGCCGCTTCGCGGGAGACGGTCTGGAGCGTCATCAACGAGCCGTCCGAGATGGCCAAGCTGATGCCTGGAGTGGAGAGCTTCGAGATCACGGACGCAGAAGCACTGGACGGCCAAGGTGAAGGTTCCTCTCGGTCTGGGCGGCCTCAAGATGACGATGAATTTCGAGAAGCTCGAAGAGCGCGAGCCTGAGTTCGCATCGATGCGCGCCAAGGGTCAGGGCGTCGGTGCGCTGATGGACATGACGACTTCGTTCACGCTCTCCGAGGCGGGCACAGGGACCTCGATGGCGTGGGAAGCCGACGTCAAGATCGCCGGCCCCGTCGGGGCGATGGGGCAGCGCGTTCTCCAGCCGATCGTGAACCAGCAGGTCGGCCAGGTGCTGGAGGCACTCGAGAAGCGAGTCGCGGAGTCCGCAGGCGCTAGCGGAGCGGAGCAGGGCATTCACGCCGCGTCGCCCGAGGCATACGAGGCGGAGCCCGAAGGCCCGACCCGCTCCACCACCCAAGACTGATGGTCCGACCCGGCTAGTGGCACCGCCGTTTCGGATCGGCGTCATGCAGCTGACCATGGAGCCGCTCGAGGAGATGCTCGAGTCGGCGCGTGTCATGGACGAGGCCGGAATGGACACGATCTGGCTCGCCGAGGCGTATCCCTGGTGGCGGAAGCACGGGATGGAGGCCCGCTCGTCGACCGTCGTCTCCGCGCTCGTGGCGCGCGAGACGAAGCGGCTTACGATCGGCTGGGGGATCATCTCGCCGTTCACGCGCCATCCCGTGCAGGTCGCAATGGACGCACGTGTCGTCCAGGAAACCGCGGGCCCGGGCCGGTTCCTGCTCGGCTTCGGGACCTCGAAGATCTTCCTCAACAACATCCGCTCCCAGACGTCGAAGACGCTGGGTCCCATGCGCGATGCGGTCGCGATCGTGCGCGGCGTTCTCGGCGGAGACCCTTTCGAGTACGAAGGCGACACCTGGAGTGCGTCCGTGCCGGGGCTGAGCGACGAAGCGCACACACCGCGCGGCGTGCCGCCCATCTACGTCGCCGCCACCGCGCCGAAGATGCAGGCGCTCGCCGGTGAGATCGCCGACGGGTGCCTGACACCCTCGATCACGACTCCCGCTTTCGTCGGCTACACGCGCGAGAACGTCGCTGCGGACATCGACATCGGCTGCACCGTGGTCGCCTCGATCCATGAGTCCGATCGCGACGAGGGCCGCGACGGCGCACGCGAGATCGCCGGCATGTATCTCGCGAACAAGTTCCAGAACATCAGGGGTTCCGCGGACACGCTTCTCGAGCTCGCCGGGATCGAGATGGAAGAGCTTGCGCCTGTCGCCGAGGCGATGGAGCAGGGCGGGCGACTTGCGGCAAAGGCGAAGGTGACCGACTCGCTTCTCGACCGCTGCAAGGCCATCGCTGGAACTCCGTCTGACTGCATCGAGGCGATCCACGAGTACCGGGACGCCGGTTGCACGCACGTCATGCTCGAGCTGTGGGGCGACCACCGCCACGATCAGATCCGCCTGTTCGGCGAGAAGGTGCTCCCGCACGTCCGTGACTGAGATCCGTATCGACCAGGATCGGCTCGTCGACTGGGCGTCGAAGGCGATCGGCACCCCGAGCTTCACGGGCTCGGAGGAGGCGATGGCGGAGCTCATGCGCGAGACGTTCCTCGACATGGGCCTGCACGTGCAGTGGCAGCAGGTGGAGGATGGGCGCGCGAACGTGCTCGGGATCCGCGAGGGGTCGGGAGGCGGCCCGAGCTTGATGTTCAACGGGCACGTGGACACGTCGTACTCGGGAAACGAACCGTGGCTGCGCCACGTGCCCGGCTTCCAGCCGAGTGCGTTCGTCGAGGACGGCCGGCTCTACGGGCTCGGGATCTCGAATATGAAGGGCGCACTTGCGTGTTACGTCGAAGCGCTTCGAGCGCTGGCCGACGCCGGTGTCCGGCTACGTGGCGACCTGATGATCGCGGCGGTCTCGGGCGAGATCGAGAAGACGCAGCAGGGCGACGCCGTCGGGGCGGAGTACCGCGGCTATGCCGCCGGCTCGCGCTACCTCGTCTCGCACGGCGGCGTCGCTGACATGTGCATCCTCGGCGAGCCGACGGAGTCGAAGGTCGTGCTCGGGCACTTCGGGTCTCTCTGGCTGCGGATCTCGACGCAGGGGCCTTTCATCCACACGGCGTTCAGTGAGGGGAAGCGCGACCAGAACTCGATACTGCGCATGCGCGAGGTGCTCGACGCGGTGCTCGAGTGGATTCCGACCTGGGAAGACGATCCGGAGAACGCCTATCGCGGAGCGAAGCCGATCGTCAACGTGGGTGCGATCGAGGGAGGGTTCGGCTGGCGGGTCTCGAGGACGCCGCATCGCACCGACCTATTCCTGGATGTCCGCGTGCCGCCCACGAAGGAGATGTCTCTTGCACGTGCCCAGGTGCTCGATCTCGTTCGGACGCTTCGGGAGCGATTCCCCGACTTCGGTGTCGAGGGAGAGGTGTTTGTGACCGCTCCCGGTGCCGAGATCGCGGAGGATCATCCGCTTGTGGGCGCACTGGATGCCGCGCACACAGAGGTGTTCGGCGCGTCACCGGAGCGGGATGTGACGCGCTGGTTCTCCGATGCGTCGGTGCTCACGCGCTACGGCATCGCGACCGTGAACTACGGCACATCGACGGGATTGCTCGACACTGTCAAGGGTGAGAACCTCGAGATCGCCGGCCTCGTTCACACGGCCGAGGTCTACGCGCGGGCAGCAATGAAGGTCTGCGGAGTAGCCGAGTGAGGCCGCTCGACGACTTCCTGCCCAGCTACGAGTTTTCGGAGCGCCACCGACTCGCAATAGCTGCGCCGTCCCACCGAATCGACGAGGCCGTTCGTACGGTGTCACTTACAGACATGCCATTTGCCCGCGCGCTGTGGGCGATCCGGCGACTCGGCCGACCGTACGGCGACTCGTCGCGACCCTTCGTCGACGGTGCGCTCGAGAATGGCGTCGTGCTCGAGGACGTCCCCGGCGAAGGAATCGTCCTCGGGCTCACCGGTCAGTTCTGGCGACTGCGCGGCGGGGATCGCGGGATTCGAGCTCGCACCGCCGAGGAGTTTCTCGCGTACACGCGACCCGACGCCTGCAAGGCCGTGATCGATTTCCGAGTGGGTCCGTCGCTCCTGTCGACGGAGACCCGAGTTCAGGTGCTCGATGCGGTCTCTCGCCGAAAATTCGGTCGCTACTGGCTGGCAATCAGGCCGTTCAGTGGGCTCATCAGGATCTTGTTCCTGAGAGCCGTCCGCCAGCGGGCAGAGGCGGCGGCGTGAAGCTCGTCACCTTTGGCGACGAGCGGCGTGTCGGGGTTGTCGACGGCGAGGAGATCGCCGTACTCGATGTCCCGAGCACGCGCGAGTACTTCGAGCGTGGCGGCGCCGATGAGACCGGCGAGCGTGTCGCGCTCGCAAGCACGCGCCTCCGAGCTCCCATCGTGCCCAAGAAGTTCTTCCACACTGCGGGCAACTTCCGAGAGCACGAGGAGGAGTCGAAGCAGGTGGAGTGGTCCCACGAGATCGCGCCCTGGATCGTCTTCTTCCAGAACGTGGACGCCATCGTCGGGACCGACGAGCCGGTCGTCTACCCGGAGCACCTGACCGAGGAGCTCGACTACGAGCTCGAGCTGGCTGTCGTAATCGGCAAGGCGGGGAAGTGGTTCTCGCCGGAGGAGGCGCGTGACTACATCGCGGGCTACGTCATCTTCAACGACATCACCGCGCGGGACATCCAGCGGCGGGAGATGCGTTCGGGGGTGTTCTCGTTCTGCAAGGCGATCGACACGTTCTGTCCGCTCGGCCCCTGGATCCTCACCGCCGACGAGATCCCCGATCCGCACGACCTCGCGATGGAGCTGCGCGTGAATGGAGAGGTGCGCCAGACCTCGCACTCCGGGCGCATGAGCGTCACGATCCCGGAGATCGTGAGCCACTACTCCGCGCTCGGGTACTCCGCGGGAGACGTGCTCTCGACCGGAACGGTGTCGGGGGTCGCAGGCTTTTCGCCGGATGCGGCCTCGCTCTACCTCAAGCCGGGTGACGTGATGGAGGCCGAGATCGAGCGAATCGGGGTCTTGCGGAATCCGGTCATCTCCTGGCAGGAGGCATCACGGCGAGCCGGCGCCGCAGCGAGTCCGGTGGTAGTCGGCTCGATCGAGATACTCCCGATCGTCGACGCGGTCGGGAACCTCGGCGACTTGGCGGAGCTCTACCCCGAAACGCCGGCGGAGGCGTGGGATCCGTATCGCGCAGCTCTATCCGGATCTCTTCGCCGGGACGAGCTGGCGTCTGCCGTGCACGAGCTACCTCGATCCGAACCGGAGCCGAGACGATCCTGGTCGACACCGGGGTCGGCCCTCCGGGCTCTGGGACTGGCGCCCGAGTACGAGGGGGCTTGCCCAAGGGGCTCGATGCGCTCGGTGTCGGCCGCGACGAGATCGACATCGTGTTCCTCACCCACCTCCACATCGATCACGTGGGCTGGAACACCGATCGCGACGGCGTGCAGGTGTTCTTCCCGCGCGCGCGATACCTCGTTCACCCGGAGAGTCTCGCGTTTGCCCTGACGCAGGCCGAGCGACCACACATTCAACGTTGCATCGACGCGATAGCCGAGCGCTTCGTGGCCGGTCGACGGAGACGAGGAGATCGCGCCGGGTGTCCGGACGTTCCGCGCGCGGGCCACTTTCCAGGACACCTGGGCCTCCGCGTGATGTCCGGCGGAGCTCGCCTCGACCGTGATCGCCGACGCCGCTGTCCATCCGGCGCTTCTCGACCGGCCCGACTGGGTCTACGCCTCCGACGCCGACGCTGCGACCTGTGCGCGACGCTCCGTGTTCTGCTCCCGGAGCTGGTCGATCGCGATGTGCTCGTCGCGTGCGGGCACTACCCCGGGCGGCGGCATCGGCCGAGTCGTGAACCCGATGCGGACGGGTCGTGTGGGAGGCGGCGCGTGAGTCGTGACCTGAACATCCTCGTCGGAGCGGTCGGGCTATCCGCGCTCGGTGACTGGCTCGCGCTCGTCCCACGCGTCGCCGGCGAGGCGAGGCTTGCGGTGGCCAACGGACGCGTCGAGACCGCCCGCTATATCGGCTTCACGGTCGGTCCGGTCGTCGGCGGGCTGCTCGCGGGCGCCGGCGGGCTGGAGATCGCGATGGTCGTGAACACGGCGACGTTCCTCGTCGTCCGGCGGCCGCAGTCGTGGTGCGTCGCCCAGGACGATCTTTTTCGCGGGGGCGATTCCCATGGCCGCCGGCCTCGTGGCGATCGTTGTCAGTCGCCGTAGGCTCTTCGAGCCGGCGGTCTCCGGGGCCGCCTGCGTGAGCTGGCCTCGGGACGACAGCAAGCTCGACCGCGTTCGCGCGCTGATGGCAGAGCGTGGGCTCGACGCGCTCGTCGTCCGCGCACCCGACAACGTGCTCTACCTGACCAACTTCTGGGGCATGAAGGGCTATGACGCATGTGTCTTCCCGCGCGAAGGGGAGCCCGTCCTCATCTGCCTCGAGGCCAGCGAGGAGGACGCGGCTCGAACCGCCTGGACGGACGACGTTCGTTTGTTCAAGGGCTACGACGAGGCCGATTCTCGTCCTCCGATCGCACGCGTGCTCGAAGTTGCGCGCTCGTCCGCTCTCGAGTACGGGACGATCGGACTCGAGCTCTCGCTCGGGACGCAGGCCGCAGACCGGATGGTCGGGGAGCCGACGACGTTTACCCGGGACTGGTTCACGGCATTCGGCGACGTCGAGGATGCGACGGCGCTTCTCGCCGATGCGCGCGCGCTCAAGACCGAGCAGGAGATCGAGCGCATGCGGCTCGCCAACGACATCGCCGCGGCGGCGATGGAGCACTGCAAGCTCATCATCGAGCCGGGGATGAGCGAAGCGCAGATTGCGGCCGAGTGGGAGGGATTCGTGCACGGCGAAGGGACTGGGTGGGAGAGCAAGGTCGAGCTCGCCCTCGGCTTCTCGCTCGTGTGGTCCGGCCCCGGCATCAAGACGTTCACCGCTACGACCTCCCGTCCGGTGGTCGAGGGCGAGCCGACGCTCTTCGAGATCTGGGTGTGCGCCGACGGGTACTGGTGCGACCACACCAAGAATCTCGTCGTCGGCGAGCTGACGCCCGAGTACCGGGAACTCGAGAGCGGGCTCATGGCCGTCTACGAGGATGCGATCAAGTTCTGTCGCCCCGGTGCGAGCTTTGCGGAGCTCGACAGGCGTATCCGCACCGGAATCGCAGAGCTGGGCTTTCCGGGCCAGCCGTCGCATCCGATCTGCCACGGCGTCGGGACACGGGCGCACGAACCGCCGTACGCGCACCAGGCCGGGGGCGGTGAGATCCGCGAAGGAATGGTTCTTGCAATCGAGCCAGGATGCTATATCGAGGGCGGAGGTGGGCTTCGGGTCGAGGACAACTTCCTGATCTCCGCCGCAGGCGCCGAGAGGCTGTCGCCTTTCCCCGATGGAATAGTCCAGGCATGACCGACCAACCTGCACCGCCAGCCGCATCCGACCCGAACTGGTCGAGGCGCGTCGTCGTCGGCGTCGTCCTCTTCGGCCTGCTGACCCTGATCGCCCTTGTCGGTAGCTGCTTTCCTCCCACGCTGGTGGGCACAGCGGATCGGTGACCAGGTCGATGGCAGCATCACCACCGGGGGCTTCGTCGGGCTCTTCTACGGATTCGTCTTCACCCTGATCCCGCTGGCGCTGCTCTGGTTGGCTTTCCTCTTCCTACGGTCGTGGCGGCAGCGGGTCGTCGCGCTCGTCGTCGCTCTGCTCATCGCGTCGCCGAATCTCTTGACCCTCGGCATCGTGGTCGGAACCGGAAACGGTGCGCACGCGGGAGATCGGATCCTGGACGTCGAAGCTCCCGCATTCCGGGGAGGAACGCTCGCGGGAGCGCTACTTGCAGTCGCCTGCGTCGGAGGTGCGTGGTACCTGGTGCGGTCGAGACGCCGTGCGTGGGCTCATGCGGACAGCCTCGAGACAAGATAGGCCGAGTATCTCTCCGGGGATGCGATAGTCCCGCGCGTGGCTCTCGATCGCTCCAAGGTGTGGACCGGCGACCTCAACGCGCAGGCTCTCGAGCCGCAGCGACGCGTCACCGTCGGGCTCTACGACACGACGCTTCGTGACGGGGAGCAGACCGTGGGTGTCGTCCTCTCACCGGAAGACAAGCTCGCGATCGCCACCGCGCTTTCGGACGCAGGCATCGACCGCATCGAAGCCGGGTTCCCACGCGTCTCCGAGGACGACGCACGCGCGATCTCCCTGATCCTCGAGGCAGGGCTCGACGCCGAGATCTGGGGCTTCTCGCGGGCGGTGCGAGCCGATGTCGAGGCTCTCGTCGAGCTCGGGTTGCCGGCCTCCGTGATCGAGAGTCCGATCTCGGATGGCAAGCTCGCTGCGCTCGGCGTCTCCCGCGACACGATGCTCGAGCGCATTCGCTCAGCCGTGGGGTTCGCCGTGGAGCAAGGGATCAAGGTCGCGTTCTTCGGAGTGGACTCGACACGGGCAGACCTCGAGTTCGTGTGGCGCGCGTACGAGAGCGCGGTCGAGGCAGGCGCCGCCGAGGTGGTCGTCGTCGACACGCTCGGCATTGCGACACCCGAAGCCGCGGCGTTTCTCGTCGGCGAGATCACAGAGCGGCTTGGTCACGAGATTCCGGTGCACTGGCACGGCCACGACGACTTCGGGCTTGCGACCGCAGCTGCCGTCGCCGCCGTCCAGGCCGGCGCGACGTGGGTGCAGGGAACGGTGAACGGGATGGGGGAGAGGGCGGGAAACGCCGACCTCGTCGAGGTCGCACTCGCCCTGGAGGCGCTCTACGGGATTCCGACCCGACTCAAGCTCGAGCAGGTGCGCACGCTCGCCGGGCTCGTGCAGGAGCTCGCGGGAACACAGCTCGCACCGTGGAAAGCGGTGACCGGCGCCAACCTCTTCACGCGGGAATCGGGCGCGGTCGCCTCGCAGTTCCACGACCCTCCTGCGATCGAGCCGTACGCCTCCGAGCTCGTCGGCGCCGAACGCGGCATCGTGCTCGGAAAGAAGAGCGGGCTCGACTCGATTCGGATCAAAGCCGACGAGCTCGGCCTCGACGTTCCCGACGAGCTGCTTCCGGCGCTCCTCGAGTCGGTGAAGCAAGCGGGCACGAAGAAACGCGGCCTGGTCACCGACGCCGAGTTCCGGCGGCTCGTGAACCGCAAGCGCGGCCAGGCACGTACCGTTGACTGACATGTCACGGCGCGAGATGATCGCTTCACATAGGCGTGATCGAGAGGGTCTGCATCGTCGGAGCCGGAGTGATCGGGAGCCTCTTCGCGGGTCATTTGGCCCGTGTTTGCGACGTTTCCGTTCTGACTCGCCGCCGAGAGCACGCGGACGCACTGAATCGTGACGGCCTGCGTGTGAGCGGCAAGAGCGACCGCCAAGCCGAGGTGACGGCAACGGACGATCCTGCGGAGCTCCCACCGTTCGACGTTGCGATCGTCGCAACCAAGGCGTCAGGGTTGGAAACGGCGGCGAAGGCGCTCGAGGGTCGCTTCCCGAAGGCGACCGTGATGACCGTCCTGAACGGGATCGGTGCCGAGGAGGTCGTCCGTGCGCACGGGGACTGGCCGATCGTCTCCGGCGTCACCTTCATGAGCGGGACGCGGCACTCGGACACCCACGTCGAGTACATCCTCGACACGGAGACATGGCTCGGGCCGTACGAGGACACGCCGTTCGAGACCGTACAGGACATCGCCGACACGATCGTCGCAGCGGGTCTCAAGGCGGAGGCATTGCCGGATCTCCGCCCGGCGCAGTGGTCGAAGCTCATCTTCAACGCAGCGGTGAACCCGGTCGCCGCGCTTACCGGGCTTGCCGCACGACCCCCACTTCGCGCAGGAGGACGCGATCCGACGGATCTCGGGCAGCCTCGTCCACGGCCTCGTCGACGAGGGCAAGGCGGTTGCGGCAGCAGCCGGGATCGAGCTCCACGACGACCCGTGGGAGATGAACGTGCTTGCGACCCAGCGAGGATCGGCGCACTACCCGTCGATGCTCGAAGATGTCGACGCGCACCGGCAGACGGAGATCGAGCTCATCACCGGCTCGCTCGTACGCGAGGCGGAGCGGCATGACGTCCAGGTGCCGCTCCACTCCATGCTCTACGGGCTCGTGAAGGGAAAGAAGCGTCATGGTGAGCGGCGTCACCGTTCGAATCAGGGCAGGAAACCGAAGACCAACAGGAGGGCATAGATGATCAGAGCAACCAAGGCGGCGCTCGTCCTGGCCGCCGTGGCTGTCGTAGCCGTGGCTGTTGTCGCCGGCGGCACGGCTGCGCCGCAGCAGGGAAAGACAGTGACCATCGGCTGGGCCTACGACGGCATGGGGAACATGGCCGGGTACGACGGACCCGGCGCTCGTCACCGCGCAGGAGCGGATCAAGCAGATCAATAAGGCGAGCAGCACGAAAGCTCAGGCTCATTACGTGCAACACGCAGGGCAACAAGCCGGCGATCGCGAAGTCGTGCGCAGCGAGGCTGCTCGGCCAGGGCGCCGACGTCATCTTCACGACCTGCGACGTCGACTACGCCGCTCCGGTCGTCCAGGAGGCGATCAACGCCGGGAAGCTGACGGTCGCAACGTGCATCGGCACCGATCAGATGGGCCCGAAGCGCTTCGGAGCGAAGGGGCGCCTCGCGTTCTCGTTCGGCAACGTCGCGCAGGACGAGGGCTCGGCGATGGCGGAGTTCGCCTGGAAGACGCGGCTGGCGAAACGCGTCGCTCGCGACGGACACGGTCGATCATCTACTTCCGTAACGTCGTCCAGGCGTTCGAGGCACGTTGGAAGCAGCTCGGCGGGAAGGTCGTCACGAAGGAGACGTACCAGTCGGCGGGCGGTAACCCAGCGTCCTGGCAGAGCGTCGTCACCCGCTTGAACGCGAAGCAGGCCGACGTGATCGTGACGTCCACGGCGCCGCCGTTCGGCGCGCAGGTACCGATCATGAACGGCCTGAGGACGCTCGGGAACAACACGCCGATCCTCAACTCGTGGGCTGGCGACGGGAACTACTGGTACACCCAGGATCCGAAGATCTCGAACTACTACTACGTCACGTTCGCGTCGGCGTTCGGCGACGATCCCGTTCCCGCGGTCAAAGCGCTCGCAAAGCGGAACGCTGCGGCGATCGCGAAGGCGGGGAGCACCGGGCGCCTACGTCACGGGGCCTGCGGCGATCGACGGCATCCTCGCTCGCGCTCAAGCGCACGGGCGGGAACACGAACGGACGCGCGCTCGCGGCGCAGATGGAGAAGTTCAAGAACGTGCCCACGCTGTCCGGGCTCGTGAGCTTCTCGAAGACGCTTGCACACGGTGTACGGGCGCCAGTACCGCGTGATCCGCGTGCAGAACAACGTTCCGAAGGTCGTCGGAACGATCAAGGCGAAGGTCGTTCCGAAGATCTGACCTTGCCGGAGGCGGAGACGCATCCAGAAGAGACCAGGCGGTCCGGAGCATCGCTCCGGGCCGCCGAAGTCTCGCGCTCGTTCGACGGAGTCCAGGCGCTACGAGGAGTGACGCTCGAGCTCCACCGCCACGAGGTCGTCGGACTCATCGGGCCGAACGGAGCCGGCAAGTCCACTCTCGTGAACGTCCTGACCGGCTTCGACTTCCCGGACGAGGGAACCGTCGAGCTCGAAGGTCGCGACATCACGCGCTGGAGGCCGCACCGCCGCGGGCGGGCCGGACTCGCGAGGACGTTCCAGCACAGCCGCTCGTTTCGCAGCCTGTCGGTGCGAGAGAACGTCGAGGTGGCTGCGCTCGGGGTCGGAGCGGGGCCGCGCGAGGCGCGGCGGCGGGCCGGCGAGCCTACTCGGGTCGTTGCACCTCGCGTCGTACGCGGATGCTCCGGCGGGCTCGCTCGCGCACGGGGACGAGCGGCGTCTCGGCGTCGCCCGTGCCCTCGCGACGACGCCGCGGTTCGTCCTCATGGACGAGCCCGCCGCGGGATTGCCGGAGGCCGAAGTGCCGGCTTTCGCCGAGGTCGTGCGTTCGGTTCGCGACGAGCACGACGCGGGCGTGCTCCTCATCGATCACAACATGGCGCTGATCATGGACGTGTGCGATCGCATCCAGGTGCTCGACCAGGGGACGACTCTGGCGGAGGGATCGCCGACGCGAGATTCGAGGCAACCTGGACGTGGCCGCCGCGTACCTGGGCGAAAGCGCCGTGCGCGAGACGGCTCATGAGCGAGGGCACTGCTCGAGCTCGCGACGTCGAGGTCGCGTACGGCGGCGTCGCCGCCGTCCGCGGGCTTTCGCTCGACGGTAGCGCCCAGGAGAGATCGTCGGGCTGATCGGCCCGAACGGCGCGGGCAAGTCGACGACGCTGCACGCGATCATGGGGCTCGTTCCGCCGCGAGCCGGCGACATCGTCTTCGGAGAGAGCTCGCTTCGCGGGCGGAGCCCGGAGTCGATCGCACGCAGCGGGATCGCGCTCGTTCCCGAGGGGCGACGTCTCTTTGCAGAGCTGACGGTGGAGGAGAACCTGAGGCTGGGCCTCGCAGGGCGCTCGCGGTGCAGAGGGCGCCGAGGAGGATCTCGCAGCGGTCGCCGAGCTCTTCCCCATCGTCGACGAGTTCAGGCACCGCCACTGCCGGAGCGCTCTGTCAGGCGGGCAGCAGCAGCAGCTTGCGATCGCCCGCGCGCTCGTCGCGAAGCCGGCGATCCTCCTTCTGGACGAGCCGTCGCTCGGGCTGGCGCCAACGGTCGTCGACCTCGTGTTCGCGACGCTGCAGACGATCCGCGACCGGGGCATCGGCGTCCTGCTCGTCGAGCAGCGCGCCCAGCGCACGGTCGCGCTCGCCGACCGGACTCACGTCCTCGCGAACGGCGAGCTTCGCCTGACGTTGACTCCCGACGACGCGGCCGACACCGACCGCATGGTGGCCGCGTACCTCTCGTGAGCACGCTCCTCGCCAGCGGCCTGACGGACTTCCTGGGCGACGCCGTCGACTTGCAGGTGCAGGTCGACGCCATCGGGCTCGGCGCCGTCTTCGCCCTCATGGCAGTCGGGATCGGGCTCGTCTTCGGCGTGCTCCGCCTCGTCAACTTCGCCTACGGCCAGCTCGTCATGGCAGGAGCGTTCGCGCTCGCGTACGCGTCGGATCGCGACTGGCCGGTGGGAGTTGGGATCGCGCTCTGCTTCGCAGTCGTGCTCGCGCTCTCGCTGGCCATGGAGCGGGTCGTCTTCCGCCCCCTCCGGACGCAGTCGGGCGCGACGATGCTGATCGCGACGTTCGCGGTCGCGTTCCTGCTGCAGAGCGATCGCGCTCCTCTGGTTCGGGCCGCTCGGGAAGACCGCGACGTCGCTGGTCGCAGCTCAACCGGCCCGTCTCGATCGGTGACGTCGAGATCCGGAAGATCACGATCGTCGCGATCGTCACGGCGGCGGTGTGTCTGGCACTGCTCGTCGCTCTTGCTCAACCGCACGTCGATCGGCCTGCACATGCGCGCCGCGTCGATGGACTTCTCCACCGCGAGGCTGCTCGGGGTACGGGCGAACATGGTGAGTGGGGTCGCCGTGCTGATCTCCGGCGCGCTCGCGGCAGTCGTCGCCGTCATGTTGACCGTTCAGTTCCCGACGGTCACGCCGACGTTCGCCTTGCAGGAGACGATCATCGTGCTCGCGGGCGTGGTCGTCGGAGGGATGACGCGGTTGCTGTCCGCGACGCTCGGGGGGTTCTTCATCGGATACGTGTCGGGGCTCCTCGGCGGTGCGCTCCCGACCGCACAGAGCCAGTACCTCCCGTCGTTCGTCTTCGGGCTCGTCATCCTCGTGCTGCTCGTGCGGCCGGATGGGCTCTTCACGCGGCGGCGTGGCCTGGTGGAGCGCGTGTGAGGGTGCTCACGCAGCGCTCAACAGCTGCTCGCTCCCGCGGCGCTCGTGGTCGTGGCCGCCCTGTTCGGCGCGACGGTGTCGCGATCGACCGAGATCTACTTCATCAACGCGCTCATCTCCGTCTCTATCGTCGTCGCCCTGTACACCTTCGTCGGCAACTCCGGCGTGTTGTCGTTCGGGCACATCAGCTTCTTCGCCGTCGGCGTCTGGGCGGCCGGCGTGCTCTCCGTCCCGGAGCAGGAAAAGCCGGCGACGATGCCCTACCTCTTCGACTTCCTTAGCTCCACGACAGTCGCAAACGTGCCGTCGCTTCTGATCGCCGCCGTTGTCGGAGGGGCCTTCGCGCTCCTCGTGGGCCTGCCGCTCATGCGCCTCTCGGGTCTCGCGGCCGGGATCGCCACCTTCGCCGTCCTCGGCATCACGAACAACATCCTCCGCTACTACGAGAAGATCGGGCCTGGACTGAACACGTTCTCGTCCGTGCCGGAGACGACCGATCTCGTGCAGGCGACGGTCGGTGCCCTCCTCGTGATCGGGGCCGCCTTCGCGTATCAGCGGAGCCGTTTTGGAAGACAGCTTCGGGCTACGAGGGAGGACCCGGCGGCCGCACGTGCGGTCGGAGTCTCGATCTACCGGCAGCGACTCGGCGCGTTCGCACTCTCGGGCTTCCTGGCGGGGTTCGCTGGCGGCCTGTACGTCCATTTCCTACCGATCAACGCCGATGCCGTGTACCTCGATCTCACATTCATCACGCTCGCGATGCTCGTGATCGGAGGCGCCGACGAGCCTCTGGGGCGCCGTTGTCGGTGCACTTTCGGTGAGCGCGCTCGACGCAGTTCTCGCGAACGCCGAGAACGGCCTCGACGTGCTCGGAAGGACGATCGAGGTGCCGACCGGGACGAGGATCGTCGTCGTGAGCGCGCTCATGGCGCTCGTTCTCATTCTGCGACCGAACGGGCTGACGGGCGGGCGCGAGTTCTCGCTTCGAGCGCCTCGCGCGCAGGTTCCGTCCCGCGGTCGAGGGGGTGGCAAGGTGAGGGTCTGCGTCGTCGGATGCGGTGCCGTCGGCTCGCTCTTTGCGGCGAACCTGGCGCAAGCTCGACGACGTCGAGGTCTGGGCATACGACCTCTCGCAGCCGCACGTCGACGCGATCAACGCCAACGGCCTGCGCCTCGTAGGCGCCGGCGAGGTCGTCGGGCGCGTGCAGGCGACGACCGATGCATCCGCGCTGCCTCCTTGCGACTTCGGGATCGTCGCGACGAAGGCGATGCACACCGAGGGAGCGATCGCGGCGACGGCGCATGCGTTCTCGGACGGTGCGGTGGCGTCGGTGCAGAACGGGATCGGCAACGAGGAGGTCATCGCGCGGGCACGTCTCGCGGGTCATACGCGGAACCACGTTCCCGGCCGGGAAGATCCTCGAGCCGGGTGTCGTGCAGTGGGACGTCAAAGGCGACACGACGCTCGGCCCGTTCGAGCCGAGCCCGGCCACGCGCCGACGAGATCGAGCGGCTCGCCGACGCCTGCACGCGTGGCGGAATGCCGACGAAGGCGGTCGCGGACGCGCGCCCAGCCCAGTGGCGCAAGGTCATCTTCAACGCGGCGACGAACCCCGTCGGAGCGCTCACCGGTCTCACCCATGGTCGAGTGTGCGAGCGCCCGGACCTGCGCGAGCTCGTGAGCGGACTCGTCGAGGAGGGCAAGGCTGTAGCCGCGGCGCAGGGGATCACGCTCGACGCCGATCCCGAGGAGCTGATCGACCATGCGGCGCGACCCGACGTCGCATACGACCACAAGGCGAGCATGCTCCAGGACGTCGAGGCTCGCCGTCTCACCGAGATCGACTACCTGAACGGCGGCATCGGACGCTTCGGCCGCGAACACGGCGTGCCGACTCCGTTGAACGACGCAGTCACAGCTCTCGTCAAGGGATTGGAGGAATCTTGGAAGCTCCACTGAGTGCAGAGCTCGAGCGGCGTTACGCCAATGTTCGAGCGGCGATGGCCATGCACGAGCTCGATGCGCTCGTCGTCTCGGGGAGCGAGTACTCGGGATTCGAAGGTGCGGTCACCTACCTCTCCGGATTCCAGATCGTCCACCGCTACGCGTACGTCGTCGTCCCGGCGACCGGAGAGCCATGCGTCGTGTTCCCGACCGAGGCGCGCTACGTCGGCGAGCACGGGACCGCGGAGATCGAGCAGGTCTTCCACGATCGCCCGGGCGAGCACATCGCCGACCGCGCTCGCGGCGCGGGTTGGAAGCGCGTCGGCGTCTACGGGCTCGACTACGTGATGGCGGTGCGCGACTACCGGGCGATCGAGGAGCTGGACCTCATCCCCTTCGACTTCGAGTTCGACATCGCCCGAGCGGTCAAGAGCGAGGCCGAGCTCGTATCGGTGCGAGATTCCGTGCGGATCAACGAGCGCGGGTTCGAGGTATTCGCCGCCGCCTACGCACCCGGAAAGACGGCCGCGGAGGTGATGGCGGCCGCCGAGGAGTGGTTCGTCGCCGAGGGCTGCGGTCGCCTGACGATGAACATGGTGCTCACGGGGACCGACACCTTCGCGCGTCCCGAGTTCAAGATCGCGCGTCGGGAGGAGCTACTCGGCGAATTCCTCTTGCCCTCGCTCGAGGTCGCGGGGCCGGGCATGCACTGGGTCGAGGTGTCGCGTGCGATCGCGGCGCGAGACGCGACGCTCTCCGCCGAGACCGAGCGCATGCTCGAGGCCTACCTCGAGTACTACGAGGTCGCGCGCAGCGCCATGCGGCCGGGTGCGAGCTGCCACGACGTGCATCGAGCAGTGTCGGCGGGGTTCGTCGACCGCGGCTATCACCTCGGCCACGTCACCGGCCACTCGATCGGCATGACCATGATCGAGTTCCCGAAGATCGGTGAAGGGGTGGAGACCGAGCTGGCCGAGAACATGGTTTTCTCGATGCATCCGCATGCCATTGCCGCCAACGGCGAGGATTGCCTGTACATGCAGGACACGTGGCTCGTGACCGCCGAGGGTGGCGTTCCGCTGGCGAGCTTGCCGATGCAGGTCTTTCGTGCATAGGGCCTGACGTAATCGGGAGGTGTGCGCAAGAAGGACCAAGGATCGCCGGAGATTCCGTTCTTGCGAGCGACGAGGCTACAATCCGACCGTGAGCTGGCCGTGGCTCGTGCTTCTCGTCTTCGCGGCCGCACTTGTCGTCGCGGTCGAGCGCCCGCGCCTGGAGCGCCGCTTCGGGGCGTCGGCCCGGAAGGACCGCGATCGCCAGCGCCGCAAGAGGCAACTCCGGATCGTCGCGCCGGACGAGGAGAGCGACGAGTTCATTCGGTCCGTCCAGCGCGACCTCGATGCCCTGCCGACGATCGAGGAACGCGACCGCAAGACGTAGCCTTGCGCAAGACCGAATCCGCTGACGCGCGGTTTCCGGTCATCCCTGAAGGCGTCCGCTTCGCGGCCGCTGTTGGTGCGGTGGACTCAACGTCCCGATGTACTAGAGCACTCGGAACGTCGTGATGAGGGTGCGCGTGTTCGGGAGTATCCGCGCGACGTTCTCCGTGTTCTTCGACTCCTGGTAGTCCGACACGCGGAGACGTAGCCGGTGCGTGCCGGGCGACAGGCGCGCCGTGGAGATCGAGACGACGCCGCGGCGGTACACGGGCGCCACGCGGGAGCCGTCGACCGTCGCGATCACCGAGTCGGAGTACACCCCCGAGCCGGCGTCGGTCGCTGCTACCAGCAGAGGCCGACCACCCCTGACCGTCCGCGCGCGCAGTCGGAGCGTAGGCGGGGTCACGTCGTTGACCCAATACCGGAATGTAAACGACCCTGCACCCGCTCGAGCCGCGCTGTCGAAGACGACCGCATAGATACCCGGGGCGGGCGAGAGCGCCCCTGCGACAGGCACCGGCACGGTGAATTCCTCGAGATACGGGTTGCGCGCGACGGGGAGGCCGGTCCATCCCGTCAGCCGATTCTCGTCGAGCCGTGCGACGACCCTGGGCTCGACTCTGCTCCCGCGGCCGCGTTGGGTCACGACGACGCCGAAGTTGGCGACGCGTTTCGTCAGCGCGACGCGGTACACACGCTCGGGCCCGCGGAGGATGGTCGTCACTCCGATTCCGCGCGGGTTGTCCGGATAGCGATACCGGGTGACCAGCGAAGGGCGCCCCGCGGTCGAGCCTCTGTATATGCCAGGTCGCGTCAGCGGAAGGGTGGCGTGACGCTGGAGCGCGGCGGCCGACACACGCCCCCAGAACGGCACACGTCTGACGTCGGGCCCGCGGCGGAGCTCGATGTACCCGTCGAGATCGCCGAGTCTCGCGCCCGCAGGCACGACCACCTCGTACGGGAGCGCTCCCGGAACCTCGATCGACGAAGGTAGGACGAGCTTCCCCCCGGCGTTCGAGGACAGCGATCGAGCTGTCAGGACCTGCCACGTTCCCGCGCCACCACCGGCATCGTCGACGCGCACCGTCCCCACGACGCTGCTTCGTCGCGAGAGCAGTCCGAACGACAGGCTCAGCGGTTGGGCGAAGAGGAGCGGTCGGTCGGCCTTTTGCAGTGCAACGACACCACCCCCCTGAAACTGCGGCGCGACCGTGTCGCCGTCGTCGTCGACGGCGTCCACTCCCGTTTGAACCAGAGCAGATCTGATCTGATCGACGGTCCACGTCGGATGCCGTTGTACGAGGAGCGCGGCGGCTCCCGCAACGTGGGGGGCTGCCATGCTCGTTCCGGACAAGGTGGCCCAACCACCGGGCACAGAGGAGAGCACGTCGACTCCGGGCGCGGCGACGTCAGGCTTGAGCCGAAGTGACATCGTCGTCGGCCCGACCGAGGAGAAGTACGCGTGGATTCGTCGTGACGGATTGCCGCTGATCTCTACTGCGCCGACGGCTATCGCGCGAGCAGAGCTCGCGGGCGAGGAGACAGAGCCGGCGCCGACCTCGTTGTAGGTGTTGTCGGCCGAGATCACCGAGACCACGCCGGCGGCGGCTGCCGCATCGAGAGCGAGCGCAACGATGTCCCGGCTCGGCTCGATCTCGGGCTCGCCTCCCGAGAAGTTGATGACGTCCATCCCGTCTGCCACGGCCGCCTCGATGGCGGCGACGAGTGCCGGCGGGTTGGCGTTCGGGGAGAGTCCCGAATCGGTCTGGACGAACACCTTGTAGTTGCCGATGTACGCGCGCGGTGCGACGCCGGAGACGACACGCTCTCCAGTTGCCGGCGTTTGTGCGTTCCCTGCGGCAATACCGGCAACGTGCGTGCCATGGCTCGAGTCGTCCGCGTGAAACGCAACCGGCGCGCTAGGTGCCTGTGCGCCCTTCGGCGGGAATGCGCGCGCAACGATGACCTTGGCGGTCGTGAACCGCGTCTGCCCCTTCGGGAACCCGGGCGGCATCGTGTACCCCGACGGGTCGAAGAATGGGTGCTCCGGATCCACGCCGCTGTCGAGGATCGCGATCTTGGTCCCCTGACCCGCGGTGTCGAGGGCCGGCCCCCAGACTGACGGCGCGCCGATCTGCCTGCGGTGTCGCGTCGAGCTGCGGGACGTAGCGGGCCGTTTCGAATGCGTCCCGGACTCCTGGAAGCGTTCGGAGGCGAGGCACCTGCGTGACCGGTAGCGCGACCGAGAACCCGTTCGCAACGAGCCGGTACCGCCACCCGACGCTTGCGTCCGGCAACTGCGCGGCGAGCTCGCGCCGGAATCTGCGCTGCTCGGCGTCGATCACGGATCTCGCTCCGGGTGCCCTGGCCAGCGGTGGCGAGTCGAGGAGGACGATGACTTCCGTTCGGCTGCCGTCGGCCGCGTCGACGAGTGGACGTTCGCCCGTGACGACGAGGAGCAACGCCAAGGCGGCGGTAGCTAGGGAGACGAGCCGGATCATCGAGGAGTGAGACGACCCGAAGCTAGAATCGTTCGACCGCGCGGATGTGGCGGAATTGGTAGACGCGCACGGTTCAGGTCCGTGTGCCCGTAAGGGCGTGGAGGTTCAAGTCCTCTCATCCGCATGAGTCTCTGATTGTGGCGACACGGCCGTGCGCCGCGTCGGATCCCTCGATCGAGGGACAGCTGGCGGCGGTCAAGCGACCTGGCACAAGTTCGAACGGAACCAGCGCGCTCCGGCGTAGCGCCGTCGATCACGCAAGCGCCGCGAGGACGTCGTCCGCGTGCTCGGCGGGCTTCACGTTCCGCATGATCTTGACGATCTTCCCGTCCGCATCGATGACGAAGGTCGAGCGCTCGATGCCCATGTACTTCTTGCCGTACATGCTCTTCTCGACCCAGACGCCATAGGTCTCCGCGACGGCGTGATCCTCGTCCGCGAGGAGCGTGAACGGGAGCCCGTACTTCTCCTTGAACTTCACGTGCAGCTCGGGGCTGTCGGGGCTCACGCTGGTGTTCCGCAACCGCCTGGTACTCGCGGAAGCAGAGATGGCACCGCCGCGTCCCGAACTTGAGGGGCGTTCCCCGGCGTAGCCCTTCGGGTCGGCTCGCCTTGCAGGTCGGGCACAGAGCCGCATTTCCGTGCCCCGCATGGAACGACTTCGAGCAGCGTTTACAGGGCTTGAGCGTCACGGATCACGCGTTCTCGGCGGCCTGGGGCGCAGGAGAGGTCCCGGCACTCGCCAACCTTGAACGCACACGTTCGGTGAACTTCTCGTTAGGAGGTCAGCTATGTGGTGGTACGCGGGCGGCTTTCTCGCCTTTTTGTGGCTCGTCCTCTTTATCTGGCTTGGGCTTCGGACACTTCGAAACGGGCACGGATGGATGTTCTTCCTGGGGATCTTCCTCCCGATCCTCTGGATCTTTGGCGCGTTCATGCGGCCAATCAGTCGCCCGGCGGACTACTGAAGAACGATTTCCTGGCCCAAGATCGGGGGGAGAAAAGGTAAGGGCGGGGTCACGTCGGAGCTCGGCCCTAAAAAAAGCGTAGCCAAGCCGTTTGCGAGATGCGTTGGGTGGCGGAGCGCATGGGCCTTCGAGCACTGGGGACGTGAGCCCGGTCCGTGGCCTGGCTGCGACCCGCTACGACCGGGAACCACCCGGTAGTCGTCCAAGCGTTCATCCCGTTTCTCCTATCGGTTGAACGGTCAATGCCCCCGATCTCTGGGTCGAGTTGTGAGCGTCGCGGCTTGTCGGCGACGGGTCGTAGAGCGTCGAAGCCTGCTCATCAGCACGACGGCCGTGCTGCGGAAGGCAGACACGAGCTGACGCGCCAGCGTACGCAGAACCCCGCCCTCTTTCAATGCCTGGCCGGCATGAAGCCGCCGAGCTTCGCGCAAGAGTTCCGCCTGGCGCTGCTCGCCGAGCATGCGATACGTCTCGAACACGTCACTGTCCTTTCCCTAGCGCCCGCTCGGGCCGTGTCGTCTCATCAACCGGCGGGTGATGTCGAATGGCGGACACGGCGGCCCCGGTGACGAGTGCGAGGCCGAGCAGGCCGGCGGCCCCGACGCCGGCCGCTGCCCAGTCAAACCCTCCTTCGACGCGCACGACGATCGGCGCACGTGGCCGATCGGCCGTCCCTTGCCCCTCCGAGGCCGTTCCGAAATGGGCGACATCGTTGCGGAGCACTGGGTGCTCGGACTCCCGCGACTCCAGCTCGCGCATGACGCCCGCACTACCGACTGTGCTGGGCAATGCGACTGCGGGCGTTGCCGCGGCGACCGTCGCTGCGAGCAGTGTGACCGCTCGATGGTGACGGCTTCCCATGGTGCCTCCTTTCGGTTGGCGATCCTTTGCGCAGCTCGATCGCCCCAACGCTGCTCCGCCCGGTTGCAACCGGGGTGCAAAGCGGCTGCACTGGGTTGCACTTGCACCCCGTGCGCCACTTGCTGCCGTCGCGGACTCGGTGTTAGCGTCGAATCAGAGGCACATGGATCTGCGGATACTTGGGCAACTCGAGGCTTACGACGACCGAGGCGGTGCGATCGAGCTCGGCGGGCGTCAGCAGCGACTCGTCCTGGCGATGCTGCTCCTGCACCGAAACGAGGTCGTCTCCGTCGACCGACTGATCGATGTCGTCTGGGGAGAGCGCGCACCGCCCAGCGCGCCGAAGAACGTTCAGATCCATGTCTCGCGCCTCAGGAAGGCATTCGAAACGGACTTGCAGAGTGGCGGTGACGCGTCGCGGACGGGGATCGTCCGCACGCGCGCGAACGGCTACGTCCTCGAGGTCACCCCGGGCGAGGTGGACGTCGATCGCTTCGAGCGGCTCGTGGAGGAGGGCCGGCGCGCGCTCGCCGCAGAGGAATTCGAACGAGCCGGTACAACACTGCGGGAGGCGCTCGCGCTCTGGCGCGGGCCGCCACTTGCCGACTTCGCGTACGACACGTTCGCGCAGGGCGAGATCAGCAGACTCGACGAGCTGCGGCTCAGCGCCATGGAGGACCGGATCGACGCGGACCTGGCTCTCGGTCTCGAGCGGGACGTCACTGTCGATCTGCAAGCGCTCGTCGCGGAGAATCCGCTGCGAGAGCGCGTTCGCGGACAGCTCATGCTCGCGTTGTATCGCTCGGGGCGGAAAGCGGAGGCCCTACGCGTCTACGAGGAGGCGCGTCGCGCGCTCGCCGAGGAGCTCGGCCTCGAGCCTGGCGAAACTTTGCAGGCCCTCCAGCGAGCGGTGCTCACCGATGACCCGTCCTTGTCCGCGCCGGCTCGTTCTCGAATGGTCCGTGTCGCCGGAGCGCCGGAGCGCACTCTTGCCCGGCGCCGAACGGCGTTCCTTGCGCTGGGGGGCGCGCTCGTACTCGGCGCTGCTCTCACCGTCGCGGTTTTCGAGATCACTCGCGACCGGACGTCCGCAGGGCTTGCATCTATCGAGCCGAACACGGTGGCCGCGATCGACCCCGACACCAATCGGGTCGTGGCGGCGATCCCAGTGGGGGCCAGACCCGAAAGCATCACGGTCGCAAGTGGATCGCTCTGGGTAGCCAATCTCGACGACGAATCTGTGTCACGCGTCGACCCGAAGACGAACAGAGTCGTGAGGACTATCGCGACGGACCTGTCGCCGAGCGGCCTCGACGGGGGGAGCGGCGCGGTGTGGGCGATCGGCGGCGAGCACGGCGTGGTGCTGCAGATCGACCCGACGTTCAACGAGGTCGTCGATCGGATACAGACGGTCAAGGTTGGCACCCTCCTCACGGCCGCGCCCCCAACCGGAGCGGTCGCGGCGACGGCCAACGCCGTCTGGGCCGTCAGCGGGGGGTTCTTTGCGACTCCGCGCCTCTTGCGCATCGACCCGGCGACAAAGCGCGTGGAAGCAGCGATCGCGACCGGAAACAGCCCGAGCGCGATCGCCGCCGGCTTCGGCGACGTCTGGGTGACCGACAACTTCGAGAACACGGTGTCCCGGATCGATCCCGCGGCGGTCGTCACCGCGACGATCCCGGTCGGCAGCGGCGCGAACGCGGTCGCTGCAGGCGAGGGGGCGGTCTGGGTCGCCCTCGGCCTCGACGATACGGTCGTCAGGATCGACCCCGACACGAACTCGGCCACGACCACGATCCCGGTCGGCCGCTACCCGAGCAGCGTGGCGGTCGGAGGCGGCTCGGTCTGGGTCGCGAACAGACACGACGGCACCGTCTCGCGGATCGATCCGGAAACGAACGAAGTCGTCGAAACGATCGATGTCGGAAGCGCTCCCGCGGGTATTGCTGTCGCAGCAGGATCGGTCTGGGTCACGAATCAGGCGGGCGCGGCGGGCTCTCCGGTGGCCGCCGGGGCAGGCGGCATCGCGCGCTTCCGCGCCAAGGAGGACTTCGAGACAGATCCGGCGCGCTACCCGGATCGCCAGATCAGCTACGCCACGTGCGCCAAGCTGCTCAACTATCCGGACGCATCTGGGGTCGCAGGAACTCGTCTCGTTCCCGAAGTCGCCGTGTCGCTCCCCGTCCGCTCGGCCGACGGCCGGACCTACACCTTCACGATCCGGGATGGCTTCGCTTTCTCGCCGCCGCTCCGAGAGCGGGTGACCGCCCGGACGTTCAAGCATGCGATCGAGCGGAGTCTGAATCCGGCCTTCGGCGCCGCCGGTGCGTTCGTCACCGACATCGACGGGCAGGCCGCCTACCAGTCGGGCAAGGCGACGCACATCTCCGGCGTCGTCGCCGACGGCGACAGGCTCTCGATCACGCTCGTCGAGCCGGCGCCCGACTTCCTGGGGCGCATCGCGATGTCGTTCTTCTGCGCGGTTCCGCTGAACACGCCGATCGACCCGAAAGGTCCGATCCCGTCCGCCGGCCCGTACTACGTCGCCGAGCACGTGCCGAACCAGCGCATCGTCCTCAAGCGGAACCCGAACTACCACGAGTCGCGTCCGCAGCGGTTGCGGGAGATCCACTACACGATCGGCCTAGCCCCCTCGAGGAATGTCGCCGATGTCGAGACGGGGAGGTCCGACTACCTCGCCGACGGCTACGTCCCTCCCGACCGCGCCGTAGAGGCGAGGCTCGCCGCTCGCTACGGCCCCGCGAGTGCCGCTGCGCGCAACGGCAGGCAGCGCTACTTCGTCAACCCTTGGAATGCGCTTGCGTTCCTCGCGCTGAACACGAGCCGGCCGCTCTTCTCGAACGCGCGCCTGCGGAAGGCCGTCAACTATGCGATCGACCGTCGTGCGCTCGCTCGGCAAGGGAACCTCGTCACCGGCCCCTTCCCGGCCATTCCCGGCGATCAGTACCTGCCGCCGACCATGCCCGGAGCGAGCCGTTCGGTCCTGTATCCGCCGGCGGGTGACCTGCGCGCCGCGCGTCGTCTCGCCCCTCACGCTCGCGGAATCGCCGTGCTGTACACGTGCAATCTGCCGCTCTGTCGTCGCCACGGACAAATCATCAGATCGAATCTCGGTGCGCTCGGCATCGATGTCGACATCCGCGAGTTTCCAATCGACGAGTTGTTCGAGAGGGCGGGGACGAAAGGGGAGCCCTTCGACATCATCACTGCCCACTGGGTCGCGGACTGGGCCGATCCGTCTACGTTCTTGAACGTCCTCCTCGATCAGCGGATCGAGCCGCGAGGGAATCTCAATGTGTCCTACTTCACCGACGCGGGGCTCGCCCGAAAGCTCGAACGAGTCGCCCGGCTCTCCGGAGAAGCACGCTCCCGCGCCTACGAGGCCCTCTCGGTCGAGCTCGCGCGGGACGCGGCACCGTGGGTTGCGTATGCCACCGGAACCTCCCGCGACTTCTTCTCCGATCGGATGGGCTGCCAGGTGTTCCATCCCGTCTACGGCATGGATCTCGGAGCTCTCTGCATTCGTGACGACAGTGACTGACGCTCTCGATCCCGCGACCTCCGGCGTGACAGTCGGCGCTCGCACGCGCTCACACTCACCAACGCAACGAACATGACCGAACTGGAGTGCACGCTAGGCACACACAGTCGCGCGCTCTCGCACGGATACTTAGATTCCGGCGCTCACCGGTACACCACAGAATGGCCAGCCCCAGACTTTAAGCCGGAACCCAGTACGCAGTCAGAGGGCTTGCATCGATTGCCCGAAAAGAGACGAGTCCCGAACGGCCTCTGGGCAGCACTCGTCGCCTCCGTCATCCTCATCATCGGGCCGGGTGCCATAGGAGAGATCCGGGGCGTCACGGAGTTCGAGATGCCACCCGGCCCCCAGATCGCGCGAGCCATCGCCGCGCACTCCTCAGCGCTGAAGCGTTCGAGCCACCACGCGTGGTACGTCTCGCGGGGTACGACCTCGCCTCGGCGGCAGTCTGGGCCACGGGCCGTTTACGTCGTCGGCGTGCCTTCTCGTTACCGGTTTTCGTGTCGGGTGAGAGCCGACGGCGAAAGCCTCGTCCGTCGGCCCTCTTGAACTTCGGCAGCCCCCGTGCCCGGCTGGGACCGAGCCCGGCCAGCCGGGGACGTGGAAGCGGACAGGGGCTGCACGCCTCTCACCCAGGTAAGCAGCACGTCCAGTAGAGGTCGGACGACTTTCCTTATCGCAAGCCATGTCTTCGCTATCGCGCCACGGCTGCCAGGAGGGATCCGGTGATGGCTGCACGTCCGGAGGCTGTGGTTCCGGCCCGGGCTCTGGCTCCGGAATCAGATCCGGACAGGGTGGCTCGGGCACCGGAATAGGAACACCCGGTCCGGGGCCGGTTGTGCTCGGATCATCCATGTCAGGTAATGCTCGATCCGGGGTCTCGGTCAGCTGACGTTGCCGATTCGTCGGCGTCCGATGTCTCTTGCGCCGGCAACGAGGGCCTCGAATCGTCAGCCTCCTGCTTCGACCTTACCCGCTCTGCCATCTTGTCGAGATATTCAGCAACATCCTTTGCCTTTGCGGCTAGCGCCCCAAGCACCTCCGGGGAGCGCTGTTCAGCCTCATCCTTGAGCGACGCGAGCCACTCCTCGACCCGCTTGTCGTAGCGCCTGAGGCGCGAGACCTGGTCGGCTTCCGCCGTCGAGTCGTCAGTAGCGTTGGTCGGTTCTGTGTCTGCCGGTGTTGGCATTGCGGTCTCCCTTCCGAGCGGAGCTCCGCCCGAAGACGGAGCTCCTATTCATACGGTTGTGCTACTTGTGTCGTTGCTCAGGCTCGAATCGCCCTACCGCCTTCGCTGCGATCCACGATCACGCGGTAGATGACGAGCAGGATGATTGAGCCGACAATCGCGGTGAGCCACGTCGAGATGTCGAAGAACTCATCGAGCGGGTGAGCGTCGAAGAGAGCAGCGGCAAGGAAGCCGCCCAAGAGCGCACCGACGATCCCGATGATCGTGGTCACGATGTAGCCGCCAGGGTCGTTTCCGGGCATGATCGCCTTCGCGATCAGGCCAGCGAGCAGACCGAGGATGATGAACGCGATGATGCCCATGACCGTCCTTTCTGGTTCGGATGACAATTCGAGGTTCCCCGGGAGGCGGCAGCCGAAACGCTGGCGGTCTCGCATAGTTGACGAGTGAGGTCCGACTCGACATCGGCACTCGCGCGGGGAGCGACCCGATGTCGAGACTTCAGCGGCATCGAGCGCCTTCAAGTCTCAGCTTCTGCAGAAGCGCCGGATTCGGTGCGGGCCGTCTCCTGCTCGAAGCGATGAGCCAGCAGCGCGGAGGCGGTTAGATCCAGCGTTGGCTGCGGGCGACCGAGAGTACAAGCACGGCGATGCCCAGCATCGCGGCGATCACTGCCCAGAACATCCACACGAGGTCGAAGAGGCCGAGCTGGAAGTTCATGCCCATGATCCCTGCGAGCACGGTCGAGGGCAGGAGAATCACCGTGACGAGCGTGAGCACCTTCATGACATCGTTCGTTCGCTGTCCGATCCGGGCGACCAGGAGGTCGAACGAGCCGCGGGTCGACTCCTTCGCTTCGCGCGCCGCATCCACTGCCTGAACAACGCGGCTCTCAAGCGCAGTGAACCGCTCCGCCGACGTCTCGGTCGACAGCAGATCGAGCTCGGGATGCGCCAGCGCGACGATGACCTCACGGTGCGGAGAGAGCGCACGTCGTAGTGTTCCGATCGAACGTCGAAGCTCGACCAGCCGCGCCAGGTCCTCGGAGACGCTCGTCGGGACATCGGACATGACCTTCGCGTCCAGCTCCTCAAGCTCGCTCTCGACAATCTCGAAGGCGCGGAAGTAGCTCGTGACGACCCACTCGACCACGGCTGCGACAAACGACGGGGAGTCGAGCGCACCAACCTGACCTCCACCTTCGGCGCGCTCGCGGAACTCCTCGAGCACCTCGATTTCCGCTTCATGGGCCGTCACGACCCAGTTGGGGCCGAGCACGCATTCGACGGGACGCAGGACCGGTTCACCGGCCTCGCTGCTGGCCACGTACAGCGTCACATGCAGGTGCTCGCCTGCGTCCACCAGCGACGCGCGGCTCGGCTGCTCGCGCAGTCTCTGTGCCTGCTCGTCGCTGAGTTCGAGCGCCTCCTGCACGGCGGCAACCTCCTCCTCGGTCGGGTCGCGCAATGCGAGCCAGAGCAGCGCGTCGTCGGCGAGCCCGGTGAGTGCGGGCGGCAAGTCCTGCTCTCGCCTTGACTCTCGTTCGTCGAACACGAAGAGCGTGAGCATCTCCGGGCCTTCGGGAAACCGCTGTTCGTTTAGACGGTCGCCGGCTCGGCGCTCGCCTGCCGTATCTCGATCCCCGGATGCTCGTCGATCCCCACAATCTCAAGAATTCGCCTGACGGCCGCGGAGGGATCGAGGAGGACGACGGACCCATTGTCTGCGCGCGAGCGAGCAAGCGCCAGGATCACGCGTAGCCCAGAGCTATCCAAGAAGCTGACTTGGGTGAGATCGAGATGCACCTCACGCTCCGGCGAGGCGAAATCGAGGAATGCTTCCGTGAGTCGTGGCGCACCAGCGAGATCGAGCTCTCCTGCCAAGCGCAGGCCCTTCCCGTTCACGAGCGGCGATATCTCGAACACAGACATCACGGTCCCCCTTTCCGAGATGTTGGATATGCTTACTGACGACCCGAAAAGTACGTAATATATGTCCGGTATGTCAAGTCCTGAATCAACACCTTGGCGTTTTGTCACGAGCCACACGCAGGTGCTCCTCTGTCTGCAGCGCAACCCTCGTTCGCGGCTGCGCGACATCGCAGAGACCGTGGGAATAACGGAGCGCGCGGCGCAGCGGATCGTCTCCGACCTCGTCATGGCTGGCTACGTCTCCCGCGAGCGTGAAGGAAGGCGGAACCACTACACGCTCAATCGCAGTGCGCACATGCGGCACCCCTCGCAACGCGATCACGAGATTGGCGAGCTCCTCGACCTCTTGCGGATGGACGATTCGCGCGCCAGCTAGCCGGCTCGCCGCGCCGACGACTCGTCGTCCTGGCCTGGCCCCGCCAGCCTGCCGGGGTGATCGGGATACCAATCTCGCCGCGTTAAACGAGCCTGATGTGCGAGGCTAGAGAGGCGCGGCGGGCCGCTAGCCCTCCGTGTCGTTGATCCTCCCCCTGCCGACGTCCGAGCCGTCGCGCATCCAAAAGAAGCGCCAGGCGGCCGATTACAGGGACGCCCCCGACCGAGGGGAAGGGAACGTCGAGGACGGCCTGGCTGATAGTAGGCAACGCTAGATAACCGATGGCTCACCCGGGCCGAGACCATCCGCTTCTCCGCTGCGCTTTAGAGCGCTCTAGGCTCTCTCCCGCTTACATGCCCCCGATCCGCTGTCGCGAACGAGGATCAAATTTCCTGCTCACCTCGGCCGCTCGTCCGACCTTCTCGACGACCCAGTAGCGTTCTGCGCGCTTGACGACGCGCTCGATGTCGGCCGTAATGTGGGCTTCGCCCGGTGCGACCAAGAAGTGCGTCGCGTTCGTGCGGACGGACTCGTACTCAGCAACGGTCATCTGCACCGGAACCGCGCAGGTTTCGGCAGCGCATTCGCAAATCCACTCCGCGAGAGCAGGATTGACCCGGTAATGGACCGCGTTGTCCATCTCCACGCTCTCGTTGTGCTCGCGAAAGAGACTCTCGTTCTTCGCGGCGCGATCGTCCCGACTACAGCCCGTCATCGCATCCTTTCCAGCGAGGTTCCAACCGCCGCCACCCGTGGACGCGAAGACACGAGAGCTCCCGCCCAATGTACGCCCCTCGACGGCCTCGATTGATGACCACGGGCAGCTCCGACAGGAGGGAACACGCAACTCACCCCCTGCGGTCGAGGCGAAGAGAGCAGCGAGGCGGTAGAGCCGCGAGCACGGGGAATGTCGAAGGCACTTTTGCGTGCTAAACAGACGACGTCTAGACGAACTCAGCTCTCTCCGCCAGAACCACGGCGGAGCCGACGGTGCCTACGCATCGTGCCGACAGATTTGGCCAAGCGCAGCCGTTCGTTGTAGAGCCGTTTGAGTTCGCTCGTTTCGACCTTGCTTAGGGTGGGCCAGCGTTTGAACAAAGCAGAAATTCGCTTGTCTCGTACGCCCGCTGCGTGACTCATGCGTTCAGGAGTGAGGGCGGAGAGGTTCTGGGGGAGTTCACTGATCATGCCCAACGGCATACCACGCGCCTGTTAGCTCTAAACAAACGGAGTTGCGCGGAAGCCGCCTCAAGCTCACGAACACTTCGCAGTCTCAATTCTCCCGGCCGCTTCGTCCTCACGATTCCTCGTCGTCCGTGTTGGCGTAGTTGTCCTGATCGGCGACCTCTGGCTTCGCTGGCTCCCGGATATCGGGCTGTACCTGATCGGGCGCTTCGCGCACATCCCCACCCTGGGCGGGCGGCTCAGCGAATCGGTGGTAGCGCGCCGGCTTGCATAGCCAGGAGTCAAGGCAATACGCGCTGCAAACGGCGTCAATGGGCAACCCTAGGAGGGCTGCCCGTCAGGACCCGGCGCCGGGCCAGACCGACGCCGGTTACGAGACCCCTCCCTTGCGTGAGTTCGCTTCATAGCCGTCGCTCGTAGCCGGCAAACGAGAACGTCCTAGTGTGGCGGCGACTGTCCCACGATCTGGCTACGTGGACGAAGCCCAGTCGGAGAAGACACAGCTCACTCCGGAGAACGATTCTCTTACGAAGCTCGAACTGGCGCTACGTGGATTCCCTGCATCGACACGCTCGACATGCAGGGTCTCGACGCCGACTCGCTGGAAGCTGTCGTGGGTTATCCGAGTGACCGACCAGAGAAGACCCTGCTTGCGCACCGTCTCGCCGATGGACGGAATCGCGCGTCGGGTGACGTCGTACTCGAAGTCACCGTTGGGAAAGCGAATCACAAACGCCTTTGCGGGCATGCACACCTCGTCGCTCGTGTGCTCTAGAGATCCCCGAATCTGACAGGCGTAAACCCTTGCCGGTGTCGACGAAGGGCTCGCCGCGATCGCTGCTATGTCCCCACGCTATGGAACTGTTGTGCGTTTCATCGGCGGCAGGACTTCACGTCCGTGGCCCGCACAATCTCCGCATGCGCTTTGTACTCGTACTGCTGCTTGCTGCCACTTTCGCGGCAGTCGCCGTACCGGATGCGCTCGCCCTTCGATTCGCGGATACGCCCTGCGTGGAGGCTGGCGAGGCCCGCTCTCGCGTCTGCCCGGTAGCAGTTGTAGGAAGCCCGTACGCCGTCCGGCTGAACGGAGAAGGCGGTTGCGGCCCCGCCCTGCCTTACCAGTTCAGGTTGCTAAGCGGGACCGTGCCGCCGGGCCTTTCTTTGGACAGGGACGGCCTGGTTCACGGCACTCCTACCCAGGCGGGCACCTGGGCGTTCTGGATCGAGCTAAGTGACGAAGACCCGCCCTCTGCCGACTGGTGCAGGCCGACGAAGTCAGAGCGCGAGTTCATCGTGACGGTCGCCGCCCCTCCGGGGACCGTGGGGTCGCCCTACGCGGTACAGATGAGAGCCGAGGGGGTCGGAGCGCAGACGTGGGCTGTTGGGTCTGGGGCCCTTCCCCAAGGGCTTGCACTCAGTCAAACCACGGGAATGATCACCGGCACACCAGCGATCCCAGGCGTATCCCCACTCAAGCTATTGGCGACGGATAGCCGAGGCGTCACAGTCACGGTCGTGGTCACGATCGTTGTGCATCCGAAGCTCGCGTTTGCGACGAAACGACTTGCTCCCGCCAGAGTAGGACGAGCGTACCGGGCTGCTGTCAGGGCGAGCGGCAGCGTGTCGCCCGTGACATTCACCGCCTTTTCGGGTCGGCTCCCGATCGGCGTGCGTCTCAACACGAAGACTGGGGTGCTCAGCGGCAAGCCGCATAAGTCCGGCACGTACAGAGTCACGATCGAGGCACAGGACGGCTTGCGAAGGACGGCGAAGCAGACCTACGTCCTCATCGTGCGGCCACTCACACCCCTGCGAGCCTGAGGATGACCATGAGCGAGCGCTCAGGACCGGGCGATAGCTCGCGAAGCACGTGCGCGAGCAGGCAGGCCCCGAAGAGGGCCTTCGCACGAGGCAGCGACTGGTCGTCGTTCGCGGCGAGTGCGTCCTCGCACCGCCTGCTGGCCGGGGTGCACCCTTCACGCGAAGTCAAGACTCGCGCGGTCTACTGATCTGCCCCGCTAGGCACCAATCCAACGAGCCCGTTCACGGGGGTGGGGTACCCCTCGCACCTTCCTATTCACGCGTGCGCGCGCGTGCGCGCGAGAGAAAGAGCCTGGAACCAGGCCCCCGGGTCGACGACAGGTTTTGGCGCGCGGGGCTTCTAGGGAGGGCGGAACCCTCTTAGCTGTGCGCATCGTGCTCGAGGCGTGCTGCCACGCTCCTAAGTACGTTCAGCGCGATCCGCGGCGTCGTCTCGACGACTCGCCGGAACGCACGGTCGCTGATCACGAGCAGCCGGACGGCTGAGGTCGCCGTCACCGTGGCCGTACGCGGCTCGTACGTGAGGATCGCGATCTCGCCGAACCAGTCTCCGGGACCGAGGTCGGCCAGCTTCCTGCCGCCGCGTCTGACGGTGACCGCTCCCTCGACGACGACAAAGAACTCCCGACCGCGCCGGCCCTCCTCCGTCAGACTGTCACCCTTCGGTGCCTCTTGCTCGTCCGAGGTCAGCGCGACCTCGACTAGCTCCGCCTTCGTGCATTTTGCGAAGAGCGCAGTGCGTCGCAGTAGATCGACCTTCTCGTTCTTGCTGAGAGGCACGCGGCGATCCTATTGAGATCCCCCGGGGAGACCGTGGCCGCCCGACACAGGCGACAGGTTTTGGCCGGTGAGGCTTCTAGGGAGGGCGGAAGACCAATCAAGCGAGAGCACGCTCGCACATGCGAGAGCGTCCTAGCGCGGACAGCCGGTTGACGTCTTGCGTCACCGCTTGCTCTCTTCACGGATCCCGTGGAAGATGCCCCAAGCGCTATCGATCAGAGAGGACTCGGCACGGGCACAGGAAGCTGGTTGCGGTCTGACTGCATGCGCGGCGCGCACCGTTTGCGAACCGCGAGCTCGGTGGGTGCCGCGGTGGTGGCGGCGCTTGCGGTCGTGCTCGTCGGTATCAGTTCCGCCTCCGGCTCGCCGGATACCTCGTCGAGTACCGGCGTTGCACCTTGCGCCTCAGGAGCCGTCGAAGCGACGATCGCGGGCAAGCACGCCTGCCTTCGCCGCGGACAGCGCTGCACGAAGCGCTTCGACAGCCAGTACCACCGCTACTGGTTCCATTGTCACTCTGGACGCCTGGCCAACTTTCCTCCGGCCGGCAAGGTCATCGCCTCCATTCCCGTCCCCGCCGTGGGCGGAATTGCCGTGGGTGGGGGAGCCGTGTGGGTTGCGAACATGAACCCGAGGACGGTTACGCGCATCGACCCGGCCACGAACGCCGTCGCCGCGACGATCGCGCTCGGTGAGCCCGACTATCTCTGGGGCCCCACACGACTTGCTTTCGCCCACGGCTCCCTTTGGGCGCTCGACGGGAAGTCGAATAGCGTTCTCCGGATCGATCCGCAAGCGAATCGTGTCGAAGCGAGCATCCCGCTGGGGTCGCCGACACAGGTCAGCACCGGTGCCCTTGGGATCGTGGCTACATCCGATGCCGTTTGGGTCGCGAATAGGTGGGGAACGACGGAAGCACCCGACGGCTCGGTCATCCGGATCGATCCTCAGTCGAACCGGATCGTCGCGCGGCTCGCGCTCGGCTCGAACCCCGACGGCCTCGGGCCGACTGCGATCACCGCGGGCTCGAGCGCGATCTGGGTCGGCGTTCCGAGCACGAGATCAATTGTTCGGATCGATCCGGCCACCGATTCCGTCGTTACAGAGGTTCCGAAGCTTCACTGCGCCGGCGGCCAACTGGCGGCGGACGAGTCGAGCGTGTGGGTCGCCGACTGCACCTCCGTCCGCCGCATCGATATCCGAACCAACGCGATCGCGAAGACCCTCCCGATGCCACGTGCGACCGGAGCGGGCGTCGTCGGGATCGCGATCGGGCTCGGGTCCATATGGGCTCAGGTTGGCCCGCTCGTCCGCATCGATCCCGCGAGCGGCGCTGTTACCGGTGTCGTGCCGCTCGCAGACGTGTGGAACGACTGCGCGTACAGCATTGCCTTCGCGTTCGACTCTGTGTGGGTCAGACAGCACGACCGCGTTGTCCGAATCCGGCCGTCGTAATCGCCCCAGCCGATAGGAGGAAAGGACGCCCGCGTGCGTAGCAGTCGAGCTCGTCAAGCGTCATTCCCGCACACTCGCCCAGGATAGTGCGACCTCGCTGGAGGTATCGCATCATGTTCACCTAGCCTGCATGGAGCGAGCTCTTACTCGGTCTTGTCCTCGGGCTCGGAGCGAGCGGCAAGCTCAGCCGGGATCTCGAAGAGGTTCCTCAGAACCTGGGTTGTGAACTGCAATGCCCGCCGCGCCGTCTTCTCATCGACGTCGGATGCGTGCGCTCCTACGGCCTCAAGGACTCGGGTCGCGTCCTCGTAGTACTTGCGTAAGTCATCGGGCAGGTGCTCGACGCGAACATCAGCACCGTCCTCAGGCACGACCTTCAGCAGCTGAGCCTGCGGGTAGTTCAGAGGGGTGTGCTCGATCACGATGGCACGACCACAGTGCGGGCACGAGATCACGGACCAGTATCGCGAATGCTCGCTAATAGATGTGAAGTTTGTCCAGGAGCGCAAGCGGGTCATCGACGCACTCGAACAGATCCTTGTTGTGCTTGATCATCTTGCTTTGCATGTAGACGCGAAGCCATTGCTTGTAGATGTACAGCTCATAGCGATCGAACATGTCTCCGAGTGGCAGGTCACGCTGCGCGATGAGCCCTGCCAGGTACATCGCACACTCGAAGCCAAGCGAAATCGACTGAAAGTACGGAGAGCCAATGGCCGAATCGCCGGCGAGGAACACCGGCGAGCTGGCGAACGGGTGATCGCTTGGCCCCGCCGCGAGCCACTGCCGGCTGGTCGCATTGCGGGCCCGGTACAGATCCAGGGGTATCCGGAGAATCTCGAGGTCGCCGAGTACCTCGCCGTGAGTTTCCTGCTTGATCTTGTCGATGAAACGGTCCATCGACTGGGCGACGTCGGGAAAGTTGCTGCGAAGCCACTCGCCGTCGAATCGGGATGGCATCGCCTCATAGTCCTCGGCGGTGATGTTGACGATGCCCGTCACGTGGCTGACGCTGCTGTCGGAGTGTGTGCGGTGGACCATCGGAATGAACTTGTAGTGCGCGTTCTCGATGTTCTTGTAGTACTTGCAGTACTCGTTGCAGTCGTATGTCTGGCCGTATAGGAACGTGATGACGAGCGCGTATTCGAGTCGGATGTTGAGCGTGTTCGTGCCTCCATCCACCTCGTCGGAGCCTGCCGCCAGGTGATCTCGAAGCAGCGACCTGCTGCCGGTGCAGTCGATCAGGATGTCTCCCGGCTCGAGCATCGCCACCGCGTCCTCCGCCGATACGACGGCCGCGGTGCGCTGCACCGCATTCGACGTGCGCGCATCGATCAGATCGCTGAGGGAGCGCTCGATGGCGTTGAGCGGGCAGAACCCTAGTGCCCATCCGCGAAGAAGTGTCGTCAGGTCCGAAGGAATCGACTGTCTGAACGCGAGGCCCTCGTCGAGCTCTGCCGGATCGAAGACGGCCTCGATGTTCTCTCCATCGATGTGATCGTCACGGTAGCTCTCGACGGAATCCGCTACGAGGTATGACGCCGAGCCGGACCATCCGGGTACGGGTGTACTCGCGTCGCTTCTCGTAGAGGTGCACGGAGAACCCCTCCACCGACTGGAGCAGTGCCGTCAGCAGGAGACCCACTGGGCCCGCGCCGAGGACGTGCACCCGGCCCGAGGAAGGCAGGGTCTCGAGGTTCGTGGAACCAGACTGCGGGGGCATTCGCCTCCTCGTTCGAGCCGCAGATCGGCGGCGCTCAGAGATGAGCCGGACCGCGCCTCCGATGCAACGCGGCCCGGCTGTCGATCTGACTAGACGCCGACCAGCGTGCCGGCTTCGACCTCGTCGAAGTAGGAGATCTGAACAGAGTCGGCATCGACGCCCGCCTGGCTCATTGCTTCCTTCAACTCAGGCATGGCGAAGAAAGCCTTCGCGGCCTCGCGTGAGTCGAATGTGTGGGTGACGATGACGTCGTTGGGGTTCTCGATCGAGCGCAGCACCTGGTGGCCGAGTACGCCGTGCTCGGTTTGGATCGGGGCGAAGCCGTCGTAGACCTTCTTCCAAGCGTCGAAGTCGGCAACGCGGTGGCGGACAAGAGAAATGGTGCTCGTCATAGTGCCCCCTTCCGGGGCGGGTGCCCTGCTGCGAGATAACGGGCTTCAAGAGAAGCGCGCAACGAAGGCGAGTGCTCATGAGTCTACTCGTCAGCAGCTGACGAGCGCTCAACCGACGAGTGCGTGTGCCCGATCCGCCAAGAGACATTCCCGCACACCCGCCCAGCCGAGTGAGCATCGGTCCCAAGAGCGATCGTCGCTCCCAATCCTGAAGATTGATGTATGCAGGCTGCGGGTTTGCGACGCCAACAGCCCCGGTCCTGTCGCACCGATCAACTACAGCACTGACGCAAGGGCGACGTTCTCGGCGTTGAGCCGTCGGTGTGTCCGAAGGACCCCCTCGTCTTGAGCAGACCGTTGCGTCCTGCGAGACTCGGTGCCTCTCGAGAGGAGGAGGAATCTCATGAACGGACTCACGCGGCACGTTCGCCGGCACCGTCCGCGGGGCAGGTCTTCGGGTCGTCTCTTGCATCGGCCGGGGGAGCCGCGGGCGTGCGGGCGCCACCGACTCTTAAGGGCGCCTCTGCCAGTCTGGACCGACGGCGGGTACGGGCAGCGGCACTCGTCGCAGACCGCTGCCGCTCGCATCAGTGATCAGAAGGTCGCCCGTCCCGAGCCGCAGATAGCCATCCGACGAGAAGACGATGCGACGTCCATCCGGAGACCAGTCGGGCCAGTCAGCCCCGTCGAGCTCCAGGCGTGTGATTCGCTGCGCCGGCCCACCGCGGGACGAGACGACGTACAGATCAGTCCCGAATGCCCGTCCGGAAGAGAAGGCAATCCTGCGACCGTTGGGTGACCACGACGGTCTCGAGCCCTGTCGTTCAATGACTCTCATAGCCTTCCCATCGGAATGGATGGCGACGATGCTCCCCGGCAACCCCAGCGAGAAGGCGATCTGCCGCCCATCGGGCGACCAGTCCGGGCAGCAGAGCACTCCGCGCCTGAGCTCGCGCACGTCACTCCCGTCGGCTCGCATTACGAGCAGCTGGGCGGTGTCGTCGTTGAGCCGGCGAACAAACACGATCCTTGCGCCGTCGGGCGACCACGCCGGATCGACGTCGTCGATACGGCGGTTGCGCGTCAGCGGAGTGAGCTGGCCTCCCGTGGCCGACACGATGTATAGGTCTGCGTCACCGTCCCGTGAGGACGAGAGCACGAGACGCCTGCCATCTGGTGACCACTTCGCGCGCAGGTCGTAGTCGTTCAAGCTGGACACGATTGTTCTTCGGCCCGTGCCGTCCGCATTGGCAGCCTCGAGCACGACCCGCTCTGCCCGATTGCTCGTGAAAAGGATCCGTCCGTCCGGAGTCCAGCTGGGGTTGAAGTCGTTGTGGACGTTCCGGGTCAGCTGGCGCAGGCCCGTTCCGGTCGCGCCGACGACGAAGAGCTCAGAGTCGCCAACGTTGGGGCTGTGCGCGAACGCGATCCGTGTGCCGTCAGGCGACCACAAGGGCGCCTCGGCGCGATCTCCAGCGAGACGCCTGACACCACTGCCGTCGCTGTTCATGACAAAGACGAACCGATCGCTGGAGTCATCACCACCGCGATCGGAGATGAAGGCGATTCGAGTGCCGTCAGGTGACCACGCGGGAGAGACGTCGTCGGGAGAGAAGTCGTCAACGCCGTCGGAGGTGAGCCTCTTCACGCCCGTCCCGTCCAGGCTCATGACGTAGATGTCGTAATCGCCGTCGCGCTCGGAGGCGAACGCGATTCGAGCACCGTCGGGCGACCACGAGTAATCCCCATCCTCGTCGTCGTTCGAGGTCAGTCTCGTTAGATCGGTGCCGTCCGGGTTGACGAGGAAGATCTCCTGGGCGCCGTTGCGCACCGATGAGAACGCGATACGCGTGCCGTCGGGCGACCAGACCGGATCGCCGCTCGGGGTCGTCGTAAGTCGTATGAGACCAGCGCCTTCGGCGTTGACGACGGAAATGACCTCGAAGTCAGACACGAAGGCGATGCGGCGTGAGTCCGGGGACCAGACAGGATCCGTGTCAGGGGCGGGATTGTTCGTGATCCGCCGTGCCTCGGTTCCGTCGGCGGCTGCGATGTAGATCTCCCAGTTCCCGTCTCGCTGGGAGACGAACGCGATCCGAGTGCCGTCGGGCGACATCGCCGGATCGAGCTCGACCGCGGGGCTCCTCGAAAGTCGGGCGACCTGCGCTGTGTCAGGCGTCATCGAGTAGAGCTGCAGGCCATTAAGAACCGCCGAGTATGCGAGCGTCCCAGTCCCGTCTTGGGTCGACTGGGCGGAGGCGCCCGAGAGCACAGACGTTCCCGTCACCGATGCGAAGAGAGCGACTGAAACAAGGAGCAAGCGTCGCACCACAGCGGGGCTTCTATTCATGCACGCAGCCTCACTTGCACCACTCAAGATCCTCTCAAGCCCCGCGCTGACGTCAAGTACGGTCTAGTGTCCGGCGCGCTGGCTCCACGGCTACCGCATGGAGGCTGGCCAGGGATGTCGTCTCGGCATCACCTCACCT
>CAVRLG010000014.1:0-173300 GCA_963722035.1 uncultured Thermoleophilia bacterium
GACGTCGATCGCCTCGACCGCTGCGAGATCGATGGTCACCGCAACTCGGCGCGCCCGTCCTTGATGACCGGCTTGCCGTCGGAGCCCGCGGCCACGAACCCGTACGTCCCCTCGCCGAGCTTCCACACGCTGGTCGTCAGCGTATCGCCGGGAAAGAGCGGAGCGGAGAAGCGCACAGCCAGCCTGCGAATCGCTCGTGGGTCGTCGACGCCGGCGGCTTCGAGGACCGCACGGCCCGTGAACGCCATCGTGCAGAGACCGTGGACGATCCTGCTCGGAAGGCCGACCGAGCGCGCGAACTCGTCGTCGAGGTGGATCGCGAAGTGGTCGCCGGAGGCATCGGCGTAGCGGATGGTCTGATCCTGAGCGATCTCGTAGGCGATCTCCGCGAGCGACCGCTCGCCATTCGCCTCGAACGCGTGATCGGGGGCTCTCTCGCCGACGGTGGTCGGCGCCTCGACGCCGCGGAAGAACTCCGTCACGTACTGCTCGTTCAGGGTCTCGCCGCTTTCGTCCCTCGTCACCACGTGAATGACGAGCGACGTTCCGTTCGGACGCGCGAGCAATGCGACCGGCGCGGCCTGCACCACGGCCGTCGTCGCCGGCTCGAGCGGCCTGTGCAGGAGAAAGTCCTGCTCGTAATGCACGACGCGGGTTCTCACGTCGTCGGACGCGACCGAACGCGATGCGAGGGCGATGACCTCAGCCGCCGGAACGACCGCGAACACCGGCCCGCCGAGGACGTCGTCAGTCGCGTCTGCGTACGCCTGAAGCGCCGGCGCGGTCACGTCGTAGCGGTGCTCGGGCGTCAGGCGGCCGAGCGCTTCGAGGTCGAAGCTCATACGGTCATCCCGGTCATCTGGCCACCGTTGACGGTCAGCACCTGGCCATGCACGAAGTTCGACCACGGAGAGCAGAGGAAGAAGATCGCGCCAGCCGCCTCCTCAGGCGTGCCCGGGCGGCCGAGAGGGATGATCGTCGGTGCGAGCTCGCGCATCTGAGGCGGGATGCCGAGCTTGATCTCGTGCCCGGCGCGCTCGATCGTCGCGCCGTCCTCGGCGGACGCCGTGAGCCGGGTATCGATGAAGCCGAAGGCGACGGCGTTCACATTCACCTTGAACGGACCCCACTCCCGCGCGAACGTCTTCGTCAGCCCGACGAGACCGGCCTTCGCCGCGGAGTAGTTCGCCTGGCCGAGGTTGCCCTGCGTGCCAGAGATCGAGGTGACATTGACGACCTTCCGGAACACCTCGCGCCCTTCGTCGCGATCCCTCTTGCCTGCGTCGCGAAGGTACGGAGCGGCTGCGCGGAGGACCTTGAACGGCACGACGGTGTGGATCTCGAGCATCGCGCGGAATTGCTCGTCGCTCATCTTGTGCGCCATGCCGTCCCACGTGTAGCCGGCGTTGTTCACGACGATGTCGAGCTGCCCGAAGGACTCCACCGCGGCCTGGACGAGGGCGTCTGCCACGCCGTCGGCGGTCAGGTCGCCCGCGAACACCGCCGTGCCGTCTCCGAGCTCGCGAGCCGCTTGCTCTGCGACGTCGCCGTCGAGGTCGTTGACCAAGACGCGTGCGCCATGCTCGACGAGTAGCTCGGCGGTCGCACGACCGATCCCGCGCGCCGAGCCGGTCACGAGTGCCGCCTTCCCCTCGAGGGCTTTCATCGGTGTCCTTTCACTTAGAATCAGGTTCCCTGATAATAATGACTCACGCGACTCGCCTGGTTCCCGTCATGCTCCTCGCTGAGCTGGCATGAATCTCGCCCACGTGCTCGTCGACGCGAGCCGGGACCACGCCGGCCGAACCGCGCTTCATCAGGGCGACGGGACGCTGAGCTTCGACCAGCTCGAGCAACGCGCCCGGGCCGCCGCAGCGCAGTTGCGCGAGCTCGGGATCGGTGCCGGCGATCGCGTCGCGCTGAAGCTCCCGAACGGTCCGGCGTTCGCGGCCGCGTGGTTCGGGACGTTGCAGCTCGGAGCGATCGTCGTGCCACTCAACGTCCTCCTCGCCCGACCCGAGGTCGACCAGCGAATGCGGATCTCGGGTGCGCGCCTCCTCGTCGAGGATGCCGGCTTCTTCGACAGCGAGCTCGAGCCGATGCCCGACGTCGCCGACTGCGGAGCTTCGGACCCTGCGGTCATCCTCTTCACCTCCGGGACGTCGGGGCGCGCGAAGGGAGCCGTGCTCACACACGGCGGGATCCGTTTCGCCGCGCAGGCCGCCGCACACGCCCTCGGGCTGACGCCCGGACGACGTCGTTCTCGGAGCCGCACCGTTCTCGCACGTCCTCGGCCAGTCGACCGGACTCGTCGGGACGCTCTCGGCCGGCGCCTCGATCGCCGTCGTCGAGCGGTTCGACGCCGAATCGACGCTCCGCTTCATGTCCGATACCTCGACGACGATCCTGCTCGGTGTTCCGACCATGTGCATCGCGCTCTGCGAGGCGGCGCGAACCGTCGCTGCGCTCCCTCCTGTGCGGATCGCGCACATCGGCGGTGCTCCGGTGCCCCTCGAGGTCGCCCGCGACTTCGAGAAGACGTTCGGCGGCGAGGTGGTGGAGGGCTACGGGCTCACCGAGCTGTCGGGGATCGCGACGACGTACGTCCCTGGGCAATCGCGGAAGGCCGGTTCCGTCGGCATGCCGCTCGAGGGGACGGAGCTGCGCATCGTAGGAAGCGATCGGAAGGCGCTCCCCGCGAACGAGCCGGGTGAGATCGAGTTCCGCGGCCCGTCAGTGATCCCGGGCTACTGGGACGACGAGGAGTCGGCCGCAGAGGCGCTGTCCCCCGACGGCTGGCTGTCGACGGGTGACATCGGCTATGTCGACGAGGACGGCTACCTCTTCCTCGTGGACCGCAAGAAGGACGTGATCATCCGAGGCGGTTACAACGTCTATCCCCGTGAGGTGGAGGAGGTGCTGTACGCCCATCCGGACGTCCTCGAGGCCGCTGTCGTCGGCATCCCTCACCGCACACTGGGCGAGGAAGTTGGAGCGCTCGTGGTCGGCCGGCCCGGGGTCGTTCCCGACCCGGACGCTATCCGCGCGTATGCGCGCGAACGCGTGGCCGCTTACAAGTATCCACGCCGGGTGCTGCTGGTGGAATCGCTCCCGAAGGGCCCAACAGGGAAGATCCTCAAACGCGAAATCGACGTCCAGGCACTGCTAGGGAATGAGAGTTCGACGTGACGGCAGCGAAGAGCACGGTTCAACCCGAGGCGGCGATATCGGTGATCCGCTCGGGCGACACCGTGATGGTCGGTGGCTTCGGGCTCGTAGGCGCACCGCTCACGCTCATCGACGCGCTCGTCGAGCACTCGGACGCCGACGAGCTGACGATCGTCTCGAACAACATCGGCGAGCCGGGCCGCGGGCTCGGGAAGCTCCTCCGGCAGGGTCGGATCAAGCGCGGCGTCTCCTCCTACTTCACGTCGAACCCGGAGGCGGTGGCTGCCGTCAACGCGGGTGAGATCGAGGCGACCCTCGTCCCGCAGGGGACCTTCGCCGAGGCGATCCGCGCTGCCGGGGCGGGGATCGCGGGCTTCTTGACGCCGGTCGGGGCGGGCACGCTCCTCGCGGAGGGGAAGGAGGAGCGCATCGTCGACGGGGTCCCACACGTGCTCGAGCGGCCGATCCGCGCGGACGTCGCGCTCGTCTACGCGGCACGGGCCGACGAGCTCGGCAACCTCTGGTACCGGCACACGGCTCGAAACTTCAACCCGTTGATGGCAACGGCCGCACGCGTGACAATCGCCGAAGTGCGAGAGATCGTCCGCACAGGAGAGCTCGATCCGGAGTCGATCCACACTCCGCACCTCTACGTCGACGAGCTCGTGCTCTCGCGATGAACGTCGACGTGAAGAGCTCGATCGCCGCCCGTGCGGCGCAGGAGCTGCTCCCGGGTGAGATCGTCAACCTCGGAATCGGCATCCCAAATCTGATCCCCGGGCTGCTCGGCGACACGACGAGCGTGTTCCTGCACACGGAGAACGGCCTCCTCGGTGTCGGGCCCCGGCCGGGCGAGGACGAGCTCGACCCGGATCTGATCGACGCGGCGAAGCGGCCGGTGACAGCTCTTCCCGGCGCTGCCTACTTCGACAGCGCGCAGAGCTTCGCCATGATCCGAGGAGGCCACATCGACGTCGCGGTGCTGGGCGCGCTCCAGGTGTCGATCGCCGGCGACATCGCGAACTGGGCCGTGCCGGGGAAGGACGTGCTGGGCGTCGGAGGTGCGATGGACCTCGTGGTGGGTGCGCGCCGGGTGATCGTGACCATGACCGCCACGTCGTCGTCGGGCGAGCAGAAGGTCGTCGACGAGTGCACGTACCCGCTCACCGCACGTGGCGCCGCCGACGTAGTCGTCACCGAGCACGCCGTCTTCCGGCTGCGAGACGGTGCGCTCGTGCTCACGGAACTGCTCGGGAGTGCGACGCTGGAGGACGTACGAGCCGAAACAGGTGCCCCCTTCGATGTCGACCTGGAGGACAGCCGTGCAGCCTGAGACCACATTCGCTCGGATCTCGGACGAGAGCCTGACGGCGTCCGACCCGCCCCATCTCTTCCCGGACTACGTCGGGACTCGTCTACGCGCACCCAAGGATCCACTCGTCCTTCTGCCCGCGTCGCTCTCCGAGCTGACCGGCCCGGTATACGGCGACAGCCGCCTCTCGGAGATCGACGCCGACCTGACGCGTCAGCACGCCGGCGCGCCGCTCGGCGAGCGGATCACGGTGTCGGGACGTGTGCTCGGCGCGGACGGGCGACCGCTACGCGGGCAGCTCGTCGAGATCTGGCAGGCGAACGCGGCGGGGCGCTACCGGGACGAGGTGGACACGCACGACGCGCCGCTCGATCCGAACTTCTCGGGCGGCGGGCGCTGCCTCACGGACGAGGACGGCCGGTATCGCTTCGTCACAGTGCTCCCCGGGGCGTACCCGTGGGGCAATCACCCGAATGCCTGGAGGCCGAAGCACATCCACTTCTCGCTCTTCGGCCGCGCCTTCCCGGAACGACTCGTCACGCAGATGTACTTCCCGGGCGATCCGCTCTTCCCGTTCGATCCGATCTTCAACTCGGTACGCGACGAGCGCGCGCAGCAGCGGATGATCGCCGACTTCGACCTGGAGCTGACGCAGCCCGACTGGGCTCTCGGGTTCCGCTTCGACATCGTGCTCGGGGGACGCGAGGCGACGCCGCAGGAGGAGGATCACGATGAGTGAGGTCGCGCTGACGCCGTCGCAGACCGTCGGCCCCTACCTGCGAATCGGGCTGTTCGGCGGACCGATCACGAGTCGGTTGATCGACGAGTCGGACCCCCGTGCGATCCGCGTCTTCGGCACCGTCCTCGACGGCGTCGGAGATCCCGTGCCCGACGGTGTGGTCGAGATCTGGCAGGCGAACGCGGCAGGGCGCTACGCGCACCCTGCAGACGACCGTACGGAGATCGAGCTCGAAGACGGATTCACGGGCTTCGGTCGCTCGAGCACCGAGAACTCCGGCCGCTTCGAGTTCGTCACGGTGAAGCCAGGACGTGTTCCGTGGCCGGACGGGCGGCTCCAGGCGCCGCACCTCCTCGTCGGCGTGTTCGCGCGGGGACTCCTCAAGCGCGTGGTCACCCGCCTCTACTTCCCGGACGAAGAGGCGGCGAACGCCGAGGATCCCGTCCTCGTCGGACTCGAGCCGGTTGAACGCGCGACGCTGATTGCGCACGGGGAGAACGGCGGCCTGCGCTTCGACATCGTGCTCCAGGGCGACCAGCCGACGACCTTCTTCGCCGTGTGACGCCCTTCTCGGCCATCTTCGTGCCGCAGGAGCTGCGTGACGCAGTGTCGGACCAGGCATGGCTACAGGGGATGCTCGACGCGGAGCGCGCTCTTGCAAACGCCGGTGCGGCGCTCGACCTGGTCCCAAAGGACGCCGCTGCACGGATCGCCGGAGCGTGCCGCGCCGAGCTGTTCGATGCCGGGCGCCATCGCCGACGCGGGCCGCGAGGTCGGAAACCCCGCGGAGCCACTGGTGCGCGAGCTGCGCAGAGCGGTCGGCGACGCCGCCGACTACGTCCACCTCGGCGCGACGAGCCAGGACATCGTCGACACCGCGGCGATGCTCGTCGCCGTCGGGCGCTCGGGCTCGTCCTCGCGGAGCTCGATAGGCTTGCCGCCGGGTGCGCCTGCGCTCGCGCAGGACCACCGGTCGACGCCGATGGCCGCGCGCACGCTCCTCCAGCAGGCGGTGCCGACGACGTTCGGGCTGAAGGCCGCGGGCTGGCTCGTCGCGGTGGTCGAGGCGCGCGCGAGTGTCGCGACCGTACAGAGGGAGCGGCTCGCAGCGCAGCTGGGCGGCGCAGCGGGGACGCTCGCGGCGTTCGGCGATCAGGCGCTCGAGATCGTCCGCCTCTACGCGGAGGAGCTCGCACTCGCCGAGCCGGTCCTTCCGTGGCACTCGAGTCGTCGTCGCGTCGCCGAGATCGGCGCCGCGCTGGTCGCCGCCGCAGACGCCGCGGAGAAGGTCGGCCGCGACATCGCGCTGCTCGCTCAGACCGAAGTCGCAGAAGTGGCCGAGGCCGGCGGCGGCGGCTCGTCGACGATGCCGCAGAAGCGAAACCCCGTCAGCTCGGCTCTCGCAGTGGCGAGCGCGCAGCTTGCGAAAGCGCATGCCGGGGATCCTTCTCAGCGCGCCCGCGCACGAGCATGAGCGAGCGGTGGGCAGCTGGCACGCAGAGTGGGAAGCGCTCGCGGGCTCGCTTGCGTTCGCCGGCGGAGCGGTGTCCGCTGCGGGAGACGCAGTCACGAACCTCGAGGTCGACACGGAGCGGATGCGGGCGAATCTCGAGGCGAGCGGAGGGCTGATCGTCGCGGAGCGCGTCTCGTTCGCGCTCACGCCCCGCCTGGGCCGGAGCGTCTCCCACGAGGTCGTGGCTGAGGCCGCCCGTACACCGTCGTTCCGCGAGGCTCTGCTCGAGGACGCACGCGTTGGACTTGCGCCGGACGAGCTTGATGCACTCCTCGATCCGAGCGGCTATCTCGGCGCCGCCGAGGAGCTCGTCGACAGAGCTCTCGCCGCCTACGAGGAGTCGCGGACGTGAGACTCGTCCACCGCCTGCACGGCACGGAGGACGCTCCTGTCCTCGTGCTGTCGAACTCGCTGGGAACGACGCAGGAGCTCTGGGAGCGGCAGCTTCCCGCCTTCACTCGTCACCTTCGAGTGCTCACGTACGACCATCCAGGCCACGGCCTGTCCGAGCTGCCAGTGCAGCCGTCCACGGTCGACAAGTTCGCACATGGGCTGATCGGGCTGCTCGACGACCTCGGCATCGACCGCGTCTCCCTCTGCGGTGTCTCGCTCGGCGGGATGGTCGGGATGGCCCTTGCGCTGGAGGCGCCACTCGCGGGTCGAGCGGCTCGTCCTCACCTGCACATCGGCCTACCTCGGGCCGCCCGGGCCGTGGTCCGAGCGGGCCGCTCTCGTGCGCTCGGACGGCCTGGAGGCGGTTGCCGAAACAGTCGTCAGACGCTGGTTCACACCCACGCTCGCGCAGGACGACGCCGAACTCGTCGCCCGCTATCGGGCGATGCTCACCGCGACCCCAGCCGAGGGGTACGCGCGCTGCTGCGAGGCCGTCGGAGCATGGGATGCGCGTGAACGAATCGCGACGATCACGGCGCCCGTGCTCGTGATCGCGGGTGCCGACGATCCAGCGACACCGGTCGATCACGCCGAGTTCATCACGTCTCGAATCCCGGGCGCTCAGCTCCACGTCCTCGAGCATGCGTCTCACCTGGCCAACGTCGAGCGTGCCGACGCATTCACCGACGCGGTGCTCGACCATCTCGAACAGGAGGTGCACGTGTGAGCGACGATGCGATGAAGGTGAGACGCGAGGTGCTCGGAGACGAACACGTCGACCGGGCGATCGCGAACACGACGGAGTTCACGTCCGACTTCCAGGACCTCATCACGCGCTACGCGTGGGGCGAGATCTGGTCGCGACCAGGGCTCGATCGCCGCACGCGGAGCTGCATCACGATCACGGCGCTCGTCGCGACCGGGCGCGAGCACGAGCTGGCGATGCATATCCGAGCCGCGCTGCGCAACGGACTGACCGCGGACGAGATCAAGGAGATCCTGCTCCAGTGCGCGATCTACTGCGGTGTCCCGGCCGCGAACGGTGCGTTCGCGATCGCGCAACGCGTCCTCGAGGAGCAAGAGACGAGTTGAGTCGCACGCGGACGCAGGTCGGCATCGTCGGCGCAGGCCCAGCCGGGCTTACGCTCGCGCACCTGCTGCAGCGCGAGGGCATCGACACGGTCGTCATCGAGAACCGAAGTCGGGAGTACGTCGAAGCGCGCATTCGCGCAGGCGTGGTCGAGCAGGGGATCGCCGACCTGCTGATCGAGACAGGTGCTGGAGAGCGGCTCGAGCGCGAAGGAATCGTCCACCACGGCATCGAGCTCCAGTTCGCCGGCGAGCGGCACCGCATTCCGCTGAGCGAGCTCGCCGGGGGGCGAGCGATCGTGATCTACGGCCAAACCGAGCTCGTGAAGGACCTGATCCGGCTTCGCCTGGAAACGGATCAGCCGCTCCACTTCGACGTGGCGGACGTGACGGTGGACGACCTCCAGACCGAACGTCCCGTAGTCCGCTTCAGCCACGACGGGCGCGCCGAGGAGCTCGAGTGCGACGTGGTCGCCGGCTGCGACGGGTTCCACGGGATCTGCCGCCAGAGCATGCCCTCGGGAGTCTTGTCCGAGTTCTCGCGCGAGTACTCATTCGGCTGGCTCGGGATCCTGGCCGCGGTCGCGCCATCGAACGACGAGCTCGTCTACGCGCACCACGAGCGCGGATTCGCCCTCCTCAGCCTGCGCTCACCGGAGCTCAGCCGTCTCTACGTCCAGTGCCGCCCTGACGAGCACCTCGACGAGTGGCCAGACGACCGGATCTGGCATGAGCTGCAGACGCGGCTCGGCCTCGACAGCTGGACGCTCGCCGAGGGGCCGATTCTGGAGAAGGGCGTCACCGGGATGCGCAGCTATGTCTGTGAGCCGATGCGGTACGGCCGCCTCTTCCTCGCCGGCGACGCGGCGCACATCGTGCCGCCCACGGGCGCGAAGGGCCTCAACCTCGCGCTCCATGACGTGCAGGTGCTCGCGGCTGCGCTCGGGGACTGGTTCCGCTCCGGCTCGACGACCGGTCTCGATGCGTACTCGGACACATGCCTTCGTCGCATCTGGCGCGCCGAGCATTTCTCGTGGTGGATGACCCGGATGCTGCATCGGGACGCGGCCGAGGACGCCTTCGACCTGAAGCTCCAGCTCTCCCAACTCCGCTACGTGACGACGTCCCGCGCCGCCGCGACGACGCTCGCCGAGAACTACGTCGGGCTCCAGAACGTGTAGCCGGCCTCCGGGTCAGCTCGCGCCGCCGGGGAGCCCCTCGTCCGTCTCGTGCGCTGCGAGGAACGTCGATCCGGCGGCGTCCCCTGCGACGAAGCTCTTCTCCGCGAGCCACCCGCCGTCGACGGTCAGTGCGATCCCGTTGACGTACGAGGCCATGTCACTGGCGAGATAAAGAGCGGCATTCGCGACATCGGCTGCCACGCCGTAGCGCTGCTGCGGGACGATCGTCGCAAGTCCCTGCTCGAAGGACTCGTCCTCGAAGTACGACTCGGTCAAGGGTGTGCGGATCAACCCCGGGCAGATCGCATTCACGCGGATGCCGTCCGCCGCCAGGTCGCGCGCCAAGCTCTTCGTCAGCCCGACGACGCCATGCTTGGCCGCGGTGTAGGCCGGACGATGTGACAGGCCGATCAGCCCTCCGACTGAGGAGATGTTCGTGATCGAACCTCCCCCGGTCTCTCCATCCGTCGGGCGGCGGACTGACAGCAGTAGAAGACGCCGCTGAGGTGACGGCGAGAACGTTGTCCCACTCCTCCGTCGGCATCGCGTAGACGTCGCCGATCTCCCGGACACCGGCACAGTTGACGACAGCGTCGATCCGTCCGGCTCGAGCGACAACCGCCTCGATCGCCTGCTCCACGTCGGCAGCCACTCGCACGTCGCCATGCACGAAGAGCGGCTCCTCTGCACCTATCGCGGCTAGACCAGTAACGAGTTCGGCCCCCGCTTCGTAGGACCGATCGAAGCCGGCCACACGCGCACCTTCACCGGCGAAGAGCTCGGCGATCGCGCGGCCGATGCCACTCCCGGCACCGGTCACAAATGCGACTCGACCTGCCAGCAGCATGGGTTCCTCCTGTTCGTCGTGCCCGACCGGCCTCCGGACGTAGCATCGCACCATGGGACACGCGGCACGCGTCGATGCGGTCGAGCCGGACGGTCGGTGGAAGATCGTCGGCGCGCGCCACGCAGGCATCACGGTCTCGGACCTCGACCGCTCGCTCGAGTTCTACTGCGGTCTGCTGCACATGGAGCTCTTGTGGCGGCGCATGTACCGGGAACCGGAGATCCGCGAGATCGTCGGCATCACGGACGCGACCGCGTTCGACATCGCAATGATCCAGGTCCCGGGCAGCGAGCTCACCATCGAGCTGATCGACTAACAAGGGGTGCGAGCGGCGCTCCGGAAGCACGGAGCCGTGCAACTACGGGACAGGGCATTTCTGCGTGTTCGTACGCGGGATCGACGCCCTGTACGAATCTCGGCGCCGCCTGCCGCCAGCGTGTCCCAGCCGAATACGGACCCGTAGAACGCCTTCGCGCCTCCCACGTCGCGGGTGTTGAGGCCGTTGAAGTTCAACGAGCCCGGCTCGTTGACGACGCTCGCGCCCTTGTGCTGCTTCGCCTGCCAGACGCAGAACGCCGCACCCTCGGAATCGGTGAAGACGGCCATCCGGCCGGCGCCCATGACGTCGAAGGGCTCCATCAGGACGCCTCCGCCGGCATCGCGCAGCTTGGCCGCGGTCTCGTCGGCGCTCTCGACCCAGACGTAGGTGTTCCACATCGCCGTCGGTGGAGCCGACTCGGGGATCGATCCGACGGCGGCGACGTCGCCGCCGTGCAGGCGGGCGATGAAGTACTTGCCCTCCGACCCCGGCGGCATCACGTCTTCAAACTCCCAGTTGAAGAGGCCGCCGTAAAAGTCGACCGCGGACTCGGGGTTGGGCTGGCTCGTATCAATCCAGCAGGGCACGCCGGGGATGTATCCGTCGCGTTCGGGCATGTCTGCTCTCCCTTCCAGTCGTTGACAGCTCTGACCCTAGGTCCCGCCGGCGGCTACCGGCTCCGCGCCGGAAGGGCGATGCCGCCGTTGCTCCTCGACGACGAGGCGATCGCGATCGCGGTCGGCCCGCGCACCAAGCTGGATGTCACCGGTTCGATCCCGTCGACCGCTTGCAGGAAACCCGCTGAAACGGCCAGTGTTCTCTTTGGATAGACGCCCCCGTGGTCCTCTCGGAGGTTGCCGTAGTGGCGGCTTAATCGTTGCCTCCGCGGCATCCTACGAGAACTAGAGCGGAGATGAATCCCGCGAGGAGCAAGCCGAACTGGTGCATACGCACCCCTTCCACGGCTGAGAGTGTCGCCTCGCTCCGCTCTGCCATCAGGGCTACCGCTGACCCGCTCATCCGGAACTATCGAACCGCTCGGCGTCGTGCTCGACGGGGTCGAACGATCCCAGCATTCTTGATAGCTACGCTGATCAACGGTGAGCACAGTGCGGCGTAGCCGGTGGGCGCTGGCTTTGAAGGGAGCGTCTGCTGATCGGCTCGTCGTTCTCACGGCGTTCGTCGTCGTCTTGCTCGCGGCGTCGCTGATGTCGGCGATTCCCATATATGCCAACGCGGTCGCGCAGAGCAGCTTGCGCGAGCGGCTCCGACAAGCCCCGACAACCGACGCGAACCTGCAGGCAACTGTGTACGTCTTCGGCGGTGGAGGCGGTCAACGCCTAGATCGGCGAGTGCGGAGGATCGTACGGGACGTGTTCAGCGCGACCCCGGTCGCGATCTTCCGGAGCTCGGAGTCGGAGCCGTTCACAGTCGACGGCAGGATCGCCGTCCTCGGCTTCTACGACGGCCTGTCCCGCCACGCCCGGCTCGTCGCCGGGCGCTGGCCAGCTTCGCGTGATGCCCTGGTCGAGATCGCAGTGCCGGCTCAGACCGCGCAGGAGCTTCATCTCCGTGTCGGCGACGTCGCTCGGGCGCGAAGCCGACTAGACGAAGACAAGCTCGTCGTCGCCCGCGTCGTCGGTATCTACGGCGTCGAGCGTTCGTCGTCGGCCTACTGGTGGGGTCAACCGCGAGTGGCGAGTGGCGCACCGGGCCCTCTCGTGATGACGAGGAGCTCGTTCTTCGGGCTTGGCCTCCAAAACGTGGCGCTGCGCTGGCGGATAGAGCCGAACTTCCAGCGGCTGACGATCGGCCAGGCGACGAGCCTGGAGCCCGAGTTGGCGCTGCTGGCGAGGCGCCTGAACGCCGGCCAACCATCCGGGCAGCAGTTCTTGCTCGAAACGAGGCTACCGGAGATTCTCGCGGATGCCGACCGGTCGCTCCACCTGGCACGCGCGGGAGTGCTCGTGCCGTCGATCCAGCTCGGGCTACTCGCCGCGTACGGCCTTCTGGTCACGGCAGTGCTCCTGACCGACCGGCGCCTGCTTCGGACCGAGAGCCTGCGGTTGCGCGGCGCGACCACGGGACAGCTTGTGACGCTCGCGCTGGTGGAGGCGAGCCTGATCGCGGTGCCGGCGGTCGCCGTTGCCCCATGGGCAGCGGCAGGGGTGCTGCGCGCCCTCAACGACGTTGGCCCGCTCGCCTCGATTGGGATGAATCTCGAGCCGCAGGTGAGCTCCGCCGCGTACGCGCTGGCGGCCGCTGCAGGCGCCGTGTGCGTCGCCGGGCTGGTGCTACCCGCGCTGGCGACGCGCCGCCGAGCCGCGGTCGCGGCCGATCGTCGGCCGCTCGCCGGCCTCGCCCAGCGCGTGCGCCTCGACCTGGCGGTCGCCGTGCTGGCCCTCCTCGGCTATTGGCAGCTGCGCCGCTACCACGATGTCCTCCTCTCCAATCTGGGAGGCCTCGGCATCGATCCCGTGTACGTCGTCGCGCCTGCCCTGCTCCTGCTGGCGGGAGCGCTGCTCTCGCTCCGACTCGTGCCGGTCACGGCCGAGCTCCTCGAGCGCGTTCTGCCGTCGACCCGTGGCGTCGTCCCCGCGCTCGGCTTCTGGCAGCTCGCTCGCCGCCCGCGCGGCTACGCCAGCTCGGTTCTCCTGCTCGTGCTTGCTGTCGCGATCGGGGTCTTCGCGGCCACCTCCAGCAGAACCTGGTACCAGTCGCAGATCGACCAGGCCGACTACGCGGCCGGCGCGGACGTACGCGTGGAGCCGGGCCAAGCGAGTGGGGCGCCGTCCACGATCGCGCTCGCCTCTGCCTACCGGAGCGCTCGGTGTTGAGGACGCGCTTCCGGCCATAACGGACTCGTTCGAGCTGGAGCGGTTCGGTGGCGAGAGCGGCAACCTGCTCGCGTTGGACGCCCGCCGCGCCGGAGCCGTTGTCCACGCTCGCTCCGATTTCGCCTCACTCCCGCCGGGCGAGCTGCTGCGGCCGCTCGCCGTAGACCGCGGCGCCCTCGCCTCGCTGCCGCTGCCCGGCCGGCCAACGCGGATCGCGTTGTCCGTGCGGCTCGTGAGTGGGCAGGAACCTCCGGCGCCGGCCACGGCGCCGCCGGGCTATCCGACCCGTCGGTCTGTCCCCTCGCTCTTCGCGTACCTGCGCGACGGCGAAGGTCTCCTCTACGTCTACCGGCTGGGCGAACTCGCTCCGACACGAAACAGCCGTTTCGTACTCGACCTCTCCCACCCGCTACCGAACGGTCGAGTGGCGTCGCCGCGGTACCCGCTCGCCTTCGTCGGGCTCGAGCTCGACCACGATGCTCCGTACCTCGTACCACGCTCGGTGACGCTCCTCGTGCGCTCGCTCGAGGTCGCATCCGGCGCGCGCGGGGAGTGGCGCCCCGTCTCGCTCGGCGCGGAGGGGCGCTGGCGCGCATCCGCGAGCGGGTTGAAGCTGCCGTACGAGCGCCCGCGCGTCGAGTCGATGTCGGTGGTCGACGGGGCGCTGCACGCAACGCTCAACACGGGTTCGGTGTACGCCTACACGTCCGACGCATCGCCGCCGTCGACCGAGGTCCTCATGCGGCCCGGCCGCGACTCGCTCCCGCAGACCCCTCCCGCCCTTGCGAGCGAAAGCTTTCTCGACGCGACGCAGGCGAACGTGGGACACGTCGTCCAGCTCGCCCTCACCGGCGGCGTGCAGGCGGTGAGAATCGTCGGCTCGTATCGGCGCTTCCCGACCCTCGATCCTGCCATGCCGTCCGTTGTCGTCGACCTGCCGACGTACGTCGCCTCCTCATTCGCGAGGCGGGGCCTCGTCATGCAGCCGTCTTTGTGGTGGCTGGAGACGGAGCGCGACAGAGACGTTGCCGAACAGCTACGCGCGCCGCCGTTTCGGAGTCTCGGCGTCGTCTCGAGCAGCGAGCGTGAGCGCGCGCTGCTCGAGGATCCGGCTGCGCTAAGCGTGATTGGGGCGCTCACGCTCGGTTTCGTCGTTGCTGCCGCCTTCGCCGCCGTCGGCTTCGCCGCCAGCGCGGCGGCCTCGACGCGGTCGCGGATGCTGGAGTTCGCGGTGTTGCGCTCACTAGGGCTGCGGACAAGTCAGCTCTCGGGCTGGATCGGCCTCGAGAGTGCGCTCGTGGTCGCGCTCAGCCTGCTTGCGGGCACCGCCCTCGGACTCCTCGTGGCGCGGCTCGTACTTCCGTACGCGGCACTCGGCGCCTCGGGCGAGGCTACCGCGCCCCCGGTCCGGGTCGCTGTGCCGTGGCCGACGGTGCTCTGGCTCGAGCTCGCGTTGCTAGGCGCGCTCGTCCTGATCGCGGGCGTCCAGGTTGCGTTTGTCCGGCGGCTCCTACCCGCGCCGATCCTCCGCAGCGGTGAAGGAGCCGTGCCGCCGTGACCGTCGCCGACGTCCCCGAGCGCCGCCGAGGACGCGCGCGCGCCGCGACGCTCGGCGGCGGCGCGCCGCTCTTTCTGCGCCGCCTGCGTCGCGAACCGGGCGTGCCGCTCGCGATGTTCGTGCTGGTCGGCGTCACCTGCTTCCTCTTTGCCGCCTTACCGCGCTTGTTCAATGGCTTCGCCGACGACGGTCTGCGCTACCGCGTTGCCCACGCTGCTCCGTTTACGCGCAACATCCTCGCTCTCGACTGGGGCCGCCTGGCTCGGAGCGGTGGCGCTGATCCACTGCCGGCCGTCGCCGACCGCGCCGCCCGCTTGCAGGAGGCGCTTCCTCGATCGCTCCGCGAGCTGATCGGCAGGCGAGCGTTCGTCGTCGGCTCACCCCGCTACCTCCTGCAGCCTGACGGGAAGGTGACTTCATCCGTCCCCGGCCTCACCCGGTACCTGACGCTCCGCGTGCAGAGCGGCGTCCGCCCGCACCTCCGGCTCGTCGCTGGTCGCCTTCCGGGCACCTCGAGCGTGCGCGTGCGAGCACGGGCGGCTGACGGGAGCTCCGACAGTGGGTTTCCCGGCCTCTCCCCGCTGAAGGACGTGCCGCTTCTGGAGGTTGCGCTCTCGACCACGAACGCGCGGCTGCTTCGCCTGCACGTGGGCGACCGGGCGGTCTTCACGCCCGACCTGAGCGACCTCGCGGTTCAGGGCGTGCCGCTTCGCGAAGTGCAGCCGCTGGCGATCGAGGTCGTCGGATTGTTCGACGTCAAGGACCCGCAGGGGTCGTTCTGGTTCGGCAACCCGACTCTCGACACGCCTGACGTGAGGCAATCACAGGGTCTCGATCTGATGTGGGTGTACGGTCAGGCGCTCGTCTCATCCGACGATTACGCAGGCCTGCTGGAGGCGACGAGACCGTTCCCACTGGCCTACGAGCACCGGTATTTCGTCGAGACGGACCGCCTCGACGCGGGCAAGTTCGGACGGCTCAGGGAGGACATTGCCGAGCTCGACGTCCGCTACCAAGGTGCAGGCCCGCTCGACACACAGGTCGACACCGGGCTTGACTCGTTGCTCGAGGAGTATCGTGCCGCGCGCTCGCAGGCCGAGACGCTGCTCGCGGTCACGGCGATCGGACTCCTCGCGTGCGCGCTCGCGAACGTCGCTTTGCTCGGGGTGCTCTCGTACGACCGTCGCCGCCGGGAGACCGGGCTTTCCCGGACGCGTGGCGCCTCGCCCCGGCACCTGCTTGCCGCTCAGGCAGCCGAGGCCGTCTTGATCGCAGCGCCGGCGGGTCTCGCAGGCTGGGCCTTGGCGGTGCTGGCGATCGACGCCCGCGGCAGTGGCCTCTCGGCACGGCTCGTGCTCGCCATCGTCGCCCTCACAGTCGCCCTGCTGGTCGTGGCGATCATGGGCATGGCACGCCGTCCGCTGGGGCCGCTCGGTCGGGACGACGTCCTCTCCACACGGCTGTCAGCGCGCCGCCTGGTCCTCGAGGGGCTGATCGTGGTCGCCGCCGGGCTGGGCGTGTTCCTCCTACGCCGGCGCGAACTCGAGGCATCGGGCCCAGTCGCGGGCGGAACCTTCGATCCGTATCTCGCCGGCGTGCCGGTGCTACTCGCGGTCGCCGGCGGCATTCTCGTGGCCCGCCTTTACCCGTTGCCTCTCGCGGGCGCCGCGCGGCTCGCGCAGCGAGGTAGAGGCCTCGCGGTGCACCTCGGCTTGAGCCGAGCGGCGAGGCAGCCTGATCTCTCTGCTGCGCCCCTCCTCGTCTTGCTTCTCGCTCTCGCGATCGCCATCTTCTCGGCGGTGATGCTAAGCACCCTCGAAGCGGGCCAGAACCGCACCGGCTGGCGCGTGATCGGAGCTGATCTCCGCCTTGATGCGCCCGAGGACGAGAGCCTCCCCGTCCCGCTCGTTTCGCGCCTCGAGTCAATCGGCGATGTCGCGCGCGCCTACGTTCAAGATGCTGGGCTCGGAACGGACTCCGAGAGGACGCTCTTTCTGGCGGTCGACCTCGACGCATACGAGCGGGTCGTGGCAGGCAGACCCGGCGCCGTTCGCCTCCCACCCGAGCTCCGCGCAACGCCTCCGATCCCGGGCGTCGTGCCGGCGCTCGTCTCGACCAACTGGCCGGGAGGAGGGTTGTTCCAGGTCGAGCTCCCGAGCGAGGATGTCCGCTTCATTGCAGTCGCCGAGCGCGCGAGCTTCCCCGGCGTTCCTCCCGAGACGCCTTTTGCTGTCGTTCCGCTCCACGCGCTCGAGAAGGCCAGCGAGCCGCTCGCCGCGAGCCGGCTGTACATCCGCGGGGCGAGCGCCGCCGCCGTACGGCAAGCGGTACAGGACGAAGCACCCCGGGCCGAGATCGGCTCTCGATCTGCCGTCGTCGCCAACCTGCGTGCCTCCCCGCTCGTGGAGACCGCACTCCGCGGTTTCCGCGCCGCGATCGTGCTCGCCGCTCTTTACGCCGGGGTCGCCGTGGCGCTCATGGGGCTCATCGGCGCGCGCTCCCGCTCGCGTGACTTGGCCCTCGTCCGCACGATGGGCGGCTCAGCGCGGGAAGCGCTCTTCATTGCCGCCGTCGAGCTCACGCCACTCGTCGTCTTCGGCAGTCCTGCTCGGTATTGGACTGGGAATCGCTACGCCGTACCTCATCGCGCCGGGGCTCGACCTCGGCTTCTACACAGGCGACGGCTCCAACCCGATCGTCGATCCCCTGGCTTCTGCTCGCCGCGATCGCCATAGGGCTCATCGTCCTCGTCGGGGCGACCGTGCTGCTCGTGGGCGTGCGGGCGCGGCGCGCACGGCTCGACCGCGTCCTGCGGATCGGAGAGCGCTGATGCACGACGCCAATCCTGGTGACGTGGGAGCTCAGTTCCCGCTCGCCCCGGCGCACGAGCGGGCATCCGGACCGCACGTGATCCTGTGCGACAACCTCGTCAAGATCTACAAGGTCGCCACCCTCGAGGTCGTCGCGCTGCAGGGACTGGATCTCGTCGTCGAACAGGGTGAGCTGATCGCGATCGTCGGAGCCTCTGGAAGCGGGAAGTCCACGCTCCAGAGCATCCTCGGCGCCGTCGACACGCCGACCGCCGGCCGCGTCGAAGTTGCAGGTCTGGACTTGACCGGCCTCTCCGAACGGGAGCGCACCTTGTTCCGTCGCCGGGTCGTCGGGTTCCTGTGGCAGCAGACCTCTCGCAACCTGCTTCCCTATCTGACGGCGGCCGAAAACGTCGAATTCCCGATGACGCTCGACGGCGTGGGGCAGAAGCAGCGGCAGGAGCGCGTGCGCGAGCTGCTCGGAGCTCGTCGGTCTCGCCCACCGGGCGCGACACCGTCCCGACGCCCTCTCGGGCGGTGAGCAGCAGCGCGTCGCGGTCGCGGTCGCGCTCGCGAACGAGCCGAGCGTCCTGCTCGCCGACGAGCCGACCGGCGAGCTCGACAGTGAGAGCGCGAGTCAGCTCTTCGAGACGCTGCGAGCGATCAACCACGAGCTCGGCGTGACCGTCGTCATCCTCACTCACGACCCAAGCGTGTCCGAGCAGGTTATGCGCACGGTCGAGATTCGCGACGGCCGCACGGCGACGGAGACGCTCCGGAGGCGTGAGCGCGGGCCAGCGGGCGAGGAGCGCGTCGTCGCCGAGGAGCTTGCCGTGCTCGACCGTGCCGGGCGGCTTCAGCTGCCCAGCGAGTACGTCGCCACGTTGGCGCTGCGCAACCGGGTACGGCTCGCCCTCGAACCCGACCACATCGCCATCTGGCCGGATCAGAAGCAGGACGGCGATGATCGCTGATCCGCTCGTCAAGCTCGAGTCCTTGTCGAAGGAGTACCGGCTCGGCGGAGCTCCCGTGCACGCGCTTCGGGACGTGACGCTGACGCTTGGACGGAGCGAGCTCGCCGTCGTGCACGGCCGCTCCGGCTCAGGGAAGACGACGCTGCTGAACATGATCGGCGGCCTCGACCGCCCCAGCGCGGGGCGCGTCGAGGTCGACGGACTCGAGGTCTCCTCGCTCCCCGAGCAAGCTCTCGTCGAGTACCGCCGCGAGACAGTCGCCTTCGTCTTCCAGGCCTTCGGCCTGATCCCCATTCTGAGCGCCGCCGAGAACGTCGAGATCCCGCTGCGCCTGCGCCGGCTCGAACCCAACGAGCGAGCTGCGCGCGTCCGCGAGCTCCTGCACCTCGTCGACCTCGCTCCCCGCGCCAACCACCGGCCGCAAGAGCTGTCCGGCGGCGAGCAGCAGCGAGTGGCGATCGCCCGCGCGCTGGGAAACGAGCCGCGCCTGCTCATCGCCGACGAGCCGACCGGCCAGCTCGACTCGCGGCGGGCAGAGACGATCATGGGCCTGCTGCGCAAGCTCGTCGACGCGCGAGGGGTCTCGGTCATCGTCGCAACTCACGACCCGCGCCTGATCGGGATGGCTCACCGCGTGATCGAGCTCCGCGACGGTGCGCTCGTCGGAGAGGGCGACATTTCCCTGGTGACGCACGCCGACACTGGCATTCCCTGAGCATCCGCATAACTGAGCCGAATGTCGACTCCTGTCGCTTTCGCGCCTTGCGCCTTCCGATGCGCCTTTTCGGAAGCCGATTCAGTTAGGGCACCGACTCCGGAGCCCGCTTCCAGAAAAGTGCGCGGTCGGCATCGTAATGCCGCCCCCGGAGTCAGTGGGGTCCGGCGATCACCGCGCGTGGCGCCGGCGATACCAAAGAATCACCCCATTCTTGGGGCTCTCGCAATGTATTTCGGCAGCCGATGCAGTTACGGCGATGGCTGCAGAGCCTGCTTCCAAAAGAGCACGCGGTCGTCCACGCGTCTTCTCGGACGAGACGCTCCGACGAGCTGAAGGCTTCTCGTATGCGCGCCGGGTCCGAACGCGGCGAGGAGCGCAAGATCTGGTCTATCGAAAGTTCGCTGTCGCGGCTATCGAGCTCTATCGCGAGGCCCACCCCGAAAGGGCCGCGCCGCTCAACTGGCTCCTCACGCCCAGGCGGCGTCACGTCCTGCTCTCCGAGCTCGGTCGAGTTCGGCGACCGAAGTCGGACGACCAGGGCGTGCTCCTGTGGTCCGAGCGCGAGGTCTCCCGTCTCATCCACGTCGCTCTTCACGTTGCGGAGGCCAAGCCGTCGACCAAGGCCGGCGTGGCAATGATCCGCGACCTCCGCCGCCGTGCGAGGAACCCGCAGCAGGACGGCTCGTAAGAAGCGGGGAGGCGGCTACGCGTGCCGGGCGGCGTCGTCGACCGCGGCCTTGACGTCGCGGTAGTGACCTCTCGCCTCGTCCAGGGTGTCGCCGACAGCAGTCACGCCGATGCGGCCTGCCACTGCGATCGCGCTGATCATGTGCAGGACGACCCCGGTCTGGCGTTCGGAGTCCCATCCGAGCTTGCGCTCCGCGACGACATCGAGAAGATCGTCAGGAGTGAGGGACTGATACGCGGGCGAATCGAGGTGATCCGTTGCCGCGTAATGCTTGATGTGGCCGAATCTGGTTCGGTACTCAGCCGAAAGCGCGTCGTACGCACCGTCGGTGAGCGTGGTCAGTGCGAACAGCGGATGGGTGGTGCCACCGCAACGGAGGTTGATCTCGAGTGCGTACGGTCGCCAGCCGTTCCCGTCCTTGACCGCAGCGAAGTCCACGCCGGCGCGACCGATGACTCCCTCGCGCGCCAGCCGACGTCCGACCTTCAACGACTCCGCGGCGATGCGTTCGGCGTACTCCTGATCGGCGGGGAAGTGACAGCCGAAGTACGTGTGGCCGTGGAGGCCGCCGAGCACCTGGTCGTGCGTGGACATGACGTCGACCTGCCCCGCGGGGCTCATCCGGAGCTGGACGCTGGGGCTGCGGAACGTGGGCCCTTCGATCCGCTCTTCGACGATGCCACCCTCGTCATCGAGCGCGACGAGGTACTCCTCGACGCTCAGCTCCTCGTCCTCGAGCTCGATCGCGCCTTGCAGATCGCGGCTCGCGACCTCGAGGTCGAGCAGCGCATTTCCGAGACCGCTTATGCCCCGATCGAGCTTGAGGACCGCGCCGCGCGCGCCCGGGCTCCGTGCTCGAAGCTCCTCGAGCGCGTCCGCCAGATCGTCGGTGCCGCCGACATCGAGGCCGACCGGATGCGGAACATCCTCCTCGACGAACACGCGGCGGCTCCCCGTCTTCGAGCCTAGCCAGTTGAGCTCGGGGTCGCTCCCGTAGATCGGTATCCCGAGGCTCTCCGCCAAGCCGACCTCGTCGGCGCTCATGCAGAACGGCAGGATCATCGCGAACTCGGGCTCGCCGACGAGATCCTTGATCCGGCGGATCGCACCGGGACGCGCCAGGAGCTTGCGGGACAGCGGGACGTTGCGACCATCGACGAGCGAGACGGGGACGAAGCGCGCACGCGCCTCCGGGGTGTCGAGCTCGGGGACGAGGCCGAAGTAGTAGTCGAGCACGCGTGTATGGATCGGCTGCGATGTCACGTAGATGACGCGCGACCTAGGGGCCCGGAGGAGGCTCAGCACCATGCAGAGGAATCGCTCCTCGTACGCCGGGAAGACGGGGATCAGCTGGTCCGGGACGTCGACGCTGATCGAGTGGACGACGACGACCGTGCGCTCGACGTCGATCGCCCGCAGCGTCACCGTCGGCCAGAACTCTCGGAATGTCGCCTGAAGCTCGGCGAATGTCGGTTCTGCCACGGGTGGACGGTACTGCATGCAGGAGCGGCTTTCGTTGCTAGCTTGGCGGAGTGGCGACGTCGCTCGAAGGCCGCGTAGTCGCGATAGCGGGTGCAGGTGGGCTCCTCGGGCCGGCCGTCGTTCAGCGACTCGCGCCGGCTGGCGCACGGCTGTCGCTGGCAGGACGTGACAAGGCCCCTCTCGACGAGCTCGCTACAGACGCAGGCTCCGGGGTGGATGCGGTCTCCGTCGACCTGCTCGACGCGGAGGCTACGCGGGCATGGGCACGCGGGATCGCCGAGCGCCACGGCCGCGTGGACGCGCTCGTCCACCTGGTCGGCGGCTGGTGGCCCAGCGCCCCGATCGAGGAAGCCTCGCTAGAGGACTGGGGCCGTTTTCACGACCTCCTCATCACAACGTACCAACACACGACGCAGGCGTTCGTGCCCCATCTCCTGGCAAGCGGCCGCGGGCGCGTGATGATCGTCTCGACGAGCCAGGCGCAGGTCCCGAACCACAAGAATGCTTCCTACGCAGCGGCAAAAGCAGCGGCGGAAGCGTGGACCCTCGCACTCGCGGACCGGTTTCGCGGAACCGGTTCGACCGCGAACATCATCGTCGTCGCATCGATCGTCACCGCCTCTATGCGCGCCGAGAGCCCCGACAAGGACTTTTCGACGTTCACGCCCGCCGAGGAGATCGCAGAGGCGGTCGCCTATCTGTGCTCCGACACAACCTCCTCGATGAACGGCCAGCGCCTCACTCTCCGCGGAGGCGCGTGAGCTCACGCGGCCGGGTCAGACGCCCGTAGGCTCGACCCCAAGGCCGCCGCTCTTCGCGCCAGCCGCTCCCGACGTAGCTGGAGCAAGGGGAGCAGGCCGAGCGACCCGAGCACGAGCCAGAGGTATGCCTCAGGAGCGTCGATCGCGAGACATAGCCCGAGAACGAGAAGTTGCGTCGACAAGCCCATGTTCGCGAGGACGGTCACCGTGAGGTGATCGTGGTACGCGAGAGTCGCCGCCTCGCGCCGCCCCTCTGAGATGACCGGGCCCTGTTGCCGCTCGAGTCGCGCCGCGGCGAACGTCCGAATGAGACGGTCCTGCGGGGAAAACAAGACGCCGTAGACCCGCCCGAGCAAGCTCTCGACCCATCCGCCCACCCGGGCCGGTAGCTGCGTCGCCTGACCGTGCACCTCCCTGTAGAGCTCTGACATGTTGAAGTCGACAGCGAGGAGGAACGTGAGTGCCAGGAAGGCGGCGAGCGCGAGCCACGGCTGTCCGGTGACCGAGCCGAGTGCGGCGAAGATCGCAGCGTTCACGACGAGATCGGCCTCGGTGTCCAGGTATCTGCCTGTGAGCGTCACGCGCCCCGAAGCACGCGCCAGCCGACCGTCGGCGTTGTCGAGCACTGTCTTCACTTGCAGGAGGAGTGCCGCGAGAACGAGCTCCCCGCGGGCGAGTGCGAACGCTGCACACAGCCCTGTTACGGCATTCGCGAGCACGACCGCGGGGGGTGGGATGCGTGCTCGGAGGAGTGATGGCACGAGAGCGCCTGCCAGCCGGCGGAAGACGAGCTCGAGCACGAGCTCCCGGCCGGCGCGCCGCTCATGCGGAGAGACGGGCGAGGCGGAAGCATTCTGCGTTCCGACGGTCATGCGGTGCCGCCGATCGTAGATACTGGCGTTGTGGCCACCGAAGGATGGAGCGAGATCGACGACGCTCTCGAGCGGAAGTTCGAGTTCGGCAACTTCGTCGAGGCGCTCGCTTTCGTGAACAGCGTCGGTGACCTCGCCGAGGCCGAGAACCATCACCCGGACATCGCGATCAGCTACAACCGGGTGACGCTCCGCTGGTGGACGCATACCGCCGGCGGGATCACGGAGCGTGACCGCGAGCTCGCCGAGAAGACGAGCCGCCTCTCGCTCGGCTGATTAGCTCGACGCCTTCAACACGACCACGGGGCACACGGCATGGTCGATCACGTGTCTCGAAACCGAGCCGAGAAGCGCGGCCCTGAAGCCGGATCGTCCGTGGGAGCCGACGACCACGAGATCTGCCGCAGCGCTCGCCGACACGAGCTCCTCGCCGGGGTCGCCTTCGACCAATCGCTTTTCGAGCTCGATCGTCGACCCGCTACCCAGCACCTCGGCGATCGCTTGGTCGAAGTCCGCACTCGCGGCGTCGCGTTCCGCCTCGAGCTGACCTGGTAGATCGACGGCGGGCATCGGGATCATTCCCGGATCTCCGAGCGGTGCGACCGAGACGTAAGCCCATGCGTGGACGGCAACGAGCCGGGCGCTGCGAAGCTCGGCTTCCTGCGCTGCCCAGCGCAGCGCCTCGTGAGAAGCGGCCGACCCGTCGACTCCTACGAGGATCGTTCCCGGCATGCGATTTCAGCCTACATCGACCGCGCTAAGGTGGCCGCGTGGAGCCTCGCTTGGGCGTGACTGTCTATGAAGTCGGCCCCCGCGACGGTCTCCAGAACGAGCCCGACGTCCTCGAGCCGGCCGTTCGAGCAGAGCTCGTGCGGCGCCTTGTCGGTGCCGGAGTACGGGCCGTGGAAGTGGCGAGCTTCGTCGATCCGAGGCGGGTGCCCCAGATGGCCGGCGCCGAGGAAGTCGTCGCCGCTCTGGAGCGCACGCAGGGAGTCGTCTACGCCGGCCTCGCGCTCAACGTGCGCGGGTTCGACCGCCTTGTTGCGGCGGGTCTCGATGAAGTGCGGTTCGCGTTCGGCGTCACGGAATCGTTCAACCAGCGCAATCAGGGTGCCTCGGTGGACGAATCGTTGGAGGCTGCCTCCACCATCGTGACCCACGGGCGAGCGAGCGGACTTCGCACGACGGTGACGCTCAGCGTCGCATTCGGATGCCCGTTCGAAGGGCCGGTGGACCCGGCGACGGTGCTCGCGCTGGCCGAGCGCGTAGCGGCCCTGAAGCCCAGCGTGATCGTGCTCGCCGACACCATCGGGGTCGCCGTGTCCGGAGAGGTACGGAGGCTGACCGTGAGCGCACTCGAGCTCGGAGTCCCCGTGGGGGGTCACTTCCACAACACTCGGAACACCGGGTATGCGAACGCGCTGGCAGCGCTCGAAGCGGGCGCGACGGTGCTCGACGCCTCGGTCGGCGGCCTCGGCGGCTGTCCGTTCGCGCCGCGGGCGACCGGGAACATCGCCACGGAGGATCTCGTCTACCTCCTGCACCGCGAGGGCATCGAGACCGGGGTCGATCTCGACGCGCTGATCGAGGTCTCCGAGTGGCTCGAGGGCATTCTCGGCCGGCAGCTCGAGGGGCAGGTCTACCGGGCGGGCGGCTTTCCGGCAGCGACAGCCTGACTGTGTCGGACCCGTGGGTCAGATCGCGGGCGCGGGGAGAATCGTTCCGCGCACTTCGCCGAGCTCGAGCTCCCCTGCGTGCCCTCGAAGAACCACCTCGTCGCCGTCCTCGAGGAACGCCCTCGTGCTCCCGTCGCCGACGCGGATGGGATGTGCGCCGTTCGACGTGAGCTCGATCAACGAGCCTTCACCTCCGTGCTCGGGGCCCGAGATCGTGCCGGAGGCAAACAGGTCTCCGGTCCGGATCGCCGCGCCATTCACGGTCGCGTGCGCGAGCTGCTGCGGCATCGTCCAGTACAGGCCGCGTGCATTCGTGCGGGACACGACCGTGCCCGCGAGCTCCACCTCGAGCTCGATGTCGAGCGCCGAGTCACCCGGAGCGCGCAGGTACGGAAGGGGCTCGGGATCCTGCGGCGGGGGCGCAACGAACCGGTCCTCCAGCAGCGCAAGGGGAGTCACCCACGCGGAGATCGAGGTGGCGAACGACTTCCCGAGAAACGGGCCGAGCGGCTGGTACTCCCAGGCCTGGATGTCGCGTGCGCTCCAGTCGTTCACGAGAACGACGCCGAAGACGTGCTCGCGAAACGCAGATCCGGGCACTCGCTCCCCGAGCCGGCTTCCGACTCCCACGACGAAGCCGACCTCGAGCTCGATGTCGAGGCTCCGGCTCGGGCCGAAGCTCGGTACCGGCTCGTCGGGCCCTTTCGACTGACCGCAAGGCCGCCTGACAGGCGTCCCGCTGACGACCACCGTCCCACTACGGCCGTGGTAGCCGACCGGAAGATGGCGCCAGTTCGGAAGGAGGGGCTCATCGTCGGGTCGGAAGAGGCGCCCGAGATTCGTCGCGTGCTCGAGCGAGGAGTAGAAGTCGACGTAGTCGCCGACCGTGAACGGGAGATGCGTCGACGCCTGCTCGAGCGGGACTACCTCTGCACCGCCCGTGACGAGCTCGTCGATGCGGGCCAGCGTGTCCTCCCACGCCGTCCGGCCAAGCGCCAGGAACGGGTTGAGGCTCACGGCTTCGAACACCGAGCCGAGCCCGACCGCAGCGAGATCGAGGATGCCGTGACCTACGCGGAACCCGACCCGAGGCGCGTCGCCGTCGACGGTAAAGATTCCGAAGCCGACCCCTCCCGTCACAACGGGAGCACCCCCATCCCCTCGAGCTCCTCGACCGGCTCGAAGAAGCTGCAGCTGCCGATCGAATGAAGCCTCTCCCGGCGTGCCGCGGCGAGCTCCGACGCCGATCCAGCCCGTCCCCGCCACGAAAAGGCGTCCATGTCGAGCTCGAACGCCGCCGGGTCGGCCTCAGCCAAGGCGTGCTCCTCGTCGCCGAAGACCACGGCGGCCAGCAGGTTCAGGAAGCCGTGCTCTCCGTTGGTCCTCACCGCATGGTGGAGCCCGGCAGTGGCCTTGAAGACGAGGTCGCGTGCCCGGCAGCCGCGGATGAAGGCAGAGAGCGCCGCGGCGCTCGGAGCCGATGCTCCTCCGCAACGCACCTTCGCACGGAACCCGTGCGCCGCAAGCGCATCGAGGCGTGCGTCGAGCGTGTCGTCGAGTCGGACCTCGACGTAGACCTCCGGAGCGAGGGTCGACAGCGATCCGAGCTCGTCTCCCATCGGCACCTCGACTGCCTCGACACTCGAGTCGACCGGCAGCGGTCCGTCGAGCACGACGCTGATCGCTCGATCGAGGTCGCCGAGCTCACCGAATTGAGTCGCGGGACACACGAACCGCGCAAGCATGAACGCATCCCGGCTCACCTGAGCGCGCGCATCCTCTGCGATCGCAGCGGGTAACGGTAGGGAGGCGGGCGGAAACAGCGGCGCGTGGTCGATCAGCCGCGAGAGCAGCGCGATCCGCGCATCGTCGTGCGCCTCCATAGCCTCTGATCTTTGCAGAGGCGTGCTCAAGCGCACTCGGCAGCCGTTGTTCGACCCGCAGATCGTGGACGCCCTACTACGCGTCCTCGGCGACTGAGTGCGGGGTCAAGCCCCAGCAGCCTCGGCCTTGCGTAGACCCAGAAACGCCCACGTCCAGAAGACGACGCCGAGTCCGATGGCGATCGCGAACGCGCCGAGGACGTGCGGAGCGTCACCGGCGACGAACCCGCGGCCGGTCTCGAGCAGGTAGGTCACCGGGTTGGCGGAAGCGACTGCTTCGATCCAGCCCTGGAGCAGCTCCAACGGGACGTAGACGGGCGCGAAGAAGAGCACGAGGAAGACGGGCATCTGCATGAGCGGTGCCGCCTGGATCGTGCGGAAGCGCATAGCGATCCCGCCCGACCAGAAGAAGCCGCAGAAGTTGACCAGCGCGGCGAGAACGAAGAGGCCGAAGAGGTCGACGACCCCACCGCTGACGTTCATCCCCACGACGAGCGCGAGGACGGTGAGGACCGTTGCGACGACCAGCCAGCGGACGAGAGCGGCGAGCGCGTAGCCGAGGACGATCCCGCTTCGATGCGGCGCCGCGAGTAGCAGCCGCTTGGCGAACCCGCCCTCGAAGTCGCGCGCGAGGCCGAACCCGGTGAAGACTCCACTGAAGGCCGCAGACTGGAGCAGCACGAAGACGAACTGAAAAGCCGTGTAGCCAGGCTCGTAGTCGAAACCTGGGATCTCGTTCAGCTGGGAGAGACCGCCCGCGAACGCGGTGAAGAAGAACAGCGGAAACAGCATCGTCGGCAGGAGGATCTGCGGGTTCGTGAGCGCGTTCTTCAGCGTCCGCCACGCGACGCCCGAGATCACGTCTCCACATACACACTTGCACTGTCCGAGCGTCTACGTCCTCGTCATCCGGGTTCGAAGCGCCCGCGAGGCGAGCGCAAGAGAGACGATGCCGAGGATGATCGTGAACCCGAATCCCAGCGCAAGCGCCTGCGGGTCCCAGCCGGTGATGATCAGGCTTCGGACGCACTCGATCATGTACGAGACGGGATTGAGCGTGGCCGCGATCCGGAACCACTCGACCCCGATCAGGTTCCGCGGCGTGTTCATCGAGGAGATGAAGAGGAAGACGAAGAGGACCGGGAAGAGCGCCTGGATCGTCTCGCCCGAGCCCGTCCGGAACGCGAGCCACGCACCGAGCGCGCCGAACGACAACGCCACGATCGCTCCGTAGAGGAGAAGGACAGCGATCCCGGCAGGCCCGGACTCGAAGCGCACGCCGGCCGAGAGGCCGACCACGAGGTAGAAGATCACCTGAACCATCCCGAGAACGACGACACCGGCGAGCTGTCCGGTGAGGAGCGCCCAGTCTCGAAGCGCGGTCAGCGAGAGGCGGTTGATGAACCCGGTCTGGACATCACGCGCAAGATCGGTGCCGGCGTTCATCGTCGAGAAGAGCGCGCCCTGGATGAAGGGCACCGCGAGCGCAAACGCGAGAAACGAGGCAGTCGGGAAGCCCGGAAGCTCGGTCGACGAGCGCAGACCGCCCGCGTTCACCGCCATCAATGCGATCGGGAAGATGAGCGGCGGGATGACACTCGCCGGCTGGCGCGACGTGCGAACGACCGACCGGCGGGCGATCGCGCCGACCTGAGGCCACGTGCTCATCTCCGACGTTTCTCCGGCTCTTCGGTCTCGGCCTCCTCGGTCGCGCCCTCGAGGGTGCGCCCCGTCTTGGCGAGGAACACGTCGTCGAGACGTCGGCGCGCGCAGCTCGATGTCGGCGACGTCGACGCCGTTCTGGTCGACGGCCCGCACGATGTCGGTCAGTCCGAGACCGTCTCGCAACCGCACTGCGACGTCCCGCCCCGAGTCGAGCGGCTCCCCGAACTGCGCGAGGAACTCGGCGATCCGCGGACGGTCCTCCTCTCGATGCGGAATCGCATGGACGCTCGGTCGCCCGATCTCCGCCTTGAGATCCGCGGGTGTCCCCTCGGCGACAAGCTTCCCCTGGTCGATGATTCCGACGCGATCGGCGAGGACGTCCGCCTCCTCGAGGTACTGGGTCGTCAGGAACACGGTGACGCGGTCCTCCCGGCGCAGGAGCGAGACCTCCTCCCAGAGCGCCGTCCGGCTCAGCGGGTCGAGGCCGGTCGTGGGCTCGTCGAGAAAGAGGACGCGCGGGCTGTGAATGAGTGCGAGCGCCAGGTCGAGCCGCCGCTTCATCCCTCCCGAGTAGCCGGAGACCTTCCGGTCAGCGGCGTCGGCGAGGCCGACGCGGTGAAGCAGCTCCTCTGCACGTGACTGGCGCTGGTCCTTACGGACGCCCTGGAGCGTGGCCTGGAGTCGAAGGTGGTCGCGCCCGGTCAGGAGCGGATCGAGTGCGGCTTCCTGCAGCGCGACGCCGATCAGAGAGCGCACCTTCGGCCCGTCCTTCACGACGTCGAAGCCACCGACGCGCGCCGTTCCCGCCGTCGGCGGCAGCAGCGTCGTCAGAACGTGGACGGTCGTGGACTTGCCAGCGCCGTTCGGGCCGAGGAAGCCGTAGATCTCACCGGGGGCGACGCTGATGTCGATGCCGTCGACCGCGCGTGGGCCTTTCTTGTACTCGCGAACGAGCCCCTCGACCTCGATTCCGTTGGACGCCTCCATCCGGCCAACAGTACCGGCGGCCCTATTTGTCTCAGCCGAGCGGCTCGAGCGGGAGCTTCGTCGCGACCACGGGCTTTCCGCCGCGCTGGTAGGCGACGTCGACCGAGTCGTTTTGCCGGTACGTCCCGGCGACGCCGACCAGGATCGACGCCCAGCGCCAGAACCCGAGTAGCCCTCGCTCTTGAGCTCCCGGTCGAAGACGAGCGTCCGCCCGTCGACGCGGAAGTCGCTCCCTTCCTCCTGCTGAACGGCGTTCACGAAAACCTGGAACGGCCGGACGACATCGCCGGGCAGCCGTACGCGAGTTCCCCGATACGCGCCCTCCACCACGTTCATAGAATGGCAGGCGGTGCGCGCGAAGCTGCTTGTCACGTGTGGACTGCTGCTCCTCGCCGCGATCTGTCGCGCCGGTGGCACTCGGCGACAACGGGGGATTCACGCCTGTCGCGCCGGAGTCGCCGAACGCCGAGGGGATCCGCGACAGCTTCCTCTTCGTCTCGATCTTCGTGCTGGGGATCTTCGTGCTCGTCGAAGGTCTCCTGATCGCGTTCATCATTCGCTACCGCCGCCAGAAGCGCGCCCGCTTCGAGGACGGAGCCCAGGTACACGGCGCCACGAAGCTCGAGCTCGCCTGGACCGCGTTCCCTGTCGTCGTCCTGTTCCTCATCGGGGCGTTCGTCTTCATCGAGCTACCGGGCATCAAGAACATCCCCTCTGCCGGCGCGAGCGGACAGCTCGAGGTCAGCGTGACTGGCCGCCAGTTCTACTGGCAGTACGAGTATCCGAACGGCGTCGTCGCGATCGACACGATGCGTGCCCCTGCGGGGGTTCCCGTAAGGCTCGAGGTCAGCGCGCCGGACTCAGACGTCATTCACTCGTGGTGGATTCCGGCGCTCGGCGGCAAGATCGACGCGATCCCGGGCATCGTCAACGACACCTGGTTCGAGGCGGAGAACCCTGGCACGTACACGGGTCAGTGTGCTGAGCTCTGCGGTCTCGGGCACGCGAACATGCTCGCCTCGGTCGAAGTGATGCCGGCACTCGAGTTCGCAGAGTGGCTCGAACAGCGCCGCGAAGAGCAAACCGCCGGCACGGGCGAGCTCGGTAAGGAGACCTGGGAAGGCGTCTGCGCGAAGTGCCACGATCTCTCCGGCGAGGGCGGCATCGGACCGCGGATCGCGGGGTCGCTCGTCCTCGGCGACCCAGCCGCCGTCGAGAGCCTCGTCCGAAACGGCCGCCGCACCATGCCCGCGGTCGGGTCGGGCTGGAGCGACGAGCAGGTCCTCGCGCTGACGAACTACTTGAAGGAGAACCCACCGAGTGGCAGCTAGAGCCGAGACCACGCCAGCCTGGCAGCACGGCAAGGTCGCGAGCTGGCTCGTCACGACGGACCACAAGCGGATCGGGATCCTCTACATCTCGACCTCTCTCGTCTTTTTCGTCCTGGCGGGGCTGATGGCCCTTGTGTTCAGGCTCCAGCTCTCGCAGGCGAACGCGGATGTGCTGAGCGCCGACCGCTACAACGAGCTGATCACGATCCACGGCACGGCGATGGTGTTCCTCGTCGCCGTCCCGCTGCTTGCCGGCTTCGCGAACTACCTCGTGCCCCTGATGATCGGCGCTCGGGATGTCGCCTTCCCGCGGCTCAACGCGCTCTCGTACTGGCTGTTCTTCCTCGGGGGCGCGATCCTGATGCTGAGCTTCTTCGCGGATGGCGGCGCCGCCGATACCGGCTGGACCGCGTATCCACCCCTCTCGACGCAGGCACCGGGCAACGGCCAGGACCTCTGGATCCTGTCGCTCCACATCCTCACGGCCTCGTCGCTGGCCGGCGCGATCAACTTCATCGTGACCATCCACAACCTGCGGGCGCGGGGCATGACGTGGATGCGCATGCCGCTTTTCGTCTGGTCGATCGAGATCTACGCGGTGCTGCTCATCGTGATCCTCCCGGTTCTCGCAGCTGGCCTGACGCTGCTGCTGCTCGACCGGGGCGTCTCGATCGGCTCCTGGGACGTCCAGACGAACTTCTTCAATCCCGCCGAGGGAGGCTCGGCTGTCCTCTATCAGCACGCGTTCTGGTTCTTCGGCCACCCCGAGGTGTACGTGATCATCCTCCCGGCCTTCGGAATCATCTCCGAGGTGCTGCCGGTGTTCGCCCGCAAGCCGGTGTTCGGGTACAAGGCGATTGCCGTCTCGACCGTGGCGATCGGCTTCTTCTCGATGCTCGTGTGGGCCCACCACATGTTCACGGTCGGGCTTCCGATCTCGCTGCAGGCGTTCTTCATGATCGCGTCGATGGTCATCGCGGTCCCGACGGGCATCAAGATCTTCAACTGGCTCGCGACTCTCTGGCGCGGGAACCTGAGCTTCGACACGCCGATGTTGTACGCGCTCGGGTTCCTCTCGGTCTTCGTCATCGGCGGACTCACCGGGATCTACCTCGCCGCCTTCCCGATCGACTGGCAGGTGCACGACAGCTACTTCGTGGTCGCCCACTTCCACTACACGCTCTTCGGCGGCGCGATGTTCGCGATCTTCGCCGGCCTCTTCTACTGGTGGCCGAAGATGTTCGGCCGGCGGCTGAACGAGAAGCTCGGCAAGTGGCAGTTCTGGACCCTCTTCGTCGGCTTCAACCTTGCGTTCTTCCCTCAGCACCTGGTCGGGCTCGAGGGGATGCCGCGGCGCGTCTACACGTACGCCGACGAGAGCTGGGAGGGTTACAACCTCGCCTCGACGATCGGCTCCTACGTCATGGGGATCGCGATCCTCCTGTTCGTCGTCAATGCCGTCAGGACGTCGACAGAGCGGGCCGAGAGTGGGGAACGATCCCTGGCAAGCCGACACGCTCGAGTGGTACACGAGCTCGCCGCCGCCGGCCTACAACTTCGATGAGGTTCCGTACGTCACGAGCGCACGTCCGCTCTACGATCTACGACGGAGGCTGCGTGAGGAACGTGGAGAGCGAGAGCTTGGCTAGCGCGTCGGGACCGGGCGCGCTCCTCCGACTGTCTGCTGCTGCTGCGGCGTTCGGTGTGGGTCTCGTCGTCGTGAGCGCCGTGCTCGAGCTCGGCGCTACGCACTGGGGCCTGGCTGCGATCGCGCTGCCGCTGCTCGTCGCAAACGCGATCGTCGCGCGGATGGCGTATCCGGACATGTTCGTGAGAGCCGTGGCCGCAGTCACCTTGTTCCTGTTCGCGGTCGCGCTTGGCGGTGCCGTTGCGTGGAGCGATGGAGCGACCTGGGCAAGCGTGCTTCATGTCGGAGCGGCAGGGTCGGCGTTCGCCGCAAGCCTGCTCGTGCTGGTGGCGGCATTCCGCGGTACGCCTGCGCCGCTTGCGACGGCGCGCGACTACCTGACGCTGACGAAGCCCCGGATCATGACCTTGCTCCTGCTCACCGGTGCCGCCGGGATGTTCGTCGGAGCACAGGGCGTACCTCCCGTCGGTCTCTTCGTCGTCACCATGGTCGGGCTTGCGCTGGCCTGCGGCGGAGCATCTGCGCTGAATCACGTCCTCGATCGGGACATCGACGTTCTCATGGGCAGCCGGACGAAGAAGCGCCCCGTCGCCTCGGGTCGTGTGACGCCCGAGCAGGCGCTCGAGTTCGGTGTCCTGCTGTCGGCGCTCTCGTTCGCGCTGCTCGCCTCGGCGGTGAACGTGCTGACTGCGGTGCTGGCGCTCGTCGGCAACCTCTTCTACGTCGTCGTCTACACGCGCTGGCTGAAGCGCTCGACCCCTCAGAACATCGTCATCGGAGGTGCTGCGGGCGCTGTGCCTCCGCTCGTCGGCTACGCCGCGGCAACCGGAAGCCTCGCACTGCCGGCTCTCTGGCTCTTCCTCATCGTCTTCCTGTGGACGCCGCCGCACTTCTGGGCACTTGCGCTGATGATCAAGAACGCCTACGCGGCCGCCGGTGTCCCGATGCTCCCGGTCGTGCGAGGGGACCGCGAGACGGCGCGCCAGATCGTGCTCTACTCGATCGCGCTGGTGGCGTTCACCGTGGCTGTCGGATACTGGCTCGGCCCGCTCTACACCGCGGCGGCGGTAGTCCTCGGCGCGGCGTTCCTCACCCTCGCGGTGCTCCTGCGTCGAGACCTCTCGCGCGCACGTGCCCAGGTGCTCTTCCACTACTCGCTCGCCTATCTCGCGCTCCTCTTTGCAGCGGCTGCGCTCGACCCGGTGATCCTGTGAACGACCGAGAGCTCGAGCGCAAGAACCTCCGCTTCGGCTGGGCGCTCTTCGGCCTCTTCTGGCTCCTCTTTGCCGGCACGGCGATCATCGCGGTGCTGTATCTCCAGCTCGACTGACTTTGCACAGACCGAACTCCGCTAGCACGGACTTCGGTCGCGCGGAAATCCCTGAAGGCGGCCGCTTCGCGACCGCGCGGCTGCGTACATGAACGCGCGATCGTGCCCGCCGGGTGTGTTCCTGGCGCTCCCGGACGCCGAGCCCGAAGGACGTCCGCTCGCGGTCAAGGATCTCTTCGACACGGCCGGGCTCGTGACGACGTACGGATCGCCTCTGTTCGGCGAGCACGTCCCGACCGAGACTGCACCCGCGGTCGCGGCGCTCGAGGCAGCCGGAGCCTGCTCGCGCATGCCGGCAAGCAGCCGTCGCCGTCGGGTAGCGCGGTATCGTCGGGACGTGAGTCCCGACCTGGCGCTGGCGCTCCGACTCGTCGACGCGGCGGACGCGATCTCGCTCCCTCTCTTTCGCTCGGGCCTCTCGATCGAGACGAAGTCCGACCTTACGCCGGTGACGGAGGCCGATCGCGCGGTTGAGACCGAGTTGCGGCGTCTGCTGGGAGCCGAGCATCCGGCGGACGCGATCCTCGGCGAGGAGCAGGGCGCGAGTAGCGGCGGCGAGCGGCGCTGGATCCTGGATCCGATCGACGGTACCCGGAGCTACGCGCGAGGTATCCCCACTTGGGCGACGCTCGTCGCGCTCGAGGAAACCGGTAGCGTGCGCCTCGGAGTCGTGTCGGCTCCGGCTCTCGGACGGCGCTGGTGGGCCGAGCGCGGAGCAGGCGCGCTCGCGAACGGCGAGCGGATCAGCGTCTCGACCGTCGCCCGTGTCGAGGATGCAGTGCTCTGCCTTCCGCTAGATCCCAGGCTCGGCGAAATCGCGGCACGCGCCTGGCATGCGCGCGGGCTCGGTGACTTCTGGGGGCACATGCTCGTGGCCGAAGGTGCGGTCGACGGCACGATCGACGGCTCCTACGGACTGGGCGAGTGGGATCTGGCCGCAGTACAGGTGATCGTCGAAGAGGCTGGGGGTCGCTTTTCCGACTCCTCAGGCGCGCGTCGCATCGACAGCGGCACGGCGGTCACGTCCAATGGGTTCCTCCACGAGGAGCTGCTCTCGGCTCTCTCGACGAGCTGACCCGCACGAGCACGCCTCGTGGCTCAGAGCCACAAGGCGTGCAGCCAGCGACCCGGGATCAGATCGAAGGAGCGGGCTCAGACGGTGGCGCCGCGGCGGTCTCGTCGCGAAGCCTGCGCACGAGATCGTGGATGTCGGCGATCTCCTGTTCGAGATCCTTCTGTCGCTCGTCGAGCGCGCGAAGCAGATCCTCGCGGTTCGGCATGCGACGCTGCCACATCCTGTGGGCGTGCTTCCTACACATGGTCACCTCCTCTCCGAGCGTCGTCGAGGAATGCCGTCAAGCCATCACGCAGAGCTCCGAGGGAGTCGAGCCACGCCAGGAGCACTACTCGGCCGTCCTCGGTCAGTGTGTACGTGCGCTTGGTCGGGCCGGGAAGATCCGCCTGCCACTCCGATTCGACCAGTCCCTCGTCCTCGAACGCACGAAGCGCCCGGTACACGTTGCCGACGTCGACGCGATCCTCACCGATGAGCCCGGGCAGCCTCTCGAGGAGCTCATACCCATGGGTCGGCCCGTCGGAGACGAGTAGCAACAAGGCCGGCTCGCCGAAGCGTTCGACCCGCGCCCGTATCTCCCAACTCCCGTCCGGAAGCCGCCGGCGACTGCGGGCTCGGTGCCTGCTTGCGGTGCACGCGGCCCAGTATATGTGAATTACATATGTACTGGGACGACTAAGCGACGAGCGCTTCCCGCTTCGCTTCGATGCCTGCGAGGAGCGTGTTGAACGAGTCCGAGAACTTCTGGACGCCCTCGGTCTCGAGCGTGGCCACGACGTCGTCGTAGTCGACACCGGCCTCCGCGAGTTGCTCGAGGAGCTGCTCGGCCTCGTCCACGTCCTCCGTGAGCGTGTCCCTCACGACGCCGTGATCCTGGAACGCCTCGATCGTCTCGAGCGGCATCGTGTTCACCGTGTCAGGGCCGATGAGCTCCTCGACGTACAGGACATCTCGGTACGCGGGGTTCTTCGTGGAGGTCGATGCCCACAGACAGCGCTGCGGCTTGGCTCCCGCGGAGGCGAGCGGTATCCACCGTTCGCCGGAGAACGCCTCGAGGTAGTGCTGATATGCGAGCTTCGCGTTCGCCACGGCGAGGCGCCCCTGGAGATCCTTCCGCTGGAGCTCCTCGAGGCGCCGATCGGCCTCGGTATCGACACGGGAGACGAAGAAGCTCGCCACCGAGACGACGTGCGTGGGGTCACCTCCGGAAGCGACCAGCCGTTCGAGTCCTCGAACGTAGGCCTCGGCAACGGCGCGATGGCGCTCGAGCGAGAAGATGAGAGTCACGTTGATCGAGCGACCCGCGGCGATACAGTCCTCGATCGCTCCCAGGCCCGGTTCGGTGCCGGGGATCTTCACATACGCGTTCGGCCGGTCGACGAGCTCGTGCAGCTTGATCGCCTCGTCGTAGGTCGCAGTCCGGTCGTACGCGAGACCCGGGTCTACCTCGATGGAGACGTAGCCGTCGACACCCTCCGACTGGTCCCAGGCCGAGTGCAGGAGATCGCATGCGCGCTGGACGTCCTCGACCGCCAGCTCGAGGAAGATCTCCTTGGAGTCGTCGCTTCGCTCGAGTGCCTCGCGAAGCTGATCGTCGTACCACGCTCCGGTCGAGAGGGCCTTCTCGAAGATCGTCGGGTTGGACGTCACACCGACGACTGCGTCTTCCCGCATGAGCCGATCGAGCTCGCCGGTCTCCAGCATCTCGCGCGAGAGCGAATCGATCCACACGCTGACGCCGTGTTCCGAAAGCTCGTGAAGTCGGCTGCTTGCCACGGCATACGGAACGTTACCGTGCAGCATGACCTGGACACCGACCTAGAATGGCGCGGATGGAAGCAGCCGAACGCCGGCGAGAGCTCGGGCAGCAGTTCCGGGTCGACTCTGTACGAATGAGCGCTGCCGCAAACTCCGGGCACCCGACCTCGGCGATGTCTGCAGCTGATCTCATGGCCGTCCTGGTCGACGGCTATCTGCGCTACGACTTCTCGGAGCCGAAAAACCCAGCGAACGATCGTCTGGTGTTCTCGAAGGGGCACGCGTCGGTGCTCCTCTACGCGATCTACCGCGCGGCCGGCGTGGTCACCGACGCCGAGTTGCTCGACTACCGCAAGCTCGGCAGCCCGCTCGAGGGGCATCCGACCCCCGTCCTCCCCTGGGTCGATGTCGCGACCGGCTCTCTGGGCCAGGGCTTGCCCATCGGAGTCGGGATGGCACTTGCCGGCAAGCGCCTCGAACGGCTCGACAACCGCGTCTGGGTGCTCTGCGGAGACAGCGAGATGGCAGAGGGCTCGATGTGGGAGGCGTTCGAGCACGCCGGGCACTTCGAGCTCGACAACCTGACGGCGATCATCGACGTGAACCGGCTCGGTCAGCGAGGGGAGACGATGGTCGGATGGAACGTCGACGTCTACGCAGCGCGTGCGCGTGCCTTCGGCTGGCATGCCGTGGTCGTCGACGGACACGATGTGGAGGCAATCGACCGCGCGTATGCGGAGGCCGATGCGACGACCGGGAAGCCGACCGTGATCGTCGCTCGCACCATGAAGGGGAAAGGCGTCGCCGCAGTGGAGAACAAGAACGGCTTCCACGGCAAGCCTCTCGACGACCCGGACTCAGCGATCGCCGAGCTCGGTGGTCTTCGCGACATCCGCATCGAGGTTGCGAAGCCCGAGGCCGGCCCCACGCCCAGGCCGGCCCCTACCGCTCTCGAACTTCCGCGCTACGAGGTCGGCTCCGAGGTGGCGACGCGGAAGGCGTACGGCGACGCTCTCGCCGCTCTCGGCGCCGCGCGGCCCGATGTCGTGGTACTCGACGGGGAGGTCTCCAACTCGACCTTCGCAGAGCTCTTCGCGAAGGCCCACCCTGAGCGGTACTTCGAGATGTACATCGCAGAGCAGCAGATGGTGGCCGCCGCGGTCGGGCTCCAGGCCGTGGGCTGGCGGCCGTTCGTCTCGACGTTCGCGGCGTTTTTCTCGCGCGCGTACGACTTCGCGCGCATGGCGGCGGTGAGCCGGGCGACCTTCGCACTCTGCGGCTCGCACGCAGGCGTCTCGATCGGCGAGGACGGCCCCTCGCAAATGGGCCTCGAGGACATCGCCGAGTTCCGTGCGATTCACGGAAGCACCGTCCTTCACCCGTGCGATGCAAACCAGACGGCTCACCTCGTCGCCGCGATGGCCGACACCACCGGGATCTCGTACCTGCGCACGTTGCGCCCAGCTCTACCGGTCTTGTACGAACCCGACGAAGATTTTGCGATCGGAGGTAGTCGAGTTCTGCGCTCCTCGGACGACGACGAAGTCGTGCTCATCGGCGCCGGGATCACGGTTCACGAAGCGCTGAAGGCAGCCGATCTGCTCGCCGACGATGGAGTTTTCGCGCGGGTCATCGACCTGTACTCGATCAAGCCGCTGGATCTAGAGACGTTGCTCGTCGCCGTCGAGGCGACGCAGGGACGGCTCGTGACGGTCGAGGACCACTGGCCCGAAGGCGGCCTTGGCGACGCGGTTCGCGCGGCACTCGCCGACACGGAGAATCCTCCGCGTGTCGTCTCACTCGCGGTGCAGGGAATGCCAAGCTCGGGTAAGCCGGAGGAGCTTCTCTCACGCGCGGGGATCGACGCCGAGCACATCGCCGCTGCGGCGCGGCAGCTCGTTGCGGCGCCCTCGCTCCGCGCTTCCCGCTAGTCGGCTACAGCGAGCAGAGAGCGGGCCGCGGAACGGTGCTCACTACCCTTCGCTCACCGTGTCCGTGCTGATCGCATCCAGCCTCCGGAAGGAGTTCTCCGGCGACCCGCTCTTCGAGGGCGTCTCGTTCAGTGTCGGCCGTCGTGACCGTCTCTCGCTCGCAGGGCCGAACGGCGCGGGCAAGACCACACTCCTGCGAGCTATCGCCGGCGAGACCTCGCTCCAGGGGGGCGATCTCGCATTTGCCAAGGGCACGCGCGTCGCTCTCCATGACCAGCGGCCACCACGCGATCTCGACCTGACGCTCCGGGAGTACGTCCTCTCAGGCGCACGCGATCTTCTCGCCGTGGAGGACGATTTGCGACGGCTCGAGCGAGAGATGGCCGCCGGTTCACACGACGAGGCCACGCTTCGGCGGTACGCGGACGCACAGGCTCGCCTGGAGCACGCCGGAGGCTGGAACTGGCGTGACCGTATCGCCCAAGCGACGCGTGGGCTCGGCTTCCACGACGACGACTTCGAGCGAAAGCTCGAGACGTTCTCCGGTGGGGAGCTGACGCGCGCATCGCTTGCCCGCTCGCTCTCGGTTGATCCGGACCTGCTCCTTCTCGACGAACCGACGAACCATCTCGACGTCGAGAGTCTCGAATGGCTCGAACGAGAGCTCGAGACGCTCGACACCGCGGTCATCCTCGTCGCCCACGATCGCTGGTTTCTCGAGGCGGTTACAACCGCGGTGCTCGAGATGTCTCCCGGAGGAGTTCACTACTTCGCCGGCCCGTGGCACGAATGGCGCCACGAGAAGGCGGTGCGGGCAGCCGCGGCAGCGAAGACGGCCGACCGCGTTTCGGACGACATCGCGCGCCTCGAACGCTTCGTCGCTCGCTTCCGGTACAAGAAGTCGAAGGCGAGGCAGGCCCAGGCCAAGCTCACACAGATCGGCCGCCTGGAGAAGGAGCGCGCGTCCGCGCGCGGCGAGCTGGAAGCGTTGACGCGCCGCCGTCGCACACTCGGCTTCGATTTCATCCAACCCCCGCGAACGGGTCGGATCGTGCTCGAGGCCGACGACATTTCGCTCTCGGCAGGCGACAAGCGCTTGCTCGCAGACGCGACCATGGTGATCGAGCGCGGTGAGAAGGTCGCGCTCGTCGGCCCGAACGGGAGCGGCAAGACGACCCTCCTCGAAGCGATCCTCGGCGACACCGAGTTCGACGAAGGCGGTGCCACGCTGGGTCACGGAGTCGTCCCCGCGTACTTCTCGCAGCACACTCAAGAGCTGCCCAAGCAGGGATCGGTGCTCGACGCGACATCTGCGGCGACAGGTCTTCCCCGGCCGCAGGCACAGAACCTTCTCGGCCGGTTTCTCTTCTCGGGCTGGGAGACCCACGAACGAGCCGTATCCGACCTCTCGGGAGGAGAGCGGAGGCGCCTCGCGCTCGCGCTGCTCGTCGCATCGGGCGCGAACTTCCTCGTGCTCGACGAGCCCACGAACCACCTCGACCTGGAGAGCCGTGAGGCGCTCGAAGCCGCGCTCGAGGCGTTCCCGGGGACCGTGTTGATCGTCTCACACGACCGCGCGCTCCTCGACGCGGTCCCCGACCGCATCGTCGCCGTCGAAGACGGGACGCTCCGCTCCTACGACGGCGGCTGGGCGGATCTCACACGGGAGCGAGCCGCACCCGAGCCTGCCGACGAGGTGGCCAAGGAGCGGAAGGCTCGTCCCACGCGCACTCGTTCGGAGCGCACGCGACCCACCGAGCTCGAGCGCTTGGAGGCAAGCATCTCCGCCACGGAGCTCCGGATCTCCGAGCTGGAAGGCAAGCTGGCCGGAGACTGGACCGACATGGACGTCCTGACTGCCCACCGAGCCGCCCGCGACGAGCTGCAACAGCTCCTCGTCCGCTGGGAGGTGCTCTTCGAGGAAACGTCCACCCGGTGACACGCGGGTGTCTGGGCGGCGTAGAGGAAGCATGCACGCGGTGACTCTCGAGGCGCCCCGCTCTGCCGACGCGACGGCGCCAACGTTCGCGGTAGTGGCAGAGGAGCTCCTCGACGACGTGTACGGCTATCTCCTGTACCTGACCAAGAACTGGGCGGTTGCGGAGGACCTCACGAGCGAGACCTTCGAAACGGCGTTCAAGAAGTGGCGCCGCTTCGACCCGCGTCGTGGAACGCCACGCGCATGGCTGTTGGCGATTGCACGCACGACCGCGCTCGACTTCTTCCGTGCAGACATGCGGAGACGGCGGCGCGAGGAACGTGCTGACGCCGGGAGCGTCCCACCGCGACGACGAGGGCGGCCTCGGTGAGGGGCTCTCATCGGCGCTCGAGGAGGGGCTCCGCGCGCTGACAGCCGGCGAGCGTGAAGTGGTTGCCCTGCGGGTCGTCCTCGACCTGGACGGTGAGGAGACCGCACGCTTGCTCGGAATTTCGCCCACTGCAGTCTCGACACGGCTGAGCCGGGCGCTCGCAAAGCTCGAAGAGAGGATGAGAGACGATGACATCGCCTGACCTGATGCACGAGCTGCGGGCTTCGCGGCCCATTGCCCCGACGACGCTGCGAGCGCGTGTCCGTGAGATCTCCGCACAGGAAACTGGGCGCGCGCCGTGGAGCCGATTCCACTTCCCCGTACGGCGTGTGAGCCTGATCGCGATTCCCGCCGCAGCTGCGCTCGCTTTTGCAAGCGCAGGGGTTCTCGGTATCGCCAAGTCGGACGTCTCCCCAGAGGCGTACCGGCAGGAGTCGCTCGAGGCGGGCAAGGGCACGCCCGAGCCCGCGCCGTCGACGAACCTCGGTGTGCCAGGGCAAGCCGTGCCAGGACAGGCACTAGACTCGGCGATCGGGCCGACCTCGGATCGCGCCACGCGTGTCAGCGCCACGCTGACGGTCGAGGTCGAGGATCCCGACGCCGTCTCACGTGCGGCGCAGGACGCACTCGACCTGACGCGGTCGCTCGGTGGTCACGTCGTCAACGCGTCCGTCGCGACTGGCGAGGAAGGCAGCGCCGCGCTGACCGTTCGCGTCCCGGTTGCCAAGGTGCAGGAGGCGATCGTGGGCCTTTCGGGCCTCGGCAGGATCGTCTCGCAGCAGGTGACGATCGACGACCTGCAGGCGAGCCTCGACGAGCTCGAGCGGCGGGAGGCCAGCGTTCGGAATCAGATCGCCCGCATCGTCGCCCGACTCGAGACCGAGTCGCTCGATGCCGAGACCGAGGCAGTGCTGCGTGCTCGGCTGCAGACGCTGCGCGGAGAGCTCCGAGGACTTCGCGCCGGGATCGCGTCCACGAACGCCGAGGCGCGGATGTCGACGATCCAGCTCACCGTCGTCACGCCGGGAGCGTTCGGCGCGGTCGCGCCGCCCGCGCGGCTCGACCGAACAATTGACGAAGCGCTCAACGTCCTCGCCTGGGAAGCAGTGATCGTGCTCGCCGTCCTGATCGTGCTGGCGCCGTTCGCGCTCGTCGCGTTCGCCGCCTGGCTCGGACGCCGGTTCTATCGCCGGCGCGAGGAAGACAGGCTGCTCGCCGCGTCGTAGGCGTCGGGCCGCGCGCTTGATCCTCGGGGGTGGGCCGCTAGGGTCACGGCCTCCCCCGCAAATCGAGCCGTGCAACCTGCGGATCGTGATCGGAGGCCTGGTCGGCGAACTCCGAATTGACGTGAACCACGTCGTACTCGATTCCAAAGTTCCCGAGTAGGTTGCCGCTGACCAGGATCTGGTCGAGCACCTGCGAGTTGCCCTCGAACACGTACGAGTAGCGCTCTGCGTTCGACAACGTGTTCATCGAGTGAGCTGAGGACACCGCCCTCGAGAATCGAGACCGTCTGCGAGAACTCGAAGTCGTTGATGTCACCGAGCACGATCACGTTGGCCTTCGTGTCGCGCGTGAGGATCGAATCGACGAACTCGTTCACGACCTGTGCTTGCGCGTGCCGCTGAACCTCGCTCGAGCGCTGCGGCGGCTGGAAGTGGCCGAAGAGCGGGTGGTCGCCGCCCTTGGATGCGAAGTGGTTGACCACCACGAACACCTTCTTGCCGCGCATGCGGAACTCGGCCGCGAGCGGCTTGCGCGAGGTGATGAACGCGGGATTCAGCGGCTGCACTCGGCCCGGGCTGGAGGAGAGCCGCGGGCCTGACGGGTGTGCGATCACCACTGTCGGAGTCGTCGGGTCCACCGCCTGGTCGGTCGATGAACTCGAGGCCCCGATCCGTGCGGAAGAGGAAGCCGACGCGGATGTTTCCTCCGGGCTCGCCTCCGTCTTGGTCGTCGACCGGATCGATCTGCCGGAACTGGTAGGCCGGTCCACCTGCCGCCGAGATTGCACCGATGAGCATGTTCCAGGTCGTGGATGCGTCCGTCACGCTCGTATTGGTGGCGCCGTCGTTGTCCTGGATCTCTTCGATCGCGATCAGGTCGGGCGAGCGAAGGTGGTCGACGATGAGGTCCGCGTGGCGCGCGAACGCCGATCCGTCGCTCGGATCGAGGTTCTCGACGTTGTACGTCGCGACCGCGATCTGATGGTCGCTCTGGATCGCGGTCGCCTCGCGAACGAGCCCTCGGTCGACCCGCGTGAGTGCACTCGTGACGTTGAGCTTGAAGTTCCCGAAGCTGTAGTCGAGGACGCCGCGAGCTGGGGTCGTGAACCCGTCCCCGACGTTCACGACGGGCGTCGCAAGGAGTGTGTCGTCGAGGTGGATCCGTTCCGGGTTGAAGTCGTTCGACCGGATCACCACTCCACCTCGGTTGGTCCGGATCCCCGCGCCCACACCGTCGTCGACCACGATCGGGATCTCTCCGAACGCGCTCCTCGGCCCGACGGCGATGGCGTCGTTGACTTGCAACAGCATCCCCTCTAGCGACTCGTAGAAGTCGATCCCGTCCGTCGCGGGATCGAACGTGCCGCTCGTCTCGATGTCGCCGGTCGCGTCGTCGTCGATCACCAGCGTCGGCGGCAAACGGCCCCCGGCACCGACGACGGTCGCCGCCGGTAGTGCGTTCCGGAGGAGAGGATGGAGATCGACGGAGACGTGAGCTCGGTCGTCGTCAGGTTCACCAGTCCACCGGAGCCGCCTGGGCGAAACTCGGTGACGTTGCCGACGATCTGCAGACCGTCGCCCACCGCGACGGTCGGCGAACTGCTCGTGAAGATGAAGATCCCCTCGGAGGTGGCCGGGTCGCCGTCAGGACTCGAGTCCTGGACGTAGAAGCCGTTCGACGCGCGCGCCGTCACGATCCCCTGCGTCTTCACCGCCGTGCCGACCTTCGGCGAGCGGTGGGCGACGCCCTGGATGTCGTGGATCGGCGTGAGGGGCAGGACCGTCGTGAAGGTGAAGACCGCGTTCGCCTCCATCGTGTCGGGTGGATCGTCGGCGTCCTGGTCCGTTACCTGGGACGCGGTCACGGTGACGGTGCAGCTCTCGGCTGCTGCGAAGTCGGTGTCGGGGTTGAGGATGTGGGTCGTCGGACCGCCCGAAACGGACGCCGTGTGGGCTCCGCTCGACACGCACGAGATCGAGAACCAGCTACCGACGGCGTTTACGGCCTCGCTGAAGGCGAGTGTGATGTTGGCACTCGTCGCCACCTCCGTCGCTCCATCTGTGGGTGATGTCGACGAGACCGAAGGCGCCTGATCGCCGGGGCAGACGTTGAACGGCGACGCCGTGTTCCTCGGGGTGGGTGAGCCGCTCGTGAAATCGGCGCTGTTCACATCCGTCTCCGCACAGCCCCCGGCGCTCCGAATCGCGGCCGTGGTGTTCGAGAGCGTCGACGTCGGCCCAGCGCCTTCGAAGCAGGTCGCGCTTGCTCCGTATCCGACGAAGTCCACGATCGACCCGCCGGTCGGACACGAGCCGGAGAGCGCAGACGCCGTGTTGACGAGTGCAACCTTCGCACTCGTGGCGCTCATGGCTACCGAGCCCGTCGCATCGGGGTGGGCAGAGGGATGCCGGGTCCGGCGCCGGCCGCCTGCTGCACGAGGTAGTACTGGCCGGGAGCGATCGAGCCGGACAATGGCGTCGGCGCCCAGGTCGTGCCTGCACTGGATGCGTACTGCACGGACCAGCCGACGAGGCTGACTGTGGTCGATCCTCGGTTGAGGAGCTCGATGTAGTCGTTCTTCAACGTTGCCCCGGCGTTCCCGCCACCGCCGTATACCTGGCTGACGACCACGGTCGTCGAAAAGGCGAATGGCTTCGACGCGCCGAGTGCGGCTACGACTGCGGCAAGCGCGAGGACGACGACGAGCCGGCGAGCACGACGCATAACTCCCTCCGGTCACGGCGTGGCTGGACGAGCCCCGGTTCGGGGCGAGTCTAATCGTCCTCCTTGGCCACGTCTACCGCGAACAGGGGTAAAAGCGGTAACCCTCTCAACCTCGGCGTTGAGACGTGTCCGTCGCTTGGCCGAGCGTCGCAATCAACGCCTCGGCGACGACCTTGAGCGGACGCCCGGAGATCTGGCTCGCCTTGCGGAGTCGCGCGAAAGCCTCCTCCTCCGACAGGCTTTCGCGCTTCATGAGGATCCCTTTCGCACGCTCGATCGCCTTCCGCGCCGCGAGTGCCTCCGCGAGCGAGTCGGCCTCCTCCCTCAGTGCGACGAGCTCGTCGTGCCGCGCGGTCGCCGTCGCGATCGCGGGCAGCAGGTCGGTCTCGCGGAAGGGCTTCACGAGGTACCCGAACACACCCGCCTCCACCGCGCGCGACACGAGCTCCCGCTCACCGTACGCCGTCACCATGACGATCGGGATCGGGCGTTCGTCGAGGATCCGGCGCGCTGCCTCGATTCCGTCGAGCCGCGGCATCTTCACATCGAGAAGTGCGACATCCGGCTCGGTCTCCCGGGCGAGGGCTACCGCCTCCTCGCCGTCGCGCGCCTCCGCGCACACCTCTAGCCCTGCTGCCTCGAGCAACCCTTTCAGATCGAGCCGGATGATCGTCTCGTCTTCCGCGATCAGAACGCGCGTCACGCCGGGAACACCACCTCGGCGCGAAGCCCGCCGTCGCTGTCGAGCGCGATCTCCCCGCGCAGCTCGTCGCGCACGAGTGCTCGCACGATCGAGAGGCCCGTTCCCGAACCGTCCCCCCGAATCCCGTCGCCGTCGTCGACGATCGTCAGCACGACCTCGCCGTTTCGCTGCGCGAGCGCGATCGAGACGTGCTCACCTCCGTGCTCGAGCGCGTTCTGGAAGAGCTCCGTGAAGACGAGCGCAAGCGCGGTCGCACGCTGGCCGGCGAGCGAGACTGGCTCCAGATCGGAGCTGATCTCCTTTCCGGCGACGAGTCCCTGGACGAGCATCGCCCGCAGACGGTCGACGAGCTCACCGAGGTCGACGTCGTCCTCGCGGTGCTCAGTCAGCACCTCGTGGACGGCCGCGATGGCGAGTATCCGATTGACCGAGTCCTGAAGCGCCTTGCGCGGGTCGACGTGCTCGGCCCGGGCTTGCAGTCGGAGCAGCGATGCCACCGACTGGAGGTTGTTCTTGACCCGGTGATGGATCTCCTGGGCGAGGACGCCGCGCATGACCGCGCGCCCGTGTTCGAGCGCGACGGCTGCGTGGTGCGCGATCGCCTCCAGCAGGGCCTCGTCGTCTTCGGAGAACGGGGTATCCCGGTCGCAGACGAGCTCCCCTATCTGCCGCCGCTTCCAGCGAAGGGGCAGACGGACGTTGTACGCGCCCGCTCGCCCCTCCGGCCAGGCGATCTTCCCGTCCTCCAAGACGAGCGCCGCGCCCGTCGCGTGCAGAGACTCCATCGTCGTCTTCACGATCGCCTCGAGCGACTCCTCGAGGTAGAGGGACTCCGAGACCGCCTCCGAGATCCGCGCGAGCGCCTCGAGCTCGGCGACCCGACGTTGGGCACGCTCGTAGATCCTCGCGTGCTCGATCGTCTGGGCGACCTGCGTCGCGATCGCGACCAGGAGCTCGATCTCGGCCTCCGTGAACGTCCGCGGCTCCCGCGTTCGCACGTTGAGCGCGCCCTCGAGCTTGTCCCGGGCGAGGATGGGGACGGCGAGGATCGACTCGTACTCGTCCTCGGGCAGGTTGGGAAAGAGCTTGAAGCGGGGGTCGAGATGCGCCTGCTCGGGGATCATCACGGGAGCTCGATCGGCAGCAGCGACGCCTGTGATTCCCTCGCCCGGGCGCATCCGGGGTGTTCGCGTCATCTCCTCGACGCGGCTCCCCCGCGTGGCACGGAGGACGAGCTCGTCCGCGCGTTCGTCGTAGAGATAGACGAAGCACGCGTCAGTATCGAGCGCGTCGGCGACCTTGCTGGCGACCAGCTCGAGAACTTCCTGCAAGTCGAGCGACGAGTTGACGGCCGCGATCGTCTCGGTCAGGAGCCGCAGGTGACGGGCAGTCGCGTCCATCCGAGCATTGTCGCCGTTGAGAACCGGAGCGAGCTGTCATAGGATCCCGCACGCGTGAGCTTCGACGACTGGATCCTCTCCCTCCACGTCCTCAGCGCGTTCGCCTACGTCGCCGGAGTCATTCTGTTTCTGGGTCCTGATCGTCGCCGTACGCAGGACGGACGCACCAGACGGGACGGTGCGCATGGAACCGATCGTGAAGGTCGGAAACGCCGCCGTCGGGGTCGGCGCAGGTGGCACGATCATCCTCGGGATCTGGCTCGCCTTCTCCGTCGGCGGGTACGACATCTGGGACGGTTGGATCATCGCCGCGCTCGTCCTTTGGATCTTGTCCGCTGAGACCGGGCCGCCGAACCGGCGCGGAATACATGGCCGGGATGAAGAAGGCCCAGGAACTGCAGGCGGCGGGCCATACAGAGCCGAGCGCGGAGCTCCTTGCGATCAACCGGACCCAGACCGGTCTCGCTGATGCACGCGCTCTCGACGCTGCTCGTGCTGCTCATCCTCATCGACATGATCTGGAAGCCGGGCGCGTGACGAGCGTGCTCGCAGCCATTCGGCCGGACAGCTGGAACTTCCCGCTCTTCCTCCACGTCCTCGGTGCGATGATCCTCGTCGGCGGGTTGCTCGCCGGAGCGAGCGCACTCCTCTACGCCCGCGGGGAGGCTCGGTTCCTGAGGCTCGGCTACTGGACGCTCCTTGCGGTCGCGCTCCCGGGCTTCATCCTCATGCGTATCGGTGCAGGTTGGATCTATTCGAAGGAGGGTTGGGACGACCTGCCCGACGAGGTGTCGGAGCCTGCGTGGCTCGGGATCGGGCTCGTCACTGCCGACGCCGGCGGCCTCCTCTTTTTCATCTCGTTGATCGTCGGCGGGATCGGCGTCCGCCGACTGCGAAACGGCCAGGGCACTGGCCTGCTGAAGGCGACGATGGTCATCTCGCTCGTCCTTCTGGCGGCGTACGTCGTCTCGGTGTGGGCGATGTCCGGCAAGCCGGACTAGAAGCGATCGAAACCGGCGCAGCGACCGAGCCGGAGGCCGGCTTCTCCGGCCGTGAGAGTTCTAACAACTGCGCCCCTGGACGAGCCCTTCGGTTCCCGGGTGGAAATGCGCCAGCATTTGCACCCACTAACGACCACGGGCTCCACACCAGGGAGCCCGCGATCGGCCGTCAGATACAGAGCTCGCCACTCGCCTTGCGGCGTCGCCCTGCAGCGCGCATCATCGAACTTTCGTCGGCTGAGTTCAAGTGCAAGTTGTACGAAGTCCTTCGACCTGTTCCGTCACAGAGCCGCCAGGTACTTCTCCTTCTCCCATTCGGTGACCTGGACGCGATACTCGTCCCACTCCTTGCGCTTGAGCTCGATGTAGCGCGGAAAGATGTGCTCTCCGAGCGCAAGCCGCATCACGTCGGAGCTCGCGAGCTCGTCGATAGCCTCTCCAAGCGACTCCGGAAGCGCGATGATCCCGCGCTCGCGCCGCTGCTCGGTCGTCAAGCGATAGAGGTTCGTCTCCATCGAGTCAGGGAGCTCGTAGCCCTTCTCGATGCCCTCCAGGCCGGCCTGGAGCAGCGCGGCGAACGCCAGGTACGGGTTGCACGCCGGATCCGGGCAGCGAATCTCGGCGCGGGTCGCCTGCTCGGAGCCCGGCTTGTAGAGCGGGATCCGGATGAGCGCCGAGCGGTTCCGCTGCGACCACGCCACGTACACCGGCGCTTCGTAGCCGGGCACGAGCCGCTTGTACGAGTTCACCCACTGTGCGAGGACAGCAGACATCTCGCGCGCGTGCACGAGCAGTCCGGCGATGAAGCTCTTCGCCGTCTTCGAGAGGTGATGCGGATCGCGTCGGTCGAAGAACTGGTTACGCCCACCCTTGAAGAGCGACATGTGGGTGTGCATTCCCGACCCGTTCTCGCCGAAGAGCGGCTTCGGCATGAAGGTCGCGTAGTAGCCGTGCCAGGCGGCGACCTCTTTGACGATGAGCCGGTACGTGATGGTGTAGTCGGCCATCGCCAGCGCGTCCGCGTAGCGCATGTCGATCTCGTGCTGGGAGGGACCGACCTCGTGGTGGTGGTATTCGATCGGGATCCCGACCGACTCGAGCGCCGCGATAGTGTCGTTCCGCATCTCCGTTGCGGCGTCCTGGGCGGTCATCGCGAAGTAGCCACCTTCGTCGATCGCCTCGGTGCCCTTGTCGTCCTCGAACACGAAGTACTCGAGCTCGGGGCCGACGTTGAATGCGTCGAAGCCCATGCTCTGCATGCGCTCGAGAGCCTTCCGAAGGGCAAAGCGCGGATCTCCTTCGTAGGGAGCGCCATCGGGTGTCACGACGTCGCAGATCATGCGCGCGACCTTCGCCCCGATCGCCTGACCGTGCTCGTCGAGCGGCCGCGGCATGAGCTGGAAGCTGGCCGGATCCGGGATCGCGACCATGTCCGACTCCTCGATCGCGTTGAAGCCGGTGATCGAAGAGCCGTCGAAGCCCATCCCGTCGTTCAGCGCTTCCTGCATCTCGGAAGGTGTGATCGCGAACGACTTGAGGTGGCCCTCGAGATCGGTGAACCAGAAGAGGACGTGCTCAACGTCCTCGTCCCTGATCCGCTTCAGCACCGCCCGTCTCGCGACCACGCTCGAGGTCGCGCGGTCACGACTCTTGACCATGGTCCCCTTGGCCTGCGTCCTCGGTCTTGCCATTGAAAACCTCCCTTGAAAAACAAAAAGGCCCCGGGCGGGATCGCCCGAGGCCACGTTGCCTCACACAGACGGCCGGACTCTAGCAGGAGATCCGGATCAGGATCTCCACCGGCGGACATCCGTTCTCGCGGGCGCCCCGCGGGGCGATCCGACTTCGGCGGCGACGCGCAACGGCGTCCGTTGCCGTCCGCCAGGCTCATTATCCGGACAGGGATCTTGTCATGCAAAGAAAAGTTTGCAAAGATATCTTTGTATGAAGCGAGAGATCGAGCTCCGTGACCCGCGCGCACTGCGCGCGCTTGCGCACCCGATTCGGATTCGGCTCCTCGGCCTGCTTCGGCGTGAAGGGCCGCTGACGGCCACGGAAGCCGGCCGCAGGATCGACGAGAGTTCGGGTAGCGCCTCGTACCACCTGCGCCAGCTCGCACGCTTCGGGCTCGTCGAGGACGCGGCCGGTGGACACGGTCGCGAGCGCCCGTGGCGGGCGACCGCGCTGTACACATCCTGGCCGAACGTGGCCGACACGCCGGAGCTCGCGGAGGCGTCGGAGGTGTTCGCGCGGTTCGTGCTCGGGCGCTACGTGGAGCGTCTCGAGACAGTGGCTCGGCCGACGTGCGAACGAGCCTCCAGAGTGGCAGGAGGCGGCTGCGTTCGGCGACAGCCTGCTCTACCTCACAGTCGAGGAGCTCGCAGAGCTCCGCGACACCCTCCAAGGGCTGGCGGAGTCGTACCTGGAGCGCGTCTCCCGGCCAGAGCTTCGACCCCCGGGGGCCCGGCCCATCGCGCTGCTTCAGATTGCGTTCCCGGACGAGGAGTCGTGACCTCGGACAGCCCGCCGATCCGCCGGCGGGCGCCGCGGGCCGTTCCACGGCTGCTCCGCGAGAGCCCAATCTTTCGCCGCTACTGGGGCGCCCACACCGTCTCGCTCTTGGGCGATCAGATCTCGCTGCTTGCACTGCCCCTTGTCGCGGTGCTCTCGCTCGACGCCACAGCCGCGGAGATGGGCTACCTCACGGCCGCCGCGCTCGCGCCGAACCTCCTCTTCGCACTGCACGCCGGCGAGTGGATCGACCGGCGGGGACGGCGACGGCAGACGATGATCGCGGCCGACATCGGTCGCGCGGCGCTGCTTTGCACCGTCCCCATCGCGTACGCGCTCGACGCTCTCACGCTGGAACAGCTGTACGGCGTGGCGTTCGTCACCGGTGCACTGACGGTCGTGTTCGGCGTGTCGGACGCGTCGCTCTTCGTGGCCATCGTCCGGCGCGAGCGGTTCGTCGAGGCGAGCTCCCTGCTCAACGGCAGCCGTGCGTTCTCGTTGGTCGCCGGGCCCGCTTTGGCAGGAGCTCTCGTCCAGGTGCTCTCGGCACCGGGCGCGCTGCTGCTCGATGCAGCCTCGTATCTCGGCTCGGGAACGCTCCTCGCGAGCATCGACCCCGACGAGCCGCCGCCAGACTCCGAACACACGGGTGTCACAGTCGGCCTGCGGTGGGTCGCCCGCTCGGCCGTCGTCCGCGCCACGCTCCTCGCAACGGCGACGATCAACTTCTTCAACTTCGTCTTCTGGGCGCTGTTCGTCCTCTACGCGACCCGGACGCTCGGCGTCTCTCCGGGAACGCTCGGCCTCGTGCTGGGCGCAGGCGCTGCGGGCGCCCTAGTTGGCTCGGTGATCACGACGCCGGTGACGCGCCGGATCGGCATCGGGCCCGCGCTCGTGGCGGGCTGCGTGCTGTTCCCCCTACCGCTTCTGCTCGTTCCGCTGGCGGCGGGATCCGACACCGTCGTGCTGACGTGTCTCTTCCTCGCCGAGTTCGGTTCGGGGCTTGGCGTGATGCTGCTCGACATCAGCGCAGGATCGATCTTTGCGGCCGTGATCCCGCACCGGTTGCGCTCGCGCGTCTCCGGCGCGTACACGTTCGTCAACTACGGCGTACGCGTGCTCGGCTCGTTGGCCGGCGGGCTTCTCGGAAGCACGCTCGGGCTGCGGCCGACGCTCTGGATCGGCGCCGTCGGTGCGCTTCTGGGTGTGTTCTGGCTCCTGCCCTCACCGGTGCCGCGACTCCGCGACCTGCCCGAGGCTGTTGAGGAGTAAAGGCGCGTACGCTTGGCGGAGGCCAGCTGAATCGTGCGCAAGACTGGGATCCCGCTCGCACGGGCTTCGCGATCGCGGACGCTGCGTCTCACCTCAGGTCTCCGGCTGAGGAACGACGTCGACCCTCGGTGCCTCGTCGCTGCGGCCAAGCGCCAAGCCGTAGAGAGCCAAAGCAGGCACGAGAGCCGCCGCGCCCGCCGCGAGCGCCGCGCGAATCCCGAACACGTTGCCGACGACGCCGAGAGCTGGCCCGCCTCCCCACTGACCTGCCGAGTCGCCGAGGTTCGTCATCGAGATGACCGTCGCGCGGACGCTCGAGTCCTCGATGCTCGCGTTGAGCCAGGTCGCGTAGACGGGACCGGCCAGCGAGCGAAAGACCCTTGTCGCCCAGTACGCGGTGACGGCCAGGGCGAAGCTCCCGGCGAGTGCGAAGGCGAGCGTCCCGACGATGGTGACCGCGTCGAATGCGAACAGCGTCCGCGTCATGCCCGCTCGGCTAAGCCGTTCGAACCGCCGGACTAGCGGCTGTGCAACGAGGATCGCCAGCAGCAAGACGCCAGCGCTCAGCACGCCGAACCAGATCACCGGATCGAGGCTTCCGAATCCCGGCACGCCAACGTCGAGGAGGAAGTGCGCCTCCCAGAGCCGATCGATCCCCTCACTCCACATGCCGGCGAAGAAGGCGATGCCGACGATGAGCAGCAGGATCGGCTGCCCACGCAGCAGGCGCCCTCCTTGCGCACCGGTGCGCGCCATCGCGCGGACTGCCCCAACGCCTTCGTACCGGACTGGGCGGAAGCCGGTCTCGGGCATGAGCAGCGCGAGAAGAAATCCGAGCCCGAGCATCACGAGCCCACCCGCCACAATCGGGACGCGGAGATCGATGAGCGCGAGACCGACTGCTGCACCGATTCCGGCCAGCGCTCCCACACGGGCAACCTGCGCGCCCCGCTGGTACGAGCGCGCAACGTTCTCCAGTCCTACCTCATCGGCGAGCCAGGCGTCCTCGGCACCGCTCTTGAACGTCCAGCCGAACCCCGTGGCCGCGGCCGCGATCAGCACCACCGCGACCCCCGGGGCGAGCCCAGTTGCGACGAAGGAAAGGCCCATCACGAACATCGCGATGACGATCGATGTCCGCCTGCTGTACGTGTCGGCGACGATCCCCGTCGGCACCTCGAACAGGAAGTACGCGACCTCCATCGCCGTGCCCGTGAGGATCAGCGTGAGCGGGCTCATCTCGAGCTCGGTCACGAAGAAGACGGCCGCCACCGTCCACCCAAGCCCCATAGCAAAGGAGTCGACGCCCTGGTAGACAAGCCAGGTCCGGTGGGCGTCCAGGCGTCGCATCGCCTACGCCGAGGCGCCGGTGGAGTTCCGGAGGCAGCAGCGCCAGAGCCAGCGGGTTGCAGCGACGAGCGTTTCGCCGCCGCTGGCGGGGTGCTCAGGGGCGTCGAAGACCTTCTCCAAGGCTTCGACGCGAACAGCAGCGTCCGTCATCCCGACCTCTTCAGCTTCCCGTGCCGCTTGGCGTAAAGCTCACCACGGCTGAAGACCCAGAGGCCGAGCGGAATCGATACCGCGCCGATGACGAGCAGCGGCCAGATCTCGTCCCACATCGCGGACAGCGGAGCACCGTCGAGAATCGCCTCGACGGGCACCTTCGAGCGCATACGTCGCGGGCGAGAACTTCGCGATCCACTGCATCCACGTGGGAAGAACCTCGATCGGGTAGTAGACGCCCGACACAACGAGGAGCGTGCCCTGAGCGACGAACCCGAGCTGCGTGCCCTTCTCAGGTGAGATCAGCGGCAGAACCGACGTCATCACGCCGATCCCGATGAACGAGATCGATGCGATCGCGAGCACGATGAACGCCGCGAGGAAGTTCGCGTCCGGCATCGACAGGTCGAAGAACAGGAAGCAGGCGGTGAACAGAAAAACAGCCCGGAGAAGTCCGTACGAGATCGCAAAGACGCCTTGACCGGCGAGATGCATGGCGCGCGAGAGTGGAGCCATGAAGGTGTACTCGATGGTCCCCTCCCAGCGTTCCCAGGCGACAGTCTCCATGAGGAACTCGAAGAGCACGCCGAGGTAGGCCCAGACGACGGCGCCGATGAGCAGGCTCGTCGCCACGGTGTTTACGTCGATCTGACCTCCGGTCGCCTCGATGCCTTGCGCGATGAAGACGATCGTGAGCGTGTTCGCGACCGTCCAGAAGAACCAGGCGAGGTCCCACCAGATGTAGCGCTTGGTGAGGTAGAAGTTGCGCTCGACGACACCGCCGGCTCCGACGAGCTCGGCTCGCAAAGTCATTCCGAAGGCTTTCATGCGAACACCTCCCGGTCGTCGTCCTCGTCGTCGCGCTCCGCCTCGAACTCCCGGCCGGTCGCGGCGAAGAAAGCCTCCTCGAGCGTGTCTGCGTTGAAGCGACGCTTGAGGTCCTCCACCGGCTCCAGCGCAAGCAGCCGACCGCGGTCGAGGATGCCGATGCGACCTGCAAGCGTCTCCGCCTCGGCGAGGTCGTGGGTGCAGAGCAGGATCGTCGAGTCGTGGCTCTCCCGTATCTCACGAATGAACTCCTGCACCTCGAGCTTCGACCGCGGGTCGAGGCCCGTTGTCGGCTCGTCGAGCAAGAGAACGACCGGTGAGGTCAGGAGAGCCCGCGCGAGCGCCACCTTCTGCTGCATTCCGCGCGAGAGGTTCTCCATCGGCTCGTCCCGTCGGTCCCGCGGAAAGCCGACGCGCTCGAGGATCGCCGGGATCTTGTCGCGCGTCTCCTTCGAGGTCATGCCGTAGTAGCGCGCGGCGTAGCCGAGGTTCTCGGCGGCTGACATCTTCTTGAAGAACGACGCCTCCACCGAGACCCGGTTCACGAGCCGGCGAACCGCGCGGCCATCCCTGAGGACGTCGTGGCCGTGAATGCGCGCCGAGCCGCCGTCAGGAAGCAGAAGCGTTGAGAGCAGACGGACGAGGGTCGACTTCCCCGAGCCATTCTGGCCGAGGATGGCGACCGTCTCACCCTTCTCCATGGTGAACGAGACGCTGTCGAGGGCGACGCGCACGCGACGCTCACCGCGGCGGCGCTTACCGTCGCGGCGGCGGAACTCCTTGCGCAACTCGTCGACCTCGACAGCGGCATCCAGTCGACGGGGTACGGCCTCCATCAGTGCTGCTCCTTGTACGTCGGTCATTTGATGCTCCTTCGGGGTACTACGTAGCGAGAAACGGGCAAGCCAGAACCGGGCCCAAGGGGAGGGCCACGGGAACCGGTGTCTCAGCTACGGGCGAGTCGCATCAAGTCGCGGACGATAGCAGCGCATCCGGCCTACGGCAACGACTCACGCGAAGGAGGTGGACAGGCCAACTTGTCAAGCATCGGAGAGTGCCACGCTACGACTCGGCAACCTCCAGGGACCTGTAGCCCTCGATCACGAGCGCCATCGCAACGACCGCCGCCAGCGCCGGCACCTGAGCAATGGCCGAGATCTCGGTGCCAAGGGGAATGGTCGCGAGCGCTGCGACAGCGGCGCCGAGTCTCACCCAGCTCCTCTCGATTCCCAGGGTTCGCCGAAAACCGGCGTCGCAGGCAGCGAACAGCGCGACACCGGCCGCGAGCTCGAAGGCGATCACGGTGTCGAGCGGATCGTCAGGAGCGCCGATTGCTTTCTTGAGCCCTGCGGCCACGCCGACGATTCCGAGGATCAGTCCGTAGTGCCAGTAGCCGAACGCGTTCAGCGCCAGACGCGCGCGACGCGCTTCTGCAGCCTCCTTCATCGCTCGCTCAACAGCGGTCTCATCACTGAAGTACATCCACCACAGCGACGCACTGAGAGCGAGCCCGAGCAGGCCTACGAGGATGATCCTGGCGTCGAGATCTTGCCCAACGGCGCCTGCGCCGATGACCACGATGGACTCACCCAGCGCGACAATGATCACGAGGCCGTGGCGCTCGACGAAGTGCGCTGGAGCGATCACGAAGCCTTCGGTGCTCGTCACCCACGGCGTTATCCAGAGGAGGCCCGCTGCCAGCGCCCAGAGTGCCCACTGGACATCGCCGCCCACTATCCCGCCGGCGAGCACGAGCGCGGCAGCGGCGAGATTGAAGGGGACCAACCGGAGGATCGCTCGGACTTCCGAGAACGAGGTTCCCTTCACGTACATGCCGGCGTGCAACAGGACGACCACGAGGTAGCCCACGCCGAACGCGAGGCCCTCGCCCTCGTAGGCGTTCGGCACGGCCAACGCGATGATGAGGAAGCCCCCCATGCCACCGATGAGCAGGATCCGGTGGCGCAGATGGTCGGTGTCGATCGCGTTCGTCAGCCAGGCGTAGCCGTCGTACATCCACCAGATGACCGCGAGCATCACGACGACCTGAGCGATCGCGGCGCGCGTCGCCGCCGGTCACGAGCACCCCGGTCAGCTGCGTGATCGTGAAGACGAAGACGAGGTCGAAGAAGAGCTCGAGCGTCGAGACGCGGGCGCTGCGGTCCGGGGCGATCGAAGACATCGCTGCATCATCTCGGAGGCAGCTGCTGGCAGAGCGCCGCCGGCCAGAACGGCGGCGCCCTGCAGCCCTTCGGAACTAGCGGAGGGAGAAGGTGACGCTGATCGTCGCGGTCGTCTCCTGCTGACCGGGAACGATCGGGGTGGACTGTGCGGAGTCCAACGCAGCCCGCTCGGCATAGGGGAGGGGCGTCGCAGCTCCTCCCTCGACGATCGCAGTGATCTCAGCCGAGCGAACGCCCGGCTGCCTTGGCGAGGGCCTCCGCCCGCGCACGGGCCTCGGCGATAGCCTTCGCAAGTGCCTGGCGGTAGAGCGCCTCGGCATTGCTCGAGCTCAGACCTGGGCCGGAGACCTGGTTCGCCCCCGCCTCAGCTGCAGCGTCGATCAGGCCCGCTGCGTCGTCCACGTCGCTGACCGCGGACGCACTGTTCGAGGCCGAATAGCCATTGACGCCGCCGGTCTCGTCGGTGAACGGGTACACGCTGACCCATTGCGTCGCGATCTCGCGAGCACCGGCCTGCCGCAACGCGTTGATCACCTTGCGCATCGTGTCGGCATTAGCGGCCACAGCGGCTTGCGCGGTCGGCCGACGGGTCTCCACGCCGAATGACATCTGTGCCTCGTCGGGAACCGCCTTGACGGTGCCGACGCCGTTGACCGTGATCGCGTCTTCGGTCGGCGCCGCGTCCTGAGCGCCTGCGAGATCGGGCAGCCCGACGGCGCCCGCAAGGGCCACGACGGTGAGACCTGCAGCTACGGCGAGGAGCAATCGCTTCATCGAGAACCTCCGAGTCGGTGTCTCCTGCGATACGCCGCCGACTGCGCCCTACGTCACATGTGCCGTCTTGTCACTCCCAGCCGAGATACGGAGCGGCGCCGCACTTGAATACACCGCGAGAGATGACCCAGCGCTGGATCTCGCTCGTGCCCCCCAAATCCGGTCGACCCCCAGCTCACGGTAAAAGCGCGCTGTCGGGTTTACGCGGCGTGCGAGATGCATTACTCACCGAGCGCTAGAGAACCCAGAAGCGCAGCGACGGCGAAGCCGACGACGCCTTCAGGGGTCTTCGCGCGACCGGAATCCGGCGCTAGCCGGATCCCGGTCTTGCGCACAATCAGAGATTGTCGACGAAGCGGTGGCGTGCTTCGGCGAGCGCGTCACGAATGCCGCCGGGGCCTGGAGCGGGGCGCGCCGGCCTCTTGCGGGGGCGTTTGAAGGTTCCCTCGCGGACACTCGCTGCAACCTCCTCGTGAGCGTCGCGGAACGGCATGTGCTGTTGTACGAGGGCCTCCGCGACGTCCGTTGCAAACAGAAGCGGGTCGGCGGCCGCCTTCGCGAGCCGCGCGCGGTCGACCTCGAGCCCGCTGACGAGCATGGTGAGGGCCTCGAGTGCAAGCCTCGTGTCCCGCCTCGTTGCGAAGACGGGCGCCTTGTCCTCCTGGAGATCGCGGTCGTATGCGAGCGGGAGGCCCTTCACCGTCGCCAATAGTCCCGTGAGCCGTCCGATTGCAGTGCCGGCTTTCCCTCGCGCAAGCTCCGCGACATCGGGGTTCAGCTTCTGCGGCATCATCGAGGAGCCGGTCGCGGCGGACTCCGGAAGGCGGACGAAGCCGAACTCCGAGGTCGCCCAGAGGACGATTTCCTCGCCGATCCGCGAGAGGTGCGTGAAGAGAACTGCGGCGGCATAGAGGTAGTCGAGGGCGAAGTCGCGATCCGCGACAGCGTCGATCGAGTTGCGCATCTGGCGGGGTGGCGGAGGAAGCTCGAGTGTCGAGCCGGCGAGCGCACCAGCTCCGAGCGGGCTCTCGGAAGCGGCTTCCGCCGCGGCGGCGAAACGGGTCCGGTCGCGATCGAGCATCTCCACCCAAGCGAGCAGGTGGTGGCCGAGAGTGACCGGCTGCGCTCGCTGCATGTGCGTGTAGCCGGGCATGACGCTGTCGGCCTCGGACTCGGCGAAGGAGAGGACGACGAGCGCGAGCGCGTCGATCGCCTCACGTGCCTCGGCACACGCGTCGAGCACGTACAGGCGAAACGCGGCGGCAACCTGATCGTTCCTCGACCGGCCCGCATGGATCTTGCGGCCGACGTCCCCGAGCAGTCGCTCGATCGCCGAGTGGACGTCCTCGTCGGAATCGAGGTAGGCAGAGGGATCCTGGGCGATCTCTGCGAGGCGAGCCTCGACTTCGTCGAGCTCGTCCGCAGTCAGAAGCTCCACGGCAGCCAATCGTCTCGCGTGGAGGGCAGTCGCTTCACAGTCGTAGGGCAGAAGCTCCGCGTCATCGACGCGGAGAAACGCCCACACCTCTTCGTCGAGCGCTCCCTCGACTCGCCCCGACCAGGTCGCCACGTGCGGGCGATTATGCCCGGCTGACAGCGCGAGCGCGCGCGGCGTGGAGCTCGGTCTCGAGCGACGAGATCCGGATGAAGCCCTCGGCCGCGTCATGCGGGAACGTCTCGCCGGCGCCGTAGGAAGCGAGATCAGCGGCGTAGATCATGTGCGAAGAGCGTCGCCCGGTGACGACCGCGGCATTGGGCCGAAGCTCGACCCGCACCTCGCCGGTGACGAGCTCCTGCGTCGAGTCGACGAACGCGTCGATCGCCTCGCGCGCGGGGCTGAACCAGCGGCCCTCGTACACGAGCTCCGTCCAGCGCTGCTCGAGCGGTCGCTTGAGCCGCCCTTCGTCCTTGGTCAGGACGACGTCCTCGAGCGCCGAGTGCGCGGCGATGAGCATGATCGCGCCGGGGGTCTCATACACCTCACGACTCTTGATGCCGACGGCGCGGTTCTCGATCATGTCGATCCGGCCGATGCCGTATGCGCCGGCGAGCCGGTTCGCTTGAGCGATCAGTTCTGCGAGCGAGAGCTCCTCGCCGTCGAGGGACACAGGTAGGCCGCGCTCGAAACCCACCGTCACCTCGATCGGAGCGGGCGCCGTCGACGGATCGGAGGTAAGGGCATAAGGCTCGTCGGGAGGCGGGTTCCACGGATCCTCGAGCACGCCCGCCTCGATGGCACGGCCGAAGAGATTCTCGTCGATCGAGTACGGGGACGACGCCGACTGGACGACGGGAATCCCCCTCGCAATGGCGTACTCGATCTCTTCGTCCCGCGTCCAGACCCGGTCGCGCAGCGGCGCGATCACCGTGACGCCCGGATAGTGCGCCTTGAAGGCCAGCTCGAATCGGAGCTGGTCGTTCCCCTTGCCGGTGCAACCGTGGACGACGGCCTCGGCGTCGAGCTCGAGCGCGATCTCTGCGACGGCGCCGGCGATGACGGGGCGCGAGAGCGCCGAGACGAGCGGGTACTTCCCTTCGTAGAGCGCGTTGGTGAGGATCGCTCGTGCGCACTGCTCCTCGGCGAAAGCGTCCTTGCGATCCACGAGGAGAACGTCGTCGGCACCCGCGGCGTTCGCGCGCGTGATCGACTCCTGGAGGTCGAACTCCTGCCCGACGTCGACGAGTACCGCCACGACCTCGTCGTAGCCGTACCAGTCCTCCTTGAGCCAGGCGAGGATGCAAGACGTGTCGAGGCCACCCGAGTACGCGACAACCGCGGTCTTGGTCATAGGCCGGCCCCTGGCGCATCAGCGTGGAGGAGTGTGAGGAACCGGGAGGTTGCCCACGATCTCAGGAAGAAGGGGGCACACGCGAGCCGAAGGCGAACGTTGCTCATGCAGCGCCTTGCAGGAAATGCCCGGACAGGTCATCCCGGAGCGCGGCCGCCGAGATGCCGTCTCGAGCGGCGACGAAGATCACGTTGTCGCCGGCGACAGTGCCCGCGACCCCAGGATGTGCTGCTTCGTCGATGGCCTGCGCGAGGGCGCTCGCGTAGCCGGACGGTGTCGTCAGCACGACGAGCGTGCCGGCGGCCTCCGCGCCCATTGCATACCGGCGAATTGCTGCACCGAGCGCGCGCATACGATCGCCGTCACTCGTGCCCGGCGACGCATAGACGAGCCGCCCGCTCGGCGCGCGGACCTTCACGAGCCCGAGGTCCGCGATGTCGCGTGAGACCGTTGTCTGCACGACCTCGAAGCCCGCTTCCCTGAGCGCGGACGCGACCTCGGCCTGCGTCGAGAGCGCGCGCTCGCGTACGAGCTCCGAGATCGCGTGCTGGCGTTCCAGTCGATTCATAGTATGCAGAAATCTAGCACAATATGCATCCTGCTGCGGCGTGTGACTCGCTGTCGTGGGTCGCGTCGAATGCTGAACTAAGCATCGCCGGTGCACTCGCGATGTCTGCTTCGTCAATCATCAACGAACGCGTCGGATCCGAGTGCTTAGAGCTCGAGTCCGGGATGCCCGAGCACCCGGTCGAGAGTCTCCTGACCCGCATACCCGGACGCTCCGGCGATGGCGACGGTTGCCATGAAGCGTATTACGCATATTAGGCGCGTATCATGCAGATAGCCTGACGCTCCGCCATTGCAGGAAAGGCATAGACGGGTGCTACGCTGCGCGCGCGGTGGAGCGCGTCCTCGTCCTCAATGCGAGCTACGAGCCCTTGAACGTCTGTTCGCTCCGCCGCGCGCACGTACTCGTCTGGAAGGGCAAGGCGGAGATCCTCGAGAGCCACGACCGGCCGCTCCGCTCCGCGTGCACGAGCTTTCAGCGGCCTCACGTGATCCGCCTCAGGACGTACGTCCGAGTTCCTCGCGGTGTCACCCGGCGAATCTCGCGCCGCGTCCTCTTCGCGCGTGACGGGTGGCAGTGCGCGTACTGCGGGTCTGGTGGAAACCGGCTGACGCTCGACCACGTCGTCCCGAGGTCGCGCGGAGGCACGTCCGTCTGGGAGAACGTGGTCACCTCCTGCGCTCCGTGCAACCATCGCAAGGGGGATCGCCTGCTCGAAGAGACGAGCATGACCCTCCACACCACGCCGCGGCCCCCAACGCCCGTGCTCTTCATCCGGCTCGCAGCGGATCACGTCCCGGACGTCTGGCGGCGATACCTGCCAGGTCTCGAAGCCGCGGCTGCAGCCGCGTAGCGCTTACCTGGACATCGCGCGCTCGACGGCCTCCTGCTCTTCGGGCGAGAGCGCAACCGAGGACCGCCCGCGATCGAGGTCCTTGACGTAGATGCGCGCGTAGTCACGGCCCTGGATCGCCGTCATGACCGTGCCCGTCCGCGTCGCGTCGAGGAGCGCGAGCGACGCCGACTGCTGGCCACCCGTCCCCTCATAGGCGTCGTAGCGAACGACTGCGGTGTTCGAAACCGACCCGTCGACGCGTCGATCGACCCGCGAGAGCCCCGCGGCAACCTCGTCCACAGCGCGGTAGAGGTCGTCGATACGACCTTGCAGCGAAACGGCGAAGTCGAGCAGGTCACCGCGATCGCTGCCGAGAACGACGGCCTGGGAGGCCTGCAGTCGCGAGAGCCGGCGCCAGAGCACGAACTCAAGAGCGAGGGCGAGCACTGCCGCCACGCAGGCCGCTATCGCCACCGCGAACGAGGTGGTCACAACGTGAAGATGACGGGGTACTCGGCCGTGTTGTTCGCGGTGTTCGTCTCACCGGCGACCGGATCGACGTCGACTTTCACCGATATCTGCTCCCCGAACGGAACGAGCGCGCCGATCTTGAGCACCACGGACTTGACTTCGCCCGGGTCGATGATCGAGATGATCGCGGTCTTCACGATCGGGTCGGGCTGCTTCGGAATCGTGAGTGTGACCTTGATCCGCACCTCCTGGCTCTCACCGGTGTCCTCGACGGCGACCTCGAACGCAAGCTCGTCCGTCACCTTGATCGTCGTCTCGGTCGTCGTGGACAGAACCTGCCCGCTCGGCAAGGCAGTCACGGACGCGATCCCGCTTCCGTGCGACCCCGTCGGCGTGCCGCCAGTCGACGCACCCTGGATGCGCTGCCAGATGGCCGCGAGATCGCTCGGAGTGATGAGCTCTTCGGCGGTGACGAACTCCGAGGACGGGATGTCGATACCTTCGATGCCCTCCTCCTCGAGCACTACCTCGGCAGGGGCCTGGAACGAGTCCGTCCACACGACATCGCTCGCCAGAAGCCGACTGGTCTGCGCGGCGAGACTCTCTCCCGCCACGCTGGCATCCGTCTCGTCGGTCGTCTGCTTGAACGCCGTCCGTAGGCCGGCCAGCCCGTTGACGCGGTACTGGAGCGCCTCGACCGCGCCCTCGTTCGGACCGACCATCGGGCCCGGCGGGTCGAGTCCCTCGGCCTTCTGAACCTGGTTCTCGGCGGTTTGGACATAGCCCCCGAGCTTTGCATCGAGATCCTCTTGATTCAGGCCCGGCGTGGTGAGAGTCGTGTAGACCTCCTGCCCGAGGCGCGCCGAAGCATTACCGACTGCGCCGATCTCAGCCATGTAGTCCCGGTATCGATCCGCCTTGGCCTCCGCGCTACAGCCCTCGACCCAGACGACGAGCAACACGACGATGAGGATCGCCAGCGCGATCAGCGCGATCAGCCGCAACAGTGGCGTAAAGCCACCTGGAGCACGAAAACGCGGGCCCCGGCGTCGGGGGCCACGGTCACGCGGGGGTCCAGGCCTCGGCTCCGCGGGCTCGTCCCACGACGGTGGATCTTCCTCGTCGAAGTCGAAGTCGAGGATGTCGTCGTCGCGCGTGCTCATGTGCGCCCCTCGTCGGCCGCCCCTCGCGGCACCCGAGGAACGCACCTGAGGGCGAGTGTTGGAACAGGGCGTCGCATGACCGCCTCGCCACTCTAGATGCTTGATCGGAAATCGACGCGCAGTCGGGGGCGGTCTCCGGCCCACGTGAATTTCCGGTCAGGCATCACGAGGAGGCGCAGGAGCACAACCTCGGACATCGCGCGAGGAGTTCCCGGCACCGTGGCAAACAGTGCCCTACCGGTGTCCTCAGTCGCATTCGCCCCTTCAACCCAGGACCTCGTTCTCGGCCGTTACCGCCCCATGCGCCCGCTCGGGAGTGGCGGCTCCGGCTCGGTCTGGCTCGCGCTCGACGAACGCAACGGTCTGGATGTCGCGCTCAAGATCATCCCTCGAGAAGGGAAAGCCGCTGCACGGGCCGAGCGCGAGGCTCTTGCCGCACGCCGCCTCCGGCACGATCGCTGCGTGCGGGCGTACGACGTAGGCCATGACGCAAGCCACGTCTACATCGCGTACGAGTACATCCCTGGCCGTACGGTTCGAGAGGCTCTCAGAACGGGCGCGCTGTCGGAAGCAGACACCGTCGAGGTCGCTGCGCAGGTGCTCGACGCCCTCGCGCATGCGCACCGCGCCGGAATCGTCCATCGCGACGTCAAGCCATCCAACATCCTGCTCGAGGACCGCGACGAGATCGCGGTACGGCTTCTCGACTTCGGTCTCGCACAGTTCGACGGTGCCGACACGCTCACGGCGGTCGGAGACGTACCCGGGACGCTCGCCTATATCGCTCCTGAACGTCTCGCGGGGGAGGAGGCGACTCCTGAGAGCGACGTCTGGTCGGTCGGCGTGCTGCTCTGGGAGGCGCTCGCAGAACGCCACCCGTTCTGGGGTGTCCCGCTCCAGGAGGTCGCTCGGGCGATTCAGGCCGGCGCACCTCCGCTCGCGAGCGAGCGAAAACAGCTGCCGCGCCGGCTGGTGAGCGCTGTCGACAGCGCGCTCGCAGCCGATCCGGACGCGCGACCGCGGGCGTCGGCACTCGCCGCAGACCTTCGAAACTCGATTCGACAGGCTCCGGCTCGCCAGCGGCGCGCGTCACGCGAGAACCGGTCACAGGCCGTCAGCGCGCCCGCGCATCTCCTTGCCCAACGGTTTGCTCCGATAGCTCTTGCTGTCGTGGCCGCCACGCTCGGAGCGACGCTACTGCCGTTCTGGCCGCCTGCCCTCGTCGTGGCAATCGCACTCGGGGCCGGCCTTGCCACCTGGCTCGATCCGCGGATCGGACTGGCCGTCGCACTCGCCGCACCGATCCTCCCGCTCGGAAACTACGCCGAGAGCGCCGCCATTCTCTATGGAGCGTTCGCCGTCGGCTGGCTCGTGCTCTGCTGGCGTGACGCACGCTGGGGGCTGCTCTTCGTGTGTGGGCCGCTTCTCGCCGGCCCCGGTCTGCTCGCACTGGTTCCCCTGGCAGTTCAGCCTGCACGCGGCATCGTCAGGCGAGCTGCACAGGCGGGGCTCGCCGTGCTGTCGGCTTTTCTCGTCGCGGGGGTAGCGGGCGACGAGCTCCCCCTCGTGAGCCGGCCCGCGGAGCGGCTCGCCATCGGCCCGCTCGACTCCATGAGCGACACCTCGCTCGCCGTCTGGGCTTCGCTGACAGCACGTCCCGGAGCACTCGCCGGAGTCGCAGCGGCTGCGGTGACGGCGGGGATCCTGCAGTGGGCGCGTCGTCGTTCACGCTTCGGTGTGGCTGCGATCGGGGTCGCGCTCACGGCGGCGGCTATCGCAGCTGGGGCAGGAGTGGGAAGTACGCTCGTGCTCGTGCTCGTCTGGGCCGTCACAGCAGCCGTTGCGGCAGCGTCACACCGCCAGCGCTGACGCCGTCTCGGCACCGGAGCGACCTCTACACTCGTCGCGGGAACCCGACGGAATGCCTGTTCTGCGCAACATCGAGTCGAAGATCGAGGGCCTGTTCGAGGGAGTCTTCGGCCGTGCTTTCCGGACGAACGTCCAGCCGATCGAACTCGCACGAAAGCTCGTCAAGGAGATGGACGACCACCGCAACGTGTCCGTCTCGCGTGTCTACGTTCCCAACGAGTACACGATCTACCTTTCACCCAAGGATCGGAAGCAGTTCGCGGGATATGAGACATCCCTCATCGGCGAGCTCTCCGAGTACATCGCCGAGCACGCTCGGCGCGAGCGTTACGCGCTCCTCACGGATCCGATCGTCCTCGTGACCACGGACGACGACCTCGCCATCGGCGAGTTCGGTATTGCGACGCGCCTCGTTGCGGACGAGTCGTCTGTCGATTCGCCACCCGCGGAGCTGGACGTGGAGCAGCCTGTGCACACCATGATCTATCGCGCTCCGACCGCGCCTGTTGTCGACGCACCTCCACCCACACCCGAGCCCGCGCGAGAGGTCGTGACCCTTACGGTGGCGGGCAAGCGGCATGAGATCACCGAGGAGAGCGTCGTCGTGGGACGCTCACGGGAAGCGGATATTCGTATCTCCGACGTCAACAGCTCGCGCCGGCACGCGGAGCTCCGCCAGGAGGGAGGAACCTTCTGGATCGTCGATCTGGACTCGACGAACGGCACAAGCGTGAACGGCAAGCGCGTCGACCGGCAGCGGCTCCGGGACGGTGACCGGATCGAGATCGGCACGACGGAGATCGTCTTCGGACGCTCACTCTCGAAACCGTGACCGTAGAAGCGCTCGCAACCGACGAGACGCTGCTGATCCTGAAGATCGCCTTTCTGGTGCTCCTTTACGGTTTCATCGTGCTCGTCGTCCGCACGGCGACGAAGGACATCGGCGGAGCTCCGCAGGAGAGCATCATCCTTGGCGCCGCGGAAGCGGCGAAGCTGCGCGCGGAGCACGGCGTGAACGCCGCGCGGCTCCTTGTCGTGTCGAGCCCCGAGCTCCAGCACGGAAGCACCATCGAGGTCGCGGCGTCGACGGTCGTCGGCCGAGACGCGGCGAGCGGGATCCGACTCGACCGCGACGAGTTCGCTTCCGCGCGTCATGCGCGCATCGAGCCGCGGCAGGACGGCGTCTGGTTGAACGACCTCGGCTCCACCAACGGGACGTACGTCAACGGTGCGCGCCTGAAGGCTGCACGACTCCTCCGACCGGGAGATGTCGTTCGCATCGGGGAGACCGAGCTCGAGGTGCAGCGATGAGGATCGGCCGTGCAGCGGGTTTCACCGACACGGGGCGCCGGAGGCTTCGCAACGAGGATGCTTTCATCTGCGAGCCTCCGTTGTTCGCCGTCGCCGACGGTATGGGCGGGGCTCGCGCCGGTGAGGTCGCAGCGCGCCTGGCCGCGGGGGCGCTCGAGGAAGAAGCAGGAGCCGAGACGCGCGGCGAGGAGGGGGTAAAGGCGTTGATCGTCGAGGCAAATCGACGCATCTGGGAGCGCGCGCTCGCAGATCCCACAACCGCCGGGATGGGGACGACAGTGACGGCCGCTCTGGTCGACGCGGAGCGGGGAACCGTCGCGATCGGCCACGTCGGAGACTCGCGCGCCTATCTGTTGCGCGACGGTGTTCTCGAGCAACTCACGACCGATCACTCGCTCGTCGCCGAGCTCGTCGAGAGTGGCGTCCTCACACCCGAGGAGGCCGAACGACACCCTCAGCGCTCCGCGATCACCCGCGCGCTCGGGACCGAGCCGACGGTCGAGGTCGAGACGTTCACGGTCTCCGGTCAAGCGGGCGATCTCTTCCTGCTCTGCTCGGACGGCGTGACCGTGATGCTGAGCGACGAAGACGTCGCTGCAGCGCTCGAGACTGCCGAGCGAGACCCTGAAGCCGGCGCGGAAGCGGTCGTCGCCGCTGCGAACGCACGGGGAGGCGAGGACAACATCACCGTCGTCCTCTTCGAATTAGCAGAGGGCGAGCCCGCCGCCGTTGAGCCGGCACGTGTCGAGATGGAACTGGCAGTGCCGGAAGCCCCAGCGTCTGATCTCGTCAGCGATCCCGCACCGGACGCCGGCGACCCAGAGGCCGACCTCCGTCGTCACGGCGCAGGGCCGGGAGGCCGGTTCGCGGCGCTTGCTCTCATCGCGACGGTGCTGCTGGTCGCCGCACTCGCCCTGTACTGGGGCATTAGCAGATGAGCGCACGAAATCGCGAGCTCCTCGGCCTCATCGTCGCGGGCCTCATCGCCAGTACCGCGCTCGCGAGCGTGACCATCGCCCGAGATGCCGAAGTTGCGGCAGGCGCAGCGACGTGGGGTGCCCTTTTCATCGCGCTGTACGTCGTCGCACACGTCGTCGTGCGACGGACCGTTCCGTACGCCGATGGCGCGCTCTTGCCTCTGACCGCGGTCCTGACAGCTTTCGGCCTCGCCTCGATCTACCGACTCGATTCAGGCGACGGCGGCCGCCAGGCAGTATGGGTCGCGGTGGGGGTCGCCGCCCTCGCGGGAGCGCTCATCTGGCTTCGGCACGACTACCGCGTCCTCGAGTCGTATCGCTACATCTTCGGCGTCGCCGCGGTCGCGCTGCTTCTCCTCCCCTCCGTTCCCGGGTTGGGCGAGCGCGTCAACGGCGTGCGCCTGTGGGTTGACATCGGGCCGCTTCAGTTTCAGCCCGGCGAGCTCGCGAAGATCTTCCTGATCATCTTCCTCGCGGGCTACCTGCGCGAGAAGCGGGAAGTGCTGGCGCAGGGCCGACTCAAGGACTTCGGTCCGCTGTTCGTCATCTGGGGCGCGGCGATGCTCGTGATAGTCCAGACGAACGACCTCGGAAGCGCACTTCTCAACTTCGGGATCTTCCTCGCGATGCTGTACGTCGCGACGGGCCGAGCGCTCTACGTCGCAGCCGGGCTCGGGCTCTTCCTCGCCGGGGCCGCCGTCCTCTACAACGCGCTCCAGCACGTTCAGGACCGCGTCACGATCTGGCTGCAGCCGTGGACCGACGAACGGGTCTACTGCGCGTTGAACGGAGAGCTCGAGCTCCGCCAGAACTGTGCGTCGTACCAACTCGTCAAGAGCCTGTACTCGATCGCCAACGGAGGCTTCGGCGGCACCGGCCTCGGTGAGGGCACATTCCAGTCCACGGACGGCGCGCAGCTCATCCCCTATCTCCGCACGGACTTCATCTTCTCCGCGATCGCGCAGGAACTCGGGCTGATCGGAGCCGCAGCGCTCCTCCTCGTATTCATGCTCTTCGTCGTTCGCGGGATGCGCGTCGCGCTCCAGGCGCAGGACGGCTTCTCCAAGCTCGCCGCCGCGGGCCTCACGTTTGGCTTCGCACTGCAGACGTTCATCATCGTCGGAGGCGTGCTCCGCGTCGTGCCGCTGACAGGGATCACGCTCCCGTTCGTTTCCTACGGCGGAACGAGCATCGTCGCCAACTTCCTCCTGCTCGCAGGCCTCCTGCTCATCTCCAACCGAGCTAACACTCCGCGATGAACAAGCAGATCATCCGCCTCACCTACGTCGCGCTCGGCCTCGTGGCCGTGCTTGTCGTGATGACGACGTACTGGCAGACCTGGGCTGCGGCGAGCCTCGCGGACCGGCAGGACAACGCCATCAGGCGCGTCGCAGAGTTCAGCATCGACCGCGGGCTGATCTTCTCGTTCGAGCCTCGCAAGCGCCTCGCCCGCAACGTCGAGCGCGAGATCGACCGCCAGACGCTCTTCTTCCGTCGCTATCCCTTCGGCTCGCTCGCGGCCCACGTGGTGGGATACTCGACCGTAGAGCGCTCACGCACGGGGCTCGAGCGGTCGTTGAACGACTACCTCACCGCCTCGAACGCGAACCTCTCCACGTTGGTCGACAAAGCCCTCGACGAGCTCAGAGGAAAGCCCGTGCAGGGAAACGACGTGGTGACGACCCTCGACCTCGACGCACAGGCGGTTGCGGTGGAGGAGCTCGGCACGAACTGCGGCGCCGTCGTCGCCCTCGACCCACGAACCGGAGAAGTCAAGGTCATGGCGTCCACGCCGGGCTTCGATCCGAATCTCGTCGAGGAGAGCTACGACGCCGATCTCCCGTATCACGGCCGACTGCACACCGGCTGCGCCATTGCTCAACCGCGGCAGCGCAGGGCTCTTCGTCCCGGGCTCCATCTTCAAGGTCATCACCGCCTCGGCGGCGCTCGAGTCAGGTAAGTACGGCCCGGAGGCGCCCTTCGTCGATCCGGGATACTGCACGGTCTACGGCAAACGGGTGAACAACTTCGACACGACGCGGCCGTACGGGGCGATCGACCTCACGAATGCGCTCGCCAACTCGGTCAACTCCGTGTTCTGCAAGATCGGCCTGAAGCTCGGTGCCAAGCGGATCCTCGACACGGCCAAGCGGTTCGGCTTCTACGAACGCCCGCCCCTCGAGACCCCCGCCGACGAGCGCCTGGCCAGCGGTCTCTATCGCGACGGGCAGCTCTACTACCCGAGAGTGGATTCCAACGTCGACGCCGGCAGGCTGGCGTTCGGCCAGGAGCGCATGCTCGTGACGCCGCTGCAGATGGCGATGGTCGCAGGAGCGATCGGCGTGCACGGCAGGCTGATGGAGCCGCACGTCGTCGACCGGATCGTGGCTCCTGGCAGCAAGGTGATCGAGAAGACCCAGCCGCAGCTCATTCGCCGTGCCGTCAGCCGGAAGACCGCCGACTCCGTCGCAGAGATGATGCGGCTCGCCGTCGAGCGAGGCACGGGAACGGCGGCGCAGATCTTCGGGTACTCCGTGGGCGGCAAGACGGGAACGGGGGAGACGGGCGTCCCCGGCTCGAACACCACCTGGTTCATCGCGTTCGCAGGCGAGGACGAGGAGAAGCCTGCGGAGCTTGCCATCGCGGTCGTTCTGCAGAACCAAAGCGGGACGGGTGGCGTCACGGCCGCGCCGATTGCCCGTGCCGTCATGCAGGCCATCCTGCAGGGCGCGGAGAATCCCTAACCTCTAAGCGCATGGCAACCCAGGACACTCTCTCCGGAACCCTCTTCGCAGGCCGCTACCGCATGTCACGAAAGCTCGGCGGTGGCGGTATGGCCGACGTCTACCTCGCGGAGGATCAGGAGCTCGGCCGTCATGTGGCGATCAAGATGCTGCACGGCCGGTATGCCAACGACGAGCAGTTCGTCGAGCGGTTCCGGCGCGAAGCGACACACGCTGCCGGTCTTTCGCATCCGAACATCGTCTCGATCTTCGACCGCGGCGAGACCGACGGCTCGTACTTCATCGTCATGGAGTACGTCGAGGGAAAGACGCTCAAGGAGTTGATCCGCTCCCGCGGCCCGTGCCCGGTCCCGGTCGCAATCGCCTATACGCGCCAGATTCTCGCGGCGCTTCGCTACGCGCACCGCAACGGCGTCGTCCATCGCGACATCAAGCCCCACAACGTCATCGTCGACCCCGAAGGCGTGATCAAGGTGACCGACTTCGGGATCGCGCGCGCCGGAGCGAGCCAGATGACCGAGGAAGGCGCGATCATCGGCACCGCGCAGTACCTGTCCCCGGAGCAGGCGCGCGGCGCGCCGGTCGATCAGACCTCCGATCTCTACTCCACCGGCATCGTGCTCTTCGAGCTTCTGACCGGAGAGGTTCCCTTCACGGGCGACAGTCCGGTCGAAATTGCGATGAAGCACCTGGCGGAGGTGCCGCCGACGCCATCCGAGCTCAGGCCGGACGTTCCCGACGATCTCGACCTGATCGTCGTTCGCGCGCTCGCGAAGGAGCCAGCCGACCGGTACCAGTCTGCAGCAGCCATGGATGCAGATCTCGAGACCGTCGCCCGCGGCGGTCGTGTGGCGGCTGAGACCGCGGATGCCGCAACCATGGTGCTCGCAGGAGACCGGGGCATCGACGCGACGGCGGTGACGCAGCTGACGCGGCGCGCGCCACCCCCGCTGTACGAGCCACCGTCCCGGAGCCGCCCGATCTGGCCCTGGCTGGTAGGAGTGGGCGCGCTGCTCGCCGTGCTCGTGGGCGGCTGGTTCCTCTTCGACTCGATCCAAGATCGGTTACGGGGCGCCGAGACGGTCGCCGTCCCATACGTCGTCGGCATCCCAGCGGCGTCCGCGGTGAACGACATCGAAGACAACGGTCTTACCCCCCAGGTACGACGCATATCCAACTCCGACGTCGAGGAGGGAATCGTCTTCGCGCAGAACCCGACCGAGGGAACGCGCGTGGACAAGGAGACTGTCGTCCGGATCGACGTGTCCTCGGGTAAGCCCGAGGTGACGGTTCCGAGCGTGGTCGGCCAGAGCGTCGAGGATGCAGTGGCGGAGCTCACCCGCATCGGACTCACCGCCCAGGTCGTCGAGGTCTTCTCGGACCAGAACCCCGGAACGGTCACCGGCCAATCGCTCGACCCCGGGACCGTTGTCGTCGAGGGAACCGGAGTCCGGATCAACGTCTCCAAGGGCTCCAAGCCCGTCACGGTGCCCAACGTGGTCAACTTGCCGTTCGAGCAGGCTCAGTTGGAGCTCCAGCAAGCAGGGTTCAATGTTTCCCGAATCGACGTGGCCTCCGAGCTCGCCGCCGGAATCGTCACGAATCAGGATCCTGATGGCGGCTCGTCCGGCTCGAAGGGCTCGACAATCACGCTCTCGGTGTCTAGTGGGCCTACGACCTCCGCGGTTCCGGATGTGACCAGCACGGACGTGGCAATCGCGCAGACGACACTCGAAGCAGCTGGTTTTCGGACCCGCGTCGTGCTGGAGGACACCAACGACCCGAGCTTCGACGGCATCGTGATGTCACAGGATCCGGTGGGCGGGACGCAGGAGAAGCCGAATACTCTGGTCACGCTCTTCGTGGGGCGGTTCATAGGCGAGACGACCACGACGTCAGAGGGGTGAACCGCCGCGTCCGCGTTGCGGTCCTCGCGGGCGGGCGGTCGAGCGAGCACGCGATTTCTGTCGCGTCGGCCCGCTCGGTGATCGAAGCGCTCGATCCGGACCGGTACGAGACGAGCGTGATCGAGATCGGACGCGATGGGCGCTGGCAGTTGTCGAGCGGGGGCAGACCCCTAGGGTCAGAACACTCGTCGTTGGAGGTGGGGTCTAGTCCTGCGGGTCCGACCGCCAACGCAGACACCCTCCCCGTCGTCGCCAACTCCGCTCCCGCCGCCGAGCTCGGTCGCGTCGACGTCGTGCTGCCGATCCTCCACGGCCCGTTCGGCGAGGACGGCACCGTGCAGGGCCTGCTCGAGCTGGCAGGCGTGCCCTACGTCGGCGCGGGCGTCGCCGCATCGGCGCTGTGCATGGACAAGGATCTCTTCAAGGCAGTGCTCCGCGATCGCGGGATCCCAGTTGCGCAGAACGTGACGCTGCGCGAGGGAGATCCGCTAGATCATCCGTTCTCCTATCCCGTCTTCGTGAAGCCGGCCCGTCTCGGCTCCTCGGTCGGGATCTCGAAAGCGCACGACGCGGTCGAGCTCGAGACCGCCGTTGCACTTGCACGCAGGCACGACGACAAGGTCCTGATCGAAGAGTTCGTCATAGGAACCGAGGTCGAGTGCGGCGTGCTCGGCAATCGCGACCCGGTGACGTCGGTCGTCGGCGAGATCGTGGCTCACGCCGAGTGGTACGACTACACCGCGAAGTACGACGAGGGCGGGATGGAGCTCGTGATCCCCGCTCGGATCTCCCCCGAGGCAGACCAGCAGGTGCGCGACCTCGCGATCGAGTCGTTCGTGGCCACGGAATGCGAGGGAATGGCCCGCATCGACCTCTTCGTCCGCCTCGGCGGCGAGGTGGTCGTCAACGAGATCAACACGATCCCGGGCTTCACCTCGACGAGCGTCTACGCGAAGCTCTTCGAAGCGTCCGGCGTCCCCTACGCCGACCTGCTCGACCGTCTCGTCGAGCTCGCACTCGAACGCCACGAACGACGTAGCCACCTCGAGTTCTAGGGCGCGACGCAAAGCGCCTTTGCTAGAGCTGGGTGAACCTCCCGGTTCCCCCAGACCCCCTCCACTGGTCCGCTTCGCGGACAAGGCGCTTCGCGCCTAGCCGAGAACGGCGGCGAGCGCCTCTTCCCAGGCGGCCAGGCCCTCGTCGAGCTCTGCATCTGCGATCGTCAGCGGACAGAGAACGCGGATGCAGTTCCCGAAGGTGCCGGCCTTCAAGAGGATGAGCCCGCGTTGGAGGGCCTCGTCGACGACGGCGTCTGCGAGCTCGGGCGCAGGGGTCTTCGACCCCGCGTCGCGGACGAGCTCGATTGCGAGCATCGCCCCCATCCCTCGCACATCCCCGACTTGCGACCAGCGGCGCTGCCAGTCGAGCATCCTCGAGCGAATCACCTCGCCGACGAGTCCCGCCCGCTCGACGAGCCCTTCCTCCTCGAACACGTCGAGAACCGCCGCGGCCGCGGCGAGCGCGACCGGGTTCCCGATGAAGGTGCCGCCGATCGCTCCCGAGTGAGCGTGATCCATGATCTCTGCGCGACCGACTACTCCCGAGAGCGGAAGCCCGCCGGCGATGGATTTGGCGACGATGAGGAGATCGACCTCGACATCGAAGTGCTCCATCGCGAACATCCGGCCGGTGCGACCGAACCCGGTCTGCACCTCGTCCGCCACGAGGACGATCCCGTGCTCATCGCAGATTCGACGCAGGCCGGTTACGAACTCGGGCGGCGCGGGTAGGAACCCACCTTCGCCCTGCTGAGGCTCGAAGACGATCGCGGCGATGTGCTCGGCGGGAACGTGAGTGGCAAACATCCGCTCGAGCGAGGCGAGGGCGGCGTTGGCGTCGGGACCCCGATACGCGTTTGGATACGGTGCCCGATAGATCTCAGGCGCGAACGGGCCGAGGCCGGTTTTGTACGGGTGCGTGCGCGAGGTCATGGTCAAGGCCAGCAGGGTGCGCCCGTGAAAGGCACCCTCGAATGCGATCACGCCGTGTCGTCCCGTGTAGAGCCGGGCGAGCTTGACCGCGTTCTCGACCGCCTCGGCACCTGCGTTGAAGAACGCGCCCCTGGTCGGCCCTGTGATCGGAACGAGCGCTCCGAGCCGCTCGGCGAGCTCGATGTAACCCTCGTACGCAACCACGGTGAAATCGGTGTGGAGGAACCGCCCGGCCTGTTCCGTGATCGCCTCGACGACGCGCGGGTGGTTGTGCCCGACGTTCGCAACGCCCACGCCACCGACGAAGTCGACGAATGTGTTGCCGTCCACATCCGTGATGGTCCCGCCGAGGGCTTCGGCGGCGACGATCGGCCCGTGCACGATGAGGGGGCCTGCAACGGCGTGCCGTTCCCGCTCGAGGATCTCGCGAGCACGAGGGCCCGGAATCTCTGTTCGGAGCTCGATTACGCGGGTCGCAGCCACGCGCGGCAGCCTATCCGAGGCTGCTGTCAGTGCCCGAGACCGTTCCTAGCGGTAGCGACTCTTGGCCGCCCGTGCGCTCGCAGACGCGATGTCCACGGCCACGGCCAGGCCGACCAGGATCCACTCCGCTCCCTCGACCCCTCCGACCGGCGACCAGAGAAGCGCGTACACGATCCCCGTCCACGGCAGAAAGATGAGCAGGAGCAGCGGCCAGACGAAGGATCCGAACGCAAGATCGACGCGATCTCCGAAGATCCACATGAGAGCGAAAGCAACCCTCGGGGCAAAGAGCGCGAGCAGGAAGATCAGGCACATGAGCCGGGAGTCTCGTTCCTGCTGCCGAGCAAGTCAATAGGCATCCTGTCGCGGATGGACGAGCACGATCTCGCTGTCGACCCGATCGCCCAGCTGTATGTGTGGCTCGCAGAGGCGCGACAGAGGGTGTCTCAGCCTGAAGCCATGACCCTCGCTACGGCAGACCCGAGTGGCCGCCCCTCGGCGCGAGTCGTGCTCGTGCGCGGCATCGACGCGCGCGGGCTCACCTTCTTCACCAACCGGACGTCGCGGAAGGCCGAGGAGTTGCGGCACAACCCGCGCGCGGCCGTTGTGCTGCATTGGTGGGAGCTCGGGCGTCAGGTGCGAGTCGAGGGCGCAGTCGTCGAGGTCGACCCCACGGAGTCGGCTGCCTATTGGAGCACGCGGCCGCGTGCGAGCCAGATTGCGGGCTGGGCGTCCCCTCAGTCACAACCGCTCGACGGACGATCCGACCTCGACGTTCGCGTCGCCGCTGCCGAATCCCAATTTTCCGGAGGCGAGGTTCCGTTGCCGCCGTTCTGGGGCGGCTATCGCCTCGTCCCCGAAACCATCGAGTTCTGGTCACACCGCGATGATCGACTTCACGACCGCGTGCGCTACGCACGCTCGAGCGAGGACGCACGCTGGCTGCGCGAACGGCTCGCACCCTGACGCGCTTTCAAGAGGGCGGCGCCAGAGCGCCGTCCGTGTAGACGCCCTCCGGGTTCCAGAGCATGAACCCTTTTGCTCCCGCGCGCCGTGCCGCATCGATCTGGGCGAGAACCTGCTCGAGCTCGAAACGCGTCGTGAAGCTGAAGTCCTGCACCCACGGGAGCACGAGAGTGTTCGAGCCCCGAAGCGCGACCTGGAATCGTCGCAGCGCTCGGGAGACCGTCTCTCCGGGTGCCGCACTGGGATCGGCGATCCCGAGCTCGCCGCGGCCGAAGAGCGACGGATACGTCATCGCGTACAGCGAGTCGAGGTGCGGTGCCATGCGCCTCGGAAGCTGTCCGATTCCGAGGTCACGGGCCGCGGACAGGCCGAACACGGCCGCCGAGACCCGGACGTCGTGGCGCTCGAGGCGACCGGCTGCGTATCGGAGGAACGCCGGCACCGCGTCGCGCTTTGTGAGGGTGCGTTGGTGCCGGTACACCGCGCTTTGGACATCGCCGTCGGAAGGGAACCGTACGTAGTCGAACATGATCTCGTCGAATCCCGCGCGCGCGGCGATCACCGCGACGTCGACGTTGTAGTCCCACACTCGGCGGTCGTACGGGTTCGTCCACCCGAGGCCCGCAGCATCACGCCAGACCGAGCCGTCTGACCTCCGAATCGCCAGGTCAGGGCGCGCCCGGGACAGGATCGGGTCCTCGAACACCACAACCCGCCCGATCAGATAGACGCCCCGATCGTGGGCGAGTCGCGCGACCGCACGAGGGGAGTAGAAGTCTCGCGCGGCTCCCGCGGTCGTTGCAAGAGGGATCTGCCTCGACGTGAAGCCGATCTGGCCGTTCTCGTCCTTGATGTCGAGCTCGAGCGCCGTGAGCCCGTCCTGCTCGAGATCGAGGTATTCCTCGAGCTTGCCCGGTAGCGACGCGAGCCCCACCGAGACGTGGACTCCCCGGATCTCGACGGGAAGTGCGCGCGGGCCCGACGCCTTCGTGAGGGCGCCCGGAGCCTGAGCGTCGGGCGCCTCGCGGTCGTTACCGGTGCTTACGAACTGCGCGCCCGCCCCGAGGAGCACAACCCCGGTCAGCGCCGCGCCGACGGTGAGACTACGCCTGAGGCGCTTTCTCCGCCTTGCCGCAGCCCGACGTCCCCGAAACCGCTCGTTCGGGTCGATGGGTGGGAACAGCATCGACACCGGGCGTGGACCCTATCGCAGTCCACGCCTTCAACACGCGAGGACTTCCGAGCTCATGTGACAACTTGTCACAAGCTGTCCCTGCCTAGAATCGCCCGGTGGTCCTCTCCGACCGAACAATCCGGCGCCTCATCGCCGACGGGCGCATCGGTATCGAGCCGTTTGACCCGGAGCTCATGCAGCCTTCGAGCCTCGACGTACGCGTAGATCGCTACTTCCGCGTCTTCCGGAACTCTCGCTACCCGTTCATCGATGTCAAGGCACAGCAGGAGGAGCTGACCGAGCTCGTCGAGGTGACGGGCGAGGAGGCCTTCATCCTCCACCCGGGCGAGTTCGTGCTCGGTTCGACCCTCGAGCGCATCACACTTCCCGACGACCTCGTGGCGCGATTGGAAGGAAAGAGCTCGCTTGGTCGCCTGGGCCTGCTGATCCACTCGACGGCCGGCTTCATCGATCCGGGCTGGGATGGCCACGTCACCCTCGAGCTGTCGAACGTCGCGAACCTCCCTATCACCATCTACCCGGAGATGAAGATCGGCCAGATTTCGTTCGTGCAGCTGTCAGAGCCCGCCGAGCGGCCATACGGCTCCGAGGGAATCGGCTCCAAGTACCAGGGGCAACGTGGCCCGACGCCTAGCCGCTACTGGCAGAACTTCACCGACGGCGAGCAGCGCTAGGCGTCCGGGTCGCACTCGCCCGAATCCGCCCCTCCGAGTCGGCTGAGGAGATCGCCCACCGTGTCGAGCTGATCCTTGTCGAAGCGCTCCCCGAAGAACTCGTCGATCTGGGCTACATGGCTTCTGGATGCCTCGCGCACCTTGGTCAGCCCCGCATCGGTCAAGACCGCATACACGACACGCCGGTCGCTCGCACAGGAGCCTCGCTCGACGAGCCCGCTTCGCTCTAGTCCGTCGAGCAGGCGGGTGATGCCCGATGCCGTGAGCACCACTTGCTCCGAGAGATCAACGCGCCGCATCCTGCGGTCAGGCGCTCGGGCGAGGCGGAGCAGCACCTCGTAGTCGCTGATCGTCAGCCCGTGATCGGCCGTCAGCTGCGCACTCAGCTGCCGTATCGCAAAGGAATGCGCGCGTAAGAGCGCCGTAAACGCGCGGACCCCAGAAGATTGCTCACTCAATACTTGACTCATCATCTTTATCCCTGTTATAGTTGCTTGCGTACTCAATAGTAGCGCACTCAATAGGAGGTAGCAAATGTCTATCGTCGCAGATCAGCCGGCCACGAAGATCCCGTCAGGGACATGGTCGATCGACCCAGTCTGGTCGGCACTCGAGTTCGAGGTCAAGAAGATCGGGCTCATCTACGTAAAGGGGCGTGTGCTCGGGTTCACGGGCACCATCCAGGGCGGGGAGCAACCGTCCATCGAGGGGACGGCCGACGTCTCGAGCATCACGACATTCGACGAGACGCGCGACACGCATCTGCAGGCGCCGGACTTCTTCGACACCGCACGCTATCCCGAGCTCCGCTTCGAGTCGAACTCGGTCGAGGCAGACGGCGACGAGCTCGTCGCGAAGGGCGACCTGACGATCAAGGGTGTCACGAAGCCCGTCGAGCTCAGAGGCCGCTTCCTCGGTACAGAGACCGACCCGATGGGGAACGAGCGAATCGCGCTCGAGCTCTCCGGCACGATCGATCGCACCGGCTACGGGCTCGAGTGGAACATGCAACTTCCGGGCGGCGGCTTCATGCTGCCGAACGAGGTCGTCCTGAAGGCGAGCTTCGCGGCGGTAAGGGCCGCCTAATCATGAAGATCCTCGCAATCTCGGGAAGCCTGCGGATCGACTCCTACAACACGGCCCTGGCGCGCGCCGCCGCCGAGCGCGCGCCGGAGGGCACGAGTGTCGAGCTGTACGACCGGCTGGGTGACATTCCGCCGTTCGACGCCGACCGCGATGGCGAGATCACCCCCGAGGCGGTGCGCGATCTGCGCGAGCGAATCGCTCGCGCGGACGCGCTTCTCTTCGTCACCCCCGAATACAACGGCTCGATCTCCGGTGTGCTGAAGAACGCGATCGACTGGGCGTCACGACCTCCACGCGGCGAGGCCGCGCTCTGGGGCAAGACCGCAGCCGTCGCAGGCGCAACGACGGGTCAGTACGGCGCCATCTGGGCGCAGCAGGATCTCCGCAGGGTTCTGGGGCTCGCAGGGGCGCGCGTGATCGAAGGCGAGCTGCCGGTCGCACAGGCGCAGAACGTCTTCGACGAGGACGGGCGACTGCGCGATCCGCTTCTAGCGGAGCGGCTACGGATCCACCTCGAGAACCTGGCGCACGAGGCTGCCGCGATTGAGCTGGCCGCCTGACGCCTGAACCCGGAACGTCGAGGGGCCGCACTAAGGCGGCCCCTCGTTCCGGATACCAACGTTGGATTAGTAGAGGCGCTTCCGGCACTCCTCTCGTCGAGACAAGTGCGGCGCGACACGCGAGCCCCCTACGTTGGCTAGACGCTTCCCGGTGGTCCCGGGGGCACGCCTCTACCCGCTGGTACCTCCACTGCCCGTACTGTCATCGCTCAAGCCGGACCACCTCCTTTCCGCGGTAGCGTCAGCATACGCACTTCGTGCGGATGGAGGAAGGCTCTACACGTCGCCGAGAACCACCGAGAGCTCCAAGCCTCGGTCGAGCGGGACGGTGACACTCGAGAGCGTAGGGTCCGCCTGCCGTGCGCGGGAGTACGCAGCAAGCGTCTCCGCGTGTGAGAGCACGTTGTCCGCGACGACCAGCCCGCCAGGCTCGAGGAGCGGGCGAGCAAGCGCGAAGAGCTTCTCGTAGTCGTCTTTCTCGGCATCGAGGAAGACGAGGTCGAAGGTGTCCTCGGTGGATGCGAGGGTCGCGAACGCGTCGCCTGCGACGAGCTCGGCCCATTCCTCGAGACCTGCGCCGGCGATATTCTCGCGCCAGGCCTCGCACTTCACGGGATCGTGCTCGAGCGAGAGCAGCCGGCCTCCGAGGACACGGGCGCCCGCTGCCAGCCAGATCGAGGAATAGCCGCGCGACGCGCCGATCTCCAGGACCTCGATCCCGGCTTGCGAAGCGGCTAGCGCAAAGAGGAAGCGTCCGGTCGTAGGCGCGACCTGTCGCGAGCGCTGCGCGGCCGGAACACCGGCATCGCGTTCGAGGCGATCCTCTTCTTCCAGGCGCTCGAGCACGGAGAGCACGCGCTCGTCGAGCATCAGACCACTACTCCGGGACCTCGACGACGACGACCCCGTCCTCGCGAACGGAGACCGGATACGTCGGAACCATCTCGAACGCAGGAAGGCTCATCGGAATGCCGGTCTGAAGGTCGAAGCGTGACCCGTGACGAGGGCACACGACGACGCACAGCTCAGGCTCCCAGTCACCCTCGCAGAGAGGGCCGTCGTCGTGCGAGCAACGATCCTCGATGGCGTAGAACGTGCCGGCGCAGTTGTACACACCGATCGTGATGGAACCGGCCGGGATGAGCCGCATCGTCCCGGACGGCAGCTCCGCGACCGGAGCGACCTCGATCTCGGGCACTACTCGAGCACCAAGTCGCGAGACGACGTACCCCACTCCTCGGGAAGCGGCGTTCCTTTCGCCTTGTGGAGGGCGAGCTTGAGAACGCCGAGGCCGAGGATCGCGCACTTGAGCCGGATCGGACTGAGCGGGATCCCGAGCTCCTCGAGGAGCTCCTCTTTCGGCATCGCTGCAACGTCCTCCGCGGTACGCCCTTTGACGAGATCGCTGAGCATCGAGGCCGCCGCCTGGCTGATCGCGCAGCCTCGGCCGTCGAAGCCGACCTCCTCGACGACGTCGCCGTCGCCAAGCCGCACGGAGACTGTGATCTCGTCCCCGCAGAGCGGGTTCTGGCCCTCGGCCTGCGCATCCGCGGGATCGAGGAGACCGTGGTTCCGCGGATTCTTGTAGTGATCGAGAATCAGCTCTCGATACAGCTGGTCGAACTCGGACATGGCTAGCCGAGCGACGTCTTGGCCTTGTGGAGGCCGTCGATCAGGCGATCGACTTCCTCTGGGATGGAATACACGTAGAAGCTGGCGCGGATCGTCGCGCTCACTCCCAGCTTCGCCATGAGGGGCTGTGTGCAGTGATGCCCGGCTCGTACGGCGACACCCTCCCAGTCGAGCACTTGGGCGACATCGTGCGGATGGACGCCGTCGATGTTGAACGAGACGATCCCGGCTCTGCGCTCCGGGGGCGGCCCGTAGGTGTCCACCCAAGGGACCTCGCCGAGGCGCCCGAGCGTGTACTCCACGAGCTCCTGCTCATGGCGCTCGATCGCGTCGAGCCCGATCTCCGTCACGTAGTCGATCGCCGCACCGAAGCCGACAGCCTCGGCGATCGCTGGTGTCCCGGCCTCGAACTTGTAGGGAAGCTCGTTCCAGGTCGTCCGCTCCATCGAGACCGAGCGGATCATCTCGCCGCCGAGATTGAACGGAGCCATGGTCTCGAGCAGCTCGCGACGCCCCCAGAGCGCGCCGACACCGCTCGGGCCGCACATCTTGTGCGACGAGAACGCGAGAAACTCGCAGTCGAGCGCCTGAACGTCGATCGGGCGATGAGGCGCCGCTTGCGCGGCGTCCACGACCATAATCGCGCCGCGCTCGTGCGCCCAGGCGGCGAGGCTTTGCACCGGATTGACGGTTCCGAGCGTGTTCGAGACCAGGTTCGACGCAACGACCTTCACGTTCCCTTCGCGCTCGAAGTCGTCGAGCGCCTCGAGGCGGAGCTCACCACTCTCATCGATGGGGATTGCGCGAAACGTCGCTCCGGTTCGACCTGCAACGTACTGCCATGGGACGAAGCTCGAATGGTGCTCCAGATCGGTGACGACTACGACATCGCCCTCTTGGAGATTGTCGAGGCCCCAGGCATACGCGACGAGATTGAGCGCCTCCGTGGCACTACGGGTGAAGATCACCTCACGCTCGGACGGTGCGTTGACGTACGACGCGACCTTGCGACGCGCAGTCTCGTAGCCGGTCGTCGCCCGTTCCGCAAGCCGGTAGACCCCGCGATGAACGTTCGCATACGAGTGCTCGTAGAAGTCTCGCATTGCGTCCAGCACCTGGCGTGGCTTCTGTGTCGAAGCCGCGGAATCGAGGTATGCGACGGGCTTCCCGTTGACGAGCTCGTCGAACACCGCGAAGTCGGTGCGCAGGCGTTCCGCGTCGAGCTTCGGATGTGCGGTTACGGCCACGACCGCATCGTACCCCCGAGCTATCGGCTCACCCCAGGATCAAGCATCTAGGTGGACCCGGCCGTTCGTGGCCGCGCGCTCTGCCGCTGTCCGAACGCGACGAGCCGTCGACACCGCGTTCTCGAGCAAGTCGCACAGCTGGCTCATGCGGCTCCGCTCGGACAGATCGGTCAGGAGCTGCAGCTTCTCGGCTGGAGGAAGCTCGACTCGACCGGCAAGGGCATAGGAGAGTTGGGGGACCACCGGATCGGGAACGTCGACATCGCTTCCGGTCAGCTCGCGCAGGCGCTCGAAGAGACCGAGCGCCCTGTCGATCGAGTCCGCCCCGGCGGGATCGTCGTCGTCTTCGACCGGGGACACGAGAGCCGTACGAAAGCTCCGTCCGGTCGTGAGCTCGAAGAGCCTGAAGCGTGCACCGCCTTCGACGAGGATGTCCATCCTCCCGTCAGGGAGCCGGGAGAGCACGTCGGTGACGCTCGCACGCGTGCCGACGTCGCGAACTCCTTCATCGTCCGCGTACACGAGCCCGAAGTCCTCGCCCGAGTCGAGGCACTCAGCGATGAGCTCCCGATAGCGCTTCTCGAAGATGTGAAGTGGAACGCGCTCCGTCGGAAGCAGCACCAACGGCAAGGGGAAGAGCCCGAGCTCGGTCATGCCGCACGGCGCAACGTCGCCCACTGCCAGAAGACCCCGCGGTCGCCCTCTCGGAGATGTACGCCCTCGTCTTCCGCCGCTGCGAGCAGGGCAGCCGGCCGATGAACGTAGACCCTGAACGAGCTCCGGCTCAGCCAGAGACCGGCGTTCAGCAGCCGGATCCCAGCGCGCACCCAAAAGACATCGCGCGGGAAGCTGAGCACCAATGTCCGCCGTGCGAGCCTCCCCGCTGCAGCAACAAGCGCGACCCCGTCCGGAGAGCAGCAGACCACGCGGTTGAGGACGACGATGTCGGCGGGCTCAACGGCGTCGGGCTCGTCGAGGATGTCGACGACGTGGAACGAGGTACGCCCGTCCAGGCCCTTCTCTTGGGCGAGCTCGTGCGCGTACGGCTCGTACGCGGGCACCAGCTCGACGATCTCGCCCTGTTCGGCGCCAACGCCGAGTAGCTCTGCCTGGATGCGACCGATGCCACCTCCGATCTCGAGAACACGCGCGCCGTCGAGCGGCTCGGCCGAGAGGCTCGCAACCATCTGGCGCTCCTGTGCGTCGAGCCCCTTCCTGCGGTACGTCTCGAGACTGCGGCGCGCGACGTGCGGCTTGAAGAACTGCTCACACGACGTCGCGCGACAGCAGCTCCTCATGCGTCGACGATAGCGACCGTCAGGATTCGCGCTCGAGATCGAGCGAGCACGAGTTGATGCAGTAACGCTTCCCGGTGGGGGCAGGCCCGTCGTCGAAGAGGTGGCCGAGATGGCCGCCGCATGACGCACACAGCACCTCGGTGCGGATCATCCCGTAGCTCGCGTCCGTCTCGGTGACGACGCTGTCGAGTGCCGCGGGCTCGAAGAAGCTCGGCCACCCCGTGCCCGAGTCGAACTTTGTCTCCGATCGGAAAACCTCGGCGCCACACCCCGCACAGCGGTAGATCCCGGGCGCATGCTCGTCCCAATACGTACCGGTGAACGCCCGTTCGGTGCCCTTCCGGCGCAGGACCTCGTACTGCTCGGGCGAGAGTCGTTCGCGCCACTCTTCTTCTGTGAAGTGCATCTTGGTTTCCATACTTCGAGGGTACCGCGCCGAGGTCAGACCACGACGAGCGCGAGCGCGACGAACTGGACGACTGCGGCAGCGATCACGAGCAGATGAAACACCTCGTGGAACCCGAACGTTGCCGGAAAAGGGTTGGGCCACGTCGTTGCGTACGTCACGGCACCGATGGTGTAAAGGGCTGCTCCCACGATCAGGAGCACCGCAACGGCGACGCCGAGCTTCGGGAAGAACTGCGGCAACGCGATGATCCCGATCCAGCCGACTGCGAGGTAGGCGACCGCCGACACCCAGCGCGGGGCGTGGATCCAATGAAGCTCGAGAACGACGCCGAGCGCAGCGCCACCCCAGACGGAGGCCAGAACGACGGCTCTCAGCGCTCCAGTGAAGGCGAGAAGCACGAATGGCGTATAGGTCCCGGCTATGAAGACGAAGATCATCGCGTGGTCGAGCCGCCGTGCACGAAGACGCGCGGTCGCAGTGCGCCAGGGGAAGCGGTGGTAGAGCGCGCTCGCCCCGAACATCGCAGCGAGCGCGACCGCGTAGACCCAGACGGCGAACCGCTCGAGGTATCCGTCCGCCAGGACGACGAGCACGACGCCTGCGATGACCGCCGCTACGAACGCGTACTGATGGAACACGCCGCGTAAGCGCGGTGCGAGCACGGGCTCCATCGACCGATTCTGCCCAATCAAGGGCTAGACCTGCGGGATGCGCGCCTCGAGAGCGGCAGCAAGCGCGTCGCGCACAGGTTCGAGCTCGACACGGTCGAGGACATCCTGGAAGAAACCGCGCACGATCAGCCGCTCCGCCTCGGCGCGCGGGAGCCCGCGGGTCATGAGATAGAAGAGCTGCTCTCGATCGACCTGGCTAAGGGTCGCACCGTGGGTGCAGCGCACGTCGTTGGCCATGATCTCGAGCCCTGGAATCGAGTCCGCATGCGCGGTCTTCGAGAGCAGGAGATTGCGGTTCTCCTGGTACGCGTTCGTCTTCTGAGCGCCTTCCTCGACCCGGATCATCCCGCGCCAGACAGCGCGCGCCGTGTCGCGAAGAGCTCCCTTGAAGGCGAAGTCCGAGGTGGTGTTGGGCGCGATGTGCTCCTGGAACGTGTCGTAGTCCAGGTGCTGTGTCCCGTCGGCGAAGTACGCGCCGGTGACACGGGACGTCGCCCCGGGACCGGCGAGGTCGTTCTGGATCCTGACCTTTCCCTTCGCGGAACCGAAGCCACCGGCGACCCAGTCGAGCTCGGCGTCGCGATCGACCCGCGCATGGTGGGACGCGAAGTGCCAGGTACTGCGCGAGAGGTTTTGAATCGATACGTACTCGACCTTTGCCGCATCCTTCACGACGATCTCGACGGCAGCATTCGAGTACGAGGTGAGCTCCGGGTTGGACGACGTGTACTCCTCGATCAGCGTAAATCGGCTCTCCGGCTCGGCGACAACGAGCAGACGCCAGAAGAGCGACCCCCGCTCGGCGGAGTTCACGATTCGCACGTAGAGGGGCTTGTCGAGCACGACGCCGTGCGGGACATGAACCAGCAGACCGTGCTTCCACATCGCCGCGTTGTGCGCGGCGAATTTCTCGTCCCACCCGACCAGCGAGTAGAGGAGCTCGTGGTCCTCGGGAAGCGGAGCGAAGGTGATGCCGGCCGGCGCGTTGGCGATTTCGATTCTCTCTTCGCTCACGTGCGCGACGCCGGCGACGTCGAGCTCGAGCATGGACGTTGGCGCGGCGATCAGTCGCGGCGCCGTTCCCCGTCCAGCCGTCCGGGTCGAACCCACGAAGGTCGGTGAATCGCCAGTGCTCGTCCTTCGTCGTCGGGAGCGGGAGCGCTGCGTAGCGCTCGAGAATCTCAGCTCTCGACACGACGCACTCTCGGGGAATAACGACGATGGAGGATGAGGACGTTGCCGTCCGGATCCTTGACGAAGCCCATGTGGCAGACACCGGAATCCTCGATTCCCATCACCTCGGTGCCTGCCTGCCTGACCTCCTCGACTGCAGCGTGAACGTCGGCTACGTGAAGCGCGATCCCGTTCGCGTTGGGGACGAACGACTCGCCCTGCTCCTCCGGCTTCCAAAAGGAGAGCGTCAGATTCGGCGTCTCGACCTCTCCCTCGGAGAACTCGCTCTCGGGCAACCCGAGGACGTCGCGGTACCACGCGACCGAACGCGCGACATCGCGTGTCGGAACCGACACGAAATCAACGAGCTCGACCTGCATCACACGGCGTCGAAGCGTCGGTGCAGCATGAGCAGATTGCCGTCGGGGTCGTGGAAGAACGCCATGCGGCAGACGCTGGTCTGCAGCGTTTCGCCGTCGAACTCGACGCCCTTCGCCTCGAGCTCGGTTCGAGCGACGTCGACATCGGGCACTCGGAGAGCCATGCCGCCGAGCGACGGAGCGAACGGCGGACCCTGGCTCGCCGGATCGAAGATGTCCAGTGTCACCTGTCCCGCACGAAACTCCATGTCGTCTTTTCCTCCGGACTCGATCGCGAGCCCCAGGATCTCGGAGTAGAAGCGCTTCGCACGCGGAATGTCCTGAGTCAAAAACGACAAGAAGTCGACTCGCTCGACGTCGATCACGGTTTGTGGCCGTCGGCGTGCGGCGCGTACCGACGATGCAGCATCACATCGTTTCCGTCCGGATCCACGAACAACGCCATCTTGCAAACGCCGGTGTCGAAGGTGTCGCCGATGAACTCGACGCCCTTCGCCTCGAGCTCCTTTCGAGTCGCGTCGATGTCGTCGGCGCGAAGGGCAAGGGCCGCGTTCTTCTGGGGGGCGAACTCTATGCCGAACCGCTCCGGCTCGTAGATCGCGAAGCACGTCTCTCCGACCCAGAACTCCGCCCGTGCGAATGCTCGTCGGGGCGCAGGCCGAGCGTCTCGACGTAGAAAGCGCGCGTTCTCTCCCAGTCCGTCGACGGGACGCCGACGAAATCGAGCCCCACGACGCCCTCAGCCAACGCTGCCTTCCATCTGTAGCTGGATCAGGCGGTTCATCTCGACCGCGTACTCGAGCGGGAGCTCCTTCGTGATCGGCTCGACGAAGCCCGACACGATCATCGCGCTCGCCTCGGACTCGGAGAGCCCGCGGCTCATGAGGTAGAAGAGCTGCTCCTCGCCGATCTTCGAGACCGTTGCCTCGTGCCCGAGGTCGACCTCGTTCTCGTCGACCTGGATGTACGGGTACGTGTCGGAGCGAGACTCCTCATCGAGGATCAGCGCGTCGCAGACCACCTTCGACTTCGAGCCGACGGCGCCCTTCGCCACTTGCAGGAGCCCGCGATAGCCGGCGCGGCCGCCGTCCTTGGAGATCGACTTCGAGGTGATGACCGACGTCGTGTGCGGTGCGACGTGCACGACCTTGCCGCCCGCATCCTGGTGCTGGCCCTTGCCGCCGAACGCGATCGACAGCACCTCGCCGTGCGCGCGCTCGCCCATGAGCCAGATCGCCGGATACTTCATGGTCACCTTCGAACCGAGGTTCCCGTCCACCCACTCCATCGTCGCGTCCTCGTAGGCGACTGCCCGCTTGGTCACGAGGTTGTAGACGTTGTTCGACCAGTTCTGGATCGTCGTGTACCGACAGCGTCCACCACGCTTGACGATGATCTCCACCACGGCCGAGTGCAGCGAGTCGGACGAGTAGATCGGCGCGGTGCAGCCCTCCACGTAGTGCACGTACGCGCCCTCGTCGACGATGATCAGCGTGCGCTCGAACTGGCCCATGTTCTCCGCGTTGATGCGGAAGTAGGCCTGGAGCGGCATCTCGATCTTGACTCCGGGCGGGACGTAGATGAAGGAGCCGCCTGACCACACGGCAGAGTTGAGCGCGGCGAACTTGTTGTCGTTCTGCGGGATGATCGTTCCCATGTGCTGCTTGACGATGTCCTCGTGCTCGCGCAGAGCCGTGTCCATGTCGAGGAAGATCACGCCCTTCGCCTCGAGGTCGGCCTGGAGCTTGTGGTAGACGACCTCGGACTCGTACTGCGCACCGACGCCGGCGAGGTACTTCTTCTCCGCCTCGGGAATCCCTAGCTTGTCCCACGTGTCGAGGATCTCGGCCGGCAGGTCCTCCCACGAGTCCGCCTGCTTCTCGGTGGGCTTGATGTAGTAGTAGATGTTCTCGAAGTCGATCCCGGAGAGATCCGCTCCCCAGTTCGGCATCGGCCGGGCGAAGAAGTAGTCGAGCGACTTGTGGCGGAACTGCCGCATCCAGTCGGGCTCGTTCTTGTGCTCGGCGATCGCTTCGACCACCTCGTGCGAGATGCCTCGTCCCGACTTGAAGAAGTAGTCCTTCGCGGCGTCGGGGTTCGAGAACCCGTACTTGTACTCCGAGCGGATCCCGCGAACGACCTCTGTCTCATGGGTACTCATTCGCCACCTCCGGTGACACCTGCGGGCGTGAAAGCCTCGTAGCCCTCCGCCTCGAGCTTATGGGCGAGCTCCGGGCCGCCTTCGGCCACGATACGCCCGTCCACGAAGACGTGCACGAAGTCTGGCGTGACGTAGTTGAGGATCCGCTGATAGTGCGTGATCACGAGGGCGCCCATCTCCGGGCCCACGAGCGCGTTCACGCCATTCGCGACGATCTTGAGCGCATCGATGTCGAGTCCGGAATCGGTCTCGTCGAGCACCGCGATCTTCGGCTTGAGCATGGCCATCTGCAGGATCTCGACGCGTTTCTTCTCTCCACCGGAGAAGCCGTCGTTCAGGTACCGCGATGCAAGCTCGCGCGGAACCTTCAGCTCCTCCATCGCAGCCAGCAGCTCGGTGCGGAACTCGGGAATCGGCACCGGGTTGTCCTCGCCGCCGTTCGCCGCCTTGCGCTGCGCGTTGATCGCGCTTCGCAGGAAGCTCGTCACGGTTACGCCGGGAATCGCATGTGGGTACTGGAATGCGAGGAAGAGGCCGCGCTGGGCACGTTCGTCCGCGCCGAGCTCGCTGACGTCCTCGCCGTCGAAGAGGATTTGGCCCTCGGTGATCTCGTAGGCCGGGTGCCCCATGAGAGCGTAGGCGAGAGTGGACTTGCCCGATCCGTTTGGCCCCATGACCGCGTGCTTCTCGTTTGAGGCGACGACGAGGTCGACACCTTTGACGATCTCGGTGCCGTCTTCCAGGGCGACGTGAAGATTCTTGATCTCGAGCTGAGCCATGTGAAAAGGACCTCGCTTGCGTAGAACCGGCAGCAGAACAAGTCCGCCTGACCGCATGGTAGCCGGACCCTGGTCGGGCGACCGCCCGGTGGTATCGTGCGCGCATGCCCTTTGGCATCTCGATCTGGGAGCTCCTGATCCTCCTTGTCGTGCTGCTCCTCATCTTCGGCGCGAAACGACTGCCCGAGATGGGACGCTCACTCGGCAAGGGAATGCGCGAATTCAAGGACTCGGTCACGGGAGTCGAGGAGGCCGTGAGCACAACCGAACCGACGACCGCGCCGCCCTCAGAGCTTCCGGCCGCTCCTTCCACACCGACTTCGCCAACCGCCGAGTCGGAAGCGGAAACCGAGCGGGAAACCGTTCGCTAGGAAGACTTCTCCGATGGTGCGTCGGTGGTTACCGCGCCGTCTCCTCCATGGCGAGGAGGCAACCCTCGTGGAGCACCTCGACGAGCTCCGCACGCGACTCATCCTCGCGCTGCTCGCATTCGTCCCGGCGTTCTTGGTGGCGTTCGCCTTCCACGAGCAAATCATGGAGTGGCTCGTCGGGCCACTTCCGGACGACAAGAGGCTCGTGACGCTCGGAGTGACCGAGCCGTTCACCACCTCCGTGAAGGTGAGCTTGATCGCCGGTCTTGCCATCGCCTTACCCGTGGTGCTCTGGCAGGTCTGGGGCTTCCTCGCCCCTGCGGTCGAGCCGCATTTCCAGCGCGTCGTTCTCGTCTTCGTCGTGCTCGCAACGGCGCTCTTCGCCACAGGCGTGGTGTTCATGTACTACGTCGTCCTGCCGCGGGCGCTCGACTTCCTCACATCGTACGACGCCGACCTGTACGACATCCAGATACGCGCGAGCTACTACTACAACTTCGCTGCGGTCACCCTGCTCGCCGGAGGGCTCGCGTTCCTGATGCCGATCTTCCTCCTGGCACTCGTGCGCCTTCGGGTGCTGACCTCCGCGCGCCTGCGCAGCAATCGGCGAATTGCATTCGTCGTGCTGCTCGTCTTCGCCATCTTGCTTCCGACGGTCGATCCCGTCTCGCTGGCTTTCGAGGTCGTCCCGCTGGTGTTCCTGTTCGAGCTGTCGATCTGGCTCTCCGTGCTCATGGAGCGGCGCTGGCAGCGCGGCTGGGACGAGGACTTCGCCGAAGCCGGGATCCCGTGAGAGTGCTGTCTGCGGACTGGGTGGTCCCCGTCGAGGGGCCTCCGATTCGCGATGGCGCGGTAGCGATCGAAGACGGCCTCATCGTCGCCGTGGGGTCCGCCGGCGGAAATCGGAGCCGGAGAACGGTATCGAGACGCGGTGATCCTTCCTGGCTTCGTGAATGCCCACAGCTCACCTCGAGTACGCGGTCTACGGTGGCTTCGGCGACGGCCTCTCGTTCGGACCGTGGATCGCCCTCCACGTGGAGCGCAAGGCGCGGATCGACCTCGAGGACATGGAGGCGATCGCAAGATTCGGTGCGATCGAGTGCCTGCGCTCCGGGATCACGGCCGTCGGCGATTGCAGCTTCAGCGGAGCCGCGGCTACAGCATGTGCCGACGTCGGGCTACGGGGGATCGTGTACCTCGAGGTCTTCGGCACGGACGACTCTCCGATCCGCGATCGGTTCGCGCCGATGCGCGAGCGAATTGCCGAGGATCTCTCCGAAACCGTCAGAGTCGGCATCTCTCCGCATGCCCCTTACACGTGCACGCTCGACCTCTACCGGTCGTGCGCGCGAGCTCGGCCTTCCCCTCGCGACTCATCTCGCCGAGAGCGAGGCCGAAACGGAGTTCCTCCGGACCGGCGAGGGCAGCTGGCAGGCGTTTGCGGAGATGCTGGTGACGCCGCCTGGCACCACCGGGATCCGCGCGCTCGCGGAGGAAGGGCTGCTCGGTTCGCACGTGCTCGCAGCGCACTGCGTACAGGCTGACGACGAAGAGATCGAGCTGCTCGCGGCCAACGACGTGGCGGTAGCGCATTGCCCGCGCTCGAACGCCATCCTGGGCTGCGGAATTGCGCCGTTAAGTGAACTTCGAGCGGCAGGTATTCGGGTCTGCATCGCGACCGACAGCCCGGCCTCGACGCCCTCGTTCGACATGTTCGACGAGATGCGCGCCGCGATCGCTGCGGCGCGCGCGCCGCGAACGCCGTCCCGACGCACTCACCGCCGCGGATGCGCTCGAGCTCGCGACGCTCGGTGGTGCGCGCGCCCTCGGCTGGGACACGGAGCTCGGATCGATCGCGGCCGGAAAGAGAGCCGATCTGACAGTTCTCTCGCTCGCCGAGACACCGTTCGTACCATGGGAAGATCCTGTTACGGCGGCGGTTCTCGGAGGCTCGCCGCAACACGTCGTCGCTACTCTCGTGTCCGGTGAAAAGCGGTATGAGAAAGGAGGGAAGACATGGCTCGAGCTGATCGACGCCGCGCACAACGCCCGCGGCCGGCTGCTGTCACACGCAGACCCGACGTCGTAATCGAGGACACCATGTTCTTCCCTCGTCTTCGCAGGCATGCGAAGTGGATGTTCCTTTTCCTCGCCCTGGCGTTCGGCCTCGGCTTCGTCGGTTTCGGAGTTGGCGCCGGCGGTATCGGCATCGGCGACGTCTTCCGGGGAGCCGGAGGAGCGAGCGGGGTGCCTTCGGTCTCCGACTCGGAGCAGCGGGTGCTCGAAAACCCGAAGGATGCGCAGGCCTTCCGCGATCTCGCCACCGCGCACCAGGCAGAAGGGAACACCGACGAAGCGATCCAGGCACTCGAGAGCTTCGTCGCACTGCGCCCTCGCAATACCGACGTCCTCCGCGAGCTCGCGTCGCTCTATCTCACGAAGGCCTCAGCAGCGCAAGAACGCGGCCAGATCGCCGATTTTCGAGCTGCGTACCTTGCCCCTGGAACGGCCATCGCCGGTGCGATTCGCCTCGGCGACAAGACTCTCGATCCCGACCCGATCTCGCAGGCGGTGAGCGGGCTCATCGCACAAGAGAGCTCCGAGGCGTACGCCGAGGCGCAACAGGCCTCCGGCCAGGCTGTCGACGCTTACCGACGCATCACCGTGGTCTTGCCGAACGACCCGACAGTTCAGCTCGAGCTGGCGCAGGCAGCCCAGGGAGCTGGTGACACGGCCACGACGATCGCGGCCTACGAGGCGTTCCTGAGGATCGCGCCGGAGGATCCGACCGCCGTCGAGGTCCGGCGCATCCTTAAGCAGCTCCGCCTGTTCGGTACCACGGGTTAGACTCGCCTCCCGTGAGGCCCGCCGTACTCGTGACTGCCGTGTGCGCGGCCGTGCTTTCGCTCGGACTCGCGGCTTGCGGAAGCAGTGGCTATTCGACCGAGGGAAGCCAGGGCGCGGGCAAACAGCTATTCCTCGACGCCAACTGCGGAGCGTGCCACACACTTGCGGCCGCAGGGACGAACGGGACGATCGGGCCGAATCTCGACGACGCGTTCGCGCAAGCTCGCGATGCGGGCATGACGCCTGCGACCTTTACGCAGGTCGTCCGGGGTCAGATCCTCTTCCCGATCACCGAGACCTCGACTGGATCGCCTGGAATGCCTGGACCGGACACGACGATCCCGGAGTGCAGCGATGTCACGGGCGACGCGTTCTGCGTCACGGATCAATACCAAGCAGCCAATGACATCGCCGTCTACGTCGCGGCGGTCGCGGGCACGGGGGTAACGCCGGAGCCACCAGCCGGCGAGCAGACCGACGGCAAGTCCATCTTCGAGACAGCTGGCTGCGCCGGTTGCCACACGCTCGCGGATGCGGGCTCCACCGGAACTGTGGGGCCGAATCTCGATCAGGCGAAGCCCTCGAAGGAGCTCGTCGTCGATCGAGTGACGAACGGTCAGGGCGCGATGCCGTCGTTCAAGGGCTCGCTCGACGAGGCACAGATCCAGGCAGTCGCCGACTACGTCTCTTCAACCGCCGGGAAGTAGCCACGCCGACACCGCGTCGCCCGGCCGTCACTGCCGGTTTACGACTGCGCTTCGAGGTCGACCACGACGTGCGTGACGGGTACATCGAACCGCACGCGGACGGAGTCGACGATTCCGCGTTCGAGCCAGTTCGAGCGGCCTGCAGGGTGCGTCGAGATCACGATCTCGTCAGGGTGGAACGTGCGCACGGCGTCCTCGACAGCGACGAGGGGATCGCCGTCGCCTACCTCGCCGCGCGCGTCGATTCCGACCGACCCAAGCCGAGCGAGCGTGGCATCCAGCCGCTTCTGGGCCGCGGCCCGAGCAGGATCCTCGTCCGAGGTCCAGGTCTTCAGGCGCGAGTTGAGCGCGGGACAGACCACGAGGAAGCTCGTCGTCTGAGTAAGCGCGAGCGTGCCGATCGCGCTCACGAGCTCATCGCCTGCGACCGTTTCGTTCGCCACCACGAGAACGCGGCGCTCGTCAGGTCCGCCGACATGCTCGACACTCTCGCGCTCGGGACCCGGCCCCCGTTGTCCGAGGTATGCCCAGATCGCCACGCCTGAGAGGATCAGGAAGACCACGAACCCGAACGTCGGACTGATCGCGGACGCGACAACGATGAGCGCGAATGCGCCGATCGTGATCAGCAGGAACTTGAAGGCCGCGTCTTCGCTACGAAACGGGCTTTCCACGTCTTCTGCGCAGCCTCAGATGAGGTAGACCGTCGCGTAGACCACGATCCACATGACGTCCACGAAGTGCCAGTAGATCCCAGGGAGCTCGACACCGTGATGGTGCTCCGGCGAGAAGTGGCCCCGGAAGCCACGGATGATGACCATCAGGAGCAGACTGAGCCCGACTGCGACGTGCGCGCCGTGCAGTCCCGTCAGTCCGAAGAACACCGACGCGAACGCGCCGGCGCCAGTGTTGAACCCGACGTTCAGATACTCGACGACCTGGGTCAGCAGGAAGGCGAGGCCCATGAGGAATGTGAGCACCATTCCGGCCAGGAAGCCGGCGCGCTGACCGCGCTTAATCGACTGCAGCGCCCAGTGCATCGTGAAGCTCGAGGTCACGAGGATCGCCGTGTTGACACCCGCGACGAACACCGGGAAGTGGTACGGCTCGGGAGGCCAGTGGTCAGGGGCTCCCGGGTTGACGACCCGGACGAAGAAGTACGCGGCGAAGAACGAGCCGAAGAGCATGATCTCCGACCCGATGAAGAGGAGCATCCCGAGCGTGCGCGCGTCCACTCGAGAGCTCTGGTTGGCCTCAGGCGGCCCGTGGTGGTCGTGCTGCACGGCCTCGGCGTGCGTGCTCATGGGCCGGCTTCCGGGCCATGAGCGGGGAAGGGTGTGGGGAACCGGGAGGTTCCCCGCGCTCTCGGGAGGAAGGGGCACGTGGGGGAAACGTGGTTTCCCCCACGAACGCGAGTCGGAGGCGAGCGTTGCTCATGCGCCCACCTCCACGTGTGACTCGGCCATGACATGGTCCACGGGAAGGCCACTCGCCGAGCGCAATCGCCCGACGAGATCCCGCCGGAGCCACCCCGAGCGCTCGCCCGGGAACGTCGAGACGATGATCTCGTCGATGCGCTCGTCCTCGATCGCCTCCATCGCCGCTACGAATGGATCGGGCTGTGCAATCTGCCCGTGGACATCGAGGCCTTCGGAGCGCAGGATCGAGAGCGCGGATCGGAGCCGGTGCTCGGCCTCCGGATGTTCGCCGCGCGCCGGGTCGCTCTGGGGGCAGACGATGAGGAAGCTAGCGTCGCTCTCGTTGGCGCGGGAGCGGATGCGGTCGAGCAGCGGGTCCCCGAGAACGGTCTCGTTCGCAAGGACGAGGACGTTGGCACCGGCGCGTGCGACCACGTCAGAGACGACGTGCTCGACAGGCCGCTCGCCGGCGACCTTCCGAATCTCGTCCACCAGGTTCTTGCGCAGCCAGCCCGACTTCGTCTCGGGATGAGTGGAGACGACGATCTCGTCGATCTCCTCGGAGGCGAGCACATCCTTGACCGCTGCGAGCGGCTCGTCGTCGAACACGCCGCCATGGGCGGGGATCCCAGCTGCCCGCAGAGCGCGGAGCGTGCGATCGAGCCTTCTGCCGGCAGCAGCACGCCGCGAGTCGCGGTACACGACGTAGCCCTCGCGCGGCCGTGTCACCGGGGCGACAACCGTGACGCGGATGGCTCCCCGCTCAGCGCGTCGGCGCAGCGCTTCCACGAGCTCGGTGCCGACGAGCGTCTCGTTCGCGACTACGAGAACGGAGGTCGTATCGGTCATAGGCCGGTCTCCGGCCGATGACCGTGGAGGGGCGTGGGGAACCGGGAGGTTCCCCACGCTCTCAAGAAGAAGGGGGCACGCGGGGGAAATATGGTTTCCTCCGCGATCGTGAGCCGAAGGCGAGCGATGGTCACGCGTGAACCTCCTGTGCCTCCTTGGCCTCCTTGGCCGGGCTCATGACTGCGTGCCGAGCTCCCGGCACTCCGTATTCGTAAGGGCCACCCACCACCTGTGGGATCTCGTCGAAGTTGAAGATCGGCGGCGGCGACGAGACCTGCCACTCGAGCGTGTGCGCCCGCCACGGGTTGGCCTCCGCGATCGGTCCACGGACCCAGCTCGTCATAATGTTGTAGACGAAGACGATGAACGAGGCGCCTAGGACGAACGAGGCTATCGAGATCGCGAAGTTGAGGTCGCCGAACGCCGAGTCGTAATCGAACACACGTCGCGGCATGCCACGCAGGCCGACGTAGTGCATCGGGAAGAACGTGGCGTTGAAGCTGACGAACGTCAGCCAGAAGTGCCACTTCCCGAGCCGCTCGTTGTACATGCGGCCGGTCATTTTCGGGAACCAGTAATACACGCCTGCGAAGATCGTGAAGACGGATCCGCCGAACAGCACGTAGTGGATGTGCGCGACGATGAAGTAGGTGTCCGACGCTGCGATGTCGATGGGCACGGATCCGAGGTAGATCCCCGAGAGTCCCCCGATCACGAACATCGTCACGAAGCCGAGCGCGAAGAGCATCGGCGTCGTGAGATGGATTCGCCCTCGCCAGAGCGTGGCTGTCCAGGAGAACACCTTGATCCCGGTCGGAATCGCGATCAGCAAAGTCGTGATCATCATCGGCACGCGTAGCCAGTCGGCCATGCCCGCGACGAACATGTGGTGCGCCCACACCGAGAAGCCAAGAACGAGGATCCCGAGCAGCGATAACGCCATCAGGCGATAGCCGAAGATCGGCTTGCGCGACATCGACGAGATCACCTCTGAGACGATCCCGAACCCGGGCAGCATCATGATGTAGACGGCTGGGTGGCTGTAGAACCAGAAGATGTGCTGGTACCCGAGCACGTAGCCCCCGCCCTCGGGGGTGAAGAAGCTCGTGTGCATGATCCGGTCGAACAGCACGAAGAACTGCGAGCCGGCGATGAAAGGCGTCGCGATGACGACGAGCAATGACGTCGTGAAGTTCGCCCAGACGAGCAGCGGCATGCGCCAGAACGTCATGCCCGGCGCCCTCATCGTGATGATCGTGACGAGGAAGTTGAGCGCGGTCATGATGCTCGAAGCGCCCGCCCACTGAACACCCATGTTGAAGAACGTCTGGCCGAGCGGTTGGCCTTCGGCAAGCGGCGCATAGCCCGTCCAACCCGCGCCAAAGGCGCCGCCGGGCGCGAGGAAGCTGGCCACGAACATGAGTCCCGCAATCGGGAGCAGCCAGAACGAGAGCGCGTTCAGGCGGGGGAAAGCCATATCCGGCGCGCCGAGCATCAGCGGCACCGCGAAGTTCGCGAGCCCGGCGAACGCGGGGATGATGAAGAGGAAGATCATCAGCGTCGCGTGCACGGAAACGAGGCCGTTGAACGTCTGCGAGTCGACGAACTGGAGCCCTGGCTGGGCGAGCTCGGCGCGGAAGAACATCGCCATGAGGCCGCCGATCGTGAAGAACACGAACGTCGTGACCAGGTACTGGATCCCGATCACTTTGTGATCCGTGTTGACCCGGAAGTAGTCCTTCCATGTACGGGCTCCGTGCCCCGAGTGGTCCTCCGGACGCGTCGGGCGGCCCGAGATGTAGTGCAGCCAGTAGTCGAACGAGCCGATTCCGGCGAGGAAGCCGATCGGGGCGATGACCATTCCCGCGACGGCGAGGATCACCTCGGTGTTCCAGTACGGCTCCCAGCTCCACCACCAGCGCAGAGCAAGAACGAGGAGGGTGCCGAGGACGAAGCCGGCCCCGGCCATCCATCCGCCGCGAATCAGTCCCGGGCCGAAGAGCAGCTTCCACGTTGGGCCGTGGGGTGGCTCGAAATCCGCCGGGTACTCGGCGTGTGAGCTGTCGTGCTGCGTGGCCGTCACGCCTGCTTCTCCTCCACCCACTTGTCGAACGCAGCCCGGGTGACGACACGGGCCTTCGCGCGCATAGTGGCGTGCCCGAGACCGCAGAGCTCGGTGCAGATGACCGCGAACTCACCGGTTCTCGTCGGCGTGACGAGGATCGTGGTCTCGATCCCCGGCACGGCGTCCTGCTTCTGCCCGAAATTGGGCACCCAGAACGAGTGGATCACGTCGACCGCGGTCATCGTGAACCGGGCCTCCTGGTCCACAGGGAGCACGAGCTCACCGCTCTGAACCGGATCTCCCGTCTGGCGATTCTCGTATTCGGAGTACACGAACTTCCAGGCGAATTGCTGCCCGATAGCGTTCACCTCGAGCGGCCGGTTCCCCGCCTCGCCGTTCTGGGACATCACGACGGCACTGACGATCCCTATCGCGATCACGAGGATCGCGGGGACAGCGGTCCATGCGATCTCGAGCCCCGTGTGTCCGTGAATCGGCGGCCCGTCGGCGTCGTCGTCCAGTGGGACATGCCACTTCCAGACCGAGTACACGATGACGGCCGCGACGACGGAGAAGATGACGACCGAGATCCACGTCGCGAACCAGTAGATGTCCTGGATTCGATCGAACTCTTCGCTCGCCGAGGCCGGAAGCCACTGGAAGAGGACAGCGACGAGCGTGGCGGCAACGCCGATCACGACGCCGATCGCGACAAGCTGGACGATCCCCTTGCGCACCGCAGCCGAGCCTACTTCAAGCGCGAGCTATCGTGGGGGCCGAACCGGATCCCGCTCTCCGTCAGCTTCTCGTGCCTCGAATCGCAAAATTCTCACTCGTTTTCGTCGCGCTCGCGATCCCCTCCGCGGCTCTTCTAGGCACCCTCGTCGCGGGACGCGGAGAGGCATCCGCGACAGAGCGCGGCGCGGTCGGCAGGGACAAGCCGGTGGTGCTGGCCTTCGGCGGCGACGTCCACTTCGAGGGCGTCCTGGAGTCGAAGCTCGCTTCGAGCCCGGAAGGACTTCTGGCGCCGATCGCGCCCGTTCTGGACGAGGCGGACCTTGCGATCGTAAACCTGGAGACAGCAGTCACGAACGGCGGCGCGCCGGCGGCGAAGCAGTTTGTCTTCAGCGCACCACCGGACGCGTTCACTGCGCTTCGGGGCGGAGGTGTCGACGTCGCGTCGATGGCGAACAACCACGGCCTGGACTTCGGCGAGGCAGGCCTGCGCGACTCACTCGCGGCGGCACGGCGGGCCGGGCTACCCGTGATCGGCATCGGCCTCGACGGCAAGCGTGCCTACCGTCCATTTCGCCGCAGGATCAACGGCGAGCGAATTGCCGTTATCGGCGCGACACAGGTCCTGGACGACCACCTGATCTCTGCTTGGACCGCGGGTCCCGGTAAGCCCGGACTCGCGTCGGCCAAGGATGTCCCACGCCTCCTCCAAGAAGTGCGGGCCGCCCGGAGAACGTCCGACACGGTCGTCGTCTTTCTCCACTGGGGAGTCGAGCTCGCGCAGTGTCCGACAACCGACCAGCGCACGCTCGCGAAGCAGCTCGTGGCTGCGGGCGCCGACGTCGTCGTCGGAGGGCACGCGCACCGCCTGCTGGGGGCGGGTCGAATGGGGAACGCGCTCGTCGGCTACGGCCTCGGCAACTTCGTCTGGTACGGGACAAGTGAACTCTCGACGCAGACCGGCGTCCTGTTCGTGACCGTCACCGGCCGCAAGGTGAACAGCTACCGCTGGGTCCCGGCTCGGATCGTGGACGGGGTTCCGAGGGCTGTAGCCGGCGCGGAGCGTCGGCAGGACCTCGCGTCCTGGCGCTCGTTGCGACGCTGTACCGGGCTCAAGCCGTAAGACCCGGGGCTACACTTTTCCGTCCCGGGCCGTTAGCTCAGTTGGTAGAGCAGGGGACTCTTAATCCCAAGGTCGAAGGTTCGAATCCTTCACGGCCCATGACAGGAAGGCCTGCAAACACGGGTATTCGTAAGCTGTATGTCTTGCTTGCGGCGGCGGCGATCGTGAACGTACGGCCAGTAAGAGCCGCAGTCGTAGCCGCGTGCCTGCTGATTGCGCTCTCAGTGCCGGAGTTGCACAGGTACTACGAGTGGCCGACCTAATCGCTCGGGGACGCCGTCGAGACATTCATCCGCCAGCGAAGACGGAGAGCGCTTCATCGCGGAGGTTCGCGGCGACGATCCTGAGATGGCCGAGAAGCTGCGGATCGCGGAGCGCGAGCTTGAAGGCGTCGGTGGACTGAACTAGCCTTGCTTTGCGCGTCCGCGGCCGTAGGCGGCTACTTCTCGGCGCGGGCGATCTCGAACCTCTTCGCGCCCTCAAGCCGCATGCGTCGGCAAACGGCGTAGAAGGCGTCTGCGTCGTAGAGCCGAGCGAAGACGTTGACGGCGATCGGCCCCTCGGGCATCGAGGGCGTCGCGTCGAGGTCGTAGAACCAGCAGACCTCCGAATAGGCCTCCTCGATGCCGTACCCCGAACCCTTCTCGACCGTGAGGAAGCCGACATCGCCGGGGCCGACGATCGTGGTCGCGCGCTCACGCGGTGGCGCAAGCAGCTCGGGAAGGACGAGGTAGACCTCGCTTCCCGAATAGATCCCGTGGCGCGCGGATCCGGCGGTGGGCAGCGCATCCACGACCGCGCGGCACGTATCGGGTGCCTGCTCCTGGAGTAGCCGCGCCGACGCGGCGACCCCCTCGTCGAGGAAGCGGAAGACGATCTCGTCCTGCACACGCACTGCTTACCACGACCGCTCGCTGAGGCCAAGCATTCGCAGCGCGCGGCTGCACCGACCGCAACGAGCCGGACGTTGAGTTCGCGCTAGCCGCTTCGTGCTGGCCGACATCGTTTGACGTGCGTGCCGTTCGGGCATGAGAATGACCTCAGCAACGTCGAAAGGGGAGAGGAAATGCCACGAATCATCTTCGCGATGGTTGTTGTTGCCGTTTTCGCCGGAACTCTCGTGACCGCGTCGGTCGCACGGGATCGGCCATTTGGAACGGCCAGGCTGAACGCCGGGATGGGACTGATTCGGCCGGACTCTGACGCAGCTACATTCGGCCAAACGGACGCCGGCGGCCAGTTCAGCAAAGTGCAGATCGAGCGGTTCCGCTGTTCGAGTTCCGGTAACCCGACGGCGACCGTCGACATCAGCTGCAACGACACCACCTACGGACAGGACTGGGCACCCGACAATGAGATCGCGATCGTCGCCGATCCGGCAAATCCGAATCATCTGTTGGCCGGTTCGAACGACTACTTCTATCGCTTCAATAACTCGACTGGGGCGCGGCAGGCACTCGTGCCGACGGGATTCTTCACCTCGTTCGACGGCGGCGCGACGTGGATCGACGGGCAGATCCCGATGAGGTCGGGCAACGGCGCGGGCGACCCCTCGCCGGCGTTCGTCACCGACCCCCGCTCATCGGCCGTGAACCGGCCAGTGGCGCTGATGGCGCAGCTCGAGAACACGGGCGGCCAGGGCGGACCCTTTGTTGCGCAGGGGGATGTCTCTGTGAGCCGTTCGCTCGACGGAGGCGTGGCCTGGAGCGAGCCCGTCACGGTGATGAAAGGGAAGGGCGCGGGTATCGGGCCTGCGAACCAGGCTGTCTTTTACGACAAGGAGTGGATCACCTGTGACAACTCGCCGTCGAGCCCGTTTCGTGGTCGTTGCTACGTCACGTCGACCTTGTTCCTGAATGGTCTCCACGGCTCGTATGCTTCGTCTGACATCGTCATCAGCTGGTCCGATGACGGCGGCGCAACATGGACCGACCCCAAGTCGATCCTTGCCCGTCACCCGAGCTGCACCTTCCAGTCCGACGGTGACGCTCCGAATGCCAGCATCTGCGACGAGAACCAGTTCTCGATCCCTGAGGCGGCACCAAACGGCACTCTCTTGATTCACTTTAGTAACAGCCAGAACGAGGCGGCCTGGGAAGCGCCGGTCGACTTCGACTCCCAGATCATGGTTGTGCGCTCGCAGGACGGCGGTCAGACGTTCGGCGCGTTCGCGCCCGGCCAAACGGCACAGCAGGTTGCCCAGCTCGAGGACGGGCTTACGGACATGCCCTGGTCGGTGATCGGGCGACAGACGATCTGGGGCCATCAGATCCGCTGGGCTTCGATCGGGAATATCACCGCCGATCCGGCGGTTCCGGGCCACTACACGGTCATTTTTGCCGACCGCGGGACGCCAAACCCGAACGCGAATGCGGATTGCATTTCCAACATCCCGGGAACGGCGCCGACCTACGACCCCTGCAACGCGGGGCCAAGCTCGGATACGAACGTCTATCGCTCCGACTCGTTCGACTACGGAGCGACGTGGACGGGGCGGATGCCACTCGACACCACGGCCGGCAAGCACCAGTGGTTCCCGTGGGCGGACTACCGGCCTAACGGAACGCTTGCGGTCGCCTGGGATGAGGACATTCAGACGTCGGGAACGGCCTATCCACCGGCACCGGCGAACGACGACTTCGTCCACGTGCTCTGGACTTCGAACGGCGGCAAGTCGGCACTCACCCCGACGACCGGGACCTTTCCGGCCGAGCGCGTTGACATCTCAGCGACTCACTGGGCTGGTCAGTACGTGCCGGAGTCCTTGTGGCCCAGGGTCTGCGGGCCTGTCGGTTACAGCGACCCACCCGTCGTTGATGCGACCGGCAAGGACTGCAATCAGTTCCACGGCGACTACACGGGTCTCGCGACCGACAGCTCGGGCCGGGTACATGTCGTCTGGACGGGCCTCAACCGGCTCGTGACGACGCCACAGATCGACTTCTACACCGGTCAGCCGCACGACGGCTACGCGCAGGATGCGATGTACGCCCGGCGCTAAGCGCGTCTACAGTACTGTCCATGGGGGCGCCGCGAGGCGCCCCCATTTCTCCTAGTGCTGGCGAGTTGTGCGCCCGATGCCCGAACGGGTGAGATTCGCTCGCGTCAACCCAACTCCGAATCAGGCGGCCGGACGCTCGGAGAGGTGAGGAGTCGCGAACCGATCGACCTTCCGCTTAGGCTGTTTTCGGTGAAGGTCTTCACCGTCGTCGGGAACCGGCCGCAGTTCATCAAGGCGGCGCCGCTGTCTGCGGCGTTGCAGGCCGCTGGGATCGACGAGGTCGTGCTGCACACCGGTCAGCACTGGTACCACGTGCTGTCCCAGATCTTCTTCGATCAGCTCGGCCTCGCAGAGCCGCGCTACAGGCTCGATCTGCACTCCGCCGACACCGCGCAGATGGAGCCGGCGATCGCGGAGCGAATCGCGGCCGAGTCGCCCGACCTCGTGCTCGTCTACGGAGACACGAACTCGACACTCGCCGGCGCACACGCGGCTGCCGACGCATCCGTTCCCCTCGCCCACGTCGAGGCTGGGCTGCGCAGCGGCGACCTTTCCATGCCCGAGGAGCGCAACCGGATCGAGACCGATCGGATCTCCTGGCTCCTCTTCTGCCCCGATGATCGATCGCGGATAACGCTGAAGGACGAGGGGGTCCACGGCCGGATCTACGTCGTCGGCGACGTCATGGCCGACGCGAGCCGGCTCTTCGCGCCGATCGCACGGGCTCGTGTTCCGGTTCCATACAAGCCGCGCTCTTACATCGTCGCGACGATCCACCGCCAGGCGAACGTCGAGCAGCCCCGGCTGGGCAGGATCGTCGAGGGCCTGAACGGCATCGACGAGCTCGTCGTCTTCCCGGTGCATCCGCGAACGCGCTCCCGCATCGAGAGCGAGGGACTCGAGCTCGGCGGGCACGTGCGTGTGATCGAGCCGCTCGGCTACCTCGAGCTGGCGTCGCTAGCGTCCCAGGCTCGCGTGATCGTCACCGACTCCGGGGGGCTCCAGAAAGAGGCCTACTGGTACGGCGTTCCGTGCGTGACGACCCGACCCTCGACGGAGTGGATCGACACGGTCTCAGTGGGCGCCAATGTGCTCGTGGACGACGATCCGGCCGCTCTCGCGAACGCCGTTGCGAGCGCTGTCATGCCGCCCAGGCTGCCCGTGCTCTACGGAGACGGGCACGCCTCTGAGCGGATCGCGCAGGTGCTGGTCGCTACGATCCCCGACCGATGAAGCGGGACGTCGCAATTGTCGGGGCCGGCTACGTGGGCCTCCCACTCGCACGCGTCTTCGCGGACGCGGGCTCACTCGTGCTGCTCGTCGACGTCGACTCGGATCGGGTCGCGCAACTGAACCGTGGCGAGAGCTATATCGAGGATCTCCCGTCCGAGGCGCTTGCGCCGATGGTCGAGGACGGTCGCATCGCCGCCACGACGGACTACGACGAGCTTCGCGACGCAGACGCCATCCTCGTTGCACTGCCCACTCCTCTGTCGCGGCAGCGCGAGCCCGATCTGAGGATCCTCGTCTCCGCGGCCGAGGAGATCGCCAAGCGCCTCCGGCCGGGACACCTCGTCGTCCTCGAGTCGACGACATATCCGGGGACGACGCGGGAGCAGGTGCTCCCCGTGCTCGAGATGGGAAGCGGACTCCGAGCAGGACATGACTTCCACCTCGCGTTCTCGCCCGAGCGGGTCGATCCGGGGCGGGAGGACTGGACGACGAAGAACGTCACCAAGGTCGTGGGGGGAATCGACGAGGGATCGACGGCCGCAGCCGTGGCGCTCTACTCGCAGGCGATCGACGTCGTCCACCCCGTCTCGTCGCCTGAGGCGGCCGAGCTCACGAAGTTGCTCGAGAACATCTTTCGCTCGGTCAACATCGCCCTCGTCAACGAGCTCGCGCAGCTGTGCGACCGCATGGGAATCGACGTCTGGGAGGTCATCGACGCCGCTGCGACCAAGCCGTTCGGCTTCATGCCGTTCAAGCCGGGCCCGGGTCTCGGCGGTCACTGCATCCCGATCGACCCGTTCTACCTCACGTGGAAGGCGCGCGAATACGGCTTCTACACCGAGTTCATCGAGCTCGCGGGGAAGGTCAACGAATCGATGCCGTATTACTGCCGGTCGGTCGTCTCGCAAGCGCTGAACCATGCGCGGCAGCGCTCCCTGAACGGATCCCGGATCCTCGTTCTCGGCGTGGCGTACAAGCCCGACATCTCGGATACGCGCGAGTCACCGGCGGTGAAGCTGATCAGCCTGCTCAAGAACGCAGGCGCCGAGGTCGACTACCACGACCCGCACGTCCCCTCGTTCCAGGAAAACGGGGTCGCCATGAGCTCGTCGCCGCTCGCAGCGGGCGCGTACGACTGCGTCGTCGTCGTGACGAACCATTCCGGCATCGACTACGACCGCCTCGTCGAGGATGCGAATCTCGTGGTCGACCTTCGAAACGCCACCGGGAACAACGGAAAGCACTCGGAGAAGGTCTGGAAGCTGTGAGAGTAGGTGTCGCGGGCCTCGGTCACTGGGGGCCGAACCTCGCTCGGAACTTCGCCGACATCGCCGAGCTCGCATGGCTCTGCGACTCCGATCCTGCGAAGCAAGAAGTCGCGGCGCGGTACGCGCAGGCGAGGTTCACGAGCTCGTTCGAGGAGATGCTCGGCGACGCGGGGCTCGACGCGGTTGTCGTCGCAACCCCGGTCCCGACCCACTTCGAGCTCGCACGAAAGGCGCTGGAGGCAGGCAAGCATGTGCTGGTTGAAAAGCCGCCTGCGATGAAGACACACGAGATGGAGGAGCTCGTGGCACTCGCGGACGAGCGAGACCTCGTGCTGATGCCCGGCCATCTTCTCCTCTATCACCCCGGCGTCCAGCGGGTAAAGGAGATGATCGCCGCAGGGGAGCTCGGCGACGTGCTCTGCGTCTACGGGAACCGGCAGAACCTCGGGATCATCCGCTCCAATGAGAACGCGCTCTGGTCGCTGGGTGTCCACGACCTGTCGGTGATCCTCTACCTCCTCGACGAGGATCCCGAGCAGGCTGACGCGTTCGGCCGCGACTTCCTCACGAGCGGAGTCGAGGATGTCGTCTTCTGCTACCTCCGCTTCCCGTCGGGGAGGATCGCGCACATGCATCTCTCCTGGCTGGACCCGCACAAGATGCGGAAGATCACGGTCGTCGGGACCGAGAAGATGGTCGTCTTCGACGACATGGAGCTCGAGCGCAAGGTGACGATCTACGAAAAGGCTCCCTGGCGCCCCTCCGACCGCTACGGGGAGTGGCAGACACGAACCGGCGACATCTTCAGCCCGCGGATCGCCAGCGACGAGCCGCTCAAGCTCGAGTGCATGGAGTTCCTCCGCCTGGTCGCGGGCGAGGGTGACCGCCAAAAGGTTGCCACCGACGGCGCGCGCGTCGTTCGCGCGCTCGACATGCTCACGATGTCGCTGCATGGCAGCTGAGGTTCACCCGAGCGCGACCGTCTACCCCGGCACGGTTCTGGGCGAGGGAGTGAAGGTGCTCGAGAACGCCGTGATCGGCAAGCAGCCTGCGCTCTCCCCACGGTCGACCGCGAAGCGGGACCCGCTTCCCCCGACGGAGATCGGGGACGGCACCATCGTCTCGACGGGAGCGATCGTCTTCGCCGGATCGACGATCGGCTCGCGGGTCATCCTCGGCGACCAGTCGTGCGTGCGCGAGCGGGTCACGATAGGCAACGAGGTCGTCCTCGGGCGCGGCTCGCTCGTCGAGAACGACACGACGATCGGGGCACTGACCCGAATCCAGGCGGAGGCGTACATCACCGCCTACTCCACGCTAGAGGAGCACGTGTTCATCGCCCCCTGCGTCGTCACCACGAACGACAACTTCATGGGGCGCACCGAACGGCGTCACGAGCTGATGAAAGGACCGACCATCCGTCGTGGCGCGCGAATCGGAGGAGGCGCAGTCCTCTGCCCGGGGATCGAGATCGGCGAGGAGGCGTTCGTGGGCGCCGGTGCAGTCGTCACGAAGGACGTCCCGCCGCGAGTGATCGTCGTCGGGAACCCGGCGCGCGTCGTCCGAGACGTCCCTGAGGACGAGCTGCTCTAGGGAGCGACTCAGCCCTTGATGAGAGTCAATCGATAGCGCGTGAGCCCCGGGCTCGACATTCGCACCTGCACGAAGTAGGTGCCTGCCACGCCGGCGCGGTACGAGAGGTACTGCCGGGAGCCGTCCCGCGCCGAGACGCGTGCGCGAAAGCGGAGGCTCGAGACGCTCTCGATCGAGCGCGCTTGCGGAAGCCAGAACGCAAGGCTGAGGTCGACGCTCATGTCAGCGCCGGTGAGCCCGACGTAGACAGGCTGATCCCGTTGCAGGCGGATCGCGTAGACGTCGTCCTGGTCGTCCCAGAAATCGACGGTCGCCTTGATCCTTCGATTCGAGCCGGAAGTCGGGTAAGCGCGCGAGCCGGCGTCGTCGTTGGCCTCGTAGAAGTCACGAAGAGGCAGCCGCTTGCCGAGAGCGGCGATCGCGGCTGCAACGTCGAGGTGTCCCGAGCCCGAGTCCGCGTCACGTCCGACGGTGCAGGCGTCACACCCAGTCGAAGCGGTCATGTCGACGGCTGTGCTCCGCAGGATCTCGGTCACCTGCTCGGCTTGTAGCGTGGGGCGCAGACTGAGGAGCACTGCTGCAGCCGCGCTCGCCTGCGGCGCGGCGAACGACGTCCCCTGCGCCTCTCGATACTCGTCCGGCCCACAGCTCGAGTAGCCCTGCTCGGCGCAGGCGGGGAACCTGGACGTGAGCGTGCGAGGAAGGAGTGAGAGAATCTCGAGCCCTGGGGCGGCGATGTCGTTGAAGATCCGATCGCGGTTCGAGAAGTCGGGTATCCCACCCGTGTCGTCCGTGGCGCTGACGCCGAGCACGTGCGGAAGCGCGGCTGGATAGCTGGCGTACTTCCCGGAGGCGTGCCCTGTTGCGCTGTTCCCGACAGCGGCGACGACGACGGCGCCGTTCGAGACGGCGTAGGCGACGGCATCCGCCTCCAGCCGAGAGTAGGTGTCGCGGCTCGGATCGAGCGGGTCGCGGGCTCCTCCGAGGCTCATGTTGATCACGCGTGCGCCGTGCTCGACAGCCCAGCGAATGGCCTTGGCTTCCGCCTCTACGGGAATCGCCCGCGAGCGCGTTACGACCTTTGCGACGAGAAGCTCGGCGGAAGGCGCGAGACCGGCGATCCCGATTCCGTTGTCGACGCCGGAGGCGATGAGACCGGCAACGAACGTCCCGTGCCCGAGCGAGTCCTGGCGCGCCGAGCCGCCGACGAAGCTCTTCGCTCCGAGCACCTTTCCTGCGAGCTCGGGATGTCCGGTGTCCACACCCGAATCGATCACCGCAACGGGTATGCGCTCGAAGGCTGGCAGTGTCAGCCACGACTCGTAGAAGCGGCTCTGAGTGAGGTACCACTGCTTCGAGACGAGCGGGTCGGTGGGCGTGAATGCAAGCCGCCGCGTCAGGAGCGGCTCGACGTACCGGATCCCACGGATACCTCGAAGCGAACGGCCGGCGGGAAGCTCGACGACGAGTGCGGGGATCGGAGCGAGACTTTGGGGGCGAGATCCTGCTCGCCGCTCGACGGCCCTCGCGACAGTCGCGACATCCACGCCCCGGTGGAGGCCTATCGCAACTCTGGCCGCATCAGCGTCAGCAGGCAGCGCGACCCAGACGGCGACGACGGATACGAGCAGTCCGAGGCGCCTCATCCTGACACCTGCAACACCGGTGACATGGCCGCCGCGAAACCTCCGGTTGCCGGGATACGAGCGCGGTAGCTCCCCGAGAGGAGGGCGAGCTCCAGCCGGAACGCGCCGACCCCGTCAACCGTCGCTTCTCCGACCGGCACCCACGCCGAGCCCTTCCTTCGTTCGATGACGACCGTGGCTCCTGGGAGCTTGGGGCGCACCGTTCCGGTCAGGACGCTCGGCTCGAGCTCGGAAGGTAGTGCGAGTTGGAGTCGGGGGGCGACCTGGACGAGCAGCGCCGGCGAAGCGGCTCCTTCGACCTCAATCCGGTAGCGCGTAGTTCGTACTGGCTTGACGTCGAGCGCCACCCGTCCATTCGCGTCACGCACGAGCTCCCCGACCGAAGCCCACACAGCGCCATCAGACGATGACGCGAGTGTCGGTGACGGGAGACCACGAGCGATCCCGCTGAGGCGAGCGGCGGAGCCGAAGACGACGACACCGCTCGCGCGATCGAGGCGGAGCACGCCTACGGAAATCCAAGTCGAGCGCAATCCGAGAGCAGTGCGCACGAGGGAGCTCGGAACGGACTGCGAGCCGGCAGTGGTGGAGAGAACGACTGACCGAAGTCGTCCCGACGGCGTAACAACTCCCGCCGCGTCGACGACCCGCGGTTCGACTCCCAGCTTCGCCTGGACTGTTCTGGCCCCGAGGAGGACGGGGCCCCAGCGGTGGTAGGGCGAGAGCTTGTCCCAGGGATCTGGCCGCGAGACGAGGTACGGAACGCTGAATCCGAATACATCGGCGGCGCTCGCCGTCTTGCCTCCAGAGGTCGAGAAGTAGTACGTCGTCGCTACCCTGCCGCCGTAGAGGACGACCTCGCCTGCAGTCGCATCGACGGCCTCGGAGGTCCTCGACGTCTCACCTGCGACGCCCTGGTACACCTGACTCCGCACGTCGGAATACAGGTCGAACGCCTTTCCTTTCAAGAGGTTCGCCAGTGCGTACGAGCGTGCGGCGACGGCCTGGGCTTTGAGGGTCTCGAGCGGCCACCTGTGCGGCACCTCGCCGGCCACGACACCGTCGAGATAGCTCTCGAGCGGAACGATGTTCACGACACGCAGGAACTCACCCTGCACGGCGATTTCGAGCTTCCCCCGGTAGAGGCGGCCGTCCAGCGCGAGCGGCACTTTCTTCCCTGGGCGAATCACCACAGGTGAGACCGGAGCGACAGCTCCTTCCTCGGTGCGGAACGCGAGATCGGTCCGCAACGCGAGTGGCCCCTTCGGCAGGCGATATGTCTGGCCAGCTGCGTCGATTGCCGTGTATGGCACGGTCGAGGAGATCGTCACCGCACGCCGTCCCTCCGCGAGCAGCACGCGGACTTCCTTCGTCCGCGCGGGACCAAGCTCCGTGCCCGAGTAGTAATGCGCGAGGATCTGGTCGTACCTCCTTCCGGCCAGAGCCTGGCCGTAAGCGCCGTACTGGCTCATGCCGACACCGTGCCCCCACCCTCGGCCGGAGACGACGAACAGCGCTTCGCCGGGAACGGCGGCCGGCGGAGCAGGCTGCGCAGACGCGGTGGCCGCGAGGACAGCGATCGAGAGGACAACAAGTAAAGGGCGCACGAACGGGGTTTAGGCTAGCTCCGCAGGGTTAACTCTTTGTGTTCTCGTGTTCTCGGCAGCACAGCCGAAGCCTTGAGGCTTTGAGCTAACGCCAGGAGGTCTCGACGACCGGTGCGCGACCCTTGAGCGGCTCCCACCAGCTTCGGTTTGCCTCGTACCAGGCGACGGTCTCGGCGAGACCCTCCTCCCAGCCGTGCGTAGGCGCCCAGCCGAGCTCATCCTGGATCTTTCGCGCATCGAGGAGGTAGCGGCGGTCGTGGCCCGGCCGATCCGGCACGATCGTCTTCAGGCTGGACGGCTTCCCTGTCAGGTCGAGCACGAGGTCGGCGATCTCCTCGATCGTCGCCTCGAGGCCCGAGCCAACGTTGTACGTCTCCCCCGCGCGTCCTCGACGCAGGACGAGGTCGATGGCCTCGCAATGGTCGAGGACATGCAGCCACTCGCGCTTGTTCTGCGTCGACGCATACATCGGAAGTGGTTGATCGTCGAGGGCGTTGGTCGTGAAGAGCGGGATCACCTTCTCCGGGAACTGGTACGCGCCGTAGTTATTCGAGCAGTTGGTGATCGTCACCGGCAAGCCGAACGTCTCGAAGTACGCGCGAACAGCGTGGTCCGCCCCTGCCTTCGATGCGTTGTAGGGCGTGCGCGGGCGGTACGGGGATTCCTCTGTGAACACCTCGTCGGTGTCGAGGTCGAGGTCGCCGTACACCTCGCACGTGGAGACGTGATGGAACCGCTCGACTCCCGACGCTCGCGCGGCGTCGAGGAGGGTCTGAGTGCCTAGGACGTTCGTGCGGAAGAACCTCGTCGGGTCGACCACGGCCAGGCTGTTGTGCGACTCCGCGGCGAAGTTCACGACGACCTCTATCCGCTCGTCGCGGAGCGTGCTCTCGGCGAGCTCTCTGTCGCAGATATCGCCGTGGACGAAGACGATGCGGTCCTCGATGTCGGCGATGCTCGGTCGGTTCCCGGCGTAGGTCAACAGGTCGTAGACGACGAGATGGTCGTCCGGGTATCGCTCGAGCCAGAAGTGCACGAAGTTCGAACCGATGAACCCGGCTCCGCCGGTGACCAGAAGGCGCATCGCGGGAAGGTTAGATGCTGCCCATTGCAGCGAGGCACTCGCGCAGACCGGCACGCCAGTGTGGAAGGACAGGCGCCGCCGCTCGCTCGCTACGCAGAACCGCATAGGCCGGCCGGGGCGCTGGGCGCCCGAGCACCTGGGTCGAGACGCGTCGCACCCGACACTCCATGCGGGCTTCCGAGAAGACGGCCTCGGCGAGCTCGGCCCACGTGCAGTCCCCTTCTGCAGCGATGTGCCACACACCGCGCGGACGGTCGGTGTCGACGAGCTCGTGAACGGCGCTTGCAAGATGGCCGACGTAGGTGGGACAGCCGCGTTGGTCGTCGACCACAGCCACCTCCTCGCGTTCGGATCCGAGCCGGAGCATCGTCCGAACGAAGTTGTGGCCCGTAGGCCCGAAGAGCCACGACGATCTGACGATCCAGGCGTCCGGCCCAGCAGCCGTCTCGCCGTGGAGCTTCGTTCGCCCATAAGCCGAGAGCGGGTTGACCCCGTCCGACTCGACGTACGGCTCCTGCTTCCGCCCGTCGAATACGTAGTCGGTGGAGAAGGTGACGAGCGGAGCGCCGAGCGAAGCGACGTTCGCGGTTCCGGCGATGTTCACGGCCGCGGCGCCCTGCGGATCGGCCTCCGCTCCGTCCACGTCGGTCCACGCCGCGGCGTGCAGGACGAGATCGAAATCTCCTTGCGACACCTCGGCAGTTGGGGGAGTCGCTACGTCCCAGTCGGCGTGGCTCAGCGCGAGTACGTCGTCGACGACGAACTCGTGCTGGAGCGCGCGGCCGAGCTGGCCGCCCGCCCCGGTGATCAGGACTCGGCGGCGTCCCTCGTGGACAGGATCGGGGTGCTCGAGCTCCATAGGTGCGCGACGCGCAGGTCGTTCCAGGGAACCGTGTGCTCATCGGGATCGTGAGGGTCGTACTCGTCTGTGACGTGGTAGCAGAAGAGGATGTCCGTCAGCGCCTCGAACCCGTGTGCATGACGACCCGGGATGTACACCGCGACAGGGTTGTCCTCGCCGATGTCCTCCGTGAACGTCTCACCCGTGTCGCGGTCGAGCACGACGACACGGGCAGTGCCGCGGAGGCACGCGAAGAGGTCGTCCTGGCCGCGCTGGTGGTAGTGGAGCCCGCGAATGACGCCCGCGAGGGAGAACGAGACGTTCGTCTGCGCCATCGGTCGGGGGAGAGTGCTGTCGCGGCGGAGCTCCAGGAACCAGCCACGGTCGTCCTCGTGTACGCGGAGCGGAATTCGCGTGATTCCGTCGATCACTCCGGGTCTCGCTTGTTGGCGCCCGTCTCGTCGATCCGGCGGCCGATGTCGGCGAGATGGCGCCAGTGCTTGCCCGCGTCTTCCCACCAGCCGACGACTTCGGAGGCGTCGAGGCGGCTGACGAGCGCATAGTGGCGATTCACGTCCGTGATCTCGAGCTCTCCTCGCGTCGACGGAGCCAACGTGTCGATCACGTCGAAGACGTCCGGCGGATAGCAGTAGAGGCCGACCACGGCGTGCGAGGACGGCGGCGTATCGAACCGTGTATCGACGACTCCGGCCTTCTCGACGATGTCCGCCACCTCGCCCTCCTCGTCATATACGACGACACCGAAGTTCTCGGGGTCCTCTACCTCCTTCACGAAGATGTGCGCGCGGCTCGAGCTCGCGGCCCAGTTGCGCAACACCTCCGATTGCGCGAACTCGAAGATGTTGTCGCCGAGAACGACTACGAGCGGCGCTCCCGCCGCGAAGTCGCTCGCCATGCCCACCACCTGCGCTATTCCGCCCGGCTCGGTCTGCACCTTGTACGTGAGATCGAGCTCCAGGATCGGATCGCCGCCGCCGCGTGGCGCCAGTCGTCCGTCCCCGAGAAGGTCGATCATCTGGCCTGCGTGCCCCTTCCCCGTGACGAGAAGGACATCGCGAATGCCAGCGAGCTGGAGCAGCTGCAGCGGGTAGTAGATCATCGGCCAGCTCCCTACCGGGAGCAGGTGCTTGTTCGCAACACGCGTCAGCTCGCCTAGGCGCGTGGCTTCGCCTCCGGCGCAGATCAAGCCTTTCGGAAGCACGGGAGGATGCTAGTGGTCGTGCCTGGGGTCTGCGCCTACAGGTCGACCCAGCGTCAATCAGCGGCGCTACGGTAGCTCCGGTCACGACTGCGCCAGGTAGCACGAGCCCGTAGCTTGCGCTCCTTCACCATTGGGACCGCGCGCACGGAAGCGACCCAGACGTAGACAAATCCCCCGATCAACCCCGCGAAGAGGGTTAGAAGTCGCTTCGGACGGAGAAGTAGAAACAGAACTCCCGACACTCGGGCGATCGTAGACGACATACTTCAAGACGAGTCGAGGAAAGGTGGCGAACCAGATGAAGACCAAAGAGAAGCCGACACTGAGCACCGACGCACTTCGTCCGTACGTTCAGCGGGCGATGACGGATCCGGAGCTCCGAGATGACCTGCTCGCCGCATTCGTTGCCGCACGCGGCCTCTACGGGCAGCTGGGCAAGGGGCGCGGCGTGAAGGGCAAGGCGAACAAGGTCTCGGACAAGAAGTTCCAGAAGGAGCTCCAGGGGCTCGTCGCCGAGCTCACGGACGCGTCGGATCGCCTTAAGGGCAAAGGGGCAAAGAAAGCCCACAAGGCACGGAACCGCGTGCTCCTGCTCACCGGCGTGACGCTCGGCGTCCTCTACAACCCGTGGACGGGAGCATCGACGCGCGACTGGATCATGGATCGTGTCGCCGGAGGCGACGGAGACGGGCTGGACGAGCTCGAGGCGGAGCTCGCGGCGAGTGCCGAGAGCGCGACACCGGGCAACGGCAACGAGGCTGGCTAGTTTGCGCAGAACCCGAGTTCGCTAGCCCCGATTCGGGTTCGCGCGTAATCCGTGGAAGCGCCCGCTTCGCGGGGCGCGCAGTGTTGGTCAGTGGTCGAGGTTGGTCAGCGCTCGCGGCTTAGCGGGTGAGCGCGCGTTCGAGCGCCCCAGGGACGAGTCCGCTGGTCGACCCGATGTCGTCGGCTTCGAGGAGGACCGCCCCTGGGGGTGGCAACGTCGCGAAGCCCGGTCCCGAAGGAACATAGATCCGTCCGGCCGCGAAGGAGACGTCGTCCGCTCGCCGCCAGGCGAGCAGGATCGGATACGGCGCGACCACTCCGTCGTATCCAAGACCCGCCATTGCGGCCGGATGGATCTCGAAGTGGAGATGCGGAGTGCCGCCCTCGGCGTCGCCCGTATCCCCGACGAACCCGAGGACGTCGCCCGCCTCGACGCGGCGCCCCTCCACGGCGAGGGGTGAGTACGCCGAGAGGTGCGCGTAGTAGAACTCGTTTCCGGAGGTGTCCCGCAGCCAGAGCCGGTAACCGCCGATCTTGTTGAAGCCGATTGTGTGAAGCGTCCCGTCGGCCACCGCCAGGAGCGGAGTGCCCGCTCGCGCGAAGATGTCCTCACCGTGGTGCCAACCGCCCGGAACGTTCGGCCGTGGCGCGCCGAAGCTGTCGCCGAAGGACGCAGTTCCATACACCGGAAAGACGTAGCCGCCACCCGTGAATCTCGCGGTGACCTCGGGCGCGACGAGAACAGGGCCGCCGGGAACCTCACCGCCGACGTCGGGCTCGGGAGCTGCCGGGCGCGTCGGCCGTACAACGAGGCGGGCGCGGGGTCGTCACCGGATCAGGGCGGGGCGTCGCCGACAGCTTGGCCACGGCGATGGCCTGCACGCTTCCGACGAGGATCTCGGTGCCGGCCGGAAGCCCACCGTGTGCGGCCGTCAACACAACACGAAGCGCGGCGACCGACCCCTGCGCGCCGGGTGGCCCTGACTTGCGGGCGCCACTGCTTTCGGTCAGCACGGCGATGGTCCCCCAGTCCTCGAGCGATGCGCGAGAGCCGGGAGTGGTCGAGACGTCGCTGCCGAGAACCCGGAGTCCCTGGACCCCGGATGCCGTGACGTCGGCGCCGACAGAGCGAGCGCTTGCCCCGGCGGACGCCGACGCCGTCACCTGCGCAGCGACCACCTCACCGCCGAAGAGCGACAGGACGATCACTTCCGCGAACGCCTGCGCGGCGGCCGCATCGCCAGACTGCGCGAAGACGGCGGCACGGGACCTACCGAGGCTCACGATCGAGCCGTCGTCCGGGTACTGGAACGACTGGACGTCCACCGTCGTGCTCGTCGGCCACTCGAGCGCACCCAACGAGACCGTGTCTTGTCCGGGAACGGTGATGCGAACGAGAACGGCCGTCGCACCTGTCGCCGCGCCCTTGGGTGGAGGGGCGGCCGCCGCCAAGGTCGTCGAGAGGACCAGGGCCGCGCCAACGAAGGCGGCAAGGCGGATCACGGCACGTCAGGGTAGCGAGGACGCGCGCGGCGAGCCCGCCAGACGAGCTGCGCCGCGACGGCGAACAGGAGAACGGCGAAGAGCTTGCGAAGCACGCTCTCGGGCAACTCGGTCACGATCCTGGCGCCGACCTCGACCCCGATGATCGACGCGAGGCCGACGACGACCGCCGTGCGTACCCGAAGGTGCCCGTACCGGTGCTGGTTCAAGGTGCCGGCCGCGACCGTCGGGAGAATCGCGAGCAGAGACGTTCCCTGAGCCTCGAGCTGTCCGAGCCCGAGGGCGACGAGCGCTGGCACGAAGAGGATCCCACCGCCTACCCCGAACAGGCCCGCCATGACCCCGGCGGCGAGCCCGAGGCAGATACCGATGGCAATGGTGGTCGTGCTCACGACACGAGGAGCCAGATGCCGACTCCGGAGAGGAGCACGGCGAATCCGTAGGTGAGCGTGCTCGTGCGAACGCGCTGCTGCAACGACGTTCCCGCCACGGCGCCCACGGCGGCGGGCAGGCCGACGAGAGCCGCATAGCCGACGTCGACCTCTCCCCTGACCGAGAAGACGACGACACCGGCCGTCGCCGTGATCCCGATGGCGGCGAGCGACGTCGCCGTGGCGGCCCGCTCGGGGATGCCTGCAAACAGGATGAGCAGCGGGACGGCGAGAATGCCGCCCCCGACCCCGAAGAACGCGGAGAAGACCCCCGCCGCGATCCCGATGGCGACGAGGCGCACGGACGTATCGTACGAGTGTGGTCAGTCGTGTCGCGATCGTCTTGCTCGTCGCAGCTGTCGCCGCACTCGGCGGAGCAACGCGAGCTGCGGGCGATACCCCGAGCAGCGTCTCCTCGTACTACATCGGGCGGGGTGATCCACGCCTCTGCCCGTCACCGATGTGTGGCGGCGTCTGGGTGCGACTAGTCAACAAGAACGCGACTTCGTGCGGAGGGCAATTCACGGGTCGCGAGTGTTACGTCGCCGCGGTCGACGTCTCGCGAGTCCGCGTCTCCGAGCGGCTCCGTGCGCGACTCGCGGGCCTCGTCGGTTCGGGCCTTGCACTCGCCCGAGGGACGATCGTGAGAGGACGCGTTCCCGGCTTTCCGGAGCTCCCGACACTCGTGGCCTCCGAGGTCTGGCCGGCCTCCAGCGCGCCAGGGACGCCCGCAGGCCCGTTTCGAGTTCTGCGGGACAACGGCGTCCGCTGCGTCACGGCGCCTTGCTTCTCGACACATGGCACACTCCTTAACTCAGGGCGACACACCAACGTCTCGGGCATCGACCTCTCGAGGCTCCGTACCACGCACGCCGAGCGCGACCATGCGCGAGAGCGCATTGCAACGGGCGAGCTCATCGCGGCGGGCCGAATTGTGCGGGAGCCCGATGCGGGGCCTGCAGGAGCAGGGCGAGTTCTTGTGGCAACCCAGTTTTACGTCAAGGTCACGCCCTAGCTCCTGACGGACTCGCGCCTGAGAACGTCCCAGGCCAGGCGAACGTCGTCTTCGGTGGTGCGAAAGTTGCCAACCGCCAGGCGCAGCGCGTACCGGCCGCCGAGCCTCGCGTGCGAGAGGAAGACCTCGCCGGAGTCGTTGACCCGCTCGAGCAGCCGCTCGTTGTCCTCGTCCGTGCCCTGCCGGCGAAAGCACACGAGCGAGAAGTGCCGCGGGGCGACGACTTCCCAGCCCGGCTCGGCGCGGACCCACCGCTCGAACAAGGACGCGAGCCTGACATGCTCGCGGATTCGCTCCTGCAGCCCCGACCGGCCGTAGCAACGAAGCACCGCCCACAGCTTGAGCGCCCGAAACCGGCGGCCGAGCGGGATCGAGAGCTCGCTCAGGTTCACGGCGTCGTCGGGAGACCGAAGGAACTCTGGAACGAGGCTGAACGCTCGGCGGAAGTCATCGGGACGACGTGTCCAGAGCGCGGAGCAGTCCATCGGGACGCCGAGCCACTTGTGCGGGTTGACGCCGATCGAGTCCGCGCGCTCCCAGCCGGCGAAGTGACCCCGAAGCTCCGGACAGACGGCGGCCGAGCCCGCATAGGCGGCGTCGACGTGCAGCCAGGCGCCCGCGCCACGACATGCGTCCGCCATCTCAGGAACCGGATCGACTGCAGCAGCTCCGGTCGTCCCGATCGTCGCGACGACCGCGCAAGCGTCGCCGAGCTCGAGGAGTTCCGCCCGGAGCCGAAACTCGTCGTCGACTGGGATCTTTCGCAGCTCGAGCTCGAGGAGCCGCGCCGCCTTGTCCACGACGGAGTGGGCGTGCTCGGAGCAGACGACCACCCGTCGATCCGGTCGCAGCGACCGCGCCACAGCGAGCGAGGCGAGAACACCGCTCGACGCCGTGTCCTCGATGTGGCCGTGAAACTCCTCCGGTAGCCCGACCAGCTGCCGGAGCCAGTCGAGTGCCACCTCTTCGAGCTCCTGCAACGCCGGAGAGGTGCGCCACAGGATCCCGACCTGGTTCAACCCTGCGATCAGGAGCTCCGCGAGGATTCCCGGCTCCGAGCCTGTCGTCGCGAAGTACGCGAAGAAACGCGGGCTCTGCCAATGCGTGAGGCCAGGCAGCAGGACGGTGTCGAGATCGCGCAGCACGGCCTCGAACGGCTCCGCATCGTCGGGTGGCGATGCGGGTAACGCGGCACGAATTTGCCCGGGGTCGACCTGCGACAGGACCGGCAGCTCCCTGACGCGCTCGAGGTAGGTCGCGACCCAGTCGAGCGCGATCTCCCCGTCGTCGCGAAAGGCACTCACCGCCGCAGCTTCTCGATCTCCCGCCAGGACCGCGTGTTCAGCACTTGTTCCTTCGTCAGCCAGGCGCGCCTGGCCTGGGCGACGCCGAGCTCGGCGTAATCGAGCGCGCCGATCGAGTGGGCATCCGTCGTGATCGGAATCCGAACACCCGCTTCACCAGCCAATCGGGCGTGGGTATCGCGCATGTCGAGTCGATCCGCCTGGGAGTTGATCTCGAGCGCCGTGCCCGTCTCCACCGCGCGCGCGACGACACGCTCGACGTCGACCTCTGCGCCAGTGCGCTTCAGCAGGCGCCTTCCGGTGAGATGGCCGATGCAGTCGACGTTGGGGTTGTCGATCGCACCAAGGATCCGCTCCGTCGGGCTGCGGTCGAACGACGTGTGAAGCGAGGCGACCACCCAGTCGAGCTGCGCCAGCACATCGTCGGGAACGTCGAGCGACCCGTCCGCGCGGATGTTCGCCTCGATGCCGCGCAGCACGCGAAACGGCTTGACGACGGCATTGACGGCGGCGATCTCCTTCCACTGGGACTCGAGCCGGCCGTCGCGGAGGTAGTGAGAATGGTCGGTCAGGCAGAGGAACCGGTAGCCCCGGTTCTTGGCCGCCTGCGCCATCTCCTCGATCGTGTTCTTTCCATCCGACGACCACGTCGAGTGACAGTGCATCTCGCCGCGGAGATCCGGCAGGTCGACGAGCTGCGGCAGAGTCCTCTCGCGGCCGGCCACGATCTCGGCGGTCCCCTCGCGCAGCTCCGGAGCGATCGGGGCGTAGCCGAGATACTCGTACAGCTCTGCCTCGGAGGCGTGGGTCACAACCTCGCCCGTCTCGACGATCGTCACCCCGTACTCGGAGATCGAGAGCCCCCGACGCTGTGCGTCTTCACGTAACGCAATGTTGTGGTCCTTCGATCCCGTGAAGTGCTGGAGCACGTTCCCGTAGCACTCGGGTGGCACGACCCGCAGATCGAAGCGGAGACCATCGTGCCCTACGACCGTTGCCTTCGTATCGCCGCGCGCGGCGACCTCGGAAACCCACTTCCCGCCGCAGAAAGCAGCGATGAGCGCGGGCGCGTCGCTCGACGTCGCGACGAGATCCAGGTCGCGCACCGTCTCGCGCCGGCGTCGCACGCTGCCTGCCTCGGAAACGGCGATCGCGACTGGATGAGCCGTGAGCTCCGCGGCAACGCGGCGAACCGCCGGCAATGCGGTGCCGAGAAGCCGGCGGGCCTCGACCTCCTCGCCGACGCCCGCCTCGAGCGCCTTCAGGATCTTCTCCTCGCTGCGAGCGCCCATCCCAGAGAGCTCGCGGAGCCGACCGTCCTCCGCAGCCGCCTTGAGGGTGGCGAGCGTCGTCACGCCCAGCTGGGTCCAGATCCGGGCCGCCGTCTTCGGCCCGACTCCCGGGAGCCGGAGGAAGTCGACGACCCCGGCCGGGACGCGCTGCCGCCTCCTTGTCAGCGCCTCCATCTCCCCGCCCTCCACGACCTCCACGACCTTCTGCTCGATCGTCCTGCCGATTCCGGGAAGCTCTTTCGCCTTTCCCTCGAGCGCAAGCTCGGCGATAGGAACGGCGGACTCCCGGATCCGAGTTGCCGCGCGCCGGTATGCGATCACCTTGAACGACTGCTCCTCGAGGATCTCCGAGAGGTCGGCAAGGAGGTCGAGCTGGTCGGCGAGCTCGGCGTTTCGAGGCAGCACCTTGGCCATGCCGCGATGATACGGCGATGCCTCGCGCCGTTCTGTGCCTCCCGACCTACAACGAGCGGGAGAACCTCGAACCGATGATCCGTGAGCTCGGAGGCGTCCTCGACACCTCGAGAGACCGCGTTCTCGTCATCGACGACTCGTCACCGGACGGGACCGGCGACATCGCAGACCGGCTCGCGGCGGAGCTGGCATGGGTGTCGGTCCTCCACCGCGAGCGTAAGGAGGGGATCGGGCCGGCGTACATCGCCGGCTTTGAGTGGGCGCTCGCAGAAGGTGCGGAGCTCGTCCTCGAGATGGACTGCGACTTCTCGCATCGCCCGAGCGACGTGCCGCGGCTGGTCGCGGCCGCCGAGGATGCCGACCTCGTGCTCGGCTCACGCTACGCGCCTGGAGGCGGAACGGAGAACTGGGGGCTCGTCCGGCGGATCGTGTCTCGCGGCGGCTGCCTCTACGCTCAGATCCTGCTCGGGATGCGGGTGCGCGACCTGACGGGCGGGTTCAAGTGCTTCCGTCGACGCGCGCTGGAAGCCATCGACCTCGAGGCGTTGTCGGCGCACGGGTACGCGTTTCAGATCGAGACGACGTACCGGGTTCGTCGCGCGGGGCTCCGTGTGAAGGAGATCCCGATCACGTTCGTCGAGCGGCGCGCAGGAGCGTCGAAGATGACGGGCTCGATCGTCGCGGAGGCGATCTGGAAAGTGCCAGCTTCTGCGCCTTCGGGCGTTGACTGGCGGTCTGTAGAAATTACGCTGACGGCCGTGGACGAGGTGACGGACGCAACCTTCGCCGACGAGGTGCTCGCCTCTCAGCTGCCAGTGATCGTCGACTTCTGGGCACCGTGGTGCAAGCCGTGCGAGGCGATCGAGCCACACCTGCGCGGCCTCGCGGAGCAGTGGGAGGGTCGCGTGAGACTCGTGCGGCTCAACGTCGACGAGAACCTCGCCGTATCGGGCCGGCACGGAGTGCTCTCGCTGCCCACCGTGATGCTCTTCGACCGCGGAGAGCCTCGAGCAACCGTCTACGGAGCGCAGCCGCGCGCGCGATTCGAGCGCGAGTTCAGCCCGTTCGTCCAAGATCGGTAGCGCGCCGCCGTTTCCTGACTCGACCCGACTTACCTAGCCGAGCCGCGCTCTACGCTCGCCCGAGATGCAGCGACTGCGGGAGATGCTCGCTCAGGGCGGAATCGTCATGCTCGCTGTTGTGTTCGCGCTGGCGTTCGCGGCGTTCGAGCTCGCGGACTCCGTGTCGGAAGCTGTAGTCACTGCGCTCCAGCAGCACCTCGTCGATCCCGAGTCGGGCGGGAGTGGGTTCGACTTCCGGATCGCAGGAACGGACTTCGATCTCTACGTGGTGGTTCGAGCTACGACCGCCCTGTTCTTGATTGCAGCTCTTCTCTTCGTCGTCTGGAGACTCACGCGCCACGAGTCCAGAGAGTGTCCCGAGTGCTGCTCCGAGACCCCGCTCGACGCCTCGGTGTGCCGGTATTGCACGGCCGACCTACCAGAGGCCCCGACGTAGGTGGGCAACTGGCTCGTCTGGCTAGCACGTGGTCGTGCGCTCGAGCTAGCAATAGCCGTGTCTCTCGGATACGCAGCCGCCAAGCTCGCCGACAACGTGGCAAGCATCCCAGCTCTGGTTCTTGCTCAGCATGTCTCGGACGACGAGGGAGTCCTCGGGATGCTGAACCTCTTCTCGGGCGGCCTCTACCTCCTCAACTTCAAACTCGGATCCACTGTGATTTTCTACGGCGAGGTTCTCGCCTCTGCCATAGGACTAGGGCTGGTCGTGCTCGTCGGACTCATGGTCGTACGGATGCGGGATCGCGAGCTCGGGGTCTGCCCGTTCTGCGCCTCGCGCATTCCGTACGAGTCGACGCACTGCGCGTACTGCGGGTCTGGCGTCGCACTTGGCGAGCCTTAGTCGCCTGCGAGACTGGACGTGTGGCCATAGACGTTGCGACAACCTGGGCCGATCTCCTCGAGGGCGAGGAGATCGCGTACAGCGGGAGCGAACCACCCCGCGAAGCGCGTGTCGAGCAGCTTCCCGACGATCTCGACCCTCGCGTCGCGTCGGCGCTTGTCGCCACCGGCGTCACCGCGCTCTACCGGCATCAAGCCGAGGCCTGGGAGGCCGCGCGGCGCGGCGAGAACGTCGTCGTCACGACGGGCACGGCCTCGGGGAAGTCTCTGGCCTTCAACCTCCCCGTCCTCGATGCGATCGCACGCGATCCGAAGACGCGCGCGCTCTACCTCTACCCCACCAAGGCGCTCTCGCAGGACCAGGCACGCGGGTTCGCCGAACTCCGGCTGAAAGGGCTCAAGCCGGCGATCTACGACGGGGACACGCCAGGCGAGCGACGCTGGCAGATCCGCAAGTGGTCGAACCTCATTCTCACGAACCCGGACATGCTCCACGTCGGCGTTCTTCCCCATCACGACCGCTGGGGAGACGTGCTCGCCAACCTGCGGTACGTGATCGTCGACGAGGCGCACGTTTACCGCGGCGTCTTCGGTTCGCACGTGGCCAACGTCCTACGCCGGCTTCGGCGGCTAGCACGGATCTACGACTCCGAGCCGCAGTTCCTGCTCGCCTCCGCGACGATTGCGAATGCGGGTGAGCTCGCAGAGGCTCTCACAGGCGAGCGGGCAACGGTCATCGAGCACGACACGTCGCCGAAAGCCGAGCGCGACGTCGTCATCTGGAATCCGCCTCTCCTCGATGCCGAGCTCGGCTTGCGAGCGAGCCCCCTCGGTGATGCCGCACGCCTGCTCTCGCAGCTCACGTCACGAGGTCTCCGGACGATCTGCTTCGCCAAGAGCCGCAAGACCGCCGAGCTCATCCATCGGTTCGCGTCAGAGCGCGTCGATATCGCGACCGCGAACCGCCTTGCTCCCTATCGCGCGGGTTACACCCCTGAGCAGCGCCGCGACATCGAGCGACGGCTGGTCGAGGGCGAGCTTCTCGGCGTCACGGCGACCGACGCGCTCGAGCTCGGGATCGACATCGGGCTCCTCGACTGCGCGATCTCCGTTGGGTTCCCTGGGACCGTCGCGTCGCTTCGCCAGCAGTGGGGTCGGGCGGGCCGGCGCGGCCACGGCCTGGCGATCCTGGTGGCGAGCGAGGATGCGCTCGACCAGTTCTTCGCTCGAGAGCCAGATGCTCTCCTGTCACGCCGAGTCGAGGCCGCCATCGTAGATCATGCGAATCCCCGGATCCTCGACCCGCACGTCCTCTCGGCGGCGTACGAAGCGCCGCTCGACGAGAAGGACGCTGCAACTCTCGGCAGAGAAGCGCTTCGCCGAGCGGCCGAGCTCCCTGAGCTCGAACACACCTCGGCGGGCTTCGTCTGGAAGGGGCGCGACTACCCCGCGGCCCGGTTCTCGCTTCGTTCCGGGGACGGCGACGCCTTCACGGTGGTGGATGGGACCACCGGCGCTCTGCTCGGCCTCGTCGAGCGAGAGCGGGCGTACTCGACCGTCCACGAAGGCGCCGTCTATCTCCATCTCGGCGAGCAGTACCTCGTCGAGGCGCTCGACCTCGAGGGACGCATTGCAGCCGTCTCCCCGGCGAGCGTCGATTGGTACACGCAGGTGAAGAAGGAGACGGAGACGACGATCGAGGAGGCCGAGCGCATCGAGCAACGCCTCGGGGTCGAGCTCAGCTTTGGACGGGTCTCCGTCACAGAGCAGGTCGTCGCCTTCGCGCGCAAGGCGGTCCGCGACGGGTCGACGATCGACGTCGTGCCGATGCTCATGCCGGAAACAACCTTCGAGACGGAGGCGATCTGGTTCTCGCCCGAATCCGCGCTGCTCGAGGAGCTCGAGCAGATGCCGAAGCTCCTCGGCACGCTTCACGCCGCCGAGCACACGCTCATCGCATTGCTCCCGCTCTGGGCGATGTGCGACCGCTGGGACATCGGCGGCCTCTCGACGAACGTCCACTACCAGACCGGTCGCCCGACGATCTTCGTCTACGACGGTCACGCGGGCGGGGTCGGGATCACGGCGCGCGGATTCGACCGCTTCGAGGACTGGGTGGAGGACACCGTGCACCTGCTCCAGCGTTGCCCGTGCTCGGCGGGCTGTCCCTCGTGCGTCCAGAGCCCGAAGTGCGGCAACCTCAACGAGCCGCTCGACAAGAGCGGCGCGCGCATGCTGCTAGAGCGCATGCTCACGTAGCGTGTCGATCCGGCGAAGCGCTGTTCGTCGTACTCGTGGAATCGGATCTAAGGAGACCGCATGCAGTACATGGCACTGATCTACGGCGACCAGAACGCTTGGGACGGGTTCTCGCCCGCCAAGAAGGAGTCCGCATACGAGCAGTACCGCGCGTTCTCCAAGGAAGCACGCGAGGCCGGCGTGCTGGTGGGCGGCGACGAGCTCGTATCTACGCGCGACGCGACGACCGTCCGCGTCCGCGACGACGAGACACTCGTCACCGACGGCCCGTACGCCGAGGTGAAGGAAGCGCTCGGCGGCTACTACCTCTTCGAGTGCGGATCGATGGAAGAGGCGCTGGAATACGCCGCGAGGATCCCCGGCGCCGAGCACGGCGCGGTCGAAGTCCGCCCCGTGTACGTCGATCCCGCCGAGGTACAGCTGTGAAGTACGCGCTGCTCATCTACGGGGACGACTCGGAGTGGGTCGACCTCCCCGAGGAAGACAAGGCAAGGCTCCGAGCCGACGAGATGCCGCGGTGGGTCGCGTTGTTCGAGGAGCTGGGCAAGGCGGATCCGAACGTGGGCGGCCACGAGCTCGACGGCCGGTCCACGGCGAAGGTCGTGAAGGTCCGTGACGGCGAGCGCATCGTGACCGACGGCCCGTTCGCGGAGACGAAGGAGATCCTGGGCGGTGTCTTCCTGATCGATCTGCCCGATCTCGACGAGGCGATCCGCCTCGCCGCGCTGGTCCCGACCGCGAGTCACGGCTCCCTGGAGATCCGGCCGATCGTCGAGTGACGGTCGAGCAGGTCTTCCGCGAGGAGTGGGGACATGCAGTGGCGATCCTCACTCGCGTCCTCGGCGACCTCGAGCTCGCCGAGGATGCCGTGCAGGACGCCTTCGCAACCGCTCTGGAGCGCTGGCCTCGCGATGGTGTCCCTCGTAAGCCCGGCGCGTGGATCGTCACGACGGCGCGGAACCGTGCGATCGACCGGATCAGGCGCGATCGCGTCTTTCAGCAGAAGGCGGAGCTGCTCGGCCGCCTCCAGGAGCTACCCGCCGAGGAAGAAGACGTGAGCGCAATCCCGGACGACCGCCTGGCGCTGGTCTTCACCTGCTGCCACCCCGCATTGGCGGCGGAAAGCCGCGTCGCGCTGACTCTGCGCGAAGTCGGCGGACTCACGACGACCGAGATCGCGCGCGCGTTCCTCGTCGCCGAGCCCGCGATGGCGCAGCGCCTCGTGCGCGCGAAGCGGAAGATCCGCGCAGCCGGCATCCCGTTCCGCGTTCCGCCGGACTACTTGCTTCCCGAACGACTCCGCTCTGTCCTGGCCGTCCTCTACCTGGTCTTCAACGAGGGGTACGCGGCGACTGCAGGCGCGGATCTCGTCCGCGCAGAGTTGTGCGACGAGGCGATTCGGCTCGGCAAGCTCCTTGCCATCCTGATGCCCGACGAGCCCGAGGTGCTGGGGCTCCTCGCCCTGATACTCCTCCAGGACTCACGCCGGGCAGCGCGCGTCGGAGTGGACGGAGAGCTCGTGCTCCTGGAGGATCAGGATCGCTCGTTGTGGGATCGCAATCGCATCGACGAGGGCCTGCGGATGCTCGAGCGGGCCGTATCGCTGCGTCGGCCAGGGCCGTACCAGCTCCAGGCGGCGATCGCGGCGGCGCACGCCGAAGACCGCCCTTGGAGCGAGATCGTCCTCCTCTATGACCGGCTTGCAGCGATCGACCCGTCGCCGGTGATCCTGCTGAATCGCGCGGTCGCAGTCGCACTCTCCGGTCGCGTGGACGAAGGCCTCGAGCTCATGGCGGGCGTCGAGGGTCTCGACAGTTATCACCTCCTGCACGCCGCACGAGCTGACCTCCTGCGGCGGCTGGATCGCCATGACGAGGCCGCGGCCTCGTACAGACGCGCGCTCGAGCTGACTGCCAGCGAGTCCGAGACTCGCTACCTGGAGCGCCGTCTAGCCGAGGTGTCGTAGCGCGAGCTCGACCGCCTCGGCGGCGTGCTCGGCGCGGAGTGCTCCCTTGACCTCCGGGGCACCTGCGAGAGCGACCACTGTACGGCCGAGCCTTAGCGCGAGGGCCATCTCTGCGATCGTGCCGTAGCTTCCGCCGATCGCGATCACGGAGTCACCCGAAGCAGCCACGGCAAGGTTGCGCGCGTGGCCGATGCCTGTCACCACGACGTGATCCGCCCACGGGTTCGCCGCCGACCGCTGCTCGCCCGGGAGGATCGCGATCGTCGTCCCGCCCGCCGCCTTGGCACCACGATGCGCGGCTGCCATGACCTCGTCGAGTCCGCCGGTGACGACCGTACAGCCTCGTTCGGCGAGCAGTCGCCCGACCTCCTCGGCGGCGCTTTCCCACTCCGCGCCGCTCCCTACCACCGCGACCTGGTGTGCCACGTGGTAAGCATGACGCGTGGAGCAACGGGAGGCACGCGGCGGGACGCTAATCCTCGGCGGCGGTTTCGCGGGGAGCTACGTGGCGCGACTTCTCAAGCGCCATGGGGCAACGATCCTCTCCCCCGAGAACTTCATGCTCTACACGCCGCTGCTTCCCGAAGCCGGCGCTGGGACACTCGAGCCGCGACACGTGGTCGTGCCGCTCCGACAGATGTGCCCGCACGCGGAGCTCCTGCTGGGGCGTGCCACGGGGCTCGACGAGGAGCGGCAGGTGATCGCCGCCGAGACACTCGCCGGCCCGTGCGAGATCTCCTACGAACGCTTGGTCGTAGCCCTTGGAGCTATCACCCGCTTCCTCCCGGTCCCCGGGCTGCGGGAGCACGGTCTGGGCTTCAAGGACCTGGCCGACGCGATCGGGTTGCGTAACCGCCTGTTGCAGCAGCTCGAGCGAGCTGTGATCCATCCGGACGCACCGGACGAGCTGGGTTTCGTCTTCGTCGGCGCCGGCTACGCGGGGGTCGAGGCGCTGGCGGAGCTCAACGATCTCGCTCACGCCGCGCTTCGTTTCTATCCGACCCTGCGGGACGTTCCGCAGCGCTGGGTTCTCGTCGACGCGGCACCAAAGATCCTGCCGGAGATCCCACGCCGTCTCGGCGAGTACGCGGCTCGCCACCTCGAAGAGCGCGGGGTCGAGATCCACGTCTCGACGACGCTCGGCTCGTACGACGGGCGTGAGGCGGTGCTCTCGGATGGCACCCGTGTGCCCGCGCGAACGCTGGTGTGGTCGGCGGGTGTTCGGCCCCATCCCTTTGTCGGTGAGCTCGGTCTCCCAGTGGACGAGCGTGGGCGCCTCCGGGTCGACGAGCTGCTCCGCGTCGAGGGGCGTGAGACCGTCTGGGCGCTCGGCGACTGCGCGGCGGTCGTCAACGTGCGAACTCCGGGCGTCAACGATCCGCCGACGTCCCAACACGCGCTGCGCCAGGCACGCCGACTCGCCAAGAACCTGACAGGCCCTCCGGAGCCGTACGGGTACCGGATGCTCGGGCAGGTGGCGACGCTCGGATACCACAAGGGCATCGCCGAGATCCCGGGCCTGCGCCTACGCGGCTTCCTCGGGTGGTGGGTCGCCCGCACGTACCACCTGTACCAGCTGCCGCTCCTCTCACGAAAGCTGCGCGTCGTCGCCGACTGGACGGTCGCGCTGTTCTTCAGACGAGACATCGTCGAGCTCTCCGTACTCGGCCACCCGAAGCGCCTCGGCGAGTGACGCGTCGGGCAGCTACGTCAGCAGGTCGAGAAACGCCTCGATGTCGGCCGCGACCCGCTCGGGTTGCTCCCAATGCACCACGTGGCCGACGCCCTCGTAAATGACAAGCCGTGAGTTGGGAATCGCCGCCGTGAGTCTCTCCTGATCCTCCCGGGGCACGAAGACATCGCGATCGCCCCACACGATCAGCGTCGGAGCAGCGATCGTTCCGGTCGCAGCCGCTGGCACGGCCTCGAGCAGGCCTTCGAGCGTCGCCTTCCAGACGCGCGCAGGCACCTTGAGGTTCTCGCCGACCAGCTTCTCGAGGAAAACGGGAGACACCGACCCGAACACCGTGCTCTCAACGAACTCGCGCACGAAGGTGGGGTCGACCGGGTCGCTGAGGGCGAACACGTCCCTGGCCAGATCCGAGCTCGGCCGCGTCACCGAGGCTCCAGGGCACTCCGATCAGCACGAGACCCAGCGTTCTGTGCGGATTGTCTATCGCGAAGCGCTGCGCAGTAAAGCTTGCACTCGAAGAGGCAACCAGCACAACCCGCTCGAGTCCGAGAACGTCCAGAAAGGCGACGAGATCGGCGGCGAAGTCTGTGACCGTGTAGCCCGATGTTGGTTTGCCGGCTTCCCCGTGTCCACGCTGAGTCACCGCGATGGCACGAATCGACCTCCGAAGGTGCGGAAGCACGAGCTCGAAGGACCGCCATGAATCCGCGTAGCCGTGGAGAAGGACTACGGGTAGTCCGACATCGTCGCCTTGTTCTACGTATGGCAGCTCGAGAGCGTTCGGCAGCGTGGCCCATTTGATCTCGGTTGGAGTCCACGCGTTCGCCATCGGCTAGCGAAGAGCCCGGAGGGCCTTCGCCAGCGACTGCTTGCCGCCGAGGACTCCCGCGTAGAGATCCCCGTCACGCGCGACGCGATCGAGCACGGCGTCCATCGTGAAGGCCGAAGGATCGAGCCCGGAGACGACCTCCTCCCACCGGAGCGGCGTCGAGACGGGCGCTCCCGCACGCGGCCGCACGGAGTAGACGGACGCATTGGTCTTCCCCGGTCCGTTCTGATTCGCGTCCACGAGGACGCCTCGACGCTTCTGCTTCGCCCACTCCGTGGTCACGAGCCCCGGATGCGCACGGGCAAGAGCGCCGGCGACGATGCCGGCGAACTCCCGGACGTCCGCGAATGTGTGGCGCCGCTGGATGGGCACGAGCACGTGGATGCCTCTCGAGCCCGAGGTCTTGGCGAAGCTCTCGAGCTCGAGCAGGTCGAGGGTCTCGCGAACGAGCCTCGCCACCTCGATCACCTCCTCGAAGCCGGCTCCCTCGGAAGGGTCGAGATCGAACATCACCCAGTCCGGGCCGTTCCGGGCGGTCGGCGCGTGACGCCCAGGTGTGCAGGTCGATGCAGCCCATGTTCGCCATCCAGAGCAGCGCGAGCTCGTCGTTCACGAGGGCGTAGTCGATGACCTTCTTCTCACCCTCGCGCGTGGAAGCCGGAAAGGGTGCTCGCGGAATCCACTCGGGCATGTGGGAGGGCGACTGCTTCTGGAAGAAGTTCTTGCCCTGCCAGCCGTCCGGGTACCGCTTCATCGTGAACGGCCGGCCACGCAGGTGCGGGACGAGCACGTCTGCGACGTCGCGGTAGTAGGCGATCAGGTCGCCCTTCGTGATCCCTTCCTCCGGCCAGAACGGCTTGTCGAGGTTCGAGAGGCGCAGCTCGCGACGACCACGCGTGACAACGGTCGGAACCGTGGCGCGCTCACGCCGAACGTCCGACGCCGTCTCGTCCTCGCGCAGGCGCACATAAGCTGGAGCGCGGAGCCGGCCTTCGTGCGTCCACTCCGCGAACTCGACCTCGGCGACCAGCCGCGGCTCGACCCACACCACGTCCGAACGGCGAATGCGGGGCATTCTCGGCACCTCCGTAAGCGGCGCCTCCTTGCGCTCAAGGGGCCTCAGGAGCCCGAGCAGACGCTCGATCTCCCCGTCGCTGAAACCGGTTCCGACGTTCCCGGCCCAGCGGAGCCCTCCCGCTTCGTGGACGGCCACGACGAGCGCGCCGAAAGCGCCCGAACGGCGTCCTTGGCCACGGGTGTAACCGACGACGACGACCTCCTGGGTCTGACGCAGCTTCACCTTGTGCCAGTCGACGCTCCGTTGCCCGGGCCGGTACCGAGAATCCACGCGTTTGGCGACGACCCCCTCGAGCTCCTGCTCGCGGGCTGCCACGAGAAGCGCCTCCCCGTCCTCGAACTGCGGCGATACGAAGACCTGCCCACCCGGCTTGACAAGAGCTTCGAGTCGCCTGCGCCGCTCGGTGAGTGGCTCGTCGAGGAGCGGCTCCGAATCGACCTCGAGCAGGTCGAAGAGCACGAGCGCAAGGTTCCCGGTTCCTTCCTGAAGGAGCGAGAAGCGTGATCGCCCGCGCTCGTCGAGTGCACAGATCTCACCGTCCAGAACCGCATCTGCCGAGCGAATACCCAGCTTCGCGGCTCGCGCAACGTCAATGAACCGCTCGGTGAGGTCGTTTCCGTTTCGGCTCGTGAGCGTCACGTCGCCGCCTGCGACGGTGACGATCGCGCGGAAGCCGTCCCACTTCGGTTCATAGACCCATGCTTCGCCCGCCGGGAGAGTCGCCGATGTCGTCGCGAGCATCGGAGAGTAGCCGGGGCTCTTCTCGCCGCCGCCATCCTTCCTCAGGAGCAGCCAGTTCTTCGGATCGCCGTCGAGGTGCGCCGGGACCAACGTCCAGACACCGTCGAGGCGATTTCCACGAAGGCGGACGGTCAAACCGCCGTCGCGTTTCTCCTCGACGAGCTCATACGTGCCGCGATCCCAGATCTCGACGGTCCCGGCGCCGTACTGGCCGGCGGGAATCGTCCCTTCGAACTCCGCGTACTCGAGAGGATGATCCTCGACGTGCACGGCGAGATGGCGCTCTCCGCGGCGGAGCGGGACCCCTTTGGCACGGCCCAGCTCGCCAGAGCCCCATGACGCTCGAGTCGAAAGTCGTAATGGAGGCTCCTCGCGGCATGTCGCTGGATGACGAACCTTGGCTGATCGCCAACCGCCTGCGGCTTCCCGAACGGCTCAGGCGTCTTGCCCGGCTTCCGGCGGCGTCGGTACTCGTTCAGGCTCACCTGTGGATTGTCGCCTGAATCGCAACGCTTTCTTTACCAAGCGGCTGCATATCGCGACTTTTCCCTGCTCAGGAACGTTTCGCCCCCGGGGATAAGCCTGTGGAACCTGTGGAAAGCGCGTAGTGCCTTGTCCGCGAAGCGGGCCAGTGGAGGGGTCTGGGGGGAACCGGGAGGTTCCGCCAGCATCGTTCGCCGATCCGCGTTAGGCAGGAGCCAGAACCCCCATCATCCTGTACTTCGCGCGCCGCTGGCGGCGGCGCTCGACGGGCTCGAGCGTCTCGACTTCCTCCAATGCCTTCAGAATGCCCTGCCCTAAGAGCTTGGCCGCCGCATCGGCGTCCATATGCGCGCCCCCCTCGGGCTCGGCCACGATCGCGTCGATGACGCCGAGCTCGAGGCAGTGAGCCGCGTCCGGCTTGAACGCTGCCGCGGCCTTCGGGGCCGCCGCGGGGTCGCGCCACAGGATCGCAGCGCACCCTTCCGGCGAGATCACGGAGTAGATCGCGTGCTCCTGCATGAGCACTCGGTCGGCGACCGCCACCGCCACCGCGCCTCCCGAGCCTCCCTCGCCGATGACACACGCGACCGTCGGTACGGACAGCCGAGCCATCGCGGCCTGTGAGCGTGCGATCGCTCCACCCTGGCCGTGTTGCTCGGCTGCCACGCCCGGATAGGCCCCTGGGGTGTCGATCATCGTGATGAGCGGGAACCCGTGGCGATCAGCGAGCGCCATCGCACGCGTCGCCTTGCGATAGCCCTCGGGATACGCCATCCCGAAGTTCCGCTTCGTACGCTCCTTTAGATCGCGGCCCTTCTGATGACCGACCAGCACGACAGTACGCCCGGCAAGCTTGCCCACGCCGGCGACGAGCGCGAGGTCGTCAGCCCGCCCGCGATCGCCGTGAAGCTCGAAGAAATCGTCGAGGATCCGCTCGACGTAGTCGAGGGTGTACGGGCGATCCTGATGTCGCGCAAGCTCGACCGAGCGCCAGATCTCGTCGGCGTCCGGCTCTGAACGTAGCTGGTCGAGCTGGTCCTGGAGCCGTTCGAGCTCACCGCTCAGCTTCGTTCCGCGAAGGAGCTTCATGGCGGCGAGCTTACTGAGCCGCTCGCGCAGCCGCATTTCGGCCTCACCGGCCATGCCCTAGTGATCTCTCCGGGAGACCACTAGGACTTCCCGAAGAGCCGCAGCAGGCGTGCGAGCGTGGTTCGGAGGTCGCCGCGCAAAACGATCGCGTCGAGGTGGCCGAAGCGGAAGTTCGACTCGGCGAGGCCGAAGTCGTCCGGGAGCTTCTCGCGCGTCGTCTGGGCGACGACCCGGGGGCCGGCGAAGGACATCAGAGCGCCGGGCTCGGCGACAACGACATCACCGAGACTCGCGTAGCTGGCAAGTACTCCGCCGGTGGTGGGGTGCGTGAGCACGGAGAGCAGCGCGCCCCCCGATTCGTGGAGCTCCTCGATCGCACACACCGTCTTCGGGAGCTGCATCAACGCGAGGATTCCCTCCTGCATCCTCGCGCCACCTGAGGCCGACACCGACACGAGTGGAGATCCAGAGGCACCGGCGCGCTCGCACGCTCGCACGAACTTCTCTCCAACCACGCTTCCCATCGAGCCGCCCATGAACGCGAAGTCCATAACTGCAAGCTGACAGCGCTCGCCTTCGATTGCGGCCGATCCACAGACGATTGCGTCGCCGAGGCCCGTGTCGACTTCTGCCTCGGCCAGGCGTTCCGTGTAAGGGCGGAGGTCGAAGAACCCGAGCGGATCGGCAGAGCGAAGCTCAGCGTCCTCCTCCACGAACGACCCCGGATCCGCGAGCTGCTCGATGCGATCGCGGGCACGCACCGGGAAGTGGTGCCCACAGTGCGGGCACACGTGGAGGGTGCTGGCGAGCTCATCGTCTCGGTAGTGCGAGCCGCAGCTGGGACAGGTGTTCGGATGCGCCTTTCCTTGGGTCGGCTCGGCGGGTCGCTTGTTCTCGACCTCGACGTCGACGCGATCCTGTCCTGAAGACATGCGCTGGATCTTATGCGGGGTGGGATCGAGCCCGTTTTGCTCGGGGTCCGGTCCTATCGCGTGGCTACAGACCTGCAGCGACAAGAAGCCGAGAGATCACTGCGATATTGCGATCCGCGAGGAGAAAGCCGGTCACGCCGACGCCAGCGATCGTCGTCCGGGCGCTCGTCTCGCGCAAGACGACGGCGATCTCGTCGACGCTTGGGCCATTGGGCTCCGGCATGAACATGTCCGCCTCAGTCGGGTCGAGCACATCGAGATCGAGCGCGACGTAAACAGCGTCCACGTCTGCGACTGCGCGCTCGAGCGAGTCGTCGATCCCCATCTCGGCGAGGTATTCGACCTCCGGCGGATCGAGGCTTCGGGCACCGATGAGCGCCACGTCGCCGGGCGCCACCACCCCGTGGTCGAGGAGCATCCGCAGCGGCATCCCCCAGAGGTTCCCCGAGGGCGACGATTCCGGCGTGTTGAGATCGCCGTGAGCATCGATCCAGACGATCCCGAGCCGATCGAGCCGGCCCGCCAGCCCACGCGCTGCACCGACGTGCGAGCAACAGCAGCCGCCAAGGACGACGGGTCGAGCCGGAAGCATCGAGGCGAGAGCGTCGCTCTGCTCGTCCAGCGTGTCCCGCTCGACGACGCCGACCTCCGGGTAGGGAATCGCGAGGCCAGCTCCATGGGCCATCGCCTCGCCGTCGGCGCCCCAGGCGCGAGGCACCCGGACCATCCCCGCCGCGAACGACCTTCCGCAGCTGTGACACTCATAGCCGTCGTCCACAGCCACCGCGGTGAAGGTGCGACAGTCGGGGCAACGAGCGCGCAGGGAGCTCATGCGACCACCTTCTCGTAGACGTCGAAACAATCCGAGACGTGCATTCCGACAGACTCGTACAGCTTGTTCGCTCCGGTGAGACTCTCGGCATCGACCCCCAGTTTCGCCAGCGTCATTCCCTGACGTCGGAACTCCGAGAAAGCATTGAGAAGGAGTGCGCGACCAAGACCACGCCCACGCGACGATCTACGAACTCCGAGAATCCGCACCCAACCGAGGTCCTTCTGTACGGCGTGCGGATGACACATCGCCAAGCCGGCGACCTCACCTTCCGAGGAGGCGAGAACCCACAGCTCGGGAGCAAACGCTGGAGGTACGAGAAACTGATGAGCCCACTCGTCGTACGTCTCCTCGATGGGTTCCCAGGAGTCCTTGAACGTCTCCTGGTGCAACTCGTAGAAGGCACGCTCGTCACCGACCTCGAACGTGCGTGCGTTGATCCCCGCCGGCCATATCGGCTCTGGGGTGGGCTCGGCGAGATCGATCGACATCCGATGGGAGTTGCGGATCAGGCGGAACCCACGCCGCGCGAGATCGTCGAGGAGTGCCTCCTGCGTCGTCCAGCCTCCGGACATCAGGCGGTGGCCCTTTTCCCGCGCACGGCGCTCAGCCCAGTCGAGAAGCGTCGCACTTGGGCGTCCGGCAAGCCCGATCCAGACTCGCCCGTCACCGAAGCCGTCTACGAATGCGTACGCGTCTCCGTCGAGCCGTGCGTCGTGCTCGAGTTGAACGCCCGGGAAGGTCCATTCGCGTAGGACACTCGCCTCGTCGACCGGCTCTGGCCAACTCTCGCTCGTCAGACGCGCGACCGCCCCCGCGTCCTCCTCGCGCGGTGGGCGAAGAGAGTCGCTCACGTCGACGACACGAGCTCGTCGAGAGCAGGGGCCAACTCGGCGACGTCGCTCAACGTTTTCGTGGGCCGGGGGTCCTCCGGCTCACCGAGTCGGTTGATCCAGATCGAGGGAATCCCGAGCTCTGCCGCTGGAGCGATGTCATGGAAGAGGCTCTGTGCAACGTGGACGTGGGCCGCAGAGTCGGCGCCAGTCTGCTCGTAGAACACCTCCCAGTGACGGTGCGCAGGCTTGTACGAGCCGATCTCGCCGGCGACGACGATCGCGTCGAACGGCACGTCGATCGTCTCCAGCGAGGCGTCGATGAGATCTCTGTCCGTATTGGAGAGGATCCCAAGCTTCCAGCCGCGGCTCCTGGCTTCCGTGAGACCTGGGTGGACGTCGTCGAAGACGGGCCAGGACGGAAGGGAACGCGCCAACGCGCTCGCCTCTCCTTCGGGAAGCGTGAGCCCGGTCTCTGCCGCGAGACGCTCTAGCGCGATCGTCAGGACCTCGCGATACGAAACGCCGGGCTTTGAAACCTGGATCTGCGGCTCGAGCTCGTGGTAGCGCATGAGGAGCTCGTCGGCACGTCGGACGCCGAAGAGGTCTTCGAACTCGGCACGAATGCCGCCGTTCCAGTCCACGAGGGTGCCGTAGCAGTCGAAAGTCGCCCACCGCTCCACGCCGCAAGCCTAGTCTCCGGGACATGATTCGCATTCGAGAGCTGAGGGCGGAGGACTGGCCCGCTGTCGAAGCGATCTACGCGGAAGGGATCGCGACGCGCAACGCGACCTTCGAGACCGAGACGCCGACCTGGGCTGAGTTCGACGCAGGCAGGCTGCATGACCATCGGCTCGTCGCGGTCGACGGCGATCGCATCGTCGGCTGGGCTGCGTTCTCCCCTACCTCGGGTCGAGCCTGCTACGCCGGAGTCGTCGAGCACTCCGTGTACGTCGCCTCGGAGTACCGTGGACGAGGCATCGGTAGGACGCTGCTCGAGGCACTCGTCCACAGCGCCGACACGGGCGGGATCTGGACGATCCAAACGAGCGTGTTCCCTGAGAACGAGGCGAGCGTCGCGCTCCACGAACGCGTCGGGTTCCGGGTAGTCGGGCGCCGTGAGCGCATCGCGCAGCTCGATGACGTCTGGCGCGACACGATCCTGCTCGAGCGCCGCGTCTGAGCCGACCGGCTGCTAGGCGCTCTCGTCCCAGCGGCGGAATACGACGCAGGCGTTGTGACCGCCGAAGCCGAACGAGTTGGACACGCCGATTTCGATCTCCTCGCTTCGCGCATCGTTCGGAATGTAGTCGAGGTCGCACGTCGGATCCGGCAGCTCGTAATTGATCGTCGGCGGGAGCACCCCACGCTGCACCGCGAAGATGGTGAAGATCGCCTCGACCGCGCCTGCAGCCCCCAGGCAATGCCCGGTCGCTCCCTTGGTCGACGAGACCGGCGTGCGAAAGGCCTTCTCTTCGCCGAGCGCCAACTTGAGAACGCGCGTCTCGGCCGAGTCCCCGAGTGGCGTCGACGTGCCGTGCGCGTTCACATAGCCCACTTGGTCGGGGCCGATTCTCGCGTCGGCGAACGCCATCTGCATCGCGCGAGCGGGATTCATGCCGCTCGGATCCGGCTCGGTTACATGCGTCGCATCCGACGACACGCCATAGCCGAGCAGCTCCGCGTAGATCTTGGCGCCGCGCGCTCGCGCGTGCTCGAGCTCCTCGAGCACCACTACGGCGCCCGCCTCTCCCATGACGAAGCCGTCCCGGTGCGCGTCGAATGGGCGGGAGCCGCGTTCCGGGTCGTCGTTGCGCTGTGAGAGAGCTCGCATTGCGCTGAACCCCGCGATGCCGACTCGCGTGACGGGCGCCTCCGTGCCGCCGCAGAGCATGACTTCCGCGCGACCGAGGCGGATCGCATCGAGCCCGTCGCCGATCGCCATGTTCGAGGCCGCGCATGCGGTGACTTGGGCCGTGAGTGGGCCCCGCGCCCCAAGCTCCATCGACACCCAGGCGGCGGCCATGTTGGGGATGATCTGGATGATCGAGAGAGGGCTCGTTCGATCAGGCCCTCGTTCGATCAAGTTCCGGACGCAGTCCTCGAACGCCGTGAGCCCTCCGATCCCGGTTGCGATCGCAGCGCCGACACGGTCTGGCTCGTCGGCGATGGAGATCCCGCTATCGGCCTCGGCCATGCGTGCTGCGGAGAGCGCGAACTGGGAGAAGTGGTCCATCCTCCGCGCCTGCTTTCGGTCGATCCAGGTCGTGGGGTCGTAGTCCTTCAGCTCACAGGCGAAACGCACCGCGTATTCACTCGTGTCGAACCGTGTGATCGGACCTGCGCCGGATTTCCCCGCGGTGAGGTTGTGCCACGTCGACTCGGCATCGTTGCCGAGCGGCGTCACCATTCCCACCCCGGTGACGACGACTCGGCGCCGACCGTTCTGCGAGGTCTCCGCCATCCGTTACATCCCGAGCCCGCCGTCCACCAGGAGCACTGCGCCCGTGATGAACGACGCTTCCTCGGAGCACAGGAACCGTACCGCGCCGGCTACGTCCGCCGGATCGCCCAGACGCCCTAGTGGCGTCGACTGCAGCATCGTGTCGGTCGCCCCCTCAGGGAGGACGTCGGTCAGCTGGGTCTTGACGTAGCCGGGTACCACCACGTTCGCGCGGACGTTCCGGCTTCCCAGCTCACGCGCCAGCGCCTTGGTGAAGCCGATGATCCCGGCCTTCGACGCCGCGTAGTTCGTCTGCCCCCAATTTCCATGGATGCCGACGATCGACGAGATGTTCACGACCGCGCCCGAACGCTTCTTCATCATCCCGCGGGCCGCAGTGCGACAGGTGTAGAAGCACGACGCGAGGTTCGTGTCGATGACGGTGTTCCAGTCCTCGTCCGACATGCGGACGAGCAGGCCGTCACGGGTCACACCGGCGTTGTTCACGAGGATGTCGAGATCCCCCGCAGCCTCGACGAGCGCACGAGCCGACTCCGGATCGGAGACATCGGCCTGAACGGCGCGGCCTCCGATCTCACGCGCCAGCTCCGCCGCTTCGTCGGCTCCGGTTCGGTACGAGAGCACGACCGAGGCGCCGGCGGCGGCGAGGTCTGTGGCGATCGCGCGGCCGATCCCGCGCGAGGCCCCCGTCACGAGTGCGTTCTTGCCGTCGAGTGAGCAGAACGCGGCTTGGCTCACCGCGCGAGCGCTTCCTGCGCGCGCTCCAGGCTGTCGAGCGTGTTCACCGACATCGTCTTCACGCTTCGGTCGATCCGCTTCACGAGACCCGAGAGAACGTTGCCCGGACCGACCTCGACGAATGTCGTAGCCCCGCTGCGGACGAGCTCGGTCGCAGCCTGCGTGAAGCGCACCGGCCCGGTCAGTTGATCGACGAGCAGCGCGGCGATCCTCTGAGCGGGCTCGACCTTCGCGGTGACGGTCGACATGAACGGCGCGAGTGGCTCTGTGAAGCGCACCCGGTCGAGAGCGGGCCGTAGGCGGTCGGCTGCCCGCGCGACGAGAGGACTGTGGAACGCGCCCGAGACCTTGAGGCGCACCGCTCGTCGGGCGCCGAGGCTTTCCGCCTCGGCGCAACACTCCTCCACGGCCTCGTGCTCACCGGAGACGACGATCTGCCCGGGGCAGTTGTAGTTTGCCGGCCAGACCCCCACGATCCTCCGACACAACTTCTCGACCTCCTCGTCGGCGAGGCCGAGAATCGCGGCCATCGCACCTGGACGCTGGCGCGCGGCTTCCGCCATCGCAAGGCCCCGCTCACGCACGAGCCCTATGGCTGCTCCGGTCCCGAGCGATCCTGCCGCGGCGAGCGCGGCGAACTCGCCAACCGAATGACCGACGACTACATCCGGTTCGAGTCCGCGCTCCCGCATGGCCGCGAGAATCGCCAGGCTGGTTGCGACGAGCGCAGGCTGCTGCACTTCCGTCTCGACCATCTGCTCGAGCGGCGTCTCGAAGCAGAGCTTCTCGAGATCCAGGCCAGATGCCTCCGATCCGATGCGATACACCTCCCGGGCGACGGGAAACGCTTCCGCGATCTCCCTGCCCATTCCCATCTCGAGCGACCCCTGGCCGGGGAAACAAAACGCAACCTTGCTCATGAGGGCCTCCCGTTCGTCCATTCGATAAGAGCTGAGCCCCAGGTGAGACCTGCGCCCATTCCGGTCATCAGGACCAGCGCGCCGTCGCGCAGCCGACCGTCTGCCCGCGCGTCTGCGAGCGCGAGCGGGATCGAGCCTGAAGAAGTGTTGCCATAGCGGTCGACATTCACGACTGTCTTCTCCGAAGGAATCCCGAGCTTAGCGACCGCGTAGTCGATAATCCGCTTGTTTGCCTGGTGAGGGATGTACACGTCGATGTCGTCCACGGTCTTCCCGCACTCGGGCAACAGCTGCTGCGCGGAGTAGACCATGATTCGGGTCGCAAACTTGAACACCTCGCGGCCGTTCATCTTTAGCAACGCCTCCGGGTTCTCGAACGTCCTCGAGCCTGACCCCGGGTACCAGAGATTCTCTCCTCCCCCACCGTCTGCGCCAAGCTCGAACCCGAGGAAGCCGCCCCGGTCGACAGGCTCCATGACGACTGCGCCAGCGCCGTCGCCGAACAGCACGAGGGTCGAGCGATCTTCCCAGTCCAGGATCTTGGACAACACGTCGCCTCCGACGACGAGCGCGTGGCGCGAGAGCCCGGATGCCAGCATCGCGTACGCCTGCGCGATTGCATAGACGAACCCGGTACACCCCGCGAGGAGGTCATAGGCCGCGGCTTTCGGCATCCCCAGCTCGTCGGCGAGCAGTGCCGAAGAGGTGGGGAACATCATGTCCGGGGTCACGGTCGCGCAGATCAGGAGGTCGATATCGGCCGCGTCGACTGCAGCATCTGCCAGGGCTGCTCTGGCGGCAGGCAACGCGATATCGGTGAGAGCTTCGTCCTCGGCTGCGATGCGACGCTCCCGGATCCCCGTCCGCTCGAAGATCCACTCGTCCGAGGTCTCGACGATCTGTGCAAGCTCGTCGTTCGTCATGACCCGCTCGGGCACGTGAGTGCCGAGCCCTGTGATCCCGATCCGAGTGCCCACGGCCGGCCCGAGCACGGCTACCTCTCGACGGCGAAGGTCAGGGTGCCGCGGGCGGCGAGCTCGCTGCCGACGTGCGCGGTTGCCTTGCCGCGCCCGATCGGCCCGCGGACGGTGTCGATCTCGCAGACCAGCGTCAGGATGTCTCCTGGCTCGACGATCCTCTTGAAACGGCAGTCGTCGATGCCCGCGAAGAACGCGATTTTCCCACGGTTCTCCTCCTGTACGAGCACGGCAACGGCACCTGTTTGTGCCATCGCTTCTACGATCAGCACACCGGGCATCACAGGTCGGCTCGGAAAATGTCCTGGAAACCACCAGTCGTCCGCACGCACGTCTCGCCGCGCAACGACCCTGTGCCCGGGCTCGAGCTCCGTCACCTCATCTATGAGCAGAAACGGCTCGCGGTGGGGCAAAATCGACTCGATGACGTCGCGACCGAATGGAACCGGGGGAAACGGCGCCTGCACGGCGGGAGTCTACTGGCCGGATCCCAGGCGACCCTATGGCGCAATGCGAACGACCGGGCTGCTCGAGTTCCCGGCCGCGTCCCAGGCGACCACGCGGACCCTTTCGGCAGCGCCGTTCCACGGTATTCGAACGACCCCGGCCCGCTTCACCTCGCGTCGTAGCGCCCGGCCGTCGATACGGAGCGTGAGCGCCGAGGGCTCGCTCACATCGATGCGCACCGTCTTGCCCGGGAGAATCCGCACGCGCGGAGGCACGGTGTCGGAGCTGAACGAGACGCCGTACGAGATGGACGACACTTCGTCTTCGGCCTCGACGATCGCCTCGTAGGCTCCGTCTCGGAGAAGACCTGCGGCGCGGACACCGTCCCACACGAAGCGTTGGTTACCGGGAAGAAAGCTCGCGGTAAGCGGGCTGGCAACCCAGCGGCCGTCACGCTCGATCCTGATCCGGATATCTGCAGGCGCCGTAAGCGAGAAGGTCATTGCGAGCACGTCCTTCCTACCATCTCCGTTCGGGGAGAACGCCACGGGGTGAGCGGTAACGACCCCTAGCGTCCTGCTCACGTTGAGCGGGACGATGCTCTGTACCTCCGCGCCTGAAGCGGTGCGAGCGGTGATCACGACTCCGTAGCGGCCATCGGGTAGAACGGCGCCGTCGATCGTCAACGTGTGCTGTCCCGCCCGCGTCCAGACGCGATCGACGGGCGTGGAGATCACGCCTCCGATCGAGTCGACGACCTCGACGGTGACGTTCGCCGACGCATTCAAGCGGTACGTGAGAAGCGTTGTGTCGGCCTGCTCGTCCCCGTTCGGACTGATTGCCTCGGGATCGGCCGAGGCGGCCTCGATCGCGAGAGGCGGAGTGGCACCCCCCGCGCGCAGGGCGCCGGTTGCCGAGCGAGCGCCCGCGGTGCCGATCGACCACGTGAAGCTTCCCGCGGCAACACCGGCGGAGTCCCAAGTCCAGTCGACGTCCGGTCCGGTACCGGAGCCGCGCGCCACTTCGACGCGCGCAGGGGTCGTGACTGCAACGGTCCAGGCTCGCGGCGAAGAAAGTCTGGCACGAAAACGGATCGCGGTACCGCTGAGGTCGACGCGCGGCTCGAAGATCTTGGGTAGCCCCATTGACCTTGCCGACGCGGCGAGCGATCTCAGCCTGCCGTACAGCGCAGCTCCTGGGCACTCCGTGAACCCGGTGTCGCGATGGCCTGACAGAGCGTTCAGGACAACCGGAATCCCGCTCGCGTAGCGCTCGCTCCCGCCGGAGATGTACGTCACGAAGCTCGTCGGGTCGACGTGCGCAAGGTCGAGGCGCCAGGCCAGAAGGCGGGCGATCGCATCTTGTGCGGCCTTCGACGGTTGGGCGTCTCCATACGTGCCGAGCAGCGCCACACCCACCGAGCCCGTGTTGAAGCCTCGCGCGTGGGCTCCGACAACATTGCGGTCGGTCCCACCGAACCGGCCCTCGTAGACGGTTCCGAAGCGGTCGACGAGAAAGTTGTAGCCGATGTCGTTCCAGCCGTTTCCCTGCACGTGGAATAGCTGGATACCTTTGACGATCGCTGCTGCCTGGGCCCGCGAGTAGTCGTTGCTTCCGGCGGTGTGGTGCACGATCGCGAACCGAACATCGGCCGCATAGGTCGGAGGCCCGCGGCGAATCGACTCATCCGCGCCCCATGAAAGTCGCGGAACGACGGGAGGCGCGTCGGTACTGGCCGGAAGCCGGTACGGCACCCCCGACTCGGGGCTTCGAACGAGATGGGCGCGAATTCGCGACACACGACCGATTGCTCTCGCCTCGATCCCGATCGCCGGTCCAACCCACCAGGGATTCCCTTTCCTCCAAGCGACAGCAAGGCTCTCGTGGGACCCGGAGTCCGGTCCATCTTCGTCCTCCGGCGCTGCGGGACGCCACTTGCTCCATCGCCCCGTCGTCGCACGGGTGCGAAAGACGACGCGGCCCGGACCACGCCACTGTACGCCGGCAAGCGTGAACGGCGCAGTCGAGCTCGGTGCAAAGGTCTGCGACTCAGTCGCGTGTAGCTCGACCGTCGTCACGTCCCCTTTCGTCACTGCGAGCGCGTCGGGAGCTAGGCTCGCTGCGACGAGAAGTGCGGCGATGAGGACGAGGCGGCGACGCATACGAGCCAGGGTGGCCTTCCAGCTGTTCGCCCACAAGGGTGGGAAACCCTCCGTTGATAGAATCCTTACACCGGTGCGTAGCCGCTGTTTGCGGGGATTTCTTCTTCTCACGCTCATCCTTGTCGCACTCGCAGCGCCAGTAGGCGCCGGCGGGCAAGACAACGAGCGGCGTGTTCTCGCCGTCCATCTCGACAACGACATCAACCCTGTCACGCAGGAGTACGTCGAGAACGCAGTCGACCGTGGCGAGGACGAGGACGTCGCAGCAGTCGTCCTCGTGCTCGACACGCCGGGCGGGCTCGCGTCGTCGATGCGTGGAATCGTAAAGCGGTTTCTGGCGTCCACGGTGCCGGTCATCGTCTACGTGGCTCCCCCGGGCTCGAGCGCGGACTCGGCAGGGGCGGTGATCGCGATGGCCGCGGACGTCGCGGCGATGGCGCCTCAAACGAACATCGGCTCTTCGACCCCGATCTCACTCGGCGGCGAAGACATCTCGAAGGACCTGCGACGAAAGATCATCAACGACGCGGCCGCGTACGTCGGTGAGCTCGCGCGGGAGCACGACCGAAACGTTCCGGCGGCCCGGAAGATGGTCACCGAAGCGGCCAACTACGGTGCACGCCAGGCCGAGGCGATCGGGCTCGTCGAGGTGATCGCTCCAACGCTTCCCGCGCTGCTGGAGGAGATCGACGGCATGAAGACCGTCCCCAAGGGCCTCGTGCTCGACACTGCCGGCGCGCAGATCGAGAACGTCGAGATGAGCTTCTGGCAGCGGGCTAGGGACTTCCTCGTCGATCCGAACCTGATCGCGCTGATGCTTTCGATCGGCCTCATCGGGATCGTCGTGGAGCTGTGGAATCCCGGGCTCGTGTTTCCGGGTACCGTCGGGGCGATCTCGCTCATCCTGGGCCTCTATGGCCTACAGGTACTTCCCGTCTCGCTCGCCGGCCTGCTGCTCATGATCCTCGCAGCGGCTTTCTTCGTCGCGGAGGCATTTGTGCCAACGCACGGAGCGCTAACCGTTGCCGGAGCGGTCCTGTTCGTCTTCGGAGCGTTGATGCTCTTCGACCCGGCCGGTGACGCCTACCAAGTATCGCTCCCTGTCGCGATCGGCATCGCGGGCAGCCTTGCCTTGCTTCTCGGAATCGCCCTCACTCGGGTGGTACGCGTAGCGCGCAGACCCGCAGCGGTCGGTGTCCAGGGCATGGTGGGTCACGACGGTGTAGTCAGACGCGACGGCATGGTGCAGATCAACGGTGAGCTCTGGCGGGCGCGGACGACCGACGACACGCCTCTCGTGGCCGGCGAGCACGTTCGTGTCGAGCAGGTCGAGGACGACTTGCGTCTCGTCGTAGGATCCCCGGGACCCCCGAACGAGGAGGAAGCGCGCTAATGGCAGCTGCCGGGATTGCGATCGTCGCCGTACTAGTCGTCGTCGTGTTGATCCTCTTCGCGGCGGTCAAGATCGCACGCGAGTACGAGCGTGGAGTGATCTTCCGTCTCGGCCGGCTCCTCCCCGTGCCGAAGGGCCCGGGTCTCTTCCTGCTCATCCCGATCGTCGACCGCATGGTCAAGGTCGACCTCCGCACGGTGACTCTGAACGTCCCACCGCAAGAAGTGATCACCAAGGACAACGTCCCGGTTCGTGTGAACGCGGTGGCCTACTTCCGAATCGTGGAACCGAACAACGCGATCGTTCAGGTCGAGAATTACATGGTCGCGACTTCGCAGATCGCGCAGACGACGCTCCGGTCGGTGCTCGGCCAGCATGTCCTCGACGAGCTCCTGTCCGAACGCGACAAGATCAACGCGATTCTGCAGGCGATCATCGACGAGGCAACATCGCCCTGGGGGATCAAGGTCTCCGTCGTCGAGGTCAAGGACGTCGAGATCCCCGCCGGCATGCAGCGCGCGATGGCACGCCAGGCAGAGGCCGAGCGCGAGCGCCGCGCAAAGGTCATCTCCGCCGAAGGCGAGTTCCAGGCATCGGAGCGGCTCAAGGACGCCGCGGCAGTCATGTCCCAGGAGCCGATCACGGTGCAGCTCCGCTACCTGCAGACGCTGCTCGAGATCGGGGCGTCGAACAACTCGACGATCGTCTTCCCGATCCCGATCGACCTGCTCACCGCGCTCAAGAACACCGCGGACGCGGGCGGGACGTAGCTCAGGCAGGCGGCTCTTCCACGCTGACCTCGGGCTCGGCCTCGCCGTCCGAGCTTACAGCGCTGTCGGGAATCTCGACTTCGTCCTCGTCGTCCGCGCCGATGACGGGCGCGAGTGTCGCGACCTGCTCGCCGTCACGTAGTCGCATCACGATCACGCCCTGGGTCGAGCGTCCCGCCCGGCGGATGCCGTCCACCGGGATCTTGATGACCGTACCGCCATCGGAAATCAGCATTACCTGGTAGCCGTCGCGAACGATGCGGGCGCCGGCAAGCCGCCCCTTGCTCTCGACGAGCTGCACCGTCTTCACGCCCATTGTCCCCCGGCCCTTGACCGGGTAGTCGCCGACCCGCGTTCGCTTGCCGTAGCCGTTCTCCGTGACGACGAGGAGATCTGCGTCATCGTCTGCGATGTCGACCTCGATGACCTCGTCACCGGCGCGGAGCTTCATACCTGCGACGCCCGTGGTATCGCGACCCATCGCACGCGCCTGCGTGGCATGGAAGCGGACCGCCTGGCCTCGCCGAGAAACCATCAGCACGTCGTCTTCGTCCCCCGCTAGGCGTACGCCGATCAGCTCGTCGTCCTCGCGCAGCTTGATGGCGATGATCCCGTCAGCCTTGAGGGGTGTGTTGTATGCGCCGAACTCGGTCTTCTTGACGATTCCCTTGCGCGTCGCGCAAACGAGGTATCTGGCCTCCTCGAAGTTGCGGGTCGCGATGACGGCGCGCACGTACTCGTCCTGACGGAACGGAAGCAGGTTCACGATCGCCCGGCCCTTCGACTGGCGCGAGCCCAGCGGCAGCTCGTGAACCTTGAGCCGATACACCTTGCCGACGGTCGTGAAGAACAGGATGTAGTCGTGGGTCGAGGCGACGAAGAGCTGTTCGATGTAGTCCTCGTCCTTCAGATCCATGCCCATGACGCCGATCCCGCCGCGACGCTGTTCTCGGTAGGAGGTCACGGGTAGCCGCTTGATGTAGCCGGACTTGGTGATCGCGATGACCATGTCCTCTTCCGCGATCATGTCCTCGAGCTCTAGATCGGTCTCGCCCGCCACGATCTCCGTGCGACGGTCGTCGGATTTCCCGTAGATCTCCTTGATCTCGAGCAGCTCCTCCTTGATGAGCGCCGCGATTCGAGACTCGTCGCCGAGAAGCACCCGGAGCTCGGAGATCCTTTCCTGCAGGTCTGCGTACTCGTCCTCGACACGCTTGCGCTCGAGCCCGGTCAGTGCTCGCAGCCGCAGATCCAGGATCGCCTGTGCCTGCAGCTCGCTCAGACCGAAGCGCTCCATCAGCCCGGAGCGGGCCTCGTCGGCGTCGTCGGACGCCCGGATGAGCTGGATGACCTCGTCGAGGTTGTCCAGTGCAATCAGGTAGCCCTCGAGAACGTGGGCACGGGCGAGCGCCTTGCGCAGCTCGTACTGGGAACGCCGTGTGACGACCTCCCGCTGGAAGTCGAGGTAGTAACGGACGAACTCGAGCAGTGAGAGCGTCCTGGGCACGCCGTCGACGAGCGCGACGGCGTTGTAGCCGAATGTCGTCTGCAGCGAGGTGTGCTTGAAGAGCTTGTTCAGTGCAACCTGAGGCACTGCCTCTCGTTTCAGCTCGATCTGGATCCGCATGCCCGTCTTGTCGGAGTAGTCCTGGAGATCGGAGACTTCGGTGATCACCTTTTCCCGGACGAGGGCGGCGATCTTGGTGATCACGCCGCCGTCTCCGCCCTTCTTCACGCCATACGGAAGCTCGGTGACGATGATTGCGCTCTTGCCGCCGCGAAGCTCCTCGATGTGCGCTCGCGCACGCATGATGATGCGGCCGCGGCCGGTTCGGTACGCGTCACGGATTCCCGAACGGCCGACCACGATGCCACCGGTCGGAAAGTCAGGCCCCCGAACGAACTTCATGAGGTCCTCGACGCTCGCGCTCGGCTTGTCGATGAGCGCGACGACCGCGTCGACCGTCTCGGCGAGGTTGTGCGGCGGGATGTTCGTCGCCATCCCGACCGCGATCCCCGTCGATCCGTTGACGAGCAAGTTCGGAAAACGAGCCGGCAGAACCTGCGGCTCTCGCCGCGACTCGTCGTAGTTCGGGCCGAAGTCGACGGTGTCCGAGTCGATATCGCGGAGCAGCTCCGTCGCGAGCTTCGCCAGGCGACACTCCGTATAGCGCTCCGCCGCGGGGGGGTCGTCGTCGATCGAGCCGAAGTTCCCCTGCCCGTCGACCAGCGGGTAACGGAGCGAGAACGGCTGAACGAGCCGTGCGATCGCGTCGTAGATCGAGCTCGAGTCGTGCGGGTGGTATTTCCCCATCACGTCGCCTGTGACCCGGGCGCACTTCACGTAGGGCCGATTCGGCTGATGACCCGAGTCGTGCATCGCCCAGAGAACCCGTCGGTGCACGGGTTTGAGCCCGTCGCGAACATCCGGAAGCGCGCGGCCGACGATGACGCTCATCGCGTAGTCGAGATAGCTCGAGCGCATCTCTTGCTCGAGCTCGCGTGGCTCTATGCGTCCCGCGCCCAGCGGCTCGACAACGTCAGACATCGAGGAACTTCACATCCTTAGCGTTCTGTTCGATGAAGAGGCGCCGCGGTTCGACCTGGTCGCCCATCAGGGTTGAGAAAACCCTGTCTGCCGCGGCCGCATCCTCCACCTCGACGCGAATCAGCATGCGCTTCGTCGGATCCATCGTGGTTTCCCAGAGTTGCTCGGGATTCATCTCGCCGAGACCCTTGAAACGGCTGATCTGCATCCCTTCCTTCGCGAGATCGAGCGAGCTCAGTCGCAGCGCGTCGAACGTCTCCGCGCGCGAGGATTTGTTTCCGAAGGCGACGGTGAAGGGGGGAAGGCCGACGATGTCTCCGACCTTCGCGTACGCGCGCTGAACAGCGCCGTAGGTGGAGGAATCCAGCATGGCAACCGGCAGGTCGACACGATGTGCCGTGCTCGTCTCGGTCTCCACCACGCGAACGTGGAGAAGCTCACCGAGCTCCTCCTCGACCGTGAGCTCGTAGCCGTTGGTCGGCAGCGACGCGATCAGTGCAGCCGCATCGGCCGAGCCGCCTGCCTCCGTCTCCACCAATCGGTGCGAGATCGCAAATCTTGCCGCGGGCCCGAACTCGGCTTCGAGCTTCGCGGCCCAGGCTTCGAGGTGCCCGATCTCGCGGACGAGGCGCGTCCAGCGAGCCTCCGTGAGCGTCGTCTCGAGGTCGCCACGGCCGGTCACGATCATGTCCTTGACGCGCTCGCGGACGAGCAGCTCCTCGAGCTGCGAGTCCTTCTCGAAGTACATCCCTCGACTCCCCAACTTCACGTGGTAGAGGGGCGGGACGGCAATGTAGATGTGGCCGCGTTCGAAGAGCTCCGGCATCGTCCGGTAGAGGAACGTGAGGACGAGGGTGCGGATGTGGGCGCCGTCGACGTCGGCGTCGGTCATCACGATCACGCGCCCGTAGCGCAGGTTCGCGATGTCGAACTCGTCGCCGAAACCGGTGCCGATCGCCGTGATCATCGCCTGGATCTCCGTGTTCGACAGCACCTTGTTGATGCGATTCTTCTCGGAGTTGATGATCTTCCCGCGCAGCGGCAGGATCGCCTGAGTAGTGCGATCGCGGGCTTGCTTCGCGGAGCCTCCGGCCGAGTCGCCCTCGACGATGAAGAGCTCGGCCGACGCAGGGTCCTTGATGGTGCAGTCGGCGAGCTTCCCGGGCAGCGACGAGTTCTCGAGCGCGCTCTTGCGTCGCGTCAGCTCGCGAGCCTTGCGCGCGGCCTGGCGGGCGTTGCGCGCAGCGATCGCCTTCTGGACGATCTGGCGCGCTTCGGCGCGATTCTCCTCGAGGAACTCCCCCAGTTTCTGGTTGACGATTCTCTCGACGAGCCCCGCGACTCCAGGGTTGCCGAGCTTTGTCTTCGTCTGCCCCTCGAACTGCGGGTTCCGAAGCTTGACGGAGATGACGGCTGCGAGACCCTCGCGGGCGTCCTCGCCCTCGAGATTGTCGTCCTTCTCCTTCAGTAGGCCTTCCTGGCGTGCGTATTGGTTGAGCGTGCGGGTGAGCGCAGCTCGAAAGCCTTGCAGGTGGGTTCCGCCCTCCGTCGTGTTGATGTTGTTCGCGAACGAAAAGACGGATTCGACGTACGAGCTGTTCCACTGCATCGCGAGCTCGAGTGCGCCTTCCTCACTCTCGCCTTCGAGGTAGACGATGTGCTTGTGCACCGGGTCCTTCGAGTCGTTCACATGGGCGACGAAGTCGCGGATGCCGCCCTCGTAGTGGAACTCCTCCGTCTTGCCCCCGGCGCGCTCGTCCCTGAGGACGATGCGTAGCCCGCGGGTAAGGAAGGCTGTCTCGCGCAGGCGCTGCAGAAGCGTCGCCGCGTCGAACTCCGTCTCCTCGAACACGTCTGGATCCGGCAGGAAGGCGATCGTCGTGCCCGACTCGTTCTTGGCCGCGACGCCGATCGTTTGCATGTCGGTCGTCGGCTCACCTCGCGCGAACTCCTGCCGGTACACCTTCCCGTCCCGGCGTACCTCGGCGACAAGCCACTCGGAAAGGGCGTTGACGACCGACACGCCGACACCGTGCAACCCGCCGGAGACCTTGTAGCCCTCGCCTCCGAACTTCCCGCCGGCATGAAGCTTGGTGAGAACGACAGTCAATGCTGGAAGGCCTTGCTCCGGGATGATGTCGACCGGGATGCCTGCGCCCGCGTCGCGGACGGTCACGGAATTGTCCGGATGGATCGTCACATCGACGAGCTCGTTGCGATCCGCCAGGGCCTCGTCGACGGCGTTGTCGACCACCTCGTAAACGAGATGATGGAGGCCTCGTGCGCCCGTCGATCCGATGTACATGCCCGGGCGCAGACGCACCGGCTCGAGGCCCTCGAGAACGGTGATGTCTTTTGCGGTGTAGGCTGCTTCGGCCATTAAAAAAGCCCTGCAAATCGCCATATTGCGGGGCCGAACTAGTGTATCAGAAATTCCGGTCGGACCGGGCCTTGGCGAGGCTCGCGCGGGCCGCACGAGCGACGAGCTTCCGTAGCTCCGGATCGTCGATCGCCGCGGCGGCTGCATCGGCGTCTGAGACCTCCTGCGGGGTCGGCGTGGGCGTGTTCGCACTGGTCGCAAGAGCGCCCTTCGCAGGCGTCCCGGGCTCGGGGACGGGGCCCACCGAGAATCGCAGCTTCGCGGGTGCTGCGGCATTCTCGAGTCGAGACGCCAGTCGCTCCAAGGATGTCCGCCGCCATGCGGTCGAGCTCGAATGCCCACGTCGCCGATGTCGTCGCTATGTGAAGCGTTCCGTCGCGTCCGATCCGAAGCGGCCACGCCTGCCGCGCCACCGCCTCGCCCACAGCTTCCGGCCAGGCTGACGTGATCGCGGCGAGTGGAACCGCATCGCGGCTCCCGCCACGCTTGAGCTCCCGCTCGACCTCGCTCCCGATTCGCTCCATCAGCGAACCATGCCGGGCGTCACGGCGAGGACCTGGGCCGGCTCGGCAGGAAGTGCCGCGGCGGCCGTTGCCGTAATGATCGTTTGACCGCCCCCGGCCACGATCTCCGCGAGTGCTCGTCGCCGGTCCTCGTCCAGCTCCGAAAGCACGTCATCGAGGAGAACGAGCGGCGACGAACCGTGCCGCTCGCGCAGAACTTCGGCTTCGGCGAGGACGAGAGCAAGAACAGCCATCCGCTGCTCCCCTTGCGAGCCGAACGAGCGAAGATCGCGACCGCTTGCTTCGAGCTTGACGTCGTGCAGATGCGGGCCGGCACCGGTGAGACCGCGCTCGAGGTCGCGCTCCAGTCGTGCGTTGAGCTCGTCGACGGTGGCCGGCTCCCCGTCGTACCCGAGAGTCGCCGAGGCAAGGCCGAGGAGACCGGCAAGCTCGGCGAAAGGGCCGGCGAGGGTCTTCGCAGCCTCCGAGCGCGCGACGACGAGCTCGGCTCCGAGTGAAGCGACTCTCTCGGTCCAGGGCTGCAGTGCCTGGGTCGAGGAGCTCCCAGCGCGAAGACGACGGAGACCTGCGTTGCGCTGCCCGACGGCCCCGGCGTACTCCACGGGCAGCATGACCTTGGAGGGCGACAATCGGCCAAGGCTTCGGTCGAGATACGCCCGTCGCGTTGCAGGGGCACCTTTGACGACCGCCAGACGGTCCGGTGTGAAGACGAGCGTGCGCAGCTCGTGCCGCAGCCGCTCGGCGGAGGCAAGGCGGTCGCCGTTGAGGTGGGCGCGACGCGCATCGCGGCCGGCGAGGACGACGTCGGTCTCGAATGCGGTGTGCGCGTTCGTCCCGTGAAGGACGATGCGGCCCGCGTCGGCGCCGAAGCGCACCATCTGCGCGTCGTTCCGCGCGCGAGGCGAAAAGCCCTGCGTGCCGACGTGAAGCGCCTCGAGGAGGTTCGTCTTCCCGGCTCCGTTGGGGCCGTGCAAGAGCACGACTCCCGGCTCGAGGTGGAGCTCCAGGCCTGCGTACGAACGGAAGTCCCGGAGGGTGACCTCGCGGACGATCAGCCCGCGAGTCGGATCGGCATGATCAGATACCAGAAGCTTTCGTCCGGTGACTCGATGAGTCCGGGACGCAACCGATTGATGAGCTTGAGCTGGATCGTGTCGGCCGCTACCGCTTCGAGACCGTCTCGCAGGAAGTCAGGGTTGAAGCCGATCTCGATCTCTTCTCCGCTGTAATCGATCGGAAGCGACTCCGTCGCCTCGCCGATGTCCTGGGTCTGGGCCGAGATGGTCAGCTCGCCCTCGGCAAACCGCAGACGCAGCGGCGCATTGCGCTGCGCCATCACGCCTGCACGGCGTACGACTTCGAGCAAGGGCTCGCGCTGAATCGCGATCTCAGCCTCGAATGTCTCGGGAAGGAGCTGCTTGTAGTTCGGGAACTGGCCGTCAATGCGGCGGCTGGTGAGCCACGCGTCTCCGGCGGAGAAGATGACGTAGTTCTCGTGCACGCCGAGCTCCACGTCCTCTGCTCCCGCCGCGAGCCGGACGAGCTCCTGCAGCGCACGTGCGGGGATGATCGCATCGAGCTCCGGCGCGGCAGTGGTCAGCTCCGTCTCCTTTACGGCGAGCCGATACGAATCCGTCGCGGCCATGATCAGCCGGTCACCTTCGAAGCGAACGAGGACGCCCGTGAGAACGGGCCTCGACTCGTCCCGCGATGCCGCGCGGCCAACCTTGTCGATCGTTCGCAGAAGTGCCGTCGCGTCGATCCGCTGCAGCGGAATGTCGAGAGGAGGCAGCCGAGGGAAATCCTCGGCGCTGTACACGTTCAGCCTCGACGAGTGACTGCCCGAGACGACTACGAGTACCCCATCGCCTTCCTCGTGCGTGAGCGTCACCGATTCGTCTGGAAGTAGCCGGACAAGATCGGTGAGGAGGCGGCCCGGGACGACGACTGCGGCGTCTCCGGAGATCTCGCCGGTGATGGACGCGCGCAGCGAGATCTCCATGTCGGTCGCGGCGAGCGTGAGGCGTCCCTCTTCGGCCTGAAGCAGGATGCCGCTCAGCACCTGCACGGCCCCACGGCTGGATACGGCTCGCGCGACCACACCGAGTGCCGACGCGAGGTCGTCCCGCGAGCAGGTGACGCGAAGAGAGGTTCCGGAGGCTATGTCTGTGTTCATTACTGAAGAAAAGAACTCGTAGAAGTAGTAGGAGTGTGCAGTACGTGGACGACAGGACGATTGTGCCGCAGAAGCGGGGAAAACGGCTGTGCGAGCACCTGGGGATGGAAGCACACTGTTTCCACAGCCCGCCCGCGTCGAGTGCGCTGGACCCCCACTTCAGCGTGCCTGCTTGATGCGCGCGGTGAGCTCTTGCACAAGGTTGTACACAGAACGGTCCTCGCGAATGAGGCGTGTGATCTTGTCTTTCGCATGGATCACAGTAGTGTGGTCGCGGCCGCCGAACTCCTTCCCGATCTTGGGAAGTGACGAGTCGGTCAATTCGCGAGAGAGGTACATCGCGACCTGTCTGGGATACGCGACTGCCTGAGACCGACGCGGGCTCACGAGCTCGTCCAGGGTGACGCCGAAGCGTTTCGAGACGGCCTCCTGGATCCGCGAGATCGTGACCTCTGGCGCGGCTTCGCCTTGCGGGTAGACGTCTTTGAGGACGTGCTCCGCCAGCTCGACGGTCATCGGGCGATCCGTAAGAGACGAGAACGCGACGACGCGGGTGAGCGCGCCCTCGAGCTCGCGGATGTTGGACGACACGCGGGCGGCGATGAATGTAAGCACCTCGGGGTCAGTGACAGCGATCCGCTCCGTGTTGACCTTCTTTCGAAGGATCGCGATTCGCGTCTCCAGATCCGGCGCCTGGATGTCTGTGAGCAGGCCCCACTCGAATCGCGACCGCAGCCTCTCCTCGAGCGTCGCGATCTCGCGCGGAGGGCGGTCGGACGAGATGATGATCTGCGCGCCACCCTCGTAGAGCGAGTTGAAGGTGTGGAAGAACTCCTCCTGGATCCGCTCCTTCCCTTCGAAAAACTGGATGTCGTCGATCAGCAGGACGTCGTAGTTGCGGTAGCGTCGCTTGAACCCCTCGATGCGCTTGTCTCGGAGCGAGTCGATGAAGTCGTTCATGAACGTTTCACTTGTCACGTAGCGCAAGGTCAGGCGCCGGGAATGCTGCCGGACGTAATGGCCGATCGCCTGGAGTAGATGGGTCTTTCCGAGACCGGTGCCGCCGTAGATGAAGAGCGGGTTATAGGCCTGAGCCGGCGCTTCGGCGACCGCGAGGGCGGCGGCATGCGCGAAGCGGTTCGAGGAGCCGATGACGAAGAGATCGAACGTGTACTTCGAGTTGAGCTCGACCTCGGGCGTATCCCGGTAGGGAAGCTCCGCGTCGCGACCACGAAAGTCGCTTTCGGCGGGCGCCTGTGTGGGCGGCGGAGTCGCTGCCCGCCCCTCGGCGACGGCGAACGTCACCACGACTTCGCTGCCCAGAGCCTCGCGAGCTGCACCGGAGACGAAATCGAGGAAATGGCCCTCGATCCACTCCCGCGTGAAGTCGTTGGGGACCTCGATCACGAGCGCGCCGTCCTGCAACGAGTGTGATCCCGCCTGGCCGAACCAGGTCTCATAGGTCGTCTCGGTGAGCGCCTCTCTCAGTCGCCCTGCAATCGACTCCCAGAGGTTCTCGGCTGTCGGCTCGGTGGTGTGCTCCACCCGTCCTCGCGCTGGTTCGGGTCGTAGGGAAGGGCGAGCATAGCACCAGTCGGACCGCCACTCAACACGGCCGATCCGGTCTTCTGTGGATGAAAAACCGGCACATTTGCAGGGTTTTTATGTCATCCACACACCTTTCCACAGGTGTGGACGATCATCGCACCGTTAGCGGACGAGACAACGAAGCGATGCGCGGAGCAGCGATTTCGAGCTTCGCCTGCTTCTCCACGACTGTGGAAAACTTCGGCTCGAGCACGTCGTCTATACTGCCCGCTCCCCCGGCTCCAACACCCTCTCGAGAGCGAAGACGACGTGAAACGAACCTACCAACCGAACGTCCGTCGCCGAAAGCGGCGACACGGGTTCCGAGCGCGAATGGCCTCGCGCGGAGGTCGCGCGATCCTCAAGCGGCGTCGCGCGAGAGGGCGCAAGCGCCTCTCAGCCTGAGGCGCCCACCCGTGCAGCGCCGCAACCGGCTCTCCCGCTCACGGGATTTCGACACCGTCTACAGACGCGGTCAGTCCGCTTCGACGCGGTATCTCGTTCTCCATTGGTTCCCGCGCGACGAGGACCTGGATGGCGCGCCGCGGGTCGGTCTCGCAGTGCCGCGGTCCGTCGGCTCCGCGGTGGTTCGCAACCGTGTGAAGCGGCTTCTGAGGGAAGCGTGGCGTGAACTGCTTCCCACCGTGCCCGGTGGCCACGACTACGTACTTGCTGCGCGCGCGGGTATCGCCGAGCCCGTAGAGGCGCGCGGGCTCGAATGGCTTGCCGCTGAGATTGACGACATTCTCGGGAAGGTCCGGGCGTGAGATACGTGGGGATCTGGGCCGTGCAAGCTTGGCGTTGGACCTTCGGGCTCCTCACGCCGCCCGGGACGTGCAAGTTCCACCCGAGCTGCTCGCAGTACGCCATCGAGGCGCTCCGTGAGTTCGGGCTCGTTCGAGGCAGCGTTCTCGCCACCTGGCGCATTCTTCGCTGCAATCCCTGGAGCCACGGTGGAGTCGACTACGCCCGCGATCAGGCTGTGTTTCCGCTGTTTCGTTCCGGAAAGGCAAGAACGTGATCGTCGGCGGAGTTCTCTCCCCGCTCGAGAACGTCCTCACCGAGGTCTTGACGTGGCTTCACGACTCGGGCGGCCTCACGTGGGCCTGGTCGATCGTCGCGCTCACCGTGATCGTGCGCGTGCTCCTCGTGCCGGTAGCGATTCGCCAGATCCACTCGATGCAGAGCCTGCAGATCCACGCGCCCGAGATGAAGGCGATCCAGCAGCGCTACAAGTGCGGACCGGCAGAAGCAGTCGGAAGAGCTGATGAAGTTCTACAAGGAGAACAAGATCAACCCGTACGCCTCGTGCCTGCCGATCGTCTTCCAGATCCCGATCTTCATCTCGCTGTTCTTCGTGCTGCGCGACTTCGAGAAGGAGATCTTCCCGAACTTCCCGTCCTCGAGTCTCGACTGGATCGGCCTCGTCGACATCACCGAGCCGACGAAGGACGGCTGGGGCCCGGTGCTCATCGTCGTCTACGTCGTGAGCCAGCTCACCTCGACGTGGCTGATGTCGACGTCGATGCAGAGCAAGGCTCAGCGGTACATGATCATGTTCCTTCCGATCGTCTTTCTCCCATTCATCCTCGGCTTCCCGGCGGGGCTCATGATCTACTGGCTCACGACGAACCTCTGGACGACCGGCCAGGGCATCGTCACGCGGCGCCTGATGCCGAAGCCCACACCGCCGCCCAAACGCTCGAGTCGGACACCACCCAAGGACTCCGGTGATTCGCCGACCACGGCCTCCTCAGCCGAACCTCAGGGTGACGGGGGTACGCAACGCACCGGGCCGCCACGCCGAGTGAAGCGCAAACGTGGTGGGCGAGCACGAAGATGAGAGGTGCGGACGCAATCACGGTAGAGGCGACCGGCGAGACGGTCGGCGAAGCAAAGTGGGCTGCGCTCCGTGAGCTCGAGCAGCTCGTCCCTGGCCTAGACCGGGAGAGCGTGGAGTTCCAGGTGGTCTCGGAGGGAGAGCGTGGCCTCCTGGGAGTGGGATTCACGCCTGCGCAGGTGATCGCGAGCGCTTCCGCACAGGAACAGGCGACAGCCGGCGAATCCAGCGAAGAGGCCGAGACCGCACGTGAGTTCGTTCAGCGCGTCGCCGCCGCTATCGGAGCGAGCGTCAAGGCTTCCGTCTCCGAGCGTGACGACTCGGTGACGGTCACGGTAACCGGCACCGATCTGGGCCTCTTCATCGGCAAGCATGGCCAGACGATCGATGCAATCCAGTATCTGGCGAACGCGATCGCGAGAACCGAGGGCGTCGGCCCCGCGGTTGTCGTCGACGCGGCAGGTTATCGGGCGCGTCGAACCGCGACGCTCGAGACAGTTGCGCGGCGCACCGCGCAGCGTGCATCAGCCACGGGCCGACGAGTCGAGCTCGACCCCATGACACCCGTCGAACGCAAGATCGTCCACGAGGCTCTGAAGGACGATCCGGAGGTCGAGACCATGAGCGAGGGCTCGGAGCCGAACCGGTACGTCGTCGTCCTTCCGCGGCACGCCGCGGACTGACATGGCGAACGCGTTCCTCGAGCGCTGGCTCGGGGAGGTCCTCACTGCTCCCGGTGCGACCGGGATCGACGGTCTCGGTGACGCACGCCGCATGCTTCTCGACGACGCGCTGCGCGCAGTTCCGATCGTCGAGAGCTCGCCCGGGCCGGTGATCGACGTGGGGTCAGGAGGCGGCACACCCGGTATCCCCCTCGCGGTAGCGCTCCCCGGACGGAGCTTCACGCTGCTCGAGGCGGAGCGCCGGAAGTGCGACTTCCTGAGCAGGATCTCCGCCGAGCTTCCGAACGTCGAAGTCGTCTGGGGCCGCGCCGAAGAGCAGCAGACCGACGTTTTCGGCGTCGCCCTTGCGAAGGCCCTCGCGAAACCTCGGGTCGCGGCAGAGCTCTGCCTGCCGCTCGTGAAGCCGGGAGGGATCGCAATCCTCTGGGTCGGCGAGAACCCAGAGCTGGATCGGGTCGGGCAAGTGGCCGAGAAGCTCGGCTCGCGCCTCGAGGACGAGGCCGACGGATTGCTCGTGCTGAGGAAGACGGAATCCACGCCAGCCGGCTTTCCCCGCCGGCCGGGTATGGCGAAGAAGCGGCCGCTCGCTTAGCGATCTGGTCGTGGTTGCGCGTTGTGCAGCCGGATTCCGCTGAACTCGAGCGTCGATGCGACGACGCGATCCCAGAGCGCGCACACGGACGACTCCAGCCGCACCCCTCACTAGTCTTGCCGCGTGCCCGCCCGGGTCTACGCAGTGGCGAACCAGAAGGGCGGCGTCGGGAAGACGACGACCGCCGTCAACGTCAGCGCCTGCCTCGCCGAGGCGGGAGAGCGTGTGCTCCTCATCGATCTCGACCCGCAGGCGAACGCGACGTCCGGGCTCGGCATGCGGGCGAACGGAGCTTCGACGCACGACCTCCTCGACGGCGTGCCGCTGCCTTCGCTTGCGAAGCCGTCGGGAGTTCGGAACCTCGATGTCGTCATGGCCAAGAGCGACCTCGCCGCGGCCGCGGTAGAGCTCTCGACACGCGCGGGGGGAGAGCGGTACCTCGCCGAGGCACTCGCGGACACCCTCGAGCCGTACTCCTACGTTCTTCTCGACTGCCCGCCTTCGTTCGGGCCGCTGACTGTGAACGCCTTGGCGGCGGCGAGTCGCGCCCTCGTCCCGGTTCAGGCCGAGTACTACGCCCTCGAAGGGCTGTCCCAGCTGCTCGGGACGATCAACCTCGTGAAGGCTCGGCTGAACCCCGAGCTCGCTGTCGGCGGGGATCCTGCTCACGATGGCCGATGGCCGAACCCGCCTGACCGCCGAGGTCGAGTCCGAGCTTCGCACTCACTTCGGCTCCCTCGTCTTCACGACGACGATTCCCCGCTCGATCCGGCTCGCCGAGGCTCCGAGCCATGGTGTTCCCGCAATCGCCTACGACCGGCGGTCCGCCGGAGCCGAGGCCTACTGGAAGGTGGCGATGGAGCTTGTCGAGCGTTCCTAAGGAGAGACGTGGTCTCGGGCGCGGCCTCGAGGTGCTGCTGGGCGAGGCGGGACAACCCGAGTTGCTGCATCTCCCCGTTGAGACGATCCACCCGAACCCACGCCAGCCCAGGCGACGCTTCGAGCCCGAGGCCGCGGCGGGGCTCGCGAGCTCGATCAGGCTGCAAGGCGTGCTTCAGCCGGTGGTCGTCCGTCGCCGCTCCGAGGGGGGCTTCGAGCTCATCGCGGGGGAGCGCCGTTGGCGCGCAGCCCGCGCGGCGGGGAGTGCAACGCTTCCCGCGCTCGTTCGCGACGTGGGTGACCGCGACTCGCTTCTCCTCGGGCTCGTGGAGAACGTCGCTCGCGAACAGCTCTCCCCGGTCGAGGAAGCACGTGCGTACGCGTCGCTCGTCGACGAGTTCGAGCTCTCTCTCGGAGACGTTGCGGACCGTGTCGGCCGCTCGAAGTCAGCCGTCTCGAACCGGCTGCGGCTTCTCGAGCTGCCGGAGGAGGTGCTCTGGATGCTCGCGCGCGGCGACATGAGCGAAGGGCACGCAAGGGCAGTGCTGTCGCTTCCCGACGATGACGCTCGCAAGAGGCTCGCGAGGAGGATCCTCAAGGAAGGCCTGACCGTTCGAGCTGCCGAGCGCGCGGCGCACGAGGGTGGCGCTCGCCGGCGCCCGCGGAAAGTTGCGAGCGTCGACCCGGCGCTCGTCGATCGAGCCCGATCCGTGGCAGAGCGGCTGACCGCGATGCCAGCGCGTATTTCGGGCGGCACGCTCCAGATCAGGTTCGAGGACGAGAAGGGCCTCGCCGAGCTCGTCGAGGTCCTCGAGGCAATGACGGTACGAGCTGCGGCCTGAGAACCTCGGCCGGTTGGGCTCGAAACGCGATAGCGCCCGCGAAGCGGGCGCCTGTAGGGATCTTGCGAGGCGGAACTCCGCGCCAGCGGATTCCGGTCTTCCGCACAAGGTGGGCGATCGTGGACTCGAACCACGGACCTCCGCCTTATCAGAGCGGCGCTCTAACCAACTGAGCTAATCGCCCGGGCGTGGGCCGCAACTGTAGCGAAGCCTCCTGTCTAAGATGAGCCGGGCCGGCAATGCGAGAAATGACCTTGTACGGGGTGAGCTTCGAGCCGATCGGCAAGCAGCCGATCGTGCTCCTGAAGACCGCGGACGACGACAGGTTCCTGCCGATCTGGATCGGACACCCCGAAGCCGCAGCCATTCTCATGAAGCTGCAGGGGGCGAGCCCTCCACGTCCGATGACGCATGACCTCTTCACCGACGTCATCTCGGAGCTGCAAGGCGAGCTCGTCAGAGTCACCATCACCGAGCTCCGCGACAACACGTATTACGCGCGAATCACGATCAGCCAAGACGGACGCGAAGTCGAGATCGACTCGAGGCCTTCGGATGCGATCGCCATGGCTGTTCGCTGCGACGCCCAGATCTTCGCCTCCGACGAGGTCGTCGACGAGTCGGGAATCGAGTTCCACGCCGAGGACGACGAGCAGCCGGGCCTCGTCACGGCGTCGAATCTCGCCGACCTCGACCCGGCAGAGTTCCGCCAGTTCCTCGAGAACGTCACTCCGGAAGAGTTCGCGTCGAGCCTCGAGGAGGAGGCCCTCGAGGACGACGAGCCGCTGGAAGACGACGACGAAGACGAGGACGAAGAGCTGCCGTAGTCTCCCGGCTAGCCTGCTCCGCTGACAGACACGAGGAGCGCCGTCCCGTTGAAGGCCGCATGGAGGAGCATCGATGGATAGATGCTGTCTGTGCGAACTCGTAGCCAGCCGACGACGATCCCGAAGATCACAAGCACGGGGAGCGCGACCAGGAGCCCGTGCGCTGCGCCGAAGAGGAGTCCGGTGACGAGAATCGCAAGCACTGTTCCGTACGGAATGAGCAGCGACAAGCCTAGCCCGCGGTACATGAGCTCCTCCACGGCGGGCGCCACGAACGTGACCACCAGGAAGAACGCGATGAACGGAGCCGCGCGGCTCGAGTCCCACTGGTCGGGCACGAGCCCCTGCTCCTCAGTCGGGTTCCAGTCGCCGAACGCCGAGAGCACGAGGTCGTACACGAATGCTGCGAGATAGATCGCGAAGAGGGAGAGCACCGCGAGGCCGATGGCCCGCGGCCACGAGCCGGGGCGGCGCAGGGCGAACGCGTCTCGCCGCGGCAGCCCCCTCGCGATGAGAAGGAGTATCCCGAGCATGAGGCCGTACTGGATGAGCGCCGCCACCGAGGAGGACCAGCGGTACGCGATGTCATCCGGAGTGTCGGTGTCGGCGAGGCGAGCGCCGTAGCTCAGAAGTGTCAGAGCCCCTACGAAGACGAGCCAGGCGACGAGCTTGCCGGGCCTGCGCAACGGCGTGCTGGTTTGGTGCATTTCGGGATTCCAGCACGAACAGGGCGTCACGCTGCGCGAGGAGCGCGCAAACGCACCGGGAATCCAAAGCTATCCGTGGCTAGCATCCGCTCATGAGCACGCCTCGAAGCAGGCGAACTCCCCTCGACCCTGACTCGCTACGCCCGAGAGGTCGCCATCAGCGCGCCGCCCGGCGTCGGCGGAGGCGCCGTGGCGCGATCGTCGCAATCGGGGCGATCCTGACGCTCGGACTCGCGGCCGGCGTGGCGGGCACAGCGGGGGTTCTTGCGTACGGCTCGTCATGCGACCTGGACTCCCTTCGGAGCATCCGCATCGGGCAAAACACGTTCCTGTACGCGGCCGACGGCTCCCTGCTCGGTTCGATCCCGGCGGAGCGCAACCGCCAGCCCGTGAAGGCGGAAGGAATGTCGTTGTGGATCCGCAAGGCCACTATCGCCGTCGAGGACCGCCGGTTCTTTGCCCACGGGGGTGTCGACATCGAGGGGATCGCCCGTGCCGCCGTGGCCGACATCCGAGCCGGCGAGATCGTGGAGGGTGGGTCGACGATCACGCAGCAGCTCGTCCGCAACCTCTACATCTCGCGTGAGCGAACCGTGCAACGGAAGGTGAAGGAGGCCTGTCTCGCCACCAAGCTCGACGGGGCGTGGACGAAGCATCGGATCCTCACCACGTACTTGAACCAGGTGTACTACGGGAATCACGCGTACGGCATCGAGGCTGCGGCACAGACGTACTACTCGAAGCCGGCGAAGGAGTTGAAACTTGCGCAATCCGCCCTCCTCGCCGGGCTGACACAGGCGCCTTCGCTCTACGACCCCTTCACGACTCCCGCTCGCGCGCTCGCTCGGAGAGCGGTCGTCCTTCGTGCAATGCTCGACACCGGCGGTCATCTCGAAGCGCGAGCATGATCTGGCTCTCGCATCCAAGCTCGCTCTTCGCCGGGGCCGCCTCTACAGCCGCATTCGCGAGCCCTACTTCTTCGGCTACGTGCGGGACAAGCTCATCGAGGCATACGGGCCCGAGATCGTTCGCTCGGGGGGGTTGCAGGTCTACACGACGATCGTTCCGCGCTACCAGCGGTTGGCCGAGAAGGCCATCCGCGACACGATGAACCAGCCGACCGACCCCGCCGCCGCTCTGATCTCGATCAGCCCCCGCACCGGAGCGATCCGTGCGATGACCGCGGTGATCCCGAATCGACCGAAGAACGAGTTCAACCTTCTGTCGCAGGCGCGGCGGCAGACGGGCTCGACTTTCAAGACGTTCGTGCTCACGGCTGCTGTCGAGATGGGGATCAATCCCGATTCGACGTATTACGTCTCCGCGCCGTTCACATACCAGAGTCCACCCTGCGGGGAACTGCGAGGACGGGACGCTGGTGGTGCGTGCACACGTACGCCAACGACTACTACGGCTGGAGCTCCATCCGAAGCGCGACGATTCGGTCCGACAACGCGGTCTACGCGCAGCTAACCCTGGACGTCACCCCGAAGAAGGTCGCGGAGACCGCGCGTCGCATGGGAGTTCGCTCTCAGCTGGACGTCGGGGGTGCATACGTGCCGGCGATCGGACTCGGCTCCATCGCCGTCTCGCCGCTCGACATCGCATCTGGATACGCGACTCTTGCCGCCGGCGGTGTGTATGCGGAGCCGATGGCGATCCGGCGGGTCGTTCTCGCCAGTGGTCGCGAGGACACGACTGCGGGCTGGGGCGTTCCAAAGCGAAGGCGGGCGATCTCGGAGGGAACTGCGGCGGTCGTCACACGCATCCTCGAGCAGAACGTCCAATCTGGAACGGGGACACGGGCCGCGTTCGGGCGACCGGCGGCTGGGAAGACCGGAACAAACGAGGAGCACGCGGATGCGTGGTTCGCGGGTTATACGCCGGATCTCGCTACGACGGTCTGGCTGGGCTACACAAAAGGTGAGATTCCCATGGAAAATGTGCACGGGATCGCCGTCAGCGGGGGCAGCTTCCCGGCGGAGATCTGGCGGCTGTTCATGGAGCCGGCGCTCGAAGGAACCGAGGCGGTGCCGTTTCCCGAGCCGGCGTTCTGGCCGGAGTGGAAGCCGTTCACGCGTGGGCAGTACGCACTGAGCTACGACCCGAGCTACGTCGCGCCCGAGAGCACTGAGACAGAGACGACGCCGGCCGCGCAGGCGCGACCTACTGCACCACCGGCCGGGTTCGGCCGACCGTAGCCGCGTCTTGGTGACGGAGCTCTTGACGATCGAGGACGCGCTAGCTCGCGTCCTGGACCGTGCGGAGCTCCTTCCGGTGGAGACGATCGCGGTTGCGGACGCAGCTGGCCGTGTTCTCCGCGAGCCAGCGACGTCACTGGTCGACCTTCCGCCGTTCGCCGAGCTCCGCGATGGACGGATTCGCGGTGCGGGCGGACGAGGTTCCTGCGGAGCTGCCGATCGCCTTTCGGGTCGCCGCGGGCAGGCCTGCGCATGCCGAACTTCTCGTGGGAACTGCGGCTGCGATCGCGACCGGTGGCGCCGTTCCGGCAGGGGCCGACGCAGTCGTTCCCGTCGAGCACCTGGTTGACCATGGCGATCGCGTGGAGATACCGAAGGAAGCACGACCCGGGCAGCACATACGCCCGCGCGGCGGCGATGTTCGGGAAGGCGACATCGTGGCTGCACCGGGCACGTTGCTCGGCCCTGCGCAGATCGGTGCGCTCGCCGCGGTTGGAATCGCAGAGGTCCGTTGCTCTGTGCGTCCGCGCGCGGCCGTGCTCGCGACGGGAAGTGAGCTGCGGGCTGCTGGTGAGGCGCTAGCTCCGGGACAGATCTACGAGTCGAATCGGCCAATGATCGCGGCTGTGCTGCGCGCTGCGGGCGCCGAAGTCGAGCTGCTTCCCGTGGTCGAAGACGACGAGGACGCCCACCGGGCGGCTCTCGAGCGCGGTCTCGAGGCGGATGTGCTCGTGACTTCCGGCGGCGTTTCGATGGGTCCCCATGACCTCGTTCGCAAGGTCGCTGCCGAGCTGGGTGTCGAGGAGGTGTTCTGGGGCGTCGCCGTCAAGCCGGGGAAGCCGCTCTCCTTCGGAGTCCGGGGAGCAACGCTCGTCTTTGGTCTGCCGGGAAACCCTGTGTCGTCTCTGGTGAGCTCGCTGCTCTTCGTCAGGCCCGCTCTTCTGGCTCGTCAGGGCGTCATGCCCCTCGATCTGGGTTTCGAGCACGGTCGGACCGCGGCGGTACTCCGACAGAACCCCCACCGGGACGAGTTCGTGCGGGCGCGCCGCCGCTCGGAGGAGGACGGTGTCTTCGTCGAACCGGTCTCTGGCCAGGAGTCGCACATGATCGTTCGAGCAGCTGCCGCCGACGCTCTGATCCACGTTCCTCGGGGCGAGGGCGAGATTGCCGCCGGTAGCGCGGTTCGGTACCTCAAGCTCGTTTAACACGGAGCACGCTGCGAAGCGATCGTCGTACGGCGCCTGCGGGCGGTGGTTCGAGGCCTGCCGCGTACGGACCGTAGCGCCCGAACGTCAGCGAAGCCAGCTGTGCGGCGGCGGCCGCCCAACCGACCGCGGCCAGGAACGACCAGAGGGAGAGATAGCCGACCGTCGTAAGACCCGCCACGTAGAGCGGGGTATCGACGACGCCGAGGTCGAGTTGGCGACCCAGAACCGCCAGGCCGATCAACGGCCCCGCGAGCCCAACGAAGAAGAGGCCGCCGCGCTGCCACAGATTGCTGCGAAGAGGCAGCCACAACCAGGCGTACAGAGACGGAAGGACGAAGACGAGTGCATACGGCTTCGCGATCGCCAGCGCAACTGCCAGAGCACCGAGTCCGGCGAGGGCCGCCGTGAAGCCCGCGAGCTGCTCGTCGGCACTAGCAGCTCGAGCCGGAACGAGACGTCGCCGACCGACGAGCCAGCCGAGCGCGAGCGCGATGATCAGAACGGCGAGACCAGCAGCCGGCGCGTCGACGACGAGCGAGGTGTACGGGGGAAGAGGAAGGGCGGTCCCTGTCGGGAACACGCCGGTCAGCGCGCCGATCCAGAGCAGCAGTCCGCCGTAGAGCCAGAACAGTGATCGTGCGCGGAGCCCGCGAAATCCTGGCGCAAGCGGGAGGCCACGTCGCCTGCTCCGGACGAGGAGATCGAACACTCCGAGCGCGAACGGAACGACGCAGAGGACGAGCGTGAGGCGTACCGCCCAGCCGCTCGCAGCACGGTCGCTGAAGAACAGGCTGTCCGGAGTTCTAAACGCGGCTCCGACGCTTGCGTCGAGTGAGCCGACGAGGGCCTCCGTCGCACGACCTAGCTGGCCGAGTCGCTGAACTGCGAGGGGAGCAACGGGATCGCCGGCCGGCACGGCCGGATCGCTCGACTCCGTGGTCGTGAGGGTGATCGCGGCCACCCCTTGCTCGAGGAACGGGCCTTGCTCGCCCGCCGCGAACGGCATCCCGAGGTCCACGAGCTGAGTGAAGATCGAGGGCAGCGAGGGCGCAACGCCAAGTTGCTCCAGCACGCGCGCCGAAGCCGTGCTGACGAGCGCACGCGCGGGAGACGCAGGGCCATCACCTGCGATCGCGATTCGCGGACGACCTCGCCCGCCCAGCCCGTCCAGGACGACGACCGCGATCGCAGCATCCGCCAGCGGGGACTCCCGCGCAAACCGCGCGGCTCCGGCGCCTCCGTAGGCCCCGGCGTCGGTCGATACGAGCACGAGGGTCCGTTGGGGGAGCGGGTCCGGGCCGGCTTCCTGCGGTGCGAAGGCGCTCGCGAGCTCGATCAGGGCGGCGGTGCCCGACGCGTTGTCGCCCAGCGGCTCATCGGCTCCGGCGTTGTCTCGGTGCGCAACGAGCACGATGGTCTCCTCGGAACGGCCCGGCACGATGGTCACGACGTTGCGAAGCTCGACCGAGCCCAGGTCAGCGAGATCCTCGGTCCAGACCACCTCGTCCGTGGTCAGACCCAACGCCGAGATCGTTTCGCTGTACCAGCGGGTCGCTTCCTGGGCCTTCAGCGTGCCGGGAACGCGGTCCGGGTACACGGTAGAAAGCTGGTCGTGCAGCGCAGCCGCCGCCGCGGTGTCGAAGACCGGCGCGAGCGGCGACCGTGGGAGAGTTCCCGTTGTCGATATAGAGAACAAGAGCGCGAGTAAAGCCGGGGCAACGACGACGAACGCCACTCGGACGAGCCGCCCGTTCAGGGGACTGTCGACTGTGCCGCGACGCCGCCGCCGACCGCGCCTCCCGGGTCGGGCTGCTTCCATCGCCGGGCTATAGTAGGCGGGCCGGCAGCCGCGGGCCCGCGCGAACGCTCCGATGCCCAACTCCTCGACAATTCTCCTCGTGGACGACGAGGATTCCATTCAGACATTGCTGACCTTCCCGCTCGAGCGGGACGGGTATCGCGTCGTGCAGGCGCGCGACGGAGAGGAGGCACTTCGCCGCTTCGGCGAGGAAGCCGTGGACCTCGTCGTTCTCGACGTGATGTTGCCTCGGCTCGACGGCCTGGAGGTATGCAAGCGCCTCCGTAGCCAGAGCGACGTGCCGATCATCATGCTCACCGCCCGGGGAGAGGAGCTGGACAAAGTGCTCGGTCTCGAACTGGGCGCGGACGACTACATCACCAAGCCGTTCTCGATCCGGGAGTTCCGCAGCCGCGTCCGTGCGCTCTTGCGGCGGGCGGCCGTGCCTCGGGCGACAGCGGACCGCGAAGCGGTCATCGAGCGCGACGAGCTCCGCATCGATCTGCCACGCCGAACAGTGCAGGTCCGCGGCGAGGCAATCCAGCTGACGTTCATCGAGTTCGAGATGCTGGTGGTCATGGCGTCGAGCCCGGGCGTCGTCTTTTCGCGTCGCGAGCTTCTGGAACGACTCCGTGGGGGGTCCGACTACCGCGAGCCACGCACGATCGACGTGCATGTTCGACATCTTCGCGAGAAGATCGAGCGTGACCCGAGCGATCCCGAGCTGATTCTCACCATCCGCGGCGCCGGCTATCGCTTCAGACCGGAGTAGTGCTCCCCGCCGCAACTACGCACGCACCTCGCGCGGCTGTGAGCACGTCGCATGCCGTTGTCCTCGGTCGCACCAATATTCTTGAATATTGGTGCTCCCTGTGTCCTGGGCGTGCTCGGTTCTCGCCGGCGAGTCACGACCGCAGTTACGGCGGGACGCACCTATGAGGCTTCCGGGCGGCATCCGGATCCGCATCGCGCTCGTCCTCATGGGAATCGTCGCCGGCGCCCTCGGCACCGCGTACTTGATCGTGGTGCCTTCGCTCGAGCGGAGGCTCGTCGATGCACGGCTCGACCAACTCGAGAGGCTCGCGGAACCACTGGCGAAATCGCTTCCGGAAGACACCCAGCTATGGCAGGACCGAGTCGAGGGCTACGCCATTGCTACGAACGCACGCGTCATCGCTTTCAGGGTCCTCTCCACGAATCAGTCTGCTCTCGCGGCGTTTGCGGACTCGCGGACACGAAGCTCCGGCGATGTGGCGACGGACCCGGTAGCGCTCCAAGCGCTCGTCAGCGGCAAGATCGAGCGCGGTCGGGTCGTCGATGCAGACGGCGACAACGCGAACGTGGCGGTTCCACTCGACTCGGAGGCGGTCGTGCTCTTTCAGGCCCCCCTCGCCGATTCGCTCGCCACTGTCCGCCTCGTCGAGCAACGACTCCTGCTCGCGACCGCGTTCGCGCTCGTTCTTGCGCTCGTCCTCGGTCTCACCGCCGCCGGAATGCTCGCCAACCGGTTGCTGCGCCTGGAGAGGGCAGCCGAACGGATTGCGGGCGGCGACTTCGACGCTCCGATCGTCGATCGCGGGGACGACGAGATCGGACAGCTCGCGGACGCGTTCGACCGAATGCGCGTGCAGCTCGCTCAGCTCGACAACGCGCGCAAGGCCTTCGTCGCCAATGCGTCGCATGAGCTGCGAACACCACTGTTCTCACTCGGAGGCTTCCTCGAGCTGCTCGCGGACGAAGAGCTCGACGAAGAGACGCGCCGCCGCTTCATCGAGACGATGCAAGGGCAGGTGCAGCGCCTGGCGAAGCTGTCGACCGACCTGCTGGACCTCTCCCGCGTCGACGCCGGACAGCTCCGCGTGCTGTACGAGCCGGTCGATCTCGGAGAGGTCGTTCGGGTGCTGGCCGGGGAGCTCGAGCACCTCGCTTCGACGACAGGGCATTCGCTCGAGACCGATGTCGAGCCTGACGTGTGGTGCACGGGTGACGAGAATCGGGTGTTGCAGATCGGTCGCGCCCTCGTCACGAACGCGATGGTTCACACGCCTGCGGGAACGCGCGTCGTGATTCGGACTCGCCGGCGCGGCGCGCGGGCCGAGCTTTCTGTCGAGGACAACGGGCAGGGGATCTCGGCACAGCACCGCGAAGCCGTATTCGGCCGGTTCTACCGGGTCGACGGCGGCATGGCGTCCGGAAGCGGACTAGGTCTAGCTATCGCCCGGGAAATCGCCAAGCTCATGGGCGGAGCAGTGCGCCTGGAGTCGGACAGCGACCCGACGATCTTCACGCTCGATCTTCCGAGTGAGCCGATCGCTGAAGCGCAGGTCAACGAGCCGTCTTCGTTTTCACGTGAAAACGATCGGAGGACCACTGAACGAGTTCCGCATGCTTAGTAGCGTCACGCTCGTTGGTGCGATCTCGCGCGGCTGTCAGTGGCTCCAACGAAGTGCGCAAGCGCAACCGCTGGTTGCGCGGCACTTGAAATCCGAGAGCGTTGTGGTGGGTCTACGATCTCGGCGTGAACGAGGGCGCGGACAGCTTGAGCCACATCGAGGATTCCGGCGACGTACGGATGGTCGACGTCGGACGAAGCCGCTTTCGAAGCGGCGCGCTATCGCGCAGGCGACGGTGCACATGGCTCCGGCGACCGCCGCCATGCTCCACGCTCTTCCGAAGGGTGACGCGCTCGTGACCGCAAACTTGCGGGGATCATGGCGGCGAAGCGAACGTCCGAGCTCATTCCTCTGTGTCACCCGCTTCCTCTGACGCACGTGGGCGTTCGACTCGCGGTCGCGCGGCGATGCGGTAGAGATCGAAGCGTCCGCGGAAACGACGGCTCAGACCGGGGTCGAGATGGAGGCGCTCGTCGCGGCTACCGTCGCTGCTCTCACCGTCTACGACATGGCCAAAGGCGTCGACAAGGACATGCTGATCGGCGAGGTCAAGCTCGTCGAGAAGACGAAGGAGCTCCTGTGAAGGCAGCGGTGCTCACGGTGTCCGATGGAGTTCACGCCGGTGTCCGCGAAGACCTGAGCGGCGCCACGCTCGACGAGCTCTTGCGCCAGGAGGGGTTCGAGGTCGAACGCCGTGTCGTTCCCGACGAGCTGACGGCGATCGCAGGCGCGTTGAACGAGCTCGCCGACCGTGCGTTGCTGATACTGACAACGGGCGGCACGGGATTCGCGCCGCGAGACGTGACTCCCGAAGCCACGCGAGAGGTGCTCGATCGCGAGGCACCCGGAATCGCCGAGGCCATTCGAGCGGATGCGATCGCGAGGACTCCGCATGCTCTCCTCTCCAGGGGGGTCGCTGGACTAAGAGGTGGAACGCTTGTCGTGAACCTGCCCGGGTCGCCCGGTGGTTGCCGAGATGGTTTCGCCGTCATCCAACCGGCGCTCGAACACGGGCTCGAGCTGGCCGCCGGAGAGACGGCGACTCCTCACCACCAGACGTGACCATCGCTCCCCTACCGCTGTCGCGGCGTCTCGCATCGCTCGTGCGGATCGAGCACACCGTGTTCGCGCTTCCGTTCGCGTACGTCGGCGCGTTCCTGGCGGTCGACGGCTGGCCCGGGCTCGCGAACGTCGTCTGGGTAACGGTCGCCATGGCCGGAGCGCGCACGCTTGCAATGGCGCTGAACCGCCTCGTGGACGCCGAGCTCGACGCGCGCAACCCGCGCACCGCGATCCGTGAGCTTCCGAGCGGCGCTCTCACACGCGTTCAGGTGCTCGGTCTTTCCGTCGGAGCACTCGCGCTGTTCCTCGTTGCCGTCTCGCAGCTCGACCCGATTGTCCGCTGGTTGTGGCCGATACCCGTGGCGATGTTCGTCGTCTACCCGTACCTAAAACGGTTCACCTGGCTCTGCCACGTTTGGTTGGGAGCCTGCCTTGCGCTCGCGCCGATCGGTGCGTGGCTCGCCGTTTCAGGGACGGCGCCGTGGGAGGCGTGGACGATCGGTGGCGCGGTGCTCCTGTGGGTGGCGGGCTTCGATCTCTTCTACTCGCTCTTCGATCTGGAGCACGACCGGGCGGAGGGGCTTCACTCCTGGGCGGTTCGCTTCGGGGAGCGCGGGGTATTCCGCGGAGCACGCGCCTTCCATGCCGGCGCAGTCGTTCTGCTGGCTGCTGCCGGGGCAGGGCTGGAGGTCGGCGTGTTCTACTGGCTCGGCGTGGTCGCGACCGCCGTCCTGCTCGGATACGAGCACTCGATCGTTCGCCCGGGGGACCTCCGCCGACTCGACGCCGCGTTCTTCACGTTGAACGGCGTAATCAGCGTCGTCTTCTTCGCCTTCGTCGTGCTCGACGTCCTCGTCTGATGATCCGTGCTCGCGGTATCGAGAAGCGATATGGACGAAAGCGCGTTCTCGTCGGTACCGACATCGCCGTTCCCGTAGGTGGGTTCGCGGTCGTCACAGGGCCGAACGGGTCCGGAAAGACAACGCTCTTGCGGCTTCTTGCAGGTCTCGCCTCTCCGACCCGTGGCGTGCTGGAGGTTGACGCCGACCGAGCGCGGCTCGGGTATCTCGCGCACGAGCCGCTCGTGTACCGGGAGCTCACCGCCCTCGAGAACCTCGATCTTTTCGGGAGGCTGTACCGCGTTCCCGAACGGCGGGAGCGCATCGGGATGCTTCTCGAGCGCTTCGGTCTCTGGGAGGCGCGGAGCGAGCGGGTCTCGGCCTACTCGCGGGGGATGACGCAAAGACTCGCACTCTGCCGGACGCTGCTTCACGATCCGGATCTGATCCTGCTCGACGAGCCATACTCCGCGCTCGACGAAGAGGGTTCGGCTCTGCTCGACAGTGAACTGGAGGGGCTCGCCGGCACCCGCACTCTCGTTGTTGCAACCCACGACCCGGAGCGACTCGCTCGGCTGGCGACGATGACGGCTGCGCTCGCGTGACCTACCTCGCGGACGTGGCGGCGCTCACGCGCAAAGACCTTCGGATCGAGTTGCGAGCGGGCGACACGTTGCCCGCGATGCTTCTTTTCGTCCTCTCGACCCTCGTGGTCTTCCATTTCGCACTACCGGAGGGCACTGGAGACGACGCGGCATACGGGCTCCTGTGGGTCGCGATCGTCTTCACGGCGCTGCTCGGCCTTGCTCGGGCGTGGGTGCCCGAGCAGGAGCACGGGGTGCTCGATGGCCTCGTGCTCGCGCCTTCGGATAGAAGCGCCATCTGGCTCGGGAAAACCCTCGCGACGCTGGCCTTCCTCGTCGCTGCACAGGTCGTCGCGCTCCCGGCGTTCGCGCTCTTCTTCGCGCCTCTCGACCTGACTGCGCTTGCGGGCGTCCTGCTCGCGGACATCGGGATCTGCGCCGTCGGCTCGCTCATGGCTGCGATGGCGGCGGCCGGGAGGTCGAGAGAGGTGCTCCTTCCACTGCTGGTGCTGCCGCTCGCCATCCCGCTCATCGTCGGAGGAGTTGGCGCCGCGATCTCGCCCGAGGGCATGCGCTATCTCCTCCTCCTGGCTCTGTACGACACGGTCTTCGCGGTACTCTCGTGGGCGTCCTTCGAGTACGTCGTGACGGAGTAGACCCTTGAGCATCTCCTCGATTCGCAGCCTCCCCGGTCTCGCCGCGCTCACCGCGGCGCTGATGGGGCTCGCAATCCTGCTCTCGCTGATCGTCGCCCCCGAGGACGCCGACCAGGGGATCTCGCAGCGGATCTTCTACATCCATGTCCCGATCGCGCTCACTGCGTACTTCTGCTTCGGCCTGGGAGCATGGAAGGCGCTCCTGCTTCTGTGGCGCGGCGATGAACGCTACGACCTCGAGAGCTACGTGGCGATCCATCAGGGCACGATCTTCGGTGCGCTCACGCTGATAACGGGCGCGATCTGGGCGCGGGCCTCATGGGATGTTTGGTGGACGTGGAGCTCGAACCAGCTCGTGCTCTTCCTCGTCCTGTTCCTCTTCTACTGCGCCTACTTCATGCTCCGCTTCTCACTCGAGGAAGGGCCTCGCCGCGCACGTTCGTCCGCCGTGTACGCGCTCTTCGGAGTCGTTCTCATTCCTGTCAGCTTTCTCGCGATTCGGCTCGCGGAGGACTTCATTCATCCGACGGTCTTCACGCGCGACGGGCCCCAGATGACCGGGACGATGTTCGCGACCTTCTGCGTCTCGTGGGCTGCGGTGACGCTCCTCGCGTATGTCTTGTACCGAGTCGAGCTCGCCGGGAAGCGGCTGGATCTGAACCTCCGGGAGCTCCGAGAGGCGCTTCAGTGAACTGGAGCCAGGCGGAGCTCGTGGCCGCCGCCTACGGCGTCGTGTTCGTCTTCGTGCTCGTCTACGTGGCGATCATCGCCGCCAAGCTTGTCCGGCTCCAGCGCGAGACGGCAGAGCTGCTCGAGCTAGCCCGTGGTCGCGAGTCTGCTGCTGCCGCGCGCCGGTTTCCGCGGTGGAGGCGCGCAGCGAGGTATGACCAACCGGAGACGCGACTATGCTGCGCGCGTGCGTGGGGCACGCAGAAGGATGAGCCGGAGCCGAGTGACGAGGCCGCTCCATGTCGGTCGGCCACTCCCGCTTCAGGCTCCGACCGCTTTCGTTCGAATTCGCCCGCGTGGTCTCCGTCTGTGCGGCGAGATTCAGCGTGAGCGCCTTCGGCGCTGCGCTGCCGGCCCGCGCTGGCGCGCCGCAGCTAGCTCTTCTCGGGCAGCGCGGCGATAGGCTCCGCGCGTGTTCATCACGTTCCTGAGCGATTTCGGGCTCAAGGACGATTTCGTCGGCACCTGCCACGGGGTCATGAAGCGCATCGCTCCGGACGCGCAGATCATCGACATCACGCACGGGATCCCGCCGCAGGCGGTGCTCCAGGGGCCCTCGTCCTCGCGAACACCATCGGCTTCATGCCCGTCGGTGTGCATCTGGCGATCGTGGACCCCGGGGTCGGCGGCCCGCGCCGCCCGCTCGTCGCTGCGCGACGAGGAGGACCGCCTCTACGTCGGCCCGGACAACGGCCTTCTGCTTCCGGCGGCCAGCCGCGCGGGGATCGCTGCGGCACACGAGCTGGCGAATCCGGCCTACGCCCTGGGGACGATCTCGCGAACCTTCCATGGCCGCGATCTCTTCAGCCCGGCAGCAGCGCACCTCGCTCGGGGCGTACCACTCGAAGAGCTCGGTCCGCCGGTCGACCCCGAGGGCCTCGTCCAGCTGGATGTACCGCAGCTCGTGATTGCGGAGGGTGCGTCGTCGCGACGCTTCTCTACGTCGACAGTTTCGGCAACATCGCGCTGAACCTCACGCGCGACGACGTCGAGGAGCTCGGCATCGCCTCTGGCACGAGAGTCGAGATCGAGCACGCGGGAGAGCGCTACTACGCAGTCATGGCCAGAACGTTCGCCGACGCGCGCGCAGGCGACGTCATCCTGTACGAGGACAGCTACAAGAACATGTCGCTCGCCATCTCGCGAGGCAGCGCCGCTCGCATGCTGCACGCGGCGCCCGGCCAGGAGATCCGGATCGCGATCGCCGGGTGAGTGCCCGAGTCAGGAGATCGGAGGTCTCCGGCCCGCCCACGGACGAGCGATCTCGAGCTGGGCGGCCAGGCTGAGCAGACGCCCTCTCCAGCCGGAGGCCCGATTACCTGGACGCCGATCGGCAGCCCGTCGACTCACTCCAGTACAGCGGCAGTGACATGGCAGGAAGCCCCGTGAGGTTCGCGATCGCCGTGAAAGGGGTGAACTCGGTGTTGCGGAGCAGCTGCTCGATCGCACCCTCGACGTGCGTCCTGCCAGCCGATCTCCACGGGAGCCATGGCCAGCGTCGGTGTGACGACGACGTCGACCTCGTTGCCAGAACGCGACCGTTCGCCGCGCGATCGCTCTGGAGACGCACAACTGCCCTCGAATAGTCGATCGCCGTCGATGCTCGCGCCGACTCGACGAGGCCACGGTTGAGCGCCGTCAGCAACGAGAGGTCGTCGATCGGATGGAGGGCAGGCCCGACCTGCCAGACCGCGATGAACGTCTGAAAGAGGTCGGGCGCGCTCCAGGGCGGCGTCGCTCGACGACCTCGTGGCCGAGCTCGACGAGCAGCTCGGCGGCGGACTCGAGCGGCGGCGACGCACTCGGGGTGCTACCGGAGTGTCGATCGGCGGTGTCGATGTGACCGCGATGCGGAGCCTGCCGGGCGGATTCAGGATCGCCTCGGCGAATGGGCGCTCGGGCGGCGGCGCCCACCACGGGTCGCCCGCCTCGTAGCCGGCGAGGACGTCAAGGAGGTGGGCGGCGTCCTCGACCGTTCTGGAGAGCGGGCCGGCGGTCGAGAGGCCCTCGAGAGACGTGAACGGAGCGGACGACACCCGTCCCCGCGAAGGCTTCAGCCCGAACACGCCACAGCACGATGCGGGGATGCGAATCGAGCCGCCGCCGTCGGTTCCGTGTGCGATCGGAATGAGAGCGGCCGCGAGCGCGGCTGCGGCTCCGCCGCTCGAGCCGCCCGGCGTCAGCTCGAGGTTCCACGGGTTCCGGGTCGCGCCGTTCAGGTCCGACTCGGTGAACGCGACCGTTCCGAACTCGGGAGTATTGGTCTTGCCGACGATCACGAATCCGGCGTCTCGGAGCCGACGGACGACGGCCGTGTCGTAGTCGGGGACGAAATCGGCGTAAGCGCGCGACGAGAACGTCGTTCGAATCCCCGCGGTCGGCGTGAGATCCTTCACCGCGATCGGCACGCCTCGAAACGGCGCTTCGCCGTCCGCCTCGTCCATCTCGCCCGCTTCGGCGAGCACGTCGTCTCCCCGGACTGTGACGAAGGCGTTGAGCTGCGGATCGAGGCGAGCGATTCGCTCGAGGTAGAGCTGCACAAGCTCGACGGAGGAGACCTCTCGAGTCCGGACGAGCCGCGCCTGCTCGACGGCCGAGAGGAACGGCGAGCTCCATCGAGCGGCGACGCTACACGTTGAAATGGCGAGGGCCGGAATCGAACCGGCGACACCACGGTTTTCAGCCGTGTGCTCTACCGACTGAGCTACCTCGCCGCGGCGACTCGAGTGTACCCGGGCTCGCCCGATACGCCCGGGTGGCCATCGGTAAGACACGAGACCAAGCCGTTATCCATCCGCTGGCCGACATAGCCCGTGCTGACGATGGATCCCCTTGGAGTAGTCGTTCCCGAGCCGGAAGATGGGCTCGGCGAAGTCGTATGGATATTTGACATCGATATGCAGCGGAGGCAGGTCGAGATCGTCTTCCACTTTGAGATATCGCCCAGTCGCCGCTATGCACCTCGACGTCAGCCGTGCCGCTGTCGACGACTGCGGCAAGCAGTTCCTTGCGGTTAGTACACAATCTTCACCGATGCTACCCGGCGTCCACCTGCCACATCGTTGAG
>CAVRLG010000015.1:0-196336 GCA_963722035.1 uncultured Thermoleophilia bacterium
AGATGCGTGCGGTGGCCGACGCTCACCCGGCAGCAGCTCGCCTGCGATGCGAAACGGGTTCGGATCGAGTGGCATGGTCTGCAGTCTGCATGAAGCAGTGGGATTTGTCTACACGAAGTAGAACTATTGGTCTGCTTCTAGCAGACTCTCTGGTATGGTCGAAGGCCGTGAATGCCTGGGTGGACATCTCGAACTCGCCCCAGGTGCCCTTCTTCCGTCCGCTGATCGCGCTCCTGGAGGCACGTGGGCACGCGGTCCACGTGACGACTCGTGACTACGCGCAGACGGTGGAGCTGCTCGAGCTTCACCGCATTCCGCACACCGTCGTGGGGCCGCCGCACGGGGGCGCGCGAGCGCTCGGGAAAGGACGGGCGATGGCCGGACGCCTGCGAGCGCTCCGACGTCACGCGAAGAGCCGCGGGTTCGACATCGCGCTCTCGCACGCCTCGCACGAGCTGCCGCTCGTCGCGCGCTCGCTCGGCATCCCATCTGCGTACGCCTTCGACTACGAGTTCGCCCGCGTCCAGCACAGCCTCGGCTGTCGGGCCGCCGGTCGAGTCGTCGTTCCCGACGCGATCCCACAGCAGCGGCTCGACCGGCTCGGAGCATCGGCCTCGAAAGTGCGTCGGTATCCCGGGCTCAAGGAGGAGTACTACCTCCACGGATTCGAGCCGGATCCGTCCGTCATCGTCGACTTGGGCCTTGACCACGTACGGGTGCTGGTAGTCGTCCGCACACCGCCGGACGTATCCCTCTACCACCGGCACGGAAACCCGCTGCTCACGGACGTGCTCCAGCGGCTCGGCCGGGACCCAGGGGTACAGGCCGTCGTGCTCCCCCGCACCCCGAGCAACGGCAGGCAATCGCCGCGCTGAGCCTGCCGTCACTGGTTCTGCCCGAGAATGCTGTCGACGCCCAGAGCCTCGTAGCACTCTCCGACCTCGTCGTTTCCGCGGGCGGGACGATGAACCGCGAGGCCGTCGCGCTCGGGGTGCCCGTCTACACGACCTTTGCCGGACAGCTGGGTGCGGTCGACGACGCGCTGATCGCCGAGGGACGTCTCCGGCCGCTGCGCTCGACGACGCGAGCTCCGGCTCGAGAAACGAGCGCCGATCGCGGCGCGTCACCGGCCGTGATCCCGCGCTGCTGCTCGATCTGATGCTTTGGCGCTCGAGCGCGTAGCACCGATGTCGCGATCTGGTTAAGGTCCCCGCCGTCAGACAAGGGAAGGGGAGACATGACGAAACGCAAGCTCGGCGTGCTGGTGGCCGGCATCGTGGCCGTATCGGCGATCGCCACAGCCGCAGCTTTCGCCGGAGACAACGACAGTGGTTTTAAGACAAAGCAGCTATCGATGCTCACGCCGGTCATGTCGGGCGTGGGAGATCACGCCGCTACTGACCGTCGGGGACGTGCTTCCGAGCGGGTATCGCTTCGAGGCCATCCCGGACGGGATCTCTCTGCGCACCACGCGGCCAGGGAAGGGTCGACCTCTTCGTGAACCACGAGACCAGCAAGGTGCCGTTCCCGTACGTCACGGCCGACGCCCACTGCTGCCAACGGGGAGAACGACTTCGACAACTCGCAGGTGAGCAAGCTGATCCTCAACCAGCATTCGGCCGGCGTGCTCAACGGCTCGTTCGCCATCTCGAGCAGCTCCGGCTTCCAGCGGTTCTGCTCCAACTACCTGGCGACCGCGAAGGAGGGGTTCGACCGGGAGATCCTTTTCACGAACGAGGAGTCGCCCGACTACGTGCTCCGGCAGGAGGCGTCGTGGCCGCCTGCGATCGGGAGCGCGGCGGAGACGCGAATCAGGCCTCGTCGTTGCGCTCGACGTTCAGACCGGCAAGCACCATCCGATCCAGGGGATGGGCCGGCACAACCACGAGAACAACGTCGCGATTCCCGGGTTCGGCGACCTGGTCGTCCTCTCGGGCGACGACACGTTCACGAGCGGCCCGCTGACCATCCCGCCGAAGGACCGCTTCCTGCGGGCGCACGCGCCGGCTCAATCGCAGCTCTACTCGTATATCGCTCCGACACAGACGCACTGCTGGCCGACGAGGGCGATCTGTGGGCCTTCGTCTCCGACACACAGTGGTCACGACACTACTACGACTTGACCCCCAATTCCGCGAACAGGTAGTCGACCGGCCACTTCATCCAGGTGCCCGAAGAACATCGCCACAGGTCTCGACACCGATGGCTCGGAGCTCAAGGCCGCGGACGTGGGCTTCCCGCTCCCACCGACGGACGGAAGCTGGCAACGAGACCTTCGCTCCACCTCCACGCCCCAGATCGGCATCGACGGCCCACAGTGGGTGCTCGAGTACTGGAGCCAACTCAACAACGTCTTCGAGTTCGTCCGCGTCGAGGACATCGCTTACGACAAGCGGCCCGGCATGGGGAACGTCGTCTACATCGTCGACTCGGGGCGCGGCACGGCGGCGGCCTCCCACGCGGGACGCGTCGACGAACGGCCGGGTCTGGAAGATGGTGCTCGACCCGAGCGACCCGAAGATCGTGACCTCGCTCACGGTGCTCGTCGAGGGCGACGACAACCCCGTCAAGACCCTCAACGAGGTCCACCAGCCGGACAACATCGAGTCGACGGCGACTGGGCTCCTGCTGACGGAGGATCCCGGGATCGAGCCAGCAGTTCACTGCCGCACAACAGGCGTCGGATCCCCGAACGCGACGACGGCGCGGCTCTGGTACGTCCCGTTCTCGGGCACGCCGCAGGTCGTCGTGAAGGTGAACCAGTCGGCCGACGGAGGCGCCACTGACGTCGGGCCGGCTCCCACGGCGAACCCCTCCATCGGGAACTGGGGCGCGTGGGAGTCGAGCGGCATCGTCGACGCCTCGGCGGCCTTCGGCCCCGGTGCGTTCCTGATCAACATCCAGGCGCACACGCTATGGGTGGAGAAGGCGCCGGGTGACGACAACTTCGCGCCGCGCCGGACCCGACTTCACGTACAAGCGCGAAGGCGGGCAGCTGCTGCTGCTGAAGATCCCGGGCGTGTAGCCGAGGAGCTAGACCGTCTCGGACGCGGGCGCCGTTCTCACGGCGCCCGCTCCGTCTCCAAGGTCACCGTTTCGCAGCGGCGCCGCGACGATCGTGTTGAGACGGCCGACGAGCTCCAGCGTCTCCCCGTCCTCGACGAGCCGCGCGAGCCCGTCGAGCTCGTCCTCGAGCCAGCGCGCGTCGATCGGCGGCCGGGTCACGAGCAGGATCGCCTCGTGGGTCGAGGGCACCACCGTCTCCGTGTCCGACCACAGCTCCTCGTGGAGCTTTTCGCCGGGTCGCGCGCCCACGAACTCGATGGCCACGTCGATCCCCGGCTCCTTTCCCGAGAGCCGGATCATGGTGTCGGCGAGGTCGACGATCTTCACCGGCTCCCCCATGTCGAGCACGTAGACCTGACCGCGCCCGCCGATCGCGCCTGCCTGGATGACGAGCTGAACCGCCTCGGGAATCGTCATGAAATAGCGCGTCATCTCAGGATGCGTGATCGTGATCGGGCCACCTCGGGCGATCTGCTTGCGGAAGATCGGAATCACGCTCCCCGACGAGCCGAGGACGTTCCCGAAGCGGACACCGCAGAACTTCGTGGTCGCATCGTCGCGCTGCCCCCAGGCTTCGACGATCCACTCGCAGAGGGCCTTCGTGCTCCCCATGACACCTCGCGCATGGACAGCCTTGTCGGTGGACACGAGGACGAAACGCTTCGCACCGAACTCCGACGGCGACGTCGGCGACGGTCCGCGTGACGAGCGTGTTGTTTCGCACCGCCTCGATCGGATTCGCCTCGACGAGAGCGACGTGCTTGTACGCCGCCGCGTGGAAGACGACGGCGGGGCGGTACTTCTCGAAGACCTGTCGCATCTTGGTGGCGTTGCCGGCGTCGGCGAGAACCGCGGCAGTGGCATGAAACTCACGCTCGTCCACGAGCTCCCGCTCGATCTCGAAGAGCCCGGGCTCCGAGTTGTCCACCAGCACGAGCCGCGTCGGGCCTACTCGAGCGATCTGCCGACAGAGCTCCGATCCGATCGAGCCTCCGGCTCCGGTGACGAGCACGACCTCGCCGGTGAGGTAGCCCGCGATCGACTCGAGATCCGCGTCAACGGGCTCGCGACCGAGAAGGTCCTCGACCTCGACGGGCCGGATCTGGCCAGTGAGGTTGAAGTCGCCCGCAATCAGGTCGTGCAGGCCCGGCAGCGTCTTCACGGGGACGCTCTCGGAGCGCGCGACCTCGACGATCCGCTCACGTGCTTCACCCGACGCCGACGGAATGGCGATCAAGAGCTCGTCGGGCCGACGCTTGCGGAGGATCTGCCCGAGCTCGCCGGTGGTCCCGATCACCCGAATCCCGTGCAAGCGAAGGTTCTTCTTGCGCGGATCGTCGTCGACGAGCCCTATCGGCGTATAGCCCAGTGAGGGATTGCGGAGCATCTCCCGCAGGATGATCTGCGCCGCATCTCCGGCTCCGACGATCATGACCTCCTTGCCGCGCGCGACGATCGGAGCTGGCGGAGGGCCGTTCGATGAGCGTCCTCGCGAGCAGGCGCACGCCCATCACGAACGCGAGCAGGATCAGAAGGTCGACGATCCAGATTCCGCGCGGGACCTTGGCGGGATGGAAGTCGAGCAGAGTGAAGACGAGGAATGCGGCCACGACCGCCACCGCGACGCCGCGCAGGACGCCCCACATGTCCTGCGTCGAGACGTACCGCCACCAGCGGTTGTAGAAGCCGAAAGCGATGAAGACCGGGAGCATGACCCCGACGACGAGCACGACGACGTCCCACTCGAGGTAGCGGTCGTAATAGCGCGGCCAGTCTCCGTCGAAGCGCACGTACCAGGAGAGCACCCACGCCGCGGCGACGAGGGCCGCGTCGACGACGACCTGCCAGAGCCTATGTCTGTTGACGGGGGATCTCACGGTCAGGCCGGTACGCCGAGCGCCGCGCGTACGGTCTCGACGACGCGCTCCTGCTTCTCGAGATCGATGCCACCCCACATCGGGAGGGCGAGGTTCTCCGCAGCCATCCGCTCGGTTTCAGGAAGCGAGCCGCGCTCGTAGCCGAGGAACGCGAGCGCAGGCTGGAGGTGAAGTGGGGTGACGTAGTACGACGCGGATGCGATGCCCGCATCGGCAAGCGCCGGAGCGATCTCACCACGCCTCGAGGTTCGAACGACATACATGTGGTACACGTGCCCGCTCTCGTCTGCGGGCAGCTCGACCGCCTCGCCGAGACCGAGATCCGCGTAACGGGTCGCTGCCTCGCGCCGCGCCGCGTTCCAGCCGGTCAGACGAGGAAGGAAGACGCGAAGCATCGCGGCCTGGACGGCGTCGAGGCGGGAGTTCGTCCCGATGAGCTCGAAGGTGGTCTTGTCGCGCGAGCCGTGGAAGCGAAGCATCCGGACGCGTTCCGCGACATCGTCGTCGAGGCACGTCACCAGTCCACCGTCACCCAACGCGAACAGGTTCTTCGTGGGGAAGAAGCTGAACGTCGAGCAGATGCCGGTCGTTGCGATCCCCTCGGCGCCGAACGCTTGCGCCGCGTCCTCGATGATCGTCAGCCCGAGTGCCGCGAGCTGGGCGAGCGGTGCCGGGCGACCGAAGAGATGGACCGCGACGATCGCCTTCGTTCGAGGCGTGATCCGCACGGCTACGTCCTCGGGGTCGAGGTTGAGCGTAACGGGGTCGATGTCCGCGAACACCGGGGTCGCTCCGACACGAGCGATCGCCTCGGCGGTGGCGTAGAACGTGAAAGCCGGGCAGATGACCTCGTCGTCGCGACCGATCTCGAGCGCCTCCAGCGCCAGCACGAGAGCGTCGGTGCCATTCGCGACTCCGATCGCGTGTGGAACTCCGAGAAACGCCGCAGCTTCCCGCTCGAACGCCTCGACTTCCGGTCCGAAGATGAAACGACCGGACTCGAGAACTGACGAGAAGCGCTCCTCGAGCTCGGGGATGAGCGGCGCGTACTGCGCCTTGACATCGACGAGTGGAATCTGCTGCTTCACGGGGGCGAGTGTAGCTCCGGCGGGGCCAATCCTTGTTTCCTCAGCCGGTCGAGGACTCCTCGCCTATGCGCCTGCGGCGTCGCCGAACGTAGCGGACAGCCAGCCAGAGGACGATGGCCGCGATCGCCGCTGCGACGACGTATTCGACGTACCTGAACGCGTGGTGGAAGTCCTCCCAGCTCCCGCCGACCGCATATCCGATGCCGGCGAATGCGAAGCACCAAATCGCGGAGCCAGCCAGCGTAAGGAGCACGTAGCGAACGAACGGCACCTCCATCACGCCCGCCGGAATCGAGACGAAGGAGCGTATGACAGGAGTCAGCCGGCCGAGGAAAACGGCCCAGTCCTCCCACCGCTCGAACCAGCGTTCGGCGCGATCGAGCTTCGCCGTGTCCAGATGAAGCCAGCGACCGTGACGCTCCACGTAGGGGCGTCCGCCGTAGAGCCCGATCGCCCAACCCCCGATGGATCCGATCGTGTATCCGATCGTCCCGGCCAATGCCATCGCGACGTAGGCGGCTAAGCCGTCGTCGATCGTCCTCCCGAAGAGCACGACGTCCTGTCCGGCGAAGGCCCCCGCCGCAACCGCGCCGCGCGTACACCATCACGACCTCGCTCGCCGCAGGCAAGACAGCGTCGACGAGCATCAGCAGGAAGACCGCATACAGCCCGTAGTCACCGATGGCCGAAGTGATCGCGTCGGTGATCCCGCTCAAGATCGAGGCGACGAGCACGGCGCGGACTGGTCCTTGCGAGGGTAGACGGGGATGGCGCCTTAGCCGTCCGGCGGACGGTCAGCGGCCGGTCGAGCGAGACGGAGCTGAGCTCGTTCGTAGCCGAGACTCGAACCACGTAGCGTCCGCCGGAGACGAGCTTCCCGTTGCGTGCCGGCCGTTCCAGCGCGATCGACTGCTGCCCCGGCTCGAGACGTTGATTTACGACGGTGCGAACGAGGATGCCTTCGCGCGTCTCGACCGTCACCCTCACACGAGCCGCACGCGCCTGCGCCCACCGGACCGCGACACTCCGGCCTGCCGGCGGGAGGAAGAGTCGACTTGGCACGACGCGGAGGAAGCCAAGCGTCGAGTTGACGGCGAAGCGACGCGTTGTGGACGAGCCCAGGCCCTGGTCGTCGGTCGAGGCGACGGTGAGCGTCCAGCGGCCCTCGGCAGGAGGAAGCGGCTCGGTCGGAACGGATCGGGAGGCGGCTGGCCTTCGGGCGGGGGTGGCGGCGGTGGCGGAAGGGGTGGGAACGCGACTTCGTACGTCGCTGGCTCGCGTCCTCCCGACTCCTGCCACGCGATCGTCCCGTCCGGCGCGGTGAGCGTCGCGGTCACCGTCGAGGGTCGAACGATCTTGAACGAGAGCGGCTGCGTCCTCGGCGACGCCGTCTCCGTTCGGGGAGACCACAGACTCGAGCGGCGGTGGCGCATACACGCCGTAGTACTGAAGCATGAGAGCTGTCGGGACAGGGCGTTCCCTGCCCATCGGACGGTGAGTTGAGCACCGTGCCGTCGAAGGCCAGCGTCGAGGAGCCGCCGCCGTCGAGCTGCATCGCGCGTACTGCTCCGAGCCTCATCAGCGTCAGCGCCATCTCGAAGTTGGTCATCCCGATCGAGTAACCGGGTTGACGGCCGTCGACGACGACGAAGATCAGGACGCTTCCGTCGGCGAGCTGCCCTACTGCGGTCCGCGGGTGGCGCGGGGCGATCTGCGAGACCGTGAACGCCTCGTTCGCCCGGTAGACGGGCTTGCCGTCGCGGACGAGCACCGGGCCCGCCTCCGACCGCGTCGGACGACGGCGCGGCCAGTCGGGCTGGAGGATCAGACGCAAGGTCACGGTCGTCCCGGGCAGCGGCCTCGGCTTGGAGCTTCACGGCGGCATTTCCACGCGCCATGAGCACGGCGGTGCCCGGCGTGAGGGGGATTGAAGCGTTCTGCGCGATGGCGACGACGGCGCGGCAGATCCGCGTTGGGCGCCGATGTCGGGAACGGTGCGAGAACGACCGCGAACGAACCCGCAATCCGAGGTGTCGAGCGCCCCCAGTCGGAGGTGAAGAGGGTGATCCCGTTCGTTCCCCGGCGAGTCGTTGAAGTCAGTTGAGCGCGCGGCGTTGTCCCGTGCCGCGCCACGTTCCGAAGAACGTGACACGACGAACGTCCAAGGTGCCGTCGAGGCTGATGCCCGGCACTCGAGCGCTGCCCGTTCGGAGGCGTCACGAGCACGCCGTCGCGCAGCAAGATCCCGCTCGGCTTGCCGTCGGCGATCCTCGAGAAGTCGCCGTTCACCCCGACCATCGTCGCCTGGCTCGCGAGACGCCGCTGCATCGACGAGAGCGTCTCCTCGCGGAGCACGGACTCATTCGAGAGCACCGTCCGAAGCCGATAGAGACCGACGGGCCGCGGGCCGCGGACGACGCGAATCGCGACGGCGCCATGAGGCGTGAACTGGACGCTGTTCTCGTAGGTGACGCCGGGGAAGAGTTGCGTCGTCTGGGCACGCTCGCGGGTCGCTACGACCAGGCGACCAACGCTCAGAACGGCAAGCCCGAGAAGACGCGAGGCGAAGCACGGCCGGCCGAGGGTACCCGAACCCGAACGGCTCATTTGCAGGTACTTACAGCATTCGAACACCGAGAGCGTTCTTCATCCCGCGGCGACGCGGGATATGCTCTGCGCGACCTGAAGGCGACAATGCTCATCGTCACGTGTGCGGCGCTCATCGCTGTCGGATGCTCGGGCTCGTCCGAGTCGGCCGCCGACGAGACTTCTCTGACGACATCGACCCTCTCAATCCTCGTCGGCACAGCAGACTCCCCAGACGCCGATTCCCAGAGGGACGCAGAAGGTCGTCTCGCTCCGATCGCCTCCACCCGCGGAGAAGCTGCCGGCGTTCGCGGCGGTGAAGATCGCGAATGCGAACCTCCCGGCAGGACTTGCCGCGGCGCCCGACGGCCGCATCCTCTACTCAGAGTTCTGGGGTGGACGGATCCGGCATCATCCGTCCGAACGGAACGGTGGATCCCAAACCGTGGGCGGACGTCAATCGCCTCTATGGGATCCGCTGGACCCGCTTCTACCATGGTGGTCTCTCCGGCATCGCGTTCGACCCCGAATTCGAAAGGAACCGCTTCGTCTACGTCGTGACGCAGACGCCGAGCAAGCGCAACGGTCTTCCTTCGACGACCCTCATCCTCCGCTTCAAGGAGGTCGCCGGCCGCGGCACGTCACCGCGAGTCCTATACCGGATCCGAGCGAAGGTGTTCGACAACGTGTACAGCCTGGTATTCGGCCCCGACGGCATGCTCTATATCCCGTCTGGGTTCCTGGGAACGAGCCGGCCCAAAGGCGAGGATCCGCTCACGGATCGGCGCGGAAAGATCCTCCGCATCACCCGAGACGCTGCACCGCCCGGCGACAACCCGTACGGCGCGCGTGCGCCACGTGTTTGGGCAAGCGGATTCAAGAACGCGTTCGACCTCGCGTTCTTTCCCGGGAGCACGCTCGCGGTGGCCGGTGAGAGCGGGCCGGAAGCTCACGACGAGATCAACCTCGTGATGCCAGGGCACGACTACGGATACCCGGACCAACCAGGGAGTGACGAAGGCGAAAGGAGTCACTCCACCGCTACTCGACTACGGGGTCGACCGAACCTCGCCTGTCGGGATCGTCTACTACACCGGTAACCGCTACCCCGCTCTCCGCGGACGGTTTCTCATGTGCGAGAACCACGGGCGCGGGCTCATCGCGCTACGGATCAACCGCTCGAATCCTGGGCGGCTCCTGCAACTTCACGCCAATCCATCCCGACTGCACGATCGACATCGTCCAGGCGCGGGACGGATCGGTCGTCTTCAGCAGCTCGACTGCGATATACCGCCTCGTTCAGGGGTAGCGCGCAAGCAGCTGCGGCTCGTCAGGCGAAGACCTTGACCTCGCGGTACAGCGTGTCCCGCTGCACCGGGGTCTTCCCCATCGCCTTGATGAGGTGGACGAGCTCGTCGGTCGTCGTGCGATGCGTCGTGCCGGCGGCCGAGACGACGTTCTCCTCGATCATCACGGAACCCATGTCGTCGGCACCGAACCCGAGGGCTACCTGCCCGATCTTCATGCCCTGCGTCACCCACGACGACTGGATGTGCGGGACGTTGTCGAGGTAGATCCGCGAGACCGCCTGCGTCAGGAGGTAGTCGAACGACGTCGGCCTGTCCTCTTCGGCGACGAGGTCGTCGAGGCGGTTGCCGTCGCGCTGGAACGTCCACGAGATGAAGGCGCGGAACCCGTGAGTCTCGTCCTGCAACTCGCGAATGCGACGCATGTGCTCGACGCGTTCTTCGAGCGTCTCGACGTGGCCGTACATCATCGTCGCCGTCGTCGACATGCCGAGCCGGTGCGCCTGGCGCATGACGTCGAGCCACTCGTCCGACTTCGTCTTCTTGGGGGCGATGATCGCCCGCACGCGGTCGACGAGAACCTCGGCGCCGCCTCCGGGAACCGAGTCGAGCCCGGCGTCGCGGAGGCGCGTGAGGGTCTCCGGGATGGTCAGCTTCGAGCGCCGCGCGATGTGCTGGATCTCGGGCGGTGAAAGGGCGTGGAGATGGATCTTGTAGCGCGCCTTGATCGAGCTGAAGAGATCCTCGTAGTAATCGATCCCGAGATCGGGGTGATGGCCTCCTTGCATCAGAAGTCCTGTGCCGCCGATCGCGAGCGTCTCTTCGATCTTCTTGTAGATCACCGGCTTCGGCAGGAGATAACCCTCGCGCTGGTCACCCGGTCGGCGGTAGAACGCACAGAAGTCGCAGTCCGTGACACAGACGTTCGTGTAGTTGAGGTTCCGATCGATGATGAATGTGACCTTCGAGGCGTCGTTCTCACGATTTCGAATCTCGTTCGCCACGCGCCCGACGGCGACGAGGTCGCGTGACCGAAGCAGCGCAATAGCGTCGTCGTCGCTGACTCGTTCGCCGTCGAGCGCTTTCTCGAGAACATCGCCGACGGACGGCACGGGATGGACGGCGATCGTCAAACCTTCGCCTCCTCCCGCACGAAACGAAGCTCGGGAACATGGTCGAGCTCACCGGCGTCGCGAGCCATCTCGAGGAAGGTATAGAGGCCCGCGCGCTCGCGCGGCCCGAAGCTGTAGCGCAGCTTCTCGAAGTAGCGGGCGAGGAAGCCCGGCGGGTATCCATACGCCTCGCTCGCCTGGGTAGCCAGGCGCTCGGGCTCGGAGCGCGCGAGCCGCACCGAGGAGACGAGGGCGTGCTCGAGCTCGATGAGCCCGTCGGCGATCGGCTCCGGGGCGGCCCATACGGCGAACACCATCGGCAGCCCGGTTCGGTCGAGCCAGAGCCGACCGAGGTCGAAGTGCGGCGTGGGATCCTCGAAGGCGCTGCGTAGTGCGGCGTCTCCGATGAGGAGCGTCGCGTCCGCCTCCATCCCCAGCGGCACGATCTCGGCCTTCGGGAGCAAGATGCGGATGAGAACGACCGAGGTCGCGCTCTCCGGGGTCACGGCCACGGAGCGCACCTGCCCGAAGGGCATGCGTGTGACGAGCTGGATCGAGTCGACTGCGCCCTCCGACGACACGCAGAGGCGAGGCAGGATCCGGTAGCGGTCGGCGTTCCGCGCATACTCGATCGACGGGATCGGCGCGATGTCGAGCTCCCCGTCGAGCAGCATCCTCGAGAGCTCCGTCGGGACACCGGAGATCTCCTCGATGTCGGCCTCGAGCCCGTAGAAGACCGGTGCCATGTTCACATACGAGATGCGGCCGAGACGAGTCATTGCCGGCCCTTCGTGCGACGCCATATCCAGAGGCCGACCGCCACCGCCATCAGCGCACCCCAGAGGACGATCGCCGGCGTCGATACGTCGAAGGTCACATCGACGTCATCCGAGAGGAGGTAGGCACCCGCGGTGAAGAGGATCGAGAAAGCAAAGATCGCCGCGGCCAGGATCCCGAGGGAGTAGACCGCCCAGACCCAGATCGGCGTTCCTCCAGTCGGTTTCGAAGACGAGCTCACCAGCGATGGAGCTCGTTGTAAAGCGTGTCGCGTTGGATGGGGATCCGCCCAGTCTCGCGGACGAAGCGCACGAGCTCGCCGACCTTCTGCTCGGTCTCGGTGCGCGCCCCTGCGGCGTGGAAGATCTCCTCGCGGACGACCGTGCCTTGCACGTCGTTCGCACCGAAGTGGAGCGCGACCGCGGCGAGCGGCATCCCCATCATGATCCAGTAGGCCTTGATGTTCGGGATGTTGTCGAGCATCAGCCGTGAGAACGCGAGCATCTTGAGGTCGTCCGCGCCGGTCGTGTGCCGCCAGCCACGGCGTTCGAAGACCGTGTTCTCGGGATGGAACGCGAGGGGGATGAACGCGAGGAAGCCGCCCGATCGGTCCTGCTGGTCACGCAGACGAATGATGTGGTCGACCCGCTCCTCGTATGTCTCGACGTGCCCGTACAGCATCGTGCAGTGAGTAGGAATCCCGAGCGCGTGCGCCGTGTCGTGGACGTGGAACCAGATGTCCGGGCTTTCCTTGCCTGGCGCGACCAGACGCCGAACGCGGTCCGCGAACACTTCCGCGCCGCCTCCGGGCAACGACCCGAGGCCCGCCGCCATGAGCTCGAGCAGGACCTCCTCGTGGGTGAGCCCGGAGAGCGTCGTCATGTGATGGATCTCGGACGCCGTGTAGCACTTCAGGTGCACGTCCGGTAGCGCATCGTGCAGTGAGGCGATCGTGTCGCGATAGAACGCGAAGTCCACATGCGGGTTCTCGCCGTTGACCATGTGGATCTCGGTGAACCCGGTGACCTCGCGTTGACGAAGCACGTCCTCGACGAGCTCCTCGCTCGTGAACGTGTACGCGTGCTCCTGCTTGCGCGTCGCCGCAAAGGCGCAGAACTTGCACTTCACGCGGCACACGTTCGTCTGGTTGAGGTAGAGGTTCTGGACGAAATACACCTCGTCGGTTCCTCCCCTCTGGCGCCTCGCATCGTCGGCGAGCTCCCCGAGGGTCAGAAGGTCGTCCGACTCGAGGAGAGCAAGGCCGTCCTCGAAATCGAGGCGCTCGCCGGCGGCGACCTTGTCCCGGATCGGCTCCAGCGTCTGTTGGGCGAGAACGGCGATCAGGTGCTCCTCTCTACGACAGCCCACGTCAACGCCTCGAGCTCGTCGCGTCGCGCGGCGCCGTCGAGGCAGGCTCGTGCTTCCGAAGCGTAGTGGAGCGCAAGCTCGCGGGATCGCTCTAGCGCACCGGTCGCCGCGACACGAACGAGCACCCCTTCCTTCGGTCCTCCCGCCAGGGCATCGCGGACGACCGTGTCCTCGCGCGCGGCGAGCAGCAGAGGCAGTGTGGGAGTGCCGTCACGCAGGTCGGTTCCAGGCACCTTCCCGGTCTCGATGGTCTCACCCGTGCAATCGAGAACGTCGTCGGCGATCTGGAAAGCGATGCCGAGCAACCGCCCATACTCACCGCTTCCTCCGCCGAGGACGCAGGCAGCCTCGAACAGCCTCCCGGTCTTCAGAGAGCACCGCTCGAGATATGCCTCGATCGTGGTGTCTGGGTCGTGCCGCTGCCGTCGTTGCATCGCCTCCCCACGTGCCAGGCCGAGCGCGGCCTCGGCGAGGACCGAGACAGCAGCGGCGTCGCCTTGCTCGGCGAGCACCGAGAACGCTCGAGCGAACAGGTAATCCCCGGCCGCACGAGCTGCAGCATCTCCGTGCTCGCTCCACGCGGATGCGCGACCACGCCTCAGGGCCGCGCCGTCGATCAGGTCGTCATGGACGAGCGTCGCCATGTGGACGAGCTCGACCGCGACGCCCGCGGCGACGGGAGGCTCGCCCGTGGGGGACGACGAGAGGAACGAGAGCGCAGGTCGCAATCGCTTTCCCCCCGCGGACAAGGCGCTCGCACCGACCTCCGCTACCACGCCGGGGTAGTGCAAGACCGCCTCGGCAAGGCCGTCCTCGACGTCGACGAGGTATTCGTCGAGCCCCGAGGCTGCCCGCACCGTGTCGAGCGCGCTCAGTGCCGTACTCCCGTGTGGAGCGCCACCGCGCCACCGCCGAGAAGCCGGTAGTGGACGTCCTGGAAACCCGCACGCCTCATGAGAGCGGAGAGGTCCTCCGGGCCGGGAAAGCGTCGCACGCTGGCCGGCAGGTAGGTGTAGGCCTTTCCGCCTGGGAGCACCCTGCCGGCGAAGGGCACGAGCACGTCGAACCAGAGGCGGAAGAACGGGCGAAGAATCCCGCGGGGCCGGGTGATCTCGAGCACGGCCGCTTTTCCTCCTGGCCGGAGCACGCGCGCGAGCTCGCGCAGACCCGCCTCGAGATCCGCGAGATTGCGTACGCCGAAACCGACGGTCGCCGCGTCGAAGTCTTCGTCCGCGAAGGGCAGCGCGAGGGCATCACCCTGAACCCACTCGATCGTTCCCGACTTGTGTTGCGCGCGTTCGAGCATCCGCGGAGAGAAGTCGAGCCCGACCACCCTGCCCCCGCGACGCTCGGCCTCCACGGCGAGATCGCCGGTCCCGCAGCACGCGTCGAGGACGCGATCGCCCGGCCACACGACCTCCCGTACGGCCAGTCGTCGCCAACGCTGATCGAGGCCGACCGTCATCACGCGGTTCATCAGGTCGTAGACCGGAGCGATCCGATCGAACATGCTGCGAACGCCCTCCGGCGAAAGAGTCCCCGACTCGAAGGACTTTGCAACAGACTGTTGCTTGCCCGTCATTCAACCCCCTCGGCTCACGAGCACAGGCTGGAGGGACTTTGCAACAGACTGTTGCATGAGGTCAGTCGCCCCAGCGCTTGGCGAGGACGTTGTCGATCCCGATCTGGTCGAGACAGCGAGCCACGAGGAAGTCCACGAGATCGTCGATCGTCTCGGGGCAGTGGTAGAAGCCCGGCGCGGCGAAGAGGATGACCGCACCCGCATCGTTCAGCGTTGCGAGCCCGCGGAGGTGGATCGACGAGAGCGGCGTCTCGCGCGGGACGAGCACCAGCTTGCGCCGCTCCTTCAACGCGACGGACGCCGCGCGATGGATCAGGTTCTGCATCGCGCCGGAGGCGAGCGTCCCGACGGTCGCCATCGAGCACGGGCAGATGACGTACGCGTCGACCCGCGCCGACCCGCTCGCATATGGACTCCGAAAGTCGTTCTCGCCGTAGACGGTGACCTGTGACGTGGCCGTCCCCACGAAGCGGTCGAGTACCTCCTCGCGTGCCAGCGACGGATCGCCGTAGAGCTCGGTGGCGATCACCTCGATCCCGGAGCGCGAGGCCGTCAGGCCGATCTCGCAGTCGACGGCGGCGAGCGCGCGAAGGAGGCGCTCGGCGTAAGGAGCGCCGGACGCTCCGGTCACACCGAGGAAGACGCGCACGGGAGCAAGGCTACCGCCGTTAGGGCGAGGCTTGCCTCGCCCTAATTCGAGTCGGTGCCCTTCGAGGCCGCGAGGAACGCGCCGAGCGCCGCGAGATTCTCCTGCCCGAGGTACGAGTACGAGCCCATTACCGTATTGCCGAACGCCGCCGGGTTAGTGAGGTACTGGACGAAGTACGCGGCGTCGTTCGTGGCGCCAATCTCGGACAGGTCGGGCGCTCCGAGGTTGCCAGCACCTTGACCCATGTAGGTATGGCAGTTGAGGCAGCCCGACTGCGCGAAGAGCTCCGCTCCCTTCACCGCCTCAGGATTGTCCGCAAAGCCCTGCTCCTCGGCCCACCCCGGAACGAGCGCGACGAGCTCCGAGCCCAGGGCCTCTTTCGCCGTCGCGCCCTTCCAGGTGAGAACAGCCATCGAGAGGATCGTGAGCACGGCGGCGACCATGGCCACCGGGCGATGGAGCGGCCTGCGCTCGCGGCGCCGATCGTAGAACGGCAGCCCGATGAGGAGGATGAGGCAGATCGTCGGAATGCCGACGGTGGCGATGAAGACCGTCTCCGGCCACTCGAAGATACGCAGAAGGTAGAAGAGGAAGTAGAAGTACCAATCCGGTCGCGGGACGAAGTCGGTGGTCGCCGGATCCGCCGGCTCCGTGTACAAGGGCCCTAGGATCCCCGGCTCGACGCCGTCCGCGTCGTAGTACCAGATCGCCGCCAGAGCCGCGATCACGCACACGACCACGAACGACATGACGGTGTCGTGGAAGACAGCGTACGGGAAGAACGGCTTCCCCTCTTTCTTGACGTCGTCCTTGTAGCGGGCGTAGTCCTCGCGGTTGAGCTCTCCGAGATCGCGCGCCATTAGTGCCTCTCCCGGTGATGTTGCCGCGTTCCCGCCGCGCGAAAAGCAAGCCAGGCAAGGACGCAGGGAGCGCTCGAATCGGTAGATATGGGCGCGACTGAGGACGCAGCATGGCGCCGCTTTGCAGCCGGCGGGAACACGGATGACATTGCCTGGAGGGGCACCTAGTCACCGCCTCCGGTACCTCGGACGAGGCCGGCGCGCTCGCCCGTCGGCTCGGCCGGGGCCCGTTCGCGACCGGCCTCCTCGCCCGACCACGGCGGCGAAGCGACGCCTAGGCGTGTGACGAGATAGATGTGCACGCCGATCAGCGCGATCAGTGCTCCCGGGAGGACGAGCATGTGCAACGAATAGAACGTCGCGAGCGCGGTGGAGCCGATCTCAGGCCCACCCGCCAGAAACTGCGCCAGCCACGGCCCCGCGAAAGGCGCCGTCCCGTTCAGGTTGATCCCGACGACCGTGGCCCAGTACGCGGTCTGATCCCAGGGGAGAAGGTAGCCGGTGAAGCCCATGAGCATCCCTAGGGCCAGGATCAGGACTCCGATGATCCAATTCAGCTCGCGCGGGTACTTGTACGCGCCGAACAGGAACACCCTGCCCATGTGCAGGAAGAGGAGGATGATGAAGACGCTCGCTCCCCAGCGATGCATTCCGCGAACGAGCCAGCCCAGCGTGAGGTCGTTCGTGATCATCTCGACCGACGAGTACGCAACGGGCTTGCCGGTCTCCGGATTGATCGACGCCGAGGGCTCGTAGTACATCGCGAGGATCACGCCGGTCACGGCTTGCACGATGAAGGCCGTCAGCGCAGCCGAGCCGAGCGTCTGTGCCCAGCTGATGTCCCGGGGCACGTTGCGGAACAGGAACCACTTCGTCCCGCGAACCGCCGCCGAGCGCTCGTCCACCCAGTCGAGCGGGGCAAGGATGGCGTTCTCGACGAGGAGATCCTTCTTGGACTTCGCCGGCACGCTAGACCACTACCCCGTCACCTGGCTCGGGACGATCGGATACAGCCACGCCTCTATGCCATCGACGTGCGTGCCCGGAGTCGACCACGGATACTTCGAGATCGTCGCGTTGGCTCCGGTTCCAGAGACGTTGCCAACGGCAAAGAGATCACCGAGCACGAGCCTCCCGTCCTTGATCGAGAACGAGTAGCGGTCCATCGATCTCACGGGCGGGCCAGCCTGCCGGTTGCCCTCGGCGTCGTAGAGGCCACCATGGCAGGGGCAGCCGAAGGACTGGGCGAGAACGGGCCGCAGCTCGACTCCGTTGACGTTCTTCTTGGCCGCCTCGTCGATCGGGCCGTTCGGTTGCACCGGGCACCCGAGATGCACGCAGCGGCTGTAGAGAATCGTGAAGCTGGGCTCTCCGGACTCGGCGGGGCCGTTGTTTCGAACGAATGCGGTACGCCGGCTGACCTCGCCCGCCGTCGGATTGGCGAGGTAGCTCGCGATCACGAAGTCCCCTTCGGGGAAGTTGTCGATCGGGCCGAGGTCGGCCTCGCCCTCTTCGAGATTCGTGAACGCCGGAAGGACCATGAAGCCCAGCACCGGAAGCGTGACGACGGCGCCGATCGCCGCCCCGATCCCGATCGTCGAGGCCTCGAGGAATCTGGAGCGCGAGTAGGTCGGAAGAGCCGTAGGGGCTGCGGTTGGCGTCGCGGCTGCGGCGGTGTCGGCGACCGCGCGCATCTCGGGCTCGATCGCAGGCACATCGCTTCGCACGTCGCGGGTGACGTCGCGCGCCCAGAGAACACCGAACGCGACCGCGAGAACGGCGCCGATCGCGGCGACGATCCAGCTGATGACTAGCCCGAGGAGCAGGCAAGCGACCCCCACGGCGAAGCCAATCGGCCAGAGACTCGGGCCAGGGAGATGCGGGGTGTCGTGGCCTGTGTCGGTCAACGTTCGCCTGCCGGGCATTCAATCGCCCAGCCGTACATCGTGTCAACGAAGTGACGACTGTCGCGACGGGGGGATTCTGCACTTTGCGCAGGACGCGTGTTGCAGTGGAGTCCGACCGGGCCGTCGACGCCGCGGGTTTGACCCGTGACTCAGCTGGGGTCCGACCCTATCCCGTACTCGCCCCAGCGACGGGTGACGACATCGCGTATCTCCTCGGACATGACGATCTCCTCGGGCCAGGGCCGCGCGTCCTCTTCGGGCAGCTTGTGGGTCGCGTCGATACCGAGCTTCCCGCCGTAGAACTGCCGGCCGGGCGCGTGGTCGAGGTGATCGAGCGGGCCCTCTGTGATCAGCACGTCCCGCCTGGGGTCGACGTTCGCGGTCACGCGGAAGAAGACGTCGGCGTAGTCGTGCACGTTCACGTGCTCGTCCACGACGACGATCGACTTCGAAAGCGAGAGCATCCCGAGCCCCCAGAGCGCGTGCATTACTTTTTGGGCATGGCCTGGGAAGGCCTTGCGAATCGACACGATGACGCAGTTGTGAAACGCGCCCGCGACCGGGAGGTCGTAGTCGACGATCTCCGGCAGGGTCATCCGTACCGCAGGTAGGAAGATCCGCTCGGTCGCCTTGCCGAGCCAGGCGTCTTCGGCAGGCGGCTTGCCGACGACGATCGAGGCGTAGATCGCGTCGCGTCGCATAGTCATCGCGGAGATCCGGAAGATCGGGAACTCCTCGGCGTGCGAGTAGTAGCCCGTGTGGTCGCCGAAGGGGCCCTCGATGCCCACGTCGTCCCGGGACACGGTTCCCTCGAGCACGATCTCGGCGTTCGCGGGGACCTCGAGGTCGACGGTCTTGCAGCGCACGAGCTCGACCGGCTCTCCACGCAGGAAGCCCGCGAGCATGAGCTCGTCGAGGTGGTGTGGAAGCGGAGCGCTTGCCGAGTACGCCGTGACCGGGTCGAGGCCGATCGCGACGGCGACCGGGATGCGACCGTCCTCGGCGGCGAGGAGGTCGGCTCTGCCGTCTTTGTGCATCTGCCAATGCATGAACGTCGAGCTCTTGTCGATGACCTGCATCCGGTACATGCCGACGTTCCGGACTCCCGACTTCGGGTCCTTCGTGATCACGGCGGGCAGCGTGATGAAGGGCGCGGGGTCGCCAGGCCAGCAGCGCTGGATCGGGAGCTGGCCCAGGTCGACGTCGTCCCCTTCGAGCACAACCTCCTGGCACTGCCCTTTGGAGACGGTCTTCGGGAGCGAGTCCGCGACGGACTTCAGCTTGAGGAGGCCCTTCACCTTGTCGACGATCCCCTGCGGCGGCTGCATGTCGAGGATGTCGCCGAGCTTGGCAGCCGCGTCGTCGAGCTTCTCGACGCCGAGTGCGAGGCACATGCGTCGCTCGGTTCCGAACTGGTTGATCAGAAGCTGGTGCGTCGAGCCTTTCGGGTTCTCGAAGAGAAGCGCCGGTCCTCCCGACTTGACGACGCGATCGGTGATCTCGGTGATCTCGAGGTCGGGGTCGACCTCGCTGGTGATACGCCGCAACTCGCCCTCCCGCTCGAGAAGCGCAATCCACTCGCGGAGGTCTCGGGGCGGCGACACGGCGCGGTCAGTCTAGGGACGTAAGCGCGCATTCGACCGCGTCGTCACACGACATCTCTCCCTGCCCTCGTACGAGCCCGCCTCGACTAGCGAGTGCCCGAGCGCCGGAGAAGTTCCGGTTTCGCCTAGCTGTGGCTGTTGTGCCGCTTGCGAGCGCGCCAGTTGTACAGGTCGCCGAGCAGGATCACCGCGACGAAGACGAGGCCGACGACGAGCATCGAGAGCACGACGTTCTTGCCCTCCTCCGCAGCGTCGGCCAGAAACGGAGCGAGCACACTCATCGGGGCGACTCTACCCGACGAGTCGGGCATGCGCAGCAAGTGCGCGGTCGACCGCGTCGTCGCCCGCCGCCGAGCGCGCGGCTGCCTCGAGCAAGCCTGTGTCGTGCCTCGTTCTCAGCGCATTTCGCGCCGGCGTGAGGTCGTCGGCTCCGAGTGCTGCAGCAGTTGCCGCCCACGCGGCGCCGTCGCCGTTTCGCCCTTCAGCACGCGCCTGCGCACAGAGCGAAATCAGCTCGGCGAGGTCCGCGACGGCCGCGACGTCTCCACTCGTCGCAATGTGAACGAGCCCGTGCGCGTAGAGGTAGTCGCCGAGCAGGAGCGCGGTATCGCGATCCGCGGGAGCAAACAGTCGCGAGCGGCCGTAGTGAACGAGATACCCCTCGTAGATCGTCTCGAGACCGAGGGCGTGACCCGCAGAGTCGAGCCGAGAAAAGACGGGTTCGCGAACCTGTTGAGCTTCCGGCAGGAGCGCATCGGCCCAGAGAGGGCTTTCCGCAGCAGCCTCCGCGGCGATCGTCTCCCACACGAGCGGGACACTAACTGCGCTTCCGGCGCCGACGCGGCGCCTAGCCAGAGCCGCTTGCCGCCCGAGGCGGCTCGACCCGCGGGGGCTCGAGCTCGACTTCAACGGGAACGTCCGGCCCGCCCTCGTCCCAGCGCTCGAACCGTACGCGCTCCCTGAAAAACTCCCAGATAGCACGCAGCCCCGCCATCGTCGGCAGCGCCACGAGGACTCCCGCGATCCCGTACAGCTCGCCACCCGCGAGGAGGCCGAAGATGACGAGGAGCGGGTGCAGGCGAAGCGCGTTCGCCATCACGTTCGGAACGACGATGTGCCCCTCCACCTGGTAGATGAAGAGGAAGAGCAGCCCGACCCAGATGAGGCCGACCGGATCGACGACGAGCGCGTAGATGACGGGCGGCACGGCCGACAGCCACGGGCCGATGTAGGGAATCACCTCGATGAAGGCGGTCCACAGCCCGAACAGGAGGGCGTACTCGTCGGCGCCTTCCACGAGGCCGGTCACCCCGAGGATGTACATGCCGACACCGGCGCTCGTCCCGATGACGGTGGAGAGAATCGCCTGGCCCTTGAGATAACCCCATAGCGCGCTTTCGATCCGCTGTGTCAGCGGCAGTCCTCCGTGCGGCGGGAAGCGAGAGTCGATCGTCCGCTCCAGCCGTTGCATGTCGAGGAGCATGTAGATCGAGATGACCACGATGAGGATGAGCGAGAACAGCAGGAGCACGAACGAAAACGCGGCCCCCTGCGCGAACGAGATCGCGTCCTGCGCATATCCGGAGATCTCGCCCGCGCTCAGCGAATCGATCCAGTCGTTGATCTGCTCGCGCACCTGGATTCGCTCGAGCCCGTTGTCGTCCAACCAGGCCTGGAGGCCGTCGATGTCGACCTCCGCGGCGGTTTGCCCTGTCGGGGGATTCTCGACGGTGACGTAGTCGTCGATGCGCTCGGCGGCGTTTCGCGCCTGATCGAACGCGAGTGCTCCTATGGCGACCAGAAGTGCGACGACGGCCGCCGCAAAGATCGTGTAGACGATCAATACGGATAGTGCGCGCGGCACTTTCAGACGCGTGAGGTCGCGGACGAGTGGGTTGAGCGTGAAGGCGATCACGGCCGCGGTCAGGAAGAGGAACAGCACGTGGCCGAGCGTTCGCGCGAGGAAGAACGCCACCACGAGTAGAACGGGAAGACCGACGAGTTGGATCCACCGCGGAATCTGGATCGTCGGGCCCGGGCCGGCCATGCGGCGGATCGTACAGCGGGGCACGCTTGCTTCTCCTACAGTGGACCTTGCTACGGTCCCGGCCATGGCGACTCCGCGCTCACGTCACGCTGCGCGGCTTGCGCGCCGATCGGCGCCGGGCGCAGGCGCGCGCACGGTGGTTCGCCATCGCGATCGTCGTCGGCGTCCTCGGCATCGCGACGCTCGCGCTCACGGCTTTCGACGGCGAGAGTCGCTCCGCGTCCGCACCTTCAGTGCCTCCGCTGCCCGTCACTTCGGCTCCGCCCGAGCCTCAGGTCCTGGCGACGGTCGGAAATCTCCGCGTGCAGTCGCCTGTCGCTCAAGGAGGAGTGACTGCGGTCGGCTTCCACGGCGCCGCGGATGGCGCACTCGTGCTCCAGCCAGTGGGGCCCCAGGCCAACGAAGGACTGCTTGCGCGCCTCTGGCGCCGTATCACCGGCTCGGAACGGCGTGGACTCCCTTGGTACCAGCTCGAGAGCGGCACGCTCCGTACGCTCGACGTCGGAGCCGTCGCCGGGACGGATGTCTACTCCCCCGTTGACGGCACCGTCGTGGCAATCCGGGATCACGTCGTCTCGGGACGGACGGTTGGAGCAGAACTCGAGCTTCGACCTACATCGGCGCCGTCGCTCGTGGTGGCGATCGAGAACGTCCGCCCAGATCCCGCATTGACCGTCGGAGCAAGCGTCGCCGTGGGCTCCTCGAAGCTCGGGACCGTGGCGGATATCAGTCGTCACGAACAGCAGGCGCTCGAGCAGTACGCCGCGGACGGCGGCAACAACGTCTCCATCCGGGTGTACCCCTCGGCAACGCTCGGGGTTCCGTAGAGTCCGCCGCCTGCGCATCCTGTTCATCGCCGACGTCGTTGGCGCCCCAGGTCGCGGGGCCCTCGAGGCGCGCCTGAAGTCGTTACGGACGGAGCTCGAGATCGACGTTTGCGTCGTGAACGGAGAGAACGCCGCCGATGGCGTCGGGATCACGCCGCGCCTTGCCGATCAGCTGCTCGCGATGGGCGCCGACGCGATCACGCTCGGCAACCATGCGTTCCGGCGGTCGGAGATCGGGGCCTACCTCGACGCCTCCGATCGCGTCGTTCGGCCGGCGAACACCTCGGTCAATACGCCCGGACGGGGCCTCGCGATCGTTCCCGCAGGAGACGGCTCCCGACTAGCGGTGATCAACGTCCTCGGATCTCTGTTCCTCCATCCAGCCACCTCGATGTTCGAGCTCATCGACGATCTGGTCGAGAAGGCCCGCCTCGAAACTCCGCTCGTCCTCGTCGACGCCCATGCGGAGGCGACCAGCGAGAAGATCGCGCTGGCCCGTTGGCTCGACGGCCGGGTCACTGCGGTCGTCGGGACGCACACACATGTCCAGACCTCTGACGCCGGAGTTCTCCCACGGGGTACCGCCTTCATCACCGACGCCGGCATGACGGGGCCTCACGACTCCGTGATCGGGGTGGAGTCGGAGCTCGCGATACGGCGAATGCGCACCGGGCTTCCGGTGCGCTTCGAGACGGCTCAGGGTGGCGTGCGTATCGAAGGCGCGCTCATCGAGTGCGACGCCGAGACGGGGAAGGCATCCTCGATCGAGGCCTTTCGCGTTCCATTCCCATGATCGACTGACTCCCGCGGAAGCAGCAGCCACAGGACGACGAACGGAAACACCCATGGCAGGTAGAGGTAGAACCAGTGGGTGAGCGTGAGCTGTAAGGCGATGAGCACCGCGGCGGTCAAGGCCGCGAGCTCGACCGGGCCCTTGTGCCGCGGTAGGACGGCGACGACCAGCGCGAGCACGACGGCCAGCACTGCCAGCACCGGCTGGAGGAATCCGAGGTCCGGTATCCCGGCGGCGTGGTACTGCCCCCAGCCCCAAAGCGAGAACGGCGAGTCGCGGCCGGCCTGGAACCCGATCGTGCGCTCCCAGAACGTCTGCGCCGCCTCCCAAACACCGGGCTCGAGCAGAAGGACGGTGAACGCGAGCAGCGTCGCCGCCACGAACCCGGCGCCGAAGCGCAGGAGCCTGCGCACGTCGAGGCTCGGGTAGGCCGCCCACAGCGGCGCGACGAGGAGCGCGCCGAACTTCGTCCACCCTGCGAGCGCGACTGCCGCGCCTCTCGCCGGCGCAGACGAGACGAGCCAGAACCCGAGCACGAGGAAGGTGGGCATGATCGCGTCGTTCGTGTTCGCGTTGAGCGTGTACGCGGTGAATGGATACGCAGTCCAGGCGAACGCGAGTAGCGTCGCGAGCCGAAACCCGCCGAAGCGGAGCCCGACGAGGACGAGCCCGAGAATCGCCAGGAGATCGAATGCAATCGAGGTCGCATGCGCCGCGGGCAGCGAGTCCCACTTCCCGCTCCAGCCGAAGATCGCTGTTGCCGGCACGTAGGCGAGATACGAGACAGGGCCGTACGTGTCACCCCGCTCGATCGCGGCCTCGCAGCGGCCGTTCGTCTGGATCCGCTCGCGAACCTGTCCCTCCGCATCCTTCGGGCCACACGGCTCGAGGCTGCCGCGCTGCGGCATGTTCCCGTAAGGCGCCTGACCGTCGATGATCCTGCTCGCGCCGACCACCCCTGCGAGCCCGACGTCGATCACGCCACGAGGAGTCTCGACGTTGAGGCCGACGCGAAAGCCGAGCAGGAAGACGGCTGCCGCCGCGAGTGCCCACGTCGGCCAGACCGATCGGAGCGGGGCCGCGCGCCTCCCCCGGCCGACCCAGAGCCCCCGCGCGAGGAAGTAGCCGAGCACCGGGTACGCGAGCGGGACGCTCGTGAAGATCTCACCGCGATTGAAGAACACGAGCGACACCGAGAACCCGAGGAGCATCAGGAGATCGAGGTTGCGTACCGATACCGGGCGACGAAGATCCGCAAGCCCGATCAGAAACACGAGGCAGAATGCGAGCCAGACGTAGGGTTTCAGGAGCGTCTTTCCTCCAAACGCGCCTTCCCGCCCGCGCGCCATCTTCCATGCGACTTGCGGTCCCGTCCAGGCCTCGGTGACCCGCCCTGTCGAGTCCTCGACGACGACTTCGGCGATCTGCCCCGCCTCCCCGGACCACGCCTTGACCAACCAGGTCCGCGACTCGGTCCTGAACATCGCCGAGGTCGTGATGTCCGGCGGATAGCGTCCGACCCAGGCCCTGACCCTCGGCTGCTCGAGTGCCGTCTCGACGGCAGAGTCCTCGGTCAACCGAGAGGGCTCCGTGACCCGATCTGGCGCCGTCGGAGGAGCGGTCTCCAGGAACGTCGTCGTCGCACCCGCCGCCACGGGGGCAAGCACGAGAACCGCGAGGACGAGCGCTGTTAGCGTCGAGGTCCGAACGACCAGAGCTTATTGCCGACGAAGTTCACCGGCGTGACCAGCACGATTGCAATCGCCTGTGCGAGCAGCTTGCCGACCCCGGCGCTCACGAGCAGTTGAAGCACGAGGAGGTTCGCACCGAGCGCCATGGTGGAGACGATCAGGAACCTCATCCCTTGGTACGCGACCCCGCCGCGCTGATCGCGGAAGGTCCAGAGGCGGTTCCAGGTGTAGTTGTTGGTCACAGCGACGACGAACGAGCCGACCGCCGCCGAGATGTAGTGCAGCCCGATGCCGTTCAGCAGAAGCGCGTAAACGGCAAGGTTGACGACGTAACCGCTCCCGCCGACCGCACAGAACTTGACCAGCTGCGCCCAGTTGCGACGGCGGCGGAGTGCAGCGCCTACTCGAGCACGCGAGCTCCCTGAGACGACTTGCGCAGACGAGGACTCCACCGGGACCGCAGGGTAGTCGTAACCCCGGTCATGGCGCCCCCCGGTCGGGTCAGGCTCCGGCAAAGCCTTCCTCGCCCACCAACGGCACGAACCGGCAAGCGACGGAAGCCCGTTCCTGCGGCCCATCGGGCGTCCGCACCACGAGGACGAGCACCTGCCCCGAGCGAGAGCCTCGCGGGACGACGAGCCGCCCACCGTCTACGAGCTGCGAATAGAGCGCCGGGGGAATACTCGGAGCCGCTGCAGCGACAGCAATCGCAGCGAACGGCGCTCGGTCCGGAACCCCGAGTGAGCCGTCTCCGACGCGCACGTCCACATCCTCGTGGCCGGCCTCGCCAAGCGCGCGACGGGCGGCTTCTGCGAGCTCCGGAACGCGCTCGATCGTCACGACCTCGGCCGCGAGCTCAGCGAGCACGGCAGCCTGGTATCCGGAGCCGGTGCCGACATCGAGGACGCGTTCGTGCCCCTCGAGCCCGAGCAGCGCGCAGATCGTCGCGACGATGTACGGCTGGGAGATCGTCTGTCCATGTCCGATTGGAAGGGCCCCGTCTTCGTACGCATGCTCCCGGAGCTCCTCGGGGACGAAGAGCTCGCGTGGAACACGCCCCATCGCCCGGAGGACTCGCTCGTCGGAGATCCCGCGTTGCCGCAGCTGGAGCTCGACCATCCGCGCTCGCGCTTCGGCCGCGTCGACCCGCAGGCTCACTTCGCGAGGGTTCGCAGCCCGGCGAAACGTGCCGCCTGGCGACCGCGCATGCGAGCGGCCAGAAGCGGGATCCCCACGGCCGCGAGGTATCCCACTGCGGGAATCACGGCCACGAGGCAGATCAACAGACCAAGTACGCCAAGGTACGCGGCAATACCGATGCGGGTGCCGCCACGTCGAAGCGCTCCGTGGACAACTGCAGCTGCCGACAGCGCGCCCAGGAGGCCACCGATACCTCCGGCGATCACCTCTGGCATGTCGCCGATGGCAAGCCCTATGGCGGCGCCGACCGCAACTCCGAGGATCGCGCCGACCCCTACTCCGAGCACGTTCGTCCCGAGGATGCCGACGAGCGCGACCCCGATTCCGAGGCCGAGCCCCAAGCACAGGCCGATCGTGTACCAGCTGCCCACGAGGGCAGTTTAGAGAGGCGAGGCGGGCGTTCGCCCGCCTCGCCTTACTTCACATCGCCCCGGATCTCCCCGCCAGGAAAGTCCCCAGGAATAAGGCTCGTTGCAGGATTACCGTCGTTCGTATGGATGTTGACGTAGGCGTTGCCGCTGTTCAGCGCTTCCAGCAAGGCCGAGAGCGGCTGATTCAGGAGCGTGCCAACAAGGTTTGCGGCCGTGATCGTGCCCTGCGCGAGCACGCCTTCGGTGCGACCGGCTCCGAGCGGTCCCTGGACATTTGGCGTGGTCGACGGAAAGAGCCACACGACGATCCCGCCGTTGACACCGGGCGGCGCCATATGGATGTGGGCCATGAAGGCGTTATCGATGTTGGACGCGATCAGCTTGTAGTCGAGTTGAGTCCCGTCCTGCGAGAGGTGGAAGATCGCCTGGCCTTGGCCCTGCGTATCGCGGGCCGGCACCTCCATCGATCCGTTTGCGTGCGTGCTCCAGTTGCTGTTCAGACCGGCAACACCAGCCCCCACGGCTGCCAATCCGAGCACGAACACGACTCCGACGATACGTGCACGCATCCCTCCCCCTCCTTTGGTGGGTTACGGGAGGTGCTACGTCGAATCGAAGCCGGCGGTTTGGAGCCGAGAGATCACCGCGAGCCCGAACTCGGCGGCTCGTGCACCATCGACGACCCGGTGGTCGAAGCTGACGGCGATGGCGCCGGTCCTGCGCGACGACGATCTCGCCTTCGTGGACAACCGCTCTCGGCGCGATGCGTCCGATGCTGAGGATCGCGACCTCCGGGTAGTTGACGATCGGCGTCTGAAAGAGCCCAGCGAGCTTGCCCGCGCTCGTCACCGTGAACGTGGAGTCGCGGAGCTCCACAGGCTCGAGAGTTCCATCGCGCGCAGCTGCCGTGAGCCGGTCGAGCTCGGTACGGATCTCGTCGATGGTCCTGGAGTCAGCTTCACGCACGACCGGCACGACGAGTCCTAGCTCTGTCTGAACCGCGACCCCGATGTCGTAGCGCTCGAGATAGACGATCTCGTCTCCCTCGAGCCTGGCGTTGAGCTCGGGGAACTCGGCAAGCGCTTCCGCGCATGCCTTCACCACGACAGCCACGAGCCGGTCCATCGGCACATTCTCGAAATCGCACTCCTCGACCCATGTCACTGCCGGGACCTCGCGGTGAGCGCGGGCCATATGCTCGGCGACGACCCGACGAACACCGCGGAGCTTCTCGCGCCGTCCTTCGGTCGTCGATACGCCCGCTACAGCGCCGCGAACGTCGTCCTCCGTGATCCGTCCACCCGGACCAGTGGCGTTGACGGCGGCAAGATCGACTCCGAGCTCGGCTGCGACACGCCGGACGACCGGGGTGGCCTGAACGCGCGCCTCGGACGCGGTTTCCGGCGAGGACGCGCGTGCCCCGTCGCCTGGCGACACCGATGCTCCGGCAGATTCCGCGATCTCCTCGCCCGGCTCGCCGATGAAGACGAGCTCGGAGCCCACCGGCGCGATCTCTCCCTCGGCGACGAGTATCCGGAGCACCGTGCCCTCGTATGGAGATGGGATCTCGACCGTCGCCTTGTCGGTCTGGATCTCGACGAGCGGGTCGTCCTCGTGAATCTCCTGGCCCTCGACGACGAGCCAGCGGGCGACCTCGCCTTCAGTGAGGCCCTCGCCGAGATCCGGGAGCTTGAATGCGTGGGCCATTACGCGTGAGTCTTGTCGATCGCGCGACGCCCAACCCGCCACCGATGACCGAGCGCGAGGATCATCCCGAGAGCAGACAGCGAGATCAGAAGCGGAGGAGCGAGGAACCCGAGGGCCGCAAGATAGTGAACGCTCGAGCACTCGTCACGACAATCGACGAATCCGTCCGCGTCGCGGAACTCGGAAACGATCGCCGCGAAGGCAGCGACCCAGATCGCGCAGGCGACGACGAGCAGTGCGATGGCAGCTGCGCCGAGTCGTCCTCTCATCCACGCGACTGCCAGTACGCCACCCATCAACGCGAACAGGGCCACCACGCCGACCTGAACCCACGCTGTAGACATTGTTACGCGGCGAGAACGCGCCGGACAGCGTCGACCACGCGCGCCTCCGAAGGCATGTACGCATCCTCGAGCTGCCAGTAGGGGTACGGCACGTCGTAGCCGGTGACCCGCAGCACAGGCCCGCGCAGGTCGAAGATCGCCTTCTCTGCGAGAACGGCCGCTATCTCCGCTGCGAAGCCGCAGACACGTGGTGCCTCCTGGACAAGGACAGCGCGACCCGTCTTGGCGACTGAACCGAGCAGGCCGTCCTCGTCCAGAGGCTTGAGCGATCGAAGGTCGAGGACCTCGCAGGAGGCCTCACCCTCGAGGCTCTCAGCCGCGCGCTCCGCGACGCCGACCATCGCCCCGTAGGCCACGATGGTGACGTCCGACCCTTCTCGGACGACGCGCGCCTTCCCGAGCGGCACCACGTACTCCCCCTCGGGCACTTCACCTCGAGCGAGCCGGTAGATCAGCTTGGGCTCGAAGATGACGACCGGATCTGGGTCGCGAACGGCCGCCGCGATGAGTCCCTTCGCATCGGCGGGCGTGGACGGGATCGCGACCTTCACTCCGGGTGTGTGGACGTAGTACGTCTCCGGCGAGTCGTCGTGGAGCTCAGGAGCCCGGACACCGCCCCCGTACGGCATCCGGATCACGAGGGGAAACGACATCTTCCCCCGCGTTCGCCAGCGATAGCGCCCGACGTGGTTGATCAGCTGGTCGAGAGCCGGGTAGCTGAATGCGTCGTATTGCAGCTCGCAGACAGGACGCCAACCCGCCATGCAGAGCCCGATTGCTGTCCCCGCGATCCCGGCTTCCGCGAGCGGCGTGTCGATGCAGCGATCGACCCCGAATCGATCTTGCAAGCCCGCGGTCGCGCGGAAGACGCCCCCGAGACGACCGACATCTTCGCCCATGACGAGAACCGAAGGATCGCGCTCCATCTCGACGTGGAGCGCGTCGTTCACGGCCTCGACGAGCAGGAGCTCCGTCACCCGAGGATCCTCCGCAGCTCCTCGAGATCGGCAGTAAAGGACGCGGGCGGATCCGCGTACGCGTGCTCGAAGACGAGCGACACGTCCGCCGGTGGCTCGGCCTCTGCTTCGGCGATTCCCTTCCGCATGAGCTCGAGTGCTTCCTGCTTGATCTGATCCGCGTGGGAGTCGGTGAGGATTCCCGCGCGGATCAAGTAGCGCTCATAGCGGCCCACGCACTCGTTTTCCCGCTCCTCGTCGACACGCGCCTCGTCGATGTAGATCGACGGGTCGTCGGCGGTCGCGTGCGGCGCCGCGCGATACGTCACGGCTTCGATGAACGTCGGTCCCCCGCCCGACCGGGCGCGATCGACGGCCTCACGCGTTGCCTCGTACACAGCGAGAACGTCACCACCATCCACCCGTACGGCGGGCATCCCGTAGCCGATCGCCTTGTCGGCGAGTGTCGGCGCCGCGGTCTGCGAGGAGACGGGAGTGGAGATGGCCCACTGGTTGTTGCTGCAGAAGAGGATCACGGGCGCCTTGAAGACGCCGGCGAACGTCGCGCCCTCATGGAAAGACCCCTCCGAAGTCGCGCCGTCGCCGAAGTACACGAGCGCGACGCGCTCCTCGCCCTTGAGCCGTGACCCCCATGCGAAGCCAACCGCGTGCGGGACCTGCGTTCCGATCGGGACGCAGATCGACGCGACGCCCCACTCCTCGGGGTTCCACCAGCCCGAAGGGTGACCCCGCCACCACGAGAGAACGGTCGAGACGGGCATCCCCCGAAGGAGCCCGATCGCCGACTCACGGTAGGCCGGAAAGATCCAGTCCTCGTCCCGGAGCGCGAACGCCGAGCCGGCCTGCATCGCCTCGTGGTTCCAGAAGATGGCGTACGTGCCGATCCGGCCCTGGCGGTGGTAGATCACCGAGCGCTCGTCGTACGTCCGCAGGAGCACGAGATCTCGGTAGAGCGCGAGCAGCTGCTCCGGACCCAGACCGTCGACCTCACCGTCAGAAAGTGACCCACCGTCGCCGATTACGCGGCGCAGGTCTCCTTCGGCGGGCAGCACCCGGCTCATCCGCGCGGATTGTAGGGGGCGGGCATAGCGGGCCTAGACAAGGACCGTGATTGCGTCGCGCTCGGCCTCGACCACGACGTGCTCGACGTCACCGAGATCCTCGCCGTCCACCTCGAGTGGCATCGGCGACGTCGCACACGATCTCGATTCGATCGGCATCGTGCGCGTACAGGAGGTTCGACTCCTTCGTCCGGTCACCTCGACCGAACGCGTACCACGCGAATCGTGGAAGCTCGCGGGTCCGCAGTCGAATCGGCGCCACCAGGTCGAGCCCACCCTCGAAGCTCGCACGCGGTGCGGGGCGAACTGGCACTCGACCCGCATAGCTGTACGCAGGCCCGTTCGAGATCGAGAACGAACGCCGCGCGGCCGTGGCCCATGACCTCGAGCGAAGGCTCGAGCTGGAAGCGGTGCCGACCCAGGGTACGCAAGCCCGTCCAGGCGAATGTCATGTTGCTCGGACGGCGGCCATCCGAGCGTCGGCCGAGCTCGTCGACTGCTCGGACGACTTCGGCATCCAGGCCGATCCCGCACGCGAACCCGAACCGGCGCCCGTTTACACGCCCGACACCGATGCGACGCGTGGATCCTGCCGCGAGCCGACGTGCGGCCCCAACGGGATCGTGCGGGAGCCCGAGGGCCCTGGGCAGGACGCTGGTGCCGCCGCCGGGAATGAAACCGATTGGCGTGGTCCCGGCAATGCCGTTCAGCACCTCGTTGAACGTCCCGTCGCCGCCGAAGACGTAGAGCGCTTCGACGCGGCCCGATGCCTCACGGGCGAGGTCCGTCGCCTCACCCTGAACACTGGTCATGCGAAGCTCCGTTCCGTTGGGAAGCGCGGCGCGCACCTTCGCCAGGCGCTCCTCGTTGACGCGAGTCGCCCACGGATTGGCGATGAGGAGCCTGGTCACCGGGGAGTCGCGTATCCCCGGATGCCGTCGACGAGGATCGTGGTGAAGCGATCGGCGAGCTCGTCGGTGTCGCGTCCCGGGACGAGCCAGGTGTACGCCCAGTTCGCCGCGGAGAGCGTAAGCAACGCCGCAGCACCCGCATCGAGGTCGGATCGGAGCTCACCGGCTTCGACCCCTTCACGGAAGAATGCGCGGAAGCGCTCCTCGTATCGGCGCCGCTCGGACAGGATCTCGCCGCGGTACTCGTCCTTGAGATAGCGCCACTCACGGGTGAAGACGGTCGCGACGTCGAGCTGATCGGACACGACCCGGAGATGCCCGCGCAGCGCGACTCGAATGCGGTCGACTGCCGCGGCATCCTCGGGCACTTCGTCGAGCGCCGCGTGAAAGGCACTCGCGCCTTCGCGCATTGTCTCGAAGAGGAGCTGTTGCTTCGAGCCGGTGAGCGAATAGAGGGAGCCCTTCTGCACTCCGAGAGCCTCCGCCAGGTCGCCCATCGAGGTTCCATGGAAGCCGCGCTCGGCGAAGAGCCGAGCTGCCTCGCGCGTGAGTGCCTCTCGCCGCGGTGACGCCATGTGCTTTGATGCTAACGACCGTTCGGTAGGGAGGCCAATCGTGGACGCACGAACCCAGGAGTTTCTCGACTACGTCCAGTCGGGCGGGCAGGTGGAGACGGGCGACTGGATGCCGGACGAGTACCGCGCCAGGCTCGTCAAGTTCATCGAGATGCACGGCAACTCGGAGCTCATGGGCGTGCTCCCGGAGCGCGACTGGATCCTGCGTGCTCCCACCCTTCAGCGGAAGCTCGCGCTGACCGCGAAGATCCAGGACGAGGTCGGGCACGCGCAGCTCATCTACCGCGTCGTCGAGGACCTCGGCAAGCCACGCAGCGCCTGCCTCGACGATCTCGTCTCAGGCAAGTCCAAGTTCCACAACGTCTTCCATTACCCGACGAAGACGTGGGGCGACGTCGGCGTGATCGCCTGGCTCGTCGACGCGGCGGCGATCGTGTCCCAGAAGGCGCTCCTCAAGTGCTCATATGCGCCGTACGCACGGATCATGAAGAAGATCTGCTGGGAGGAGTCGTTCCACATCCTCCACGGCCGCGACGTAATTCTCGCGATGGTCACCGGGACGCCGGAGCAGTTCGAGCTCGTGCAGGAGGCCCTCGAGCGCTGGTGGGAGCCGCTCATGCACTTCCACGGAAACCCGATCCCAGCCGAAGAGGACCCCATGTTCGTCTGGCGGATCAAGAGCCAGGCGAACGAGGACGCGCGGCAGGAGTTCCTCGACGGCTACGTCTCCCAGATCCGCGAGCTCGGGCTCGTGATCCCCGACCCGAACCTGCGGAAGGACGAGGAGGCCGGTACGTGGCTCTACACCGAGCCGGACTGGGAGAAGCTGCGCGCCGTCGTGACGGGACATGGGCCGGCGTCCGAGGAGCGGCTCGCGTTCCGGCGGCTCTCGCGACAGGACGTGGCCTGGGTCGAGCAGGTGGTGCTCGCGGAGGCGGCGTGACCCACGTCTACGAGGTCTTCAGGCGGGAGCGAAAGGGACAGCCGTTCCAGCACGCCGGGTCCGTGACGGCACCGAACGAGCAGTTCGCCGAGATCTACGCCAGGGAGCAGTACGGGCGCCGGCAGGAGTCGGTGGCGCTGTGGCTCGTCGCGCGCGACGCAGTGAGCGAGATCGACGAGTTCCCGGACGAGTTCGACCTCAAGTACCGCCGCGTCGACGGATACTCGCTCAAGACACGATTGCGCGAGGCACGTGAGCGAGCAGGCACGCTCGACATGGCTCCGGGAGCAAGTGACACAGCGTGAGCAACGCTCGCCTTCGGCTCGCGTTCACGGGGGAAACCATGTTTCCCCCGTGTGCCCCCTTCTTCTTAAGAGCGCCGGGAACCTCCCGGTTCCCCGCACCCCTCCACGCTCACGGGCCAAGGGTTGGCCCGTGAGCAAGCGCACCGACCTGTTGTTGTCGATGGCCGACGACGAGCTCATCCTCGGGTGGCGGAACTCCGAGTGGACGGGGATCGCGCCCTTCCTCGAGGAGGACGTGGCCTTTTCTTCCATCGCGCAGAACGAGATCGGCCACGCTCGGGCGCTCTACGAGCTCGCCGCCGCGGAGCTCGGCACCACCGCCGACGAGCTCGCATTCGACCGCAAGCCGGAGGAGTACCGTTGCGCACCGCTCGTCGAGCTCCGCAGGCTCGAGTGGGCTCGGACGATCGCGCGCCACTGGCTGTACGAGACGGCGGACGAGATTCGCCTCGAGACACTCAAGACGAGTGACGACCCGGAGATCGCCGGAATCGCAGCGAAGATGGATCGCGAGGAGGCATACCACCGCATGCACGCGCAGATGTGGATCGACCGTCTGCTGTCGACGGAGGAGGGGCGGTCGCGGCTGGACGAGGCTGTCGACGAGCTCTGGCCCTATGCCCTCGGCGTCCTCGACGACGAGTTGCGACCCGAGCTCCGACGCCGTGCCGAGGAGCGGCTGGAGCGCACGCTTCCAGACGTCGAGGCCGTGCCACGCGGCGTCCATGAGGCCGAGCTCGCTGAGCTGTGGCAGGAGATGACGATGGTGCGGCGCTCCGCTCCCAAGGGAACACAGTGGTAACGGCGGACGAAGTCTGGGCGGCACTCGCAGAGATTCCCGATCCGGAGATTCCCGTGATCTCGCTGGTGGATCTCGGCGTGATCAAGGACGTCGCCGTCGACGACGGTCGCGTACGGATCGAGTTCACGCCGACGTTCATGGGCTGCCCGGCGCTCGAGACGATGGAGCGTGAGATGTACGCGAAGGTTTCCGAGCTCGGGGCGGAGGCAGAGGTGCGCGTCGTCTTCGACGACTCGTGGTCGACGGACCGGATCACGCCGGAGGGACGAGAGAAGCTTCGCATCGCCGGATTCGCCCCTCCGGCTCCTCGAACGGCAGGCAAGCTCGAGCTCGTCCAGCTCCAGGGCAACGCGTTCCGATGCCCGTACTGCGGCTCGACGGACACGAAGCTCGAGAACCTCTTCGGGCCCACGCCGTGTCGCTCGATTCGCTACTGCAATGGCTGCCGCCAGCCATTCGAGCAGTTCAAGACCATCTAGGGTCGCTCGACCTCCGGGCTGAGTGCGTCGATACGCTCACGCGCCATGGCTCTGCTCCACGCGCGGGACCTGACGAAGAACTACGGCTCCGTGCGGGCACTCGATGCGGTCACGTTCGAGATCGACGAGGGGATCACGGGTCTGCTCGGCTCGAACGGCGCCGGCAAGACGACGTCACTGAAGCTCTTCATGGGGCTGATCCAGCCGGACGGCGGTTCGGCGGAGGTGCTCGGGCACAACCCGCTTGTGTCGCCCGAGTTTCGAGCGCGAATCGGCTACAGCCCGGAGCACGACTGCCTGCCCGCCGGAGTGTCGGCGGCCGAGTTCCTCGCCTACATGGCGGAGGTGAGCGGCCTGCCTCGGACGGCGGCCCGCCTCCGCGCGTCCGACATGCTCAGGCACGTCGGGCTGTTCGAGGAGCGGTACAGACCCATCGGAACGTACTCGACGGGAATGAAGCAGCGCGTGAAGCTCGCGCAGGCTCTCGTCCACGATCCGCTCCTGGCATTCCTGGACGAGCCGACGGCAGGTCTCGATCCGATCGGCAGGCGCGAGATGCTGGAGCTGATCCGCCGCGTCGGCCGAGACTTCGGGATCAGCATCGTCATCTCGACGCACCTCATGGGAGACGTGGAGCGTGTGTGCGACTCCGTCGTCGTGCTCGATGCCGGACGGCTGCTGCGCACCGGCGCCGTGTCGGGTCTCACGGAGGAGACCGAGACACTCGAGGTTGATCTCGTCGAGGGTGCCCCCGCGTTGCTGGATGAGCTCGCCGGGCGTGGCCTGAACGGCCCGCCTCGACGGTAGCCGCCTTACGTTGGAGCGAGTTACGGGCGACGACTACGACGTAATCCGCGATGCGATCGTGGCGTCGGAAGCGCTCCTCTACCGGCTCGCTCCGGCCCGGCTCGCGCTCGCCGACGTCTTCTCGGCGCCGGACGCCGACCCCGACAAAGAGGGAGGCGAGCCGACGTGACGACCGGCCCTGCGGAGATCTTCGACCTCGGTTACCGCGGCTACGAGGGCCAGCGGACGAGCCGCTGGCGCCGGCGGCTCGCCATCTGGAGAGACGGCGTGAGGATCACGCTCGGTCTCGGACGGGGCGCCGGAGCGAAGTTTGCATCCTGGCTGCTCATCGGCCTCGCGCTCGTACCCATGGTCGTGCTGGTCGTGATCTCCGCGTTCCTCTCGCCGGCGGAGGAGGCGGCCGACGACTTCGAGCTGCCGTCGTACGCGGACTACTACGACTGGGCACTTGTGCCGCTCACCCTCTTTGCGGCTGTTGTCGCGCCCCTCCTGCTCTGCCCGGATCGGCGCGACCGCGTGCTGTCGCTGTACGCAGCACGGCCGATCACCTCGACCGACTATGTCGGCTCCCGGTGGGCGGCCTTCCTGACCGTGTCCGCGATCGCAGCCTGGGTTCCCGTGGCGGTTCTGTTCACCTGGAACGCTCTCGATGCGGCGAGCACCGGCTCGTGGCTAGCCGACAACTGGGACGTCGTGCCGCGCTCGTTGGCCGCCGCGGCCGCGGTCGTCGTCCCGATGACGACGCTCTCGCTCCTCGCAGCGTCGTTCGCCAAGCGACGGGCATACGCAGCCGTGGCGACGCTCGCAGTGCTCTTGGTCGGCTCGGCGGTCGGCGGGATCGGGGAGGAGAACTTCGACGGCTCGGTCGCTGATGTCGTCTCGCTCGTGGGCTTGCCGGACGTCACCCTGGATACGGTGCGCTGGGTCTTCTCGGACGAGCTCCGCGACTCTCCGCGTGCGGGTTGGGTCTCAAGCCTCTGGTTGGCAGGCGTGACGATCGTGCTCGCCGCATGGCTCCTACAGCGGACCCGCCAGCTGGTGCGCGAGTGAGCGCGAACGGGGCGCAGCCGACGATCGTCGTGGACTCGGTGTCACGCTGGTTCGCGGGAGTCGTCGCGGTCAGCGACGTCTCGCTCGTGGTCGAGCCGGGAGTCACCGCCTTGCTCGGGCCGAACGGCGCCGGCAAGACGACTCTACTGCGCTCGATTGCCGGCCTCACCGCGACGTCGCAAGGGACAGTGCGCATCTTCGGCGAGCCCGTGCGCGGGAATCCGGGTCTTTACCGGCGCATCGGGTACATGACGGAGCACGAGTCCGTCTACGACTTCCTGACGGGACGCCAGTTCGTCGAGCTCAATGCGCGATTGCAGGGCGTCGAGGATCTCGCGGACGCGGTGACTCGTGCGATCGAGACGGTCGACCTGGTCGACGCGCAGGACCGGCGACTCCATGCCTACTCCCGCGGCATGCGCCAGCGGATGCGCCTCGCGGCGACCCTCGTCCACGACCCGCCGTTGCTCCTGCTCGACGAGCCGCTGTCCGGCACCGATCCGGCTCAGCGCCTGCATCTGCAGTCCGTGATTCGCCGCCTGGGTGCCGCGGGTCGCACCATCCTCGTCTCGTCGCACATCCTCGAGGAGATCGACGAGCTGGCCGACCGGATTCACCTCATGGTGAGCGGGAAGCTCGCCGCAAGCGGCGACTACCGCGCCATTCGGCAGCAGCTGAACGATCGGCCGTTCCTCGTCCGCATCGACTCCTCGGACGCACGGGCACTCGCGGCAGGCCTGCTCATGGAAGCGACCGTGGAGTCGGTTGAGATCGATCGCGAAGGGCGCTTGCGCGTACAGAGCCGTGACGTGGCGGCGCTTCAGCGGTCACTGCCCGCCACTGCAGCCCGTCTCGACATCCGGCTGCTTCGCGTCGAGCCGCTCGACGACTCGCTAGAAAGCGTCTTCGAATACCTGGCGACGGGGTCGGCTACGTGATCGCGATCCTCATCCTTACGGCGCGACAGCTCGCCGGAAGCCGCCGCGTGTGGCTCGTGCTCGCGCTTGTCGCGCTTCCGCTGCTCGCCGGGGTGTTGTTCCACGTGGCGGACTCGACGACGCCGAGCGCCGAGTTCGCCGACGAGATCACCGCGAGTCTCGTCGCGTCCGGCATCCTGCCACTCGTCATGCTGCTGTTCGCCACCTCGGCGTTCGGCAACGAGCTCAGCGACCGGACGCTCGGCTACCTCATGCTCAAGCCACTGCCGCGCTGGCGCATCGCGGCCCCGAAGCTGATCGCGTCGCTGCTCGTGGGGGGTGTCCCGGTGGCGATCAGCGGCCTGCTGGCGGTGGCGATCATCGAAAAGCGGTGACGCCGGTGGCGCCGTCGCCACGGGAATCGGGCTCATGGTCGGGGCCTCCGCGTACGCAGCGATCTTCACGTGGGCGGGTCTCGCCCTGCGTCACGCGCTGATCTTCGGGCTCGTCTACATCTTCATCTGGGAGGCGGTGCTCGCTGCCTACCTCGACGGCATCCGCTTTCTCAGCATCCGACAGTTCACCCTGTCGCTCATCAGCGGGCTCGACGGCGAGCGGCTCGACACGCTCGACCTCTCGCTCGGCGCAAGCACCGGCGTCGCTGGCGCCGCGATCGTGATCGTCGCGTTCTCGGTGCTCACCGTGCGGAAGCTCACGCGCATCGACGTGCCGTAGCCGCTACCACCAGCGCCCTGGATAGACAAGCGCGATCGCGGGTGATATATCAGCTGCGCGCGCATGACCGAGACGGCCGAGACTCCTCTCGCACCGACGCAGCATCGAATCGATCGGACGAGCCCTCCCGTCATACGTGCTTCGGGGATCTGGAAGGTTTTCGGCCCCCACCCGGAACGCCTCGTCGGCTCGCCCGACGCGTACCTCCCTCGCGGAGAGCTCCGCGAGAAGACCGATTGCGTGGTCGCCGTCCGCGACGTCTCGATCGAGGTGTGGCCGGGCGAGGTGTTCGTGGTCATGGGCCTGTCGGGCTCGGGCAAGTCGACCCTCGTGCGCACGCTGATTCGGCTGATCGAGCCGACCGCGGGTCAGATCGAGATCGCCGGCCATGACGTCATCGGCCGCAGGCACGGCCGAGCTCCGCGAGCTGCGCCGCCACGACGTCTCGATGGTGTTCCAGCACTTCGGCCTGCTCGCACACCGGCGCGTGATCGACAACGTCGCCTTCGGGCTCGAGGTCAAGGGCATGGGCAAAGCCGAGCGGCTCGCCCGCGCGAGCGAGGTGCTGCAACTCGTCGGCCTCGAGGACGCCGCCAACCAGTTCCCGGACCAGCTCTCCGGCGGGATGCAGCAGCGCGTCGGCGTCGCGCGCGCGTTCGCAGGGAACCCGCAGGTGATGCTCTACGACGAGCCGTTCAGCGCGCTCGACCCGCTGATCCGCCGCGACATGCAGGACGAGGTCTGCCGGCTCCAGGTGGAGACGGGCAAGACGATGGTGTTCATCACGCACGACCTCGCCGAGGCGCTCAGGCTCGGCGACCGCATCGCGATCATGCGCGACGGAGGGATCGTGCAGCTGGGCACTCCCGAGGAGATCGTCGGCGCGCCGGCGGACGAGTACGTGGAGAACTTCGTCGGGACGTCCCGCGGAGCCACGTGCTGACGCTGCGCTGGGTGATGCGAGACCCGGAGCCGGACGAGGACGCTGGACGGCCCGCGGCTCGACGTGGCGACGACGGTGCGGAGCGCGGTGCCGGTGCGTCGCCGCGAAGCGAGCGAGCCGGTCTGCTGCGTCGAGAACGGCAGCATTGTCGGGATCGTCGATCGCGACACGGTGCTGACAGCGATCGCAGGCGAGGGCGGGGACTAGCCGTGACGACCGTCGCCGCCGAAGCCGTCCGTCACTCCAGTCGTGTCGCACAGGCCCTGGTGGCGCGGGAAGATCGTCCAGGTCCGCGGGGATCGTCGCTCTCATGTACCTCGCCTACCGGAGTCTGGGCAGCTCGAGTACCCGTGGCCCAACTCGCTCGTCTGGAACTCGCTTTCGGGCTATCTCGACGACTTCCAGCTGTGGGTCCTCACCGAGAAGGGCCAGGAGGACAACGGGATCGTCTTCTCGCTCTTCGAGTGGTTCTCCGACTCGGTCGACCACCTCGTCGAGTGGTTCAACCGCTTGCTGCTCTGGATGACGTGGGTCGGCACGACCGTCGCCGGGACGCTGCTCGTTCTGCGTTTCGGCGGGCTCCGCGTGGCGCTCGATCACGCTTGTCGCGTTCGCCACGTTCGCGCTCGTCGGGGCTCTGGGAGGAGAGCATGCAGACGCTCTCCCTCATGCTCGTCGCGGTGGCGCTGTCGCTGCTGATCGGGATTCCGCTCGGGATCGTCGCCGGGCGGTCGCGACGGTTTGCGCGACGATCACGCCGCTGCTCGACGCCATGCAGATCGTCCCGGCGTTCGCCTACCTGATGCCGGTCGTCATCCTCTTCTCGATCGGGCCGGCGGCGGCCGTCGTGTCGACGATGATCTATGCGATCCCGCCGGCAATTCGGATCACGGCGCTCGGGATCCGCGGCGTCGCGGTCAACACCGTCGAGGCGGCGACGTCGATGGGCGCGACGCGATCGCAGCTGCTGCTCAAGGTCCAGCTTCCGCTCGCGCGCCGGATGATCCTGCTCGGGGTCAACCAGACGATCCTCTTCGCCCTCTCGATGGTCGTCATCGCCGGCCTGATCGGCGGCGGGGGTCTGGGCGCGGTCGTGACGAACGGGATCTAACTCGAATCCGGCGCTCGCCATCCTCGCCGGGCTCGTGATCGTCGTCCTGGCGACGCGCTCGACCGCTCGACCGAGGCGATGGCGGCGCGGACCGACCCCGCGCAGCGGCATCTCGACGAGACGCGTCGGCGACGGCTGCGGTATCCAGTCGGTGGCGATCGCCGCCGCCATCCTCGCCGGGATCGGACTCTCGAAGGCGCTCGGCGTCGCCGCCGCTCTACCCGGACGAGGTCGGAGATCCCCTACGCTCGGCGACGCTCGAGGAGTGGCTGCTCGCGAAGATCCAGGTCGTCCTCGACTACGTGCAGGACCCGACCACGTGGGTCTTCGCGAGTCACCGAGCGCGTCGGCATCTTCATCCTCCAGCAGCTGCTGCTGCCGCTGCAGGCAGTTCCTCGTCGAGGCGCCGTGGTTCACGACCGTCGGCGGCCTGACAGCTGATCGCGTTCGTGATCAGCGGACTTCGCCCGGCGCTGACGACGCTCGCGATGCTCTCTCTGATCGGCTTCATGGGCGTGTGGGCGCTCGCCATGGACACGCTCTCGCAGGTGCTCGTCGCCACGGCGATGGCCGTCGTGATCGGGGTCGCGCTCGGGCGTCCTGGCGGCCGAGAACGACCGCTTCTCGAAGGCGATGAGGCCGGTCAACGACGTCTTCCAGACGCTGCCGCAGCTCGTCTACATCATCCCGTTCATCTACCTGATGCCGGTCTCGATCGTCCCCGGGATCGTGGCCGGCGTCCTCTATGCGTTCCCGGTGACCCTGCGGCTCGTCGAGCGGGGCGTGCGGGACGTCGCACCGGCCTCGGTCGAGGCCGCGAGCGCCTTCGGTGCTCGCGGAGGCAGGTGCTGACGAAGGTCAAGCTGCCGCTCGCGGGCGACGCGGTGATGCTCGGCGTGAACCAGGCGATCGTCATGGTGCTCGCCGTCGTCGTCATCGGCGGGCTCGTCGGATCGGCGGGCCTCGGCTACGAGGTCGCGCAGGGTCTGGTCCGTGGGCAGTTCGGCCAGGGCGTGATCGCCTCCGTCGCGATTCTCGCCCTGGGGATCGCGCTCGACCGCGTCACGCAGGGGACGCGGCGAGTCGAGAAGGCAGGAGATCGCGTGAGCAGCCTCACGCGCACAACGACAAGGAGGGTCGAATGTCGGTTCGTAGTGGCTGGCGACGGGGCATGGGCCTCGTCGGCGTCGCGCTCGTCGCAGTCGCCGCGCTCGCCGTGTCGGGGAGCGCATTCGGCGGTGGCGCTCAGAGTTGCGGCACCGTCGTCATCAACGAGCAGTCGTGGGCGGGCTCGACGGCGAACACGTACGTCGCGAAGTACGTGCTCGAGAAGCGGCTCGGCTGCAAGGTGAAGATCACGAACATCACCGAGGGCGCGCCCTACTTCCAGGCGATGCGGGACGGCAAGGTCGACGTCGCGCTCGAGGACTGGGACAACACGCTGATCGAAGTCGGCCGCAGCCGTACATCAAGGACAAGTCGGTGCGGGTCGTCGGGTCGAACGGCATCACGCGGCGTCATCGGCTGGTACATCCCGCGCTATCTGCTCAAGCAGTATCCGGCGTTCAAGACCTGGAGGGGCTGAAGGGCAAGGAGGCGGTCTTCAAGTCTCCGGAGTCGGGCTCGCAGGGGATGTTCCTCGGCGGGGACCCCTCGTACGTCCAGAAGGACATGAGCTCATCAAGGAGCTCGGCCTCAACCTGAAGCACGTCGTCGCGGGCGCGGAGCCGGCGCAGGTTGCACGCTGGAGCCAGCTGTACAAGCAGAAGCAAGCCCGTGCTCTTCTACTGGTACGACCCGCAGTACCTGAACGCGCAGTACGACCTCGTACAAGTGCAGCTGCCGAAGCGGTTCAAGGGGTGCCTGGACGACGAGAAGGAGGCCGGGAAAGCACGCGTGCGAGTACCCGCCGTACGTCCTCGACAAGCTCATCAGCGGCAAGTTCGCGACGAGCGGCTCGCCCGCGCGTGCGCGTTCGTCAAGAAGTGGAAGTGGACCGCGGCCGACCAGAACTTCGTCGCCAACCTGATCGCCGGCAAGAAGATGAAGCCGGAGAAGGCGGCGGAGCAGTGGGTCAAGGCGAACGCGGCCAAGGTCAACGCCTGGCTGAAGTGAGCTGACGTCAGCGGCGGGGACGACTCTCCGTCCCCGCCGCTGCGTCCTCCGACGATGAGCACACCGACACTCTCACATCCACCAGCCCGAGGCCGCGGACGCACGATCCCTCTCGGACCAGGCGTACTACCGCATCCGCGAGCTGATCGTGACGCTCGAGCTGCCCCCACGCTCGCTCGTCAGCGAGCGCGAGCTGATGGAGCAGCTGGGGCTCGGACGGACGCCCGTGCGGGAGGCGCTACGTGCGCTCGCCCGCGAGCGGCTCGTCGACGTGTACCCCCGCCGCGGGATGTTCGTATCGGCGGTGAACGTGCAGGATCTCGCAGGGCTCTCGGAGGTGCGGCTGACGCTCGAGGGCCGCGCGGCGCGACTTGCCGCCGAACGGGCGACTGCTGCCGATCGGGCGAAGATCGAGCTCCTCCTCGACGAGATCGACCAAACCGAGCGCGCGCTCGGCGAGCGAACGCTCATCGACCTCGACCAGCGAATCCACAGGCACATCTACGAGTGCACGCACAACGCGTTCCTCGAGGCGACCTTGAACGAGTACTACGTGCTGACTCTTCGGATCTGGTTTCTCGCCCTCGATCGCGTCACCAGGCTCGAGGACGCGGTCAACGAGCACCGAGCGCTCCTCGAGGCGATTCGCGACGGTGACGGAGCGCGGGCCGAGGACGGCGATGCGCATGCACGTGAAGGGATTCGAGAACGCCATTCGAGGCGTGCTCTGATCCGGAGCAGCTGAATGAGCAGTCTTCCCCGCGAAGCACGCGCGATCGTGATCGGCTGCGGCATCGTCGGCAACTCCGTGGCGTACCACCTCGCCGAGCAGGGCTGGTCGGACGTCGTCCTCCTCGACAAGGGCCCGCTTCCGAACCCGGGCGGCTCGACCGGCCACGCCTCGAATTTCATCTTCCCGGTCGACCACTCGAAGGAGATGACACAGCTCACGCTCGAGAGCATGCGCCAGTACAAGGAGATGGGCGTCTTCACCGAGTCGGGCGGGATCGAGGTCGCGCGCTCGGAGGAGCGGATGCAGGAGCTCACGCGACGTGTGGCCTCAGCGAAGGCCTGGGGGATCGAGCCGGTGTCGCTCGTGACGCCGGCCGAGGTGAAGGAGCTCGTCCCCTTCATCGACGAGACGGTGATCCTCGGCGGCTTTTACACGCCGTCCGTCGGCGTCGTCGACTCGCTGCAGGCAGGGACGATCATGCGCGACCGCGGCCAGGCCTCGGGGCGTCTCTCCGTCTTCGCGAACACGGAGGTTCTCGGCATCGATGTCGAGGGCGGCCGGGTTCGCCGAGTGCGCACGGGCGATGGCGATGTCGAGGCGGATGTCGTCGTCATCGCGTGCGGTGTCTGGAGCCCGAAGCTGGCGCGCATGGCAGGCGCCTCGATCCCGCTCACGCCGGCGGTGCACCAGATGATCGATATCGGCCCCACGCACTGGTTCGCCGACACGAAGGAGGCCATCGAGTTCCCGATCGTCCGCGATATGGATACGAACATGTACGAGCGCCAGGAGGGCACGGGCCTCGAGATCGGCTCCTACGCACACCGGCCGATCCTGTACGAGCCTGACGATCTTCCTTCGGTCGAGGCGGCAGCCCTCACCCCGACCGAGTTCCCGTTCACCCAGGAGGACTTCGCACTCCAGCTGGAGCACGCGCTCGAGCTCATGCCGTCGATCGTCGGGGACGAGTCGGTCGGGATCAAATACGCGGTCAACGGGATCCTCTCGCTCACGCCCGACGGAATGCCGATCCTCGGCGAGCTCCCGGAGGTCGAGGGCCTCTGGTCATGCGCCGCCGTCTGGGTGAAGGAAGGCCCCGGAGTCGGCAAGTCGCTCGCCGAATGGATGGTGCACGGCGAGTCGCACATCGACCTCCACTCCTCCGACGCCGCGCGCTTCTGGGAGCACCAGAAGACATCCACACACGTGAAGGCTCGCACCTCCGAAGGTTTCAACAAGACGTATGGGATCGTCCACCCGCTCGAACAGTGGGGCTCGAACCGCGACGTGCGGCTCTCGCCGTACCACGAGCGTGAGAAGGAGCTGGGCGCGGTCTTCTTCGAGGCTGCAGGGTGGGAACGGCCACAGTGGTACGAGTCGAACGCGCCGCTGCTCGAGGAGTACGGCGACCGGGTGGGACGCCGCGAGGCCGAGTGGGACAGTCGTTGGTGGTCTCCGATCATCAATGCCGAGCATCTGGCGATGCGGGACCGCGCCGGAATCTTCGACCTGTCTGCGTTCGCGATCTTCGACGTCGTCGGCCCAGGAGCGCTCGCTGCGCTCCAGCAGGTGTCGATGCGGCAGGTCGACGCAGCGGTCGGACGCGTTGTCTACACACCGTGGCTCTCACCGAGCGGCGGCTTCAAGTCCGACCTCACGATCATGAGGCTCGACGACGAGCACTTCCGCGTCGTGACCGGCGGCGCACACGGGATGGCCGACTACAAGTGGCTTGCAGATCACTTGCCCGCCGACGGCTCCGCGCAGCTCGCGGACCTCACGTCCGCATGGTCGACACTCGGCCTCTGGGGGCCGCGCGCGCGGGACATCCTCGCTGTCTGTGACAAGCGACGACGTCTCCCACGAGGGCTTTCCGTTCGCAACGTCCAAAGTCGTCGAGATCGGCCCGCTGCGGGTCCTCGCCTCGCGCATCTCGTACGTGGGCGACCTCGGCTGGGAGCTGTACGTGCCGATCGAGCAGGGCGCGCGCCTGTGGGACATCGTCTGGGAGGCGGGACGCGCGCACGGCGCCGCGCCCTGCGGCATCGGCGTCTACGGGACGACCGGCCGGCTCGAGAAGAGCTACCGCGCCTTCGGCACCGAGCTGGAGAGCGAGTACACGGTGGTCGAGGCCGACATGGCGTGGGGGAAGGTGAAGGACGAGGACTTCGTCGGAAAGGAGGCGCACCTCGGCCATCGCGACGCCGAGCCCGCGGCGATCCTCTGCACGCTCTCGGTCGACGACCACACCTCGGCGTCGGGCGTCAAGCGTTACCCACTGGGGCGCGAACCGATTCTCACGAGCGACGGCGTGCCGGTCGTCGACTCGAAGGGCCGCCGCTCCTACGTCACGAGCGCCGGCTCAGCGCCGTCCGTCGGCAAGTACGTCCTCATGTCCTACCTCCCTCCGGAGCAGGCAGTCGTCGGAACCCGACTCGCGGTCGAGTACATGGGTGAGCAGTACCCCGTCACCGTCGATGTCGTCGGCTCTGCCCCTATCTTCGACCCCGAGAACACGAGGATCCGCTCATGAGATTGTTGGTCTGCGTCAAGCGCGTTCCCTTGACCGGCGGCAGGATCGTGCTCACCGAGGACGCACAGGCGATCGAGACGCGTCACCTCGGATTCACGATCAGCCCGCACGAGGAGTGCGGCGTCGAGGAGGCCGTCCGGCTGATCGAGGCGTCGGACGGCGAGTCGGTCGTGCTCACGTTGGGCCCGGCGGAGGCGGAGGAGCAGCTGCGCGACGCGATGGCGCTCGGGATCGACCGAGCGATTCACCTCGTCTCAGACAGCGAGGAGTGGGACCCTCAGGCGACAGCCGGCGCGATCGTCGAAGCGATTCGCGCCGACGAGGAGGCGAAGGGGCCTTTCGACCTCGTCTTCTTCGGCAACGAGTCCGCCGACGCGGGCAACTACCAGGTCGGCATCCGGGTCGCGCATGCGTTGGGCCGCCCCGCGGCGACTGGCCTCAAAGGAGTCACGGTCGAGGGTGACACGGTCCGCTGCGAGCAGGAGGTAGCCGGGGGCCGCGACGTGTACGTGTTGCCGCTTCCGGCAGTGGTATCGGTGCTCGAGGGACTCAACCTGCCTCGGTACCCGTCCGTTCCGGCGAAGCTCCGGGCGCAGCGCAAGCCCGTCGAGACGAGTTCGCCGGCTCGCCCGCCTTCCAGGCTTGAGAAGATGCGCCTCGTCGTGCCCGAGGGCCAGGGCAAGGAGGCCGTGATCCTCGGTCATGGTCCCGAAGCGGCTCCCGCGGTCGTCGATGTCCTCCGTCAGATCGGCATCGCCTGAGCGTTCTCTGCGTCATCGAGCGGGTCCCTGGCGGGATCGACGAGCTGTCGCTTCAGGCCGTCGCGTTCGCGCGCCGCTTCGCACCGGGCGAACCGGTGCACGCGGTTACCGTTGGAGGCGGCCAGGAGCTCGCAGGTGTCCTCGGCGACCACGGCGTCTCGATGCTCCACGTCGCGGAGCACGCGGCGTTCGAAGCGTTCGCTCCCGTCGCTGTCGCACAGGTAGTCGCGGGGGTGGCGGAACGGATGGGGTCGTCAGCGGTCGTGGCAGCAGGCAACAATCGCGGCAACGAGGTTGTTGCGCACGTCGCTGCGATGACCGACCTTCCGTTCGCGGCGAACTGCACCGACGCTGCCGCAGGAGATCCTGCCCTCGTGACCCGCGTGCGCTGGGGAGGAAGCCTCCTCGAGGAAGCGCGCCTCCGCGGGACGCCGAAGCTCATCACGGTGCAGCCGCACGCCGTGGCTTCGGAGCCCGCTCCGACCGGCGACGCTCAGGTCGAGTCCTTCGTGCCCGAACTCTCGGACGCCGACGTCGTCGTACGAGCCGTCGAGCGCGTGGAGGCGGCGGCTGGCGGCGTCTCGCTCGCGGAGGCGAGAGTCGTCGTCTCCGCGAGGCCGCGGCGCAGGCTCCCCAGAGGGCTTCGGAATCGTCGAGGAGCTCGCCGGCCTGCTCGGTGGCGCAGTCGGCTGCTCGCGCGCGGTGACCATGGCTGGCTGGCGCCCGCACACCGACCAGGTCGGGCAGACGGGCACGAAGATCGCGCCCGACATCTACATCGCTTGCGGCATCTCCGGGGCGACGCAGCACATGGCCGGATGCAAGGGTGCGAAGGCGATCCTCGCCGTCAACACCGATCCCGACGCGCCGATCCTGGCCAGCGCTGACTACGCCGTGATCGGCGACCTGCACGAGGTGGTCCCGGCAATCTCGGCCGAGCTCCGCAAAGCGAGGAACGGCTGAGCTCCACGGCGAGCGTCGCCTCTGCGGTCGCGCTCGTCGCCGCGATCGCGATCGCAGGTGCGCTCTTCGCGAGGCGCGCACTGCTGCTGACCCGGCTCGTCCGGTTGGGGAAGCCGGTGGCACGCGCCTCGGACCTGCCGACTCGGGTTCGCAACGAGGCGACGATCGTCCTCGGTCAGCGCAAGCTGCTCCAGCGGGTCGTGCCGGGGCTGATGCACGCCTTCATCTTCTGGGGCTTCCTCGTCCTCTTTCCGACGATCCTCATGGCAATCGTGGGCATCGTCGACCGCGAGCCGTCGCTCCCGTCCGGATCCCCGCTCGGGTGGCTCGAGAGCCAGGGCTGGTACGCACTCATGGTCGACGTCTTCGCCGTGCTCGTGCTCGCCGGCGTCGCGACGGCGCTTTGGATTCGGAAGGTGCAGCGGCCGCGGCGCTTCGCCGGCAGCCATCTGGGCGAGGCGGATCTCATCCTCGCGTTGATCGTGGGGATCGTGACGACCCTGCTCCTGTGGCACGCGTCGCTGATCGCGCTCGGGCTGAATCCCTGGCCCGCCTCGTGGTCGCCCCTCTCCGACGCGATCTCCCGCTTGTTCGGAGACGGCACGACAACCGAGGTCGTCGAGCGCGTCTTTGTTTGGGCGCACGTGCTGATCATCCTCGGCTTCCTCGCCTACCTCCCTCGCTCGAAGCACTTGCACATCGCCACCGCCGCCATCAACGTTTTCTTCGGCAGCACACGGGCTCGCGGTCGGCTCGAGCCACTCGACTTCGAGTCCGAGGATGAGGCGGCGCTCAGGTTCGGTGCGGGCACGATTGCCGACCTGACTTGGAAGCAGATGCTCGACTCCATGTCGTGCACCGAGTGCGGCCGATGCCAGGACGTCTGCCCCGCCTACGCGACCGGGAAGGCGCTCAGCCCGAAGCTCCTGATCATGGGAATCCGCGATCAGCTGTTCGCGGAGGGGCCAACTGCCCTCGCGGGCGGAGACCTCTCGGCGCTCGTCCCGAACGCCGTTACGGACGACGTCGTCTGGGATTGCGTCACGTGCGGAGCTTGCGTGCACGAGTGCCCGGTCTCGATCGAACACGTCGACCACATCGTCGACCTCCGCCGTCACCTGGTCATGGTCGAGTCGCGCCTCCCGGCGGATACAGAGACGATGCTGCGTGATGTCGAGCGTGGCTCGAATCCTTGGGGGAAGCCGCAGACCGAGCGCGCGTCGTGGGCGGAGGGGCTCGGCGATTCGCGTTCTCGAGCCGGGCGACCCGGCTCCCGAGGTCCTTTACTGGGTCGGTTGCGCCGCCGCCTTCGATGAACGAGCACGCACGGCCGCGATCTCCACGACGAAGCTCCTGTTGGCCGCGGGCCTGGATGTCGCGATCCTCGGGCCGCGCGAGTCGTGCACAGGTGATCCTGCAAGGCGAGCCGGGAACGAGTACGTCTTCCAGTCGTTCGCGGAGGCGAACGTCGCGACCCTCGACGAAGCGGGCGTGACGAAAATCGTCGCGAGCTGCCCGCACTGCTTCAACACGATCGCGAACGAGTACCCGGACTTCGGCGGCAGTTATCAAGTCATGCACCACTCGGAGCTCCTCGCGGAGCTCGTGCGCGACGGCCGTTTGTCCCCCGTCGTCGGCGATACGACGATCACCTACCACGACTCCTGTTATCTGGCACGCCACAACGACGTGCTCGGGGCTCCCCGCGAGCTCGTGGCAAGTATCGGGAGACCGCTCGAGATGGCGCGTAGCGGGAAGCGCACGTTCTGCTGCGGCGCCGGTGGCGCACACATGTGGATGGAGGAGCGCGGCAACCAGATCAATGAAGAGCGGGCGCGAGAAGCGACCGCGACGGGCGCCGACACACTCGCCGTCGCCTGTCCCTTCTGCACGGTGATGCTCGACGACGGCGTGCGGCAGACGGGAAGCGAGCTGCGGGTCGCCGACGTCTCGACGCTGCTCGTCGAGTCGCTCGAAGCTCAGACGCCCGCGAGCTGAGTGCTCGCAGCTGCCGCGGCCGCTGCGACCCGTTCTGCGACCGCACCCCCGTGGCCCGCCGGCGGGAAGCGGTACGCGGGGCCGTGGACGTGGATTGCCGCGATCGCGTTGCCGCGCGCGTCCCGGATGGGGGCAGCGACCGAGTCGATCCCCTCGGCGAACTCCTGAAGTCCCCAGGCGTAGCCTTGCCGGCGTACCTCCGCCAACCGTTGTCGCAACTCTCCCGTGTCGGTGAGCGTGTGCGGCGTCAGCGCATTCAGACCGCCCCGGACGTACGCGGTCAACGCGTCCTCGGGCCACTCCGCGAGCAGCACCAGGCCGGAAGGCACGGCGTGCATTGGGGCTCGCGTCCCCGTCCAGTCGCGCACCTGCACCGGGTTGTCGGACTCGACCTGGTCGACGTAGAGGACCTCGTTGCCGTCCGGGAGGCCGAGGCCTGCGTCCTCGCCGAGCTCAGCTACGAGATCGGCGAGGAAAGGACGCGTGATCGAGATCAGACTCCGCTCCGAGGACACGGCCGAGGAGAGCGCGGCGACACCCGGGCCGATTCGCCAGTGAGCTCCGTCGAACCGCTCCACGGCATGGACCTGCTCGAGGGTCGCGAGCAGGCGGGCGACCGTCGATTTCGGCAACCGCACCCGTTCGGCGATGGTTGTGACGCCGGCAGGTCTCTGTGCCACCTCGTCGAGAATCGAGAACGCGCGCTCGAGCGACTGCACCATTGCGACGCCTCCAAGGCTGGGTTAAGCTGTTCCAGCATACAGCACAGTCCCACGATGCGGAACGCCGCAGGAGGGTACCAGACGTGAGCAAGATCAACGAGCACCCCGGCGTCCTGTTCTATTCGCGAGTCCGCAGGTCGCCCTACTTCTACGCCTCACGCCGCCACGGCGTGCAGCTGTACAGCTTCTACAACCACATGTACCACCCGCGCCACTACGGCGACCCGGTCGAGGAGTACTGGCAGCTCCTGAACGGCGTCACGCTCTGGGACGTCGGCGTCGAGCGGCAGGTCGAGATCACCGGCCCGGATGCGTTCACCTTCACGAACATGCTCGTGCCTCGCGACCTCCACAAGTGCGAGGTCGGCCAGTGCAAGTACGTGTTCGTCACCTCTCCCGAAGGCGGCATCCTCAACGACCCGGTCCTCCTGCGGCTCGAGGAGAACCACTTCTGGCTCTCGCTGGCCGACAGCGACATCCTGCTGTGGGCACAAGGTGTGGCCCACAACTCGGGTCTCGACGTCACGATCGGCGAGCCGGACGTGGGGCCGCTCCAGGTGCAGGGACCGAAGTCGAAGGAAGTCATGGTCGACCTCTTCGGCGAGAGCATCGTCGAGATCCCCTACTACTTCCATCAGTCGTACGAGCTCGACGGCATGGACGTCATCGTCTCGCGGACCGGGTACACGGGCGAGCTCGGCTATGAGATCTACCTGAAGAATGCGAGCCGCGACGGGGTCAAGCTCTGGGATGCCGTCCTCGCTGCCGGTGAGCCCCACGGCCTGACCGTGATCGGCCCGTGCCACATCAAGCGCATCGAGGCCGGAATCCTCGCACTCGGCTGCGACATGTGGTTCGACACGAACCCGTACGAGGTGGAGATGGGGTACGAGTGGATGGTCGACCTCGAGCAGGAGGCGGACTTCATCGGCAAGGAAGCCCTCAAGCGCATCAAGGCCGAAGGCATTTCGAGGAAACTCGTCGGCGTCGAGATCGGCGGGCCGGGCCTCGGCAGCTACAACGACGGGGCGATGATCGACTACTTCCCGGTCTTCAAGGACGGAAAGCCGGTAGGGCAGGTCACCTCCGCGTGCTACTCGCCGCGACTCGAGAAGAACATCGGCTACGCGATGCTGCCGATCGAGCTCGCCGAGTTCGGCACCGAGCTCGAGGTCGAGACGCCAAGTGGCAAGCAGTCGGCCGTTGTTGTCCGCAAGCCGTTCATCGACCCCAAGAAGGACACCCCTAAGCAGGAGGTCGCGCTCAGCGCCGCGGGGGAGGCGACGCACGTCGGCTGACGCGAAGACCGATTCGGTGATGGCGCCCCGCGCGGCAGGACACTGTCTGTGCGGGGCCGTCGCCTACGAGGTGCGCGGCCCGCTACGGGACATCCTCCTGTGCCACTGCGAGGAGTGCCGACGGTGGGGTGGATATCTCGGGGCATTCTCTGCCGCGCGGATCGAGCATCTGGGATTCATCGACGAGAGCACGCTGCGCTGGTTGGACAGCCCCCAGAGCGATAGGCACGCTCGCCGCGGGTTCTGCGAGAAGTGCGGCTCGAGCCTCTTCTGGCAACCCGCCGGGAGCGAGCGGGTCAACATCGCGGTCGGCACGCTCGATCGGCCGACGGGCTTGCGCATAGCGGGGCACTTCTACGTCCACCATGCGGGCGACTACGACGAGCTTCCGGAGGACGGACTTCCCCGGTACCCCGAGCCCTCGGCTCCGGAGATCCGATGGACATGACGAGGACTGCTCACGAGCGGGCTCTCGCGGAGCTGCTCGCGCACCCGCGTTACGAGGTGATCCCACTCGTCGGGGCCGAACAGGCGGTCCTCGAGCACGTGCCGACCGCCGTCAAGGTGACCGTGACCACGTCGCCGAGAATGGGGCTCGAGCCGACGCTCGAGCTGGCGGAGCGACTGGCGGGGCACGGCTACGAGATCGTGCCGCATCTGGCGGCTCGACACGTCCGGGACACGAGCCACCTCGCCGAGCTCGCCGAACGCCTTCGCGCGACCGGCGCGAACGACGTGTTGGTGATGGCGGGGGACGCCCCGGAGCCGGCGGGCGAGTTCGACGGATCCGTGCCGTTGCTCCGAGCGCTGGCCGGGCTCGGAAAGCCGTTTCGGGAAGTCGGCATTACCGGATACCCGGAGAGCCATGCCTTCATTCCGGACGCGGCGACGATCAAGTCGATGTTCGAGAAGGAGGAGTTCGCGACGTACATCGTCAGCCAGATCTGCTTCGACCCCAAGGTGACGGCGACCTGGGTGGCTGCTGTCTGGGAGCGAGGGACCCGCCTTCCGATCCAGATCGGGCTTCCCGGAGTCGTTCCACTCTCGAAGCTGCTGCGCGTGTCCGCGCGGATCGGCGTCGGCGAGTCGATCCGGTTCCTGCCCACCGACATGCTCGACGGCGACTTCGACCCGGATCCGCTCGTCGCAGGACTCGACGAGCAGCTCGGCCAAGCGCGGCCGAACGTGGGCGGTTTCCATATCTTCACGTTCAACGACCTAGAGGGCACCGAGCGCTGGCGGCAACAAGCGCTCAAGCGCCTGCAACCCGCCTAGGAGGAATCCATGCCGGTAGAAGTCGACACCGTCAGGGCTGTGGAGGTGCCGACCCGGCTCGTGCACGGCCCCGGGGCGCTCGCCCGCGTGGGCGAGGCGCTCGCAACGCTCGGAGTGACGCGGCCGATGCTGGTCACCGATCCAGGTGTCGCCGCTGCGGGCCTGGTCGAGCGGGCGCTCGAGCACCTCGAGGACGCGCTGGTCTTCGACGAGGTGCGACCCAACCCCGATGTCGCTCTCGTCGACCGCGGCGCGGAGGTCTATGCCGCGTCGGAACGGGACGGCCTCGTCGCCCTCGGCGGCGGCTCGTCGATCGACACGGCGAAGTCGATCGGCGTCGTCATCCAGCACGGGGGCTCGATCCTCGACTACGAGTGGGGCCACGACCCGATCGAGCAGCGCATTCCTCCGCTGGTCGCGGTCCCGACGACAGCCGGCACCGGGAGCGAGGTGACGCTCTGGGCGGTGATCACGGATCGCGAGCGCAAGATCAAGTTCAACGTCGGGGGAACGCCACTTATCGGCGCGCACGTGGCGCTCATCGACCCTGAGCTCATGCTCGGGCTTCCTCCGGCGGTCACTGCAGCGACCGGGATGGACGCGCTCTCGCACGCCATCGAGTGCTACACCTGCGACTACCACCAAGCGTTCAACGACGCAGTCGCGTTGCAGGCGATCGAGCTCGTCGCAGCCTCGCTGCGGCTGGTAGTGGAGGACGGCTCGAACCTCGAGGCGCGGACGAACATGGCGCACGCCGCGACGCTCGGCGGCATGGCCTACGGGACGGAGAGCGCCGGAGCTGCGCACGCGATGAGCCAGTCAGCCGGGGGCATCCACGACTGCCCGCACGGCGCGCTCACCGCGCGTGTCCTGGGGCCGGTGATGGAGTACAACGCGCCGGCCGACCCCGTTCGGCATGCGCGGATCGCGCAAGGGCTCGGAGTCGACACCAGCGGCCTGGCCCCGCTCGATGCCGCGCTCGCAGGTGTCGAGGAGCTGTATCGACTGACCGACGACGTCGGCATCCCGACGATGGAGGAGCTCGGCTTCGCGGAGGACGAGATCGAGATGCTGGCCCAAATCGCATTCGAGGATCCGCAGACGATCGGCAACGCGCGAGAGGTCGACGTGCCTGCATACGCGGACATCTACCGCAACGCCTTCTCGAGAGGAAAACGATGAAACGTACGTTCCTGGGATGGCGCTCCCGGTGCGGAGCCGGAGGGCACAGTACAAGTAGTACGGGCCTGGAGAGCTCCGTGCCGGGAGCGCCGTCAGGCCGCAGCGGAGCCGGGCTCCGCCCGGCGGGAGCTGCGGCCGGCCAGGGGCGCGCGTGAGCGTTACGACGCGCGACTACTCGATGGTCATCGGAGGCGCGTGGGCAGAGTCCGAATCCGGGAAGCGCTTCGAGGCGACGAGCCCGGCGACGGGGGAGAGCCTCGGCACCCTGCCCGAGGGCACGCGCGAGGACGCCCGCCGGGCGATCGCCGCGGCAAGCGCTGCCCGGCGCGACTGGGCGTCCCGATCGGCGTTCGAGCGCGCTGCCGCGATGGAGCGCGTCGCAGACCTGATCGAGGAGCGCCGTGACGATCTGGCACTGACGCTCACGTTCGACCAGGGCAAGCCGCTACACGCCGAGGCCTATGGCGAGGTCGAGGAGCTCGTTGTCTACTGGCGCATGGCGGCAGCGGACGCGACACGCGTCGCTGGTTCGATGCCGCCCTCCGTCGATGCCGCGAAGCGGATCCTCGCTTACCGCGTCCCACGGGGTGTCGTAGGCGTGATCACACCGTGGAACTGGCCGTACACGATGCCGGCCGAGCTGATCGCTCCAGCGCTCGCCGCCGGCAACGCCGTCGTCTGGGCACCCGCGCCGTCGACGTCGGTATGTGCAGTGAAGCTCGCGGAGTGCATCGTCGACGCAGAGCTCCCGGCCGGCGTCTTCTCGATGGTCACAGGTCCCGGCCCGGTCGTTGGGGACGAGATAGCAGCGAGCCCCGGGACGCAGGCGGTCGGCTTCATCGGCTCGGTCGCCACCGGGCTTCAGGTAGCAGCACGTGCTGCCGGGAAAGCAACATTGCTCGAGCTCGGAGGCAACGGGCCGATGGTCGTGCTCGACGACGCAGACGTCGGCGCTGCTGCAGAGGCGAGCATCGCTGCCTCGTTCCTCTGCGCCGGACAGAGCTGCACGGCAGGCGAGCTCTTCCTCGTCCACGAGGGCGTCCACGACGAGTTCGTCGAGCGGCTTCGTGCGGTCGTCGAGGGCTCGGTGCGGCTCGGAGACCCGTTCGCGGAGGCAACGACGATGGGCCCGCTGAACAACGAGCCGACTGCACAGAAGATGGACCGCCACGTCGGCGATGCCATCGAACGCGGCGCCGACCTCGTCGCGGGCGGAGCGCGCGCGTCCGGATACCCGACCGATCTCTACTGGCAGCCGACCGTGCTCGCAGGGGTGACCGACAAGATGGACGTCGCGCGGGAGGAGACCTTCGGTCCGATCGTGCCGATCGTGCGAATTTCGAGCGACGCCGAGGCGCTACAGATCGCCAATGCCTCTCAGTACGGGTTGCTCGCCGCAGTCTGGACACGGGATCTCGCCAGGGGCCTTCGCTTCGCTGAAGCAGTGGACGCGGGCTGGGTGAACATCAACGAGTCGACGAACTACTGGGAGAGCCACCTTCCGTTCGGCGGCCGGGCGGGATCGAGCTCGGGCGTCGGGCGCGTCGGTGGAAGCTCCGTGCTGGAGGCGTTCACGGAGCCGAAGACCGTCGTTTTGACCCTCGACTGAGGGCCATACCCAGGCGGTAGTCTGCGGGCCATGAGCGTCGAGATCTTCTTCTGCCCGACCTGAAGCGGCTACGACACACGGGCCGCGAGTCTCGCGGCCGAGATCACGTCCAACACGAGCGCATCCGCTTCTGCCACACCAGGAGGGCATAGTCAGTTCGACGTCGTCGCCGACGGCGTTCTGATCTTTTCGAAGCACGACAAGGGGCGCTTCCCCGAGGACGGCGAGATCCTCCGCCTTCTCTCACCGTAGGGCTAGCAAGCCACCGCTCGGATCGTTGCTTTGACTCGGTCGGCCAGGGGTGCCACGGTACGCCGTACATGGGCGCCGTCATCCAGTGGGTCGTCATCACACTCGCCGTCATCGGGGCGATCGGAGTTGTGATGGCAATCTGGGAAGAGGTCGGGCCTCGCTTCCGGCGTGACGAAGAACGGGAAGTCGGCGACGAGTTCGGAAGCGACGACGTGCGCGGGGCAGCTGCCGAGCTCGACGCCGAGCTTGACTGGTGGGAGATGAGCCTCGAGAGCCTCGAGGCTCAGCCGGCCTTTCAACGCGCGGTGGAAGCGCTCGCGGACGACGATACGCCCGTCGACACCATCGTGACACTCAGCCGCGACAGCGACGGCTGGGTAGCGTCGATGGCGCTCGCCGCCCTCGCGGAACGGGACGATGTGCCAGAGGAGTGGGTCACCTGGGCGACGCGGAACCCGGCGCGGCCGTCCAACTGCGAAGACACTCTCCTCCTGCGCGCACTCGCGATTCACGCCACCGGGCCTGTGATCGGCTCCGTTCTGCCGGCACTGGAGTCGATCCGAGATAGCGTGATCGCCGAGTTCGTGAGCAACCGCGTCGCAAGGGGCGAGCAAGTGGACGTGAGCACGTTCGACAGGGTCTCGCTCGACGAGATCGAGCAGCTCGAGTCGTTCCTCGATCGCTTCGAGGACGACCTGGGTCCCGAGTTCCGCTCGAGCTTCGAGCGGTGGCGTGCAGTCCGGCACCTGAGGGATGTCGGACGCGTCTGGGAACGACCATTCGACGAACCGCCCGCTCTCCTTGTCGGTAGGCGGCGGGAGCTCGTGGAGCTCGTCGTGGCGGCACTCGAGCAAGCGCCTCCGCGATCCGTGCTGCTCGTCGGCGAGCACGGGGTGGGCAAGACGGCTCTCGCCCGCGCCGCCCTCGACTGGGTCGACGACACCATGATCGTGTTCGAGACGACGGCAGCCCAGATCAATGCCGGCGCCGTCTACATCGGCGAGCTCGAGGGTCGGGTCAAGACGCTGGTCGACTCAGTCGCGGGACAAGGAGTGATCTGGGTCATCCCCGAGCTACAGGAGGCGTTGTTTGCCGGGCAGCACGCGCGGAGCCCGCAGGGCCTGCTCGACGCTCTGTTGCCTCATATCGAGTCGGGGGCGATCACGATCCTCGCCGAGGTGACACCCACAGCCGCGGAAGTGCTCGTCGCCGCAAGGCCGCGAGTGAAGAGCGCCTTCGAGGTGGTGCGAGTTCGCCCACTCGACCAGGCCGACACGATCGCCGTAGCACGCCACGCGCTCGAGCACGACCCGCTCGACATCGAGGCCGACGACGAGACGCTCGCGGAGGCGTTCGAGCTCGCGCAGCAGTTCCTGCCGAGCATCGCACCACCGGGGAACCTCCTGCGGCTCCTTCATGCGACCGCTGCCGAGGCCGCCGAGCAGGGCGCGGAGAGCTTCGCGGGTGCCGATCTCCTCGCCACGCTCGCAGCGAGCTCAGGGCTCCCGCTTGCTCTCCTCGATCCCGCAGCTCCTCTTCCCCTCGACGAGGTCCGAGCGTTCTTCGAGCAGCGGGTGCTGGAGCAGCCCGAGGCGGTGGAGTGCGTCGTCGAGCGCATCGCGATGGTCAAGGCGGGCGTCACCGATCCCACCCGACCGCTCGGGGTGTTCCTCTTCGTCGGGCCGACCGGAACAGGGAAGACGGAGATCGCGAAGGCACTCGCAGAATTTCTCTTCGGCTCCGCAGACCGACTCATTCGGCTCGACATGAGCGAGTACCAGACTCCGGAGGCGTTCGACCGGCTTCTCTCCGACACGGCGACGGACGCGCACGGCGCGGCGTTGATCTCGTCGGTACGTAAGGACCCATTTGCGGTGATCCTGCTCGACGAGTTCGAGAAGGCAGCTCAGCCAGTTCTCGACCTCTTTCTCCAGGTCTTCGACGACGGGCGGCTCACCGATCTGCAGGGTCGGGTCGTGGACTTCCGACGCTGTGTGATCGTGCTCACGTCCAACACGGGCTCCCCGCTCGCACGCGGGCCGAGCGTCGGGTTCGAGCCACCCGAGCGCTCCTTCTCGAGCGCCGGAATCGAGCGAGCGGTTCGCGCATCGTTCCGGCCCGAGTTCCTGAACAGGCTCGATCGGATCGTCGTCTTCCGGCCGTTCGAACGCTCCGCGATGCGAGCGCTCCTCGACAAGGAGCTGACCGATGCACTTGCACGACGCGGTCTACGGGGCCGGCCCTGGGCAGTCGAGGTCGACGACTCCGCATACGACTTCCTGATCGACAAGGGGTTCAGCCCGGAGCTTGGTGCCCGTCCCCTGAAGCGCGCGGTCGAGCAGTACCTGCTGGCTCCCCTTGCCGCGGCCATCGTCGAGCAGTCGGTTCCCGACGGCGACCAGTTCCTCTTCGTCACCGCGATCGGGGGCGAGCGAATCGGCGTCACGTTCGTCGACCCCGATGTGGAGCCGGACGCCGAGGACGCCGGCGACGTACCCGACGCGGGCGCGCTCGACCTGCGCGCCATCGTCCGCTCGCCCAGAGGCGACGAGGCGTCTGTGACGTTCGTACTCACGGAGCTCGAGCGTGTTGCCGAAACAGTGGAGGCAGAGCAGGGACGAAAAGGTCACACACTGTCGGTCATCTCGGAACCCGGGTTCTGGGAGCGGTCTGACCGCTTTGCTCTCCTGGGGGAGGCCGAGTACCTCGACCGGTTGCAGGCGGCGACAAGAACCGCCGAGCGGCTCGCCGTCCGCCTGCGGCGGAGCGCACGGGACGACGGGCGCGCGAATCCAAAGCTCGTCGGGCTCCTCGCAGGGCGCTTGTACGTGCTCGATCGCGCACTCGCGGGCATCGCTGCAAGCGCACCGACCGACGTCTTCGTGCATCTGCGCGCGTCAGGACCGCACCGCGATACTCGACCGGAGACCGAGCCGTTCGCGGCACTCCTGATCGAAATGTACGAAAGCTGGGCAGCTCGCTGCGGGATGCACGCCCAACGTCTGGACGCTCCGGAGAACGAACACCTGTTGGCGATCTCAGGACTTGGCTGCGGTGAGATCCTCGCGGCTGAGTCCGGTCTCCATGTCCTCGAGCAGGTCGACGAGGAACGCGACGGAGCGAAGGTCGGCGACCGTGAGCAGGTCCGGGTGCTCGTCCTTCCTCGTCCGGAGGGACCTGAGGCAGGAGCCGGCTCGCTCGCACGCCTCGCTCAGCACGCGATCGTCGAGACCGCGACGTCGACCGTGGTCGTCAGACGCTACCGGCCAGGTCGCGCGCCGCTCGTGCGCGACGGCGTCAGGGGCTATCGGACGGGCCGTCTCGACCGCGTGCTCGCGGGCGACTTCGACCTGTACGGCGACGGGTCGTCCGATCGCTAGCTCTGGACGCGCCTGCGTCGCCGCGGTTCAGTCGCGTTCTTCGTCCTCCTTGCCCCCGCCGCCCTCGCTGCAGTCCTTGGACGCCTCGTGGTAGAGCTTGTCGATCTCTCGACGCTTCCCCTGGACGTCCTCGGAGCGCTCGAGCAAGGAGAGCACGCCGTCGCACTGTCCGAGCGCGAAGCGAGTGAATGCGAGGTTGTAGCTCGCGTATGCCTCGCCAAGCGATCCTGAGCCACTGAGCGCGTCGACCGCCCGTTCGAGGAGCGGGAGAGCGCCGGCGTAGTCACCGTCCTGCATACGCGCGAAACCCTGGTCGTTCAGCGCCACCCCATCCGCCGACGGCGGTTCGGTTTCAGTCGTCGACGACGGCGTTGTCTCGGTCGCTGTCGTGGTCTCGGTGACGGTCGTCGGAGGCGCGGGCCGAGTGCTGGAGGTCGCGCCCTCGCCGGAGTCGAGCGCCGAGCCGACGAGCGCGGCGAGGCCGATGCCCGCGAGAGCGAGAACAAGACCGATGAGGACGAGGATCGTCCGCCGACGTCCCTGCCTATGCACGGTGCGTGGCCGTGGGCGTGGCGGTGTGGCAATCGCCTGCGTCGACACAGAAGCCGGCAGCACGCGGGTGCTGTTCTCCGCGCTTCTGAACGTATCGCGGAGATCGGCGACGAGCTCCGCGCAGCTTGCCGGTCTGTCGTCAGGACTCTTCGCGAGCGCGCGGTTGAGCACCTCGTCCACGCCGTCCGGAAGCTCGGGCTGGATCTTCTCTGCGCTCGGCACCGGCGCGGTTACATGCGCGAAGGCCTCCGTCGCCGCCGTATCGCCCTCGAACGGACGGCGGTCCGTCAGGAGCTCGAAAGCGACCACGCCGAGGCCGTAGCGGTCGCTTGCGGCAGTCGCCGACTCGCCTCGCGCTTGCTCGGGCGACAGGTAGCCGGCGGTGCCGAGAACGGTCCCGGGGAGCGTCAGCGTGTCGAACCCAGCGGTAGATGCGATACCGAAGTCGGAGACGACAAGACTCCCGTCCCGGTCGAGCAGGAGGTTCGCCGGCTTCACGTCGCGGTGGACGATGCCCTCGGCGTGGGCCCGGTCGAGCGCCTGTCCTGCCTGATCGAGCCACTCGAGCGCCATTCCGGACGGAACTCGGCCCTCACGAAGCCGATCGGACACCGAGCCGCCTTCGAGGTACTCCATGACGATATACGGCTGCGTTCCGTGCTCACCGACGTCGAACACGGTGATCACATGCGCAGTTCCGGAGAGCCGGGCGACGGAGAGCGCCTCGCGTCGGAACCGCGCGTGCGCGTCCTCGTCACGCGCGTGCCGCTCCGAGAGCAGCTTGACAGCGACCGTCCGCTGAAGCACGGAGTCGATCGCGCGGTACACCTCGCCCATGCCACCGCGAGCGATGAGGGACGCAGACGTATACCGCTTCGGTAAAGCCTTGCCGGCGGTGGTGATGTCCTGGGTTTTACCCGACCCGGCGCAAAAACATGCCGGGGACCTTCAGCGCAGAAGGAAGCCCTCGCCGATCGGATCCGCCTCGTCGAGCACGAAGACGTGTTCTCCCGTTCGGTAGGCGCTGCCCTCGACCTCCGTGACGACCGCTGGGATCCCGGCGACAGCAGCGTCTCCCACGACGTGAGCGCGGAACTCGGACCCGATGATGCTCAGGTGCCGTAGCTCGCTGCCGCGTGGCAGCCGACCGGAGCGGTCGAGCAACGCAAGCCGCGCCGAGGTCCCGCTCCCGCAGGGCGAGCGGTCGACCTCCCCGTCCGCGAAGACCGCGACGTTCCGCTGGGTGAGCGGATCTTCGCCTTCCTCCTGCCAGAAGATCACCCCGTAGATGTCGCGAAGCTCCGGCTCGAGCGGGTGTACGACGTCCTGCCAGGCCTCGACCTCCTGCTTGAGCTCGCGGCCGAGCTGGATCAGGCGAGGCAGCTCCTCCGGTTCGACGCGCTCCTCGACGCAGGCGTAGAACGCGCCGCCGAACGCGACGTCCACGGTGTTGTCGCCGAGCTCGACCCCCTCGGCCCAGACGAATGCGGGCACGTTCCGGAACCGGACCGAGCGCACGCGGTCGTTCTCGACGTGCGCCCAGGTGTCGAGCCGGCCTGACGGCACGTCGACGACGACGTGGTTCTCTCCCTCCGATCGCTCGACGATCCCCTCGTCGAGCGCCCAGGTGACCAGGGCGATCGTGCCGTGGCCGCAGGCCGTCGAGTAGCCGGCGTTGTGGAAGAAGACGACCCCGAGATCGGCGCCGTCGTCGTCGGGCTCGACGACGAAGCAGCCGTACATGTCGGCATGGCCGCGCGGCTCGTACACGAGCTGGCGTCTGACGTGGTCGAGCCGCTCGTACGCGTCGCGACGCTTGTCGAGGATCGTAGTGCCTCGAAGTGCGTCAGGGCCACCTGTGACGATCCGGAATGGTTCGCCACCGGTGTGGTAGTCGACTGTGCTGATCGGCGTCACAGACCGATCGAGCATCTAGAGGCCGCGGAAGCTCGGAACGCGCTTCTCGAGGAACGCCTGCACGCCCTCGGCGAAGTCCTCGGTCCCCGTTGCTGCCTGCTGGAGCGCGGCCTCGAGCTCGAGCTGATCTTCCAGCGACGCCGTGAACGCATGCTCGAAGAGCTGCTTCGTCATCGCAACCCCTCGCGTCGGAAGCGACGCGTACCACGCGCCGAGCTCGACTGTTCGCTTCTCGAAGCCGTCCGCCGGCTGAACCTCCGACACGATGCCCCAGCTGAGCGCCTCGTCGGCTCCCAGCCGCCGGTTCGAGATCATCCACTCGAACGCTCTCGCGAAGCCGAGAAGCCGGTGGATGAACCAGGTTCCTCCCGCATCGGGAACGAGCCCGATCCCGATGAAGCCGGGAACAAAGCTGGACTCGGACGACGCGATGCGCACGTCGCATGCGCACGCGAGGGACAAGCCCGCGCCGGCGCAAGGGCCGTTCACCGCTGCGATCACCGGCTTCTCGAGCGCACGGATCGCGCGAATGTTCGGGTGGTAGGTCTGCTCGAGCGCCTCACGCACGCCGCCCGGGAGCTCCTGGAACTCGCGCAGGTCCTGCCCAGCGCAGAACCCGCGACCGGCGCCTGTGATGATGACCGCGCGGACCGCAGGATCGGCGGCCTCCTGGAGTGCCTCGCGCAACCTGTCATGCATCGCACGATTGATGGCGTTGTAGACGTCTGGCCGGTTGAGCGTGATGGTCAGAACGGCGCCGTCGAGTCCGGTGAGCACCTCGTCGGCCACGCGCTGAGCCTACTAGAGGCTAGCTCTTCGGACGGTCGAGAAACGCCCGGACCGCGCCCTGCGCCTCGTCACCCAGCATCGACATCGCCAGCCAGTCCCTGGCGTGTCCGACGGTCTGGTGCCACGCAAGATCGCGCCAGACGTTGAGCTGTTGCTTGGCGTAGCGCGTCGTATGTGGCAGCTTGGCCGCGAGCTTCTCGACCCACTCGTCGACAACCCCGTCAAGCTCGACTTCCGGAACCACGCGATTCACGAGTCCCCACTCGCCTGCCTGGATGGCCGGGACCTCGTCACAGAGGAATACGATCTCGCGTGCGCGGCGATCTCCGACCATGAGCTGGAGCCACTGCGTAGCGCCGCCTGCAGGGACCGAGCCGTGCTGGAGGCCGACATGACGAATGAAGGCGCTGTCGACCATCACCGAGAGGTCGCAGGCCATCTGCAGCTCGTTGCCTCCTCCGACCGCGATGCCGTTGATACGCGCGATCGTCGGCTTCCCGATCTCTCGCAGTCGGTCGTGCGCGTCCTTGAACGCCCCGAACCACTTCCAGTACTCGCTCGGGCGGCCCAGTAGATCCTCGCCCCACGACCGTAGGTCTGCGCCGACACAGAACGCGCGACCTGTTCCGGTGACGACGACCACACGAACCTCGTCGTCCCAGGATGCGTCCTCGCACGCGCGGGCGATCTCCCGAAGCATTTGGAAGTCGAATGCGTTGAGGACGTCCGGGCGATTCAGTCGAATCGTCGCTCGCGGAAGCGCTTTCTCGTAGACGATCGTCTCGAAGCCGAGCTCGGCGGGATCGCGCGGGTGGGGCTGCGTCGGCTCCGTCACTCGACCGTCGCGAAGTGCACGGTGAACGGGATCCCCATCGCCATCGCGTCCTTCCCGGAAGCCGCGAACGCTTCGGAGCTCACGGCGGACTTGAACGACTCCATGTCCGCCCACTCGAACTCAGCGTGGTAGCGGTATTTCGGCTCGCCGAACGGCGAGCCGAACACCTTCCCATGCCTGAACGCCGAGCAATCGATCGGGGAGACGAACTCGTCGACATGCTGCTTGTAGCGCTCCGGATCGGGCTCGGTCTCGTACTGGATGATCGCGCGAACCATGTGAGGTTTCCCTTCGTCGGATTCGCCTGGAGCGTATAGCGTCCGAGTCGTGAGCTCGACGTGGTTCGCCGCCCTTCTCGCCTTCGCGGCGGGTCTCGGCGGTGCCGTGCAAATCGCCGTTCAGGGACGCCTCGGCGAGCGCGTAGGAAGTCTGGAGGCAGTCGCCACGGCGGCCGTGGTCGGAGGCACTATCGCGATCGCGGCACTGCTCGTGGCGCGCCGCTCACTCAGTGGAGTCAGCGACGCGGTGGCCGGACCGAAATGGCAACTGCTCGGCGGCGCGATGAGCGTGTTCATCGTTCTCGCAATCACGGTCGCAGGCCCGCGGATCGGCGTCGTCGCGACGACGGCTTTCCTCATCGCAGCCCAGTTCGGGCTCGCCACCGCGATCGACCGCTACGGCTGGTTCGGCGTCGAGCAGGTCGGCGTCACCTGGCCGCGCCTCCTCGGAATCGGCCTCCTCGTCGTCGGCGCAGCGCTCACACTTCGCCGGTGAGCAAGCCGAGTGCGTTTGCCGGCCTCGAGCCGGCTCTCGTCTGGGAGCACTTCACGGAGCTGACCCGGATCGCGCGACCGTCCAAAGAGGAGGCGGCCGCACGAGAGCACGTCCTCGCCTGGGCAGCGGCGCGAGATCTGGACACGACCGTGGACGCCGAGGGCAACGTCGTCGTGCGAGTACCCACCCAGGCGCGTCGAGAAGGCGCGCCGACGGTGGTCCTCCAGTCGCATCTCGACATGGTGTGCGAGCGCGATCCGGACAGCCCGTACGACCCGCGCGAAGGACGGATCAACGTCGTGGTCGACGGCGACTGGGTCCTGGCACAGGGAACGACTCTGGGTGCCGACAACGGGATCGGGGTCGCCGCGTCCATGGCTGTTGCCGACGACCCCGCAATCGAGCACGGGCCGCTCGAGCTTCTCTTCACCGTGTCAGAGGAGCAAGGCCTCGACGGCGCCAAGGCGCTCGATCCTTCTCTCGTCGCCGGGCGCATCCTGGTCAACCTCGACGGGACGAGCGACAATGCTGTCACGGTCGGCTGCGCAGGGAGCGTCCATACGTTCGTCCGCATGCGACTCGAGCTCGAGCCGCACCCGCCTGACCATGTCGCGCTCGAGGTCGTGCTCTCCGGCGCGCACGGCGGTCATTCCGGCGGCGACATCGCGAGTGGACGGGTCAACGCGATCAAAGCCCTTGGTCGAGTCCTCGCCCGGAGCTTCGAGCAGGAGCCGTTCCGTCTTGCGAGCTTCTCCGGAGGAGTGAGCCGAAACGCGATCCCGCGCGAGGCCCGCGCGGTGGTGTTGCTCGAACCGGACGCCGAGCCCGCATTTCGCGCGGCAGCGGAGCAGGAGCTCGCCGCACTCCGTGAGCAGTACAGAGGCTTCGACGACGGCCTCGTTCTCACGCTCGAACGTGTCAACGAGGTCGCTGTCGGGAGCGAGCGGGCAACGTCTCGCGTGCTCGACCTCATCACGGCGATCCCGACCGGCGTCATCGCGATGAGCCCGGAACTACTGGGCGTCGTCGAAACGAGCACGAGTCTCACGGTCGCGACGACGGACGACGAGGTGTTGACGCTGGCGTCGATGACGCGAAGCTCGAATACCCCGGCGCTCGAGGACGTCGCGGCAACGATCGCAGCGTCCGCTCGGCTTGCCGGGGCTGCGATCGAGATCGTTCGCGCGTATCCGCCGTGGCGACCGGATCTCGACTCGCGACTTCTCCGGAGCGCGAAGGCGACCTACTCGCGCCTGTTCGCGGTCGAGCCCGCGCTGACGGTCGTGCACGGCGGCCTGGAGTGCGCAGTCATCCGCGGGAAGCTGCCGGGCGTCGAGATGATCTCGCTCGGCCCCGAGATCGTCGGCCCGCACGCTCCTGGCGAGCGCCTCAGCATCTCGGGAACGCAGCGCTTCTATCGGCTGCTCGGGGCGCTTCTCGACGACCTCTCGCGCTAGGCGCTCCAGCGGCAGAGCCGTCGAGCTCTCGGGCGTCGAGGATCGTGACTCTCCCTCGCTGGAGCGCAACCGTCCCAGGCCGCACGGCCCCTTCCTCACGTTCAGAGCCCGACGATGTCGTCTGGACGAACGGGCACGCGAGCAAGCTCACGACCGGTCGCGTCGCGCAGCGCCGCCACGATTGCCGCCGTCGAGACGACCGTCGGCGGCTCACCGACGCCCTTGACGCCGTAGGGCGCGTCGGGCTCGGGCTCCTCGACAAGCTCGGAGAGGACCGGCGGCATGTCGAGGAAGGTGGGGATGAGATAGTCCGTGAAGCTCGCGTTCGCGATCACGCCGTCGCGCGTCTGGATCTCCTCCATGAGCGCAAGCCCGAGGCCTTGCGCGGTGCCGCCCTCGATCTGCCCCTCGACCGCAGTCCGGCTGAGTGCGGTACCGACGTCCTGGGCCGTGCCGATCCAGACGACTCGCGTGAGACCGAGATCGACGTCCACCTCGACGACGACCCGCATCGCCGCCAGCGCGAGCGCGACGTGCGCCTGACCCTCAGTGATCTGGCCCGTCTCGGGATCGAGCGGGAAGGTGCGCGGGTGCCGATACACGCGCTCGACGTCTGCCTCGCCTCCTAGCCGCTCCCGTTCCTCGAGGGCGGCTCGGCATGCCGCCTGTACCGCGCCGGCAGCCATCCACGTCATCCGAGACGCGGACGACGAGCCGGCAGAGCCGACCTCGGCGGTGGAGCCGGACGCGAGGACGACGTCGTCCGTCCCGAGCTCGAGCCGGGCGATCTGGAGGATGACGTCCGTCACGCCCTGGCCGACCTCGGCAGACGCGCAGTGCACTTCGGCGCTCCCGTCCGCGAGGAGCCGCACCCGTGCCGTACAGAAGTCGTCGAAGCCTTCCGAGTAGCAGACGTTCTTGAAGCCGACCGCGAAGCCGACTCCACGCCGCACGCCCTCGCCCCGCGTGGTGTTCCCGGCGCCTCCCGGGAGCCGGATCGCGTCTCGTGGAAGCTCCTCCGGTTCGGGAACAGGCAAAGCCGCTGCGCGCCGGATGACCTCGCGCGTCGGAAGCGAGCCCGTGACGACCTGGCCGGTCGCAAGCATGTCTCCCGGCTCGAGTGCGTTGAGAAGCCGGAGCTCGACCGGGTCGATTCCGAGCTCCGCCGCGAGCTTGTCCATTTGCGCCTCGGCTGCGAAGCAGGTCTGCACCGCCCCGAAGCCGCGCATCGCCCCGCACGGCGGATTGTTCGTGTACACGGCGAGACCGTCGATCGAGACGTTCTCGACGACATACGGCCCCACGGCGAACGAGCACGCGTTCGAGATCACGGCGGTCGAGCTCGATGCGTAGGCACCTCCGTCGACCAGGATCCTCATGTGGACGGCGACGAGCTTTCCCGTGCGCGTCGCGCGGTGTTCGGCCCAGATCCGCGCCGGGTGCCGGTGGATGTGACCGACGAAGGACTCCTCGCGGTTGTAGACCATCTTCACGGGACGGTTCGCACGCAGCGCCAACATCGAGGCATGGATCTGCATCGAAAGATCCTCGCGTCCGCCGAACGCGCCGCCCACACCCGCGAGGTGGATCCGCACCATGTCCGGCTCGAGATCGAGGCACGGCGCGACCTGGTCACGATCGACGTGCAGCCATTGAGTGGCGACGTGGATGTCGACCCCGCCCTCGCCATCGGGGATCGCCAGTCCCGACTCCGGCCCGAGAAAGGCTTGATCCTGCTGGCCGACTTCGTAGAACCCGGCGACCGTCACGTCACCTTCGGCGCCGGGGTCTCCCCGCCGGATCACGATCGAGCGGACGACGTTCGGCCGTGCGTCCTCGCGGTAGCCGTGCCCCATCGTCGGGCGGTCGGGATGCAGTGGCTCGAGCTCGGTGGCTTGCTCCGGATCGACGACGGGCACGAGCGGCTCGTACTCGACACGAACGGCGGCGGCGGCGCGGCGGGCTTGCTCGGGTTCCTCGGCCGCGACGATCGCGACCGGCTCGCCGAAGTACCGGACACGATCGATCGCGAGCACGGGTTGGTCGGGGAACTCGAGACCGTAGGTCTTCTTGCCGGGGACATCTTCGTGCGTGAGCACTGCATGAACGCCCGCCATCCCGAGCGCATCCGAGACGTCTATCCCGATGATTCGCGCGTGCGCATGCGGGCTGCGGACGGTCCGGCCCCACAGCATGCCCGCGGCGTGGAGGTCGCTCGAGTATGCGAACTCGCCGGTGACCTTCGGGACGGCGTCGCTGCGCCGGACGGTCGAGGTCGCGCGCCCGCGGGTCAGCGTGCGGGCGGGGGCGCTCATCGAGCGGCCGCCAGATGCACGGCGTCGAGGATTTTCTGATAGCCCGTGCAGCGGCAGAGGTTGCCCGAGAGCGCTTCGCGAATTTCGTCATCGCTCGGATCGGTTACCCGCCGCAAGAGGTCCGCCGCCGCGACGACGAAGCCCGGGGTGCAGAACCCGCACTGCACCGCGCCTGTTTCCGCGAAAGCGGTCTGTACCGGATGGAGCCGTTCGTCCTCGACCAGCCCTTCGACGGTGATCACCTCGTGCCCGTCGGCCTGCGCCGCGAGCACTAGGCAAGAGCACACGAGCTCGCCGTCCAGGAGTACGGAGCACGATCCGCACTCCCCCTGCTCGCAGGCGTTCTTCGAGCCGGGAAGGCCAAGCCGGTCGCGGAGCGTCGTGAGCAGGCTCTCGCCGGCCCAGACGTCGGCCTCGAGACGTTCGCCGTTCACCGTGACCGAGACCCTCACGATCGAAGCCTCTGAGAGCCTTGCAACAGTCTGTTGCAAGCGCATAGAAAGTCGCCGCAACGCCTCGATACGAGACCTTGCAACAGTCTGTTGCAAGGTGAGGTCACGCGAGGCACCGCTGAAGCGCGCGGCGGGTGAGGATCCGCAGCGCATGGCGGCGATATGCGGCAGTGCCGCGAACGTCGTCGATCGGGCTGGCCGACTCGGCGACCCGGTCCGGGAAGCCCTCTGACGCGCCGATCGGCGCGACGACGAGTCCCGAGACGGGTCCCGCGGAGCCGAAAGAGGCTCGCAACTCCCCTCGCTCGCGATCGACAACGAGTGCCAGGGAGCACACGGCGATGACCATCGCGTTTCGTGGGCCGACCTTCATGAACGTCTGGGGCTGACCGCTCGGCTGCAAAACGGCGGCGACGATCAGCTCGTCTTCTCCCAGCGCGTTGCGCTTCGGTCCGACGAGGAACTCCGTCAGCGGAACCCGACGTGTGCCCCGAACGCTCGCCAGCTCGATCTCGGCTCCCTCGATCAAGAGCGGGGGGAGCGCGTCGCCCGCAGGCGACGCGGTCCCGAGGTTCCCTCCGATTGTGCCGCGGTTGCGAATCTGCGGAGAGCCCACTGTTCGAGACGCCTCGGCGAGCGCAGGCAGCTCGGCGGCAAGCGCCCCGTTCAACGCCTCGGTGTAGGTGAGCCCGGAGCCGAGGCGGAGCGTGCCGTTCTCCCGCGACCACGAGCGGAGCTCAGACACCTCGTTGAGGTTGAGGAGTACGTCCGGACGTGCACGATCGAAGTTGAGCGTGACCATGACGTCGGTGCCGCCCTGGATCGGTGCTGCGTCCGGATAGTCGGCTTTCAGTCGCAGCGCCTCGCCCAGCGAGCGGGGAGTGAGGACGTCCATGTGGTTCCTGTTCTACAGCTCTTCGCGCACGTAGGGAATGCCGAGCGCGGTCGTTGCGCCCAAGGACGAGCGCCATCGGTACTACGCTGCTCGTCGATGGAGGCCCTCCAGCGCCGCTTGGCTGTCGCCCGCGGGAACGAGCCGGCCGACCTCGTGGTGCGGGGCGGACGGGTGCTCTCCGTCTTCACCAGGGAGTGGCTCGAGGTCGACGTCGCGATCGTGGACGGGGTCGTCGCGGGGCTTGGCGACTACAGCGGGCGAGAGACGCTCGACGCCGGTGGCCGCTGGGTCGTGCCCGGCTTCATCGACGCGCACATGCACCTCGAGACGGTCAAGCTGCTCGTCGACGAGTTCGCGCGGCTCGTGCTCCCCCTAGGCACTACCAGTGTCGTGGCTGACCCGCACGAGATCGCGAACGTGCTCGGCACGGACGGGGTGCACTGGCTCCTCGACGCCTGCGCGGGACTGCCGCTCGACGTCTACTTCACCGCCTCGTCATCCGTCCCAGCCTCGCGGTTCGAGTCGCCGCGCCGCCCGCTCTCGCCCGGCGATCTCGAAGGACTCCTCCGCCGCCGGCGCATGGTCGGGCTGGCCGAGATGATGAACTACCCCGGCGTCATCGCCGGCGATCCCGGTGAGCTCGCGAAGCTGGAGATCCACGGCGTGCACCACGTGGACGGACATGCGCCGGGCGTCCTCGGCAAGGAGCTGCAGGCTTACGCAGCGGCCGGAATCGGCTCGGACCACGAGGCGTTCACGGCCGAGGAGGGCCGCGAGCGTCTGCGGGCGGGTATGTGGCTCCTCATCCGCGAGGCCTCCGCTGCACGAAACCTCCGCGCCCTGCTGCCGCTCGTCGAGGAGTACGGCACCGACCGCATCGCGTTCTGCACAGATGACCGCGAGCCCGAGCACATCGCCGACGACGGTCATATCAATGCGATCGTCCGGGACGCAGTCGCGCTCGGGATACGACCCGAGGACGCGCTCGTGCTCGGCTCGCTCAACCCCGCTCGCTGGCACGGCCTCGACCATCTCGGCGCGATCGCCCCCGGGTACCAGGCCGATCTGCTCCTTCTCCCTGACCTGGAGCGCTTCGTGCCGGAGATCGTCCTGAAGGCCGGCCGTCCAGTCGCCGAGACCCCGCGGGCGGAGGTCCCAGACTGGGTGCGTCAAACGGTCCGTCTCGCCTCGCTCGGCGACGGCGCCTTCCGGATCGCGTGGGCGGGCGGCGATCAGGCTCGGCTCATCGGCATCGTTCCAGGGCAGATCGTCACCGAATCGCTCATAGCTGCGCCCACGATCGCGGGCGGACACGTCGTCGCGGACGCAGCAATCGACATGGCGAAGATCGCCGTGCTCGAACGCCATCTCGGGACGGGCCGGATCGGGCTCGGGCTGGTGCGGGGGTTTGGCCTCCGCGAGGGAGCACTTGCCTCGAGCTTCTCGCACGACGCACACAACCTCGTCGTGGCGGGAATGGACGACTCGAGCATGCATGCTGCCGTGGAACGCATCGCCGAGCTCGGCGGCGGGATGGTCGTAGCCTCCGACGGAAAGGTGCGCGCGGAGCTGCCGCTGCCGGTGGCAGGGATTCTTTCCGACGCGCCGTTCGGCGAGGTTGTCGAGCGCGGTGGTGCGATCGTCGCCGCCGCACGCGAGCTCGGCTGTCAGCTCGACTCTCCATTCCAGACGCTCGCGTTCCTCACCCTTTCCGTAATCCCGAGCCTGAAGATCACCGATCAGGGCCTCGTCGACGTCGACCGCTTCGAAATCGTTCCGCTCGCCGTATGAGGACGGTCTATGCGAACGCCTGGATCGTCACGTGCGACGACGCGGGCTCCGAGCACGAGTCCGGGTGGCTGCTCGTCGAGGACGGCATCATCCGCACCGTAGGCGGAGGCGCCGAGCCAGTGGCCGACGAGCGCGTCGATCTCGGCGGCGCGGTCGTCACGCCGGGGCTGGTCAACACGCATCACCACCTCTACCAGACTCTTACGCGAGCCCGAGCGCAGCAGGCAGACCTCTTCTCGTGGCTTCGAGAGCTGTACCCGGTATGGGCCGGGATCGACGGCGAGTCCGAGTACGCGGCGGCGCGAACCGGGCTCGCGGAGCTCGCGCTGTCGGGATGCTCGATGGTCTTCGACCACCACTACGTGTTCCCACGCGGGCACGACGGGCTGATCGAGGCCGAGGTGCAGGCAGCACGGGAGCTTGGCGTGCGGATTGTGGCGTCGCGCGGCTCCATGGATCTCGGCGTCTCCGACGGAGGGCTCCCGCCGGACGAGCTCGTGGAGGAGATCGACGTGGTTCTGGCCGACACGGGGCGGCTCGTCGGCGAGCTGCACGAGCAAGGCGCTGGTGCTCATGTCCAGATCGCCGTCGCCCCATGCTCGCCGTTCTCGGTGACGAAGCACCTCATGAGTGAGTCGGCGGCGCTCGCGCGCAGGCTTGGCCTCGTCCTGCACACACATCTCGCCGAGACGCGCGAGGAGGAGGCGTACTGCATGCAGCTCTACGGCTGCACGCCTGTCGAGTACCTCACTGACCTCGGCTGGCTAGGTGACGACGTCTGGTGCGCGCACTGCGTCCACCTCTCCGCCGACGACATCGCCGACTTCGCGGGCTCGAAGACAGGGGTCGCCCATTGCCCGACGTCGAACCTCCGGCTCGGAGCCGGCATCGCACCCGTTCGCGAGTACCTCGACGCTGGGATTCGCGTCGGCCTCGGGGTCGACGGATCGGCCTCGAACGAGCGGAGCGACCTGCTGTTCGAGGTGAAGCAGGCACTTCTCGTCGCGCGCGGACTCGGAGGGCCCGATGCTATGACAGCGCGCGAGGCGCTCCGCCTCGGGACACGTGGAGGAGCGGAGGTGCTCGGTCGCGAGGACATCGGCTCGCTCGAGCCGGGGAAGTGCGCGGACTTCGCCGTCTGGCGGACCGACGGCCTGGAGCTCGGCGGTGCGGAGGATCTCGTCGCCGGCCTCGTCTTCTCCGCGCCGCATCGGGTCGATCGCCTGGTCGTCGGAGGTGAGGACGTCGTGCGCGGCGGCGCACTCGTTCGAGCGGACGAGGCCGAAATCGCGCGTGACCATCGGGCGCAGGCGCGAAGATTCGCAACATGACTGTCTCCGTCTCGACACATGTCCTCGACACTGCCGCCGGAGCGCCTGCCGCGGGAGTGCGAGTCGAGCTCGCACAGCGGAGAGAGGTCGTCGCATCGGCCAGGACCGACGACGACGGGCGCATCGCCGAGCTCGCGCGGGATCTCGAGCCGGGTCGCTACGCGCTGATGTTCTGGCCACCGTCCCCGTTCTTCACACGAGTAGAGCTCGAGATCGAGCTCGTCGCGGGCCACTACCACATCCCGCTTCTCGTGTCGCCGTACGGATGCGCAAGCTACCGCGGAAGCTGACCACGGACGAGCTTGCCGAGCTGTTCGAGGGCCGCACCCGCTTGGTCGAGTTCCTGGCGGAGGTCGAGGATCCGCTGGGCCGAGCCGACGAGATCGTCGAGCGCCTGACCGACGCAGAGAAGCTCGAAGCGCTCGACGCACATCCGGCGATCGGTCAGCGCGCGGGCCTCTCGGCACGTTCGGCCGCAGAGCAGGGTGGCGAGACGGACCGCGCAGTGCTCGACGAGCTCGCACGGCTGAACGCGGAATACGAGGGGAAGTTCGGGTTCCGCTTCGTCGTCTTCGTCAACAGACGTCCAAAGTCGGAGATCCTTGACGTGCTGAGGCAGCGGATCGGGCGGACGCGAGAGGAGGAGCTCGACACCGGCTGCCGCGAGCTCGTCGCGATCGCGAGGGATCGATGGACCCGTACCTGAGAGACGTCCTCGATGTCTGCCTCCGGATGCTGCACGTAGTCGCGGGGATCGCGTGGATCGGGGCGTCCTTCTACTTCGTCCGCCTCGACCTCGCGCTGCGACCACCGAAGGAACGCGAGGACGCGGAAGCCGGTGTCGCGGGCGAGTTCTGGGGCGTGCACGGCGGCGGCCTGTACCACTCGCAGAAGTACCAGCTTGCGCCGGCCGAGATGCCCGAGCCGCTCCACTGGTTCAAGTGGGAGGCCTACACGACCTGGCTCTCGGGGTTCGCTCTCCTCGTCGTTCTCTACTACTTCGACGCCGAGGTTCGTCTCGCTGACCCACAGGTCGCCGACCTCACCGCCTGGCAGGCCGTGACGCTGAGCATCGGCGGCCTCGTGCTCGCTTGGCTCGTTTACGACGTGCTGTGCCGGACCGTCGGAGAGCGAAGCCAGGTTGCGCTCGTCGTCGTCGGAACCGCGCTCGTTGCGCTAGCGGCGTGGGGTGCCGGAGAGCTGTTCGCGCCACGTGCGGCGTACCTGCAAGTGGGAGCGATGCTCGGAACGATCATGGTCGCGAACGTTCTCTTCGTGATCATCCCTGCGCAGCGGAAGCTCGTGCAGGCGATGGCAGAGAAGCGCGAGCCGGATCCTGCGCCCCTGCTCCGCGCAAAGAACAGATCGGTGCACAACAACTACCTCACGCTCCCGGTGCTGTTCACGATGCTGATCGGGCACTTTGCGTTCGTCTTCGGCGCAGACGACGCGTGGCTCGTCTTTGTGCTCGTCGCCGTGCTCACCGCGTTCATTCGCGTGTTCTTCAACCAGTGGCACTCAGGACGCCGCATATGGTGGATCCCCGCCGTTGCCATCGTCGGCGTGATCGGGCTCGCCATCTGGCTGGAACCCGATTCGTCGGCTCCCGCGCAGGCCGGGCCGGTGCGCCTATCGCCGAGGTGCAGAGCGTGATCGCGCAGCGCTGTGCAACGTGTCACTCGGGAGCATCGGCTCCGCTCGGGATCCGGCTCGAGACGGCCGAGCAGATCGAGGCGCGCGCCGACGAGATCGAGCGGCAGGCCCTGCTCACACGCGCGATGCCGCCAGGGAACGCGACGGGGATGACGGAGGAGGAGCGCGCGCTCCTGGCGGCTTGGGTCGCGCAGAGAGGTTAGGGTCGGGGCGCATGCTCGAGCTCAACGCAGCAGGCTTCTCGTTTGCGGCGCGGTTCGAGGAGGATGCCGCCCCGAAAACGGCTGCAGCGTTCCGGCGGCTGCTCCCGCTCGACTCGAAGATCATCCACGTCCGCTGGTCCGGCGAGGGCGGCTGGGTCCCGATGGGCGACCTCGATGTCGGCATCGGGCCGGAGAATGCGACGCGCTACCCGAGCCCCGGCGAGCTGATCTTCTACCCGGGCGGTGTGAGCGAGACCGAGCTCCTTCTCGCCTACGGCTATGTCGCGTTCGCGAGCAAGGCGGGCGCGCTCGCCGGAAACCACTTCGCGACGATCATCGAAGGCGGCGAGAACCTGCGCGAGCTCGGGCGGCGCCTGCTCTGGGACGGCGCTCAGGACATCGCCTTCAGCGAGCGCTAGCCACTCGGCGCAGCGCGTCGGTCAGAACGTCGACCGCGAGCTCGACGTCCTCGTGGCTCGACAGCTCGTCCGGAGAGTGACTGATTCCGCCGTTCAGGCTCCGGACGAAGAGCATCCCCGCGTCTACCCCGGCCGCGGCCAGGATGCCCGCATCGTGGCCGGCGCCGGAGGCCAACTCGACCGCATCGAGGCCGTGCTCTTCGAGCGACTCCCGAAACGCCGCTCGCACACCCGAACCGAGCTGGACCGGCTCGACACGGTAGGCCGGCTCGAAGCCGATCCCGCCGATTAGTGCATTCAGCCGGGTCGCGTCCGGTGCGCGAACGTCGAGGCTCATCCAAACGCGGTCAGGGATCACATTGGCACCGCCCGGCTCCACCTCGACCTTCCCGACTGTCGCAACCGCGTCCACGATCGCGAGCGCCACATCGCGGATACGGAGGATCTCCGCCGCCGCGGCAACAAGCGCATCGTCGCGGCCCTTCATCGGCGTGGTTCCCGCGTGACCGGCTCGTCCTTCGACAACGAGCTCTCCGCGTGCGTAGCCGACGATTCCCGTCACGATGCCGAGCGGGATCTCGCGCTGAGCAAGCACGGGGCCTTGCTCGACGTGGAGCTCGAGGAATGCGCGCGGAAGCGAGCCGGCGCGCGCGACGAGCGCCCAGGTACCGATGCATCCGACCTCCTCCCCGCGGAACGCAACCACCGAACCGCAACCCGTGCGCTCGACGGCCTCGATCGCGGCGACCACGCCGAGCGCGCCGTCGAACCGCCCTCCTTGGGGCACGGTATCCAGGTGCGAGCCAACCCAGACGTCGTCACTTTCGCGCGAGCGGCCGAGGAGGTTGCCATCCTGGTCCACCTCGACTTCGAGCCCTGCTCTCGTGAGCCACCCCGCGGTGAGCTCGTGCGCCGCGTCCTCTGCCGCGCCGGGGTGAGGACGGTTTGCACCGATCCCGCCACCGATCGCGTAGAGCTCGTCGAGGCGCTGATGAATCCGCACCCAAGCAGCCTAAGTGCTTCCCGCCGTAACTAGAATCGTGATTCGCGCGGCGAGAACCGAGCAGCCTAGGACGCAGGGAGGGCCAAAATTCAGGAATATTGGCCCGACTGAGAACGACGGGATGCGAAGCGTTCGCAGCCGCGCGAAGCGTGACTGTAGTTGCGGCGGGGATCACTCAGTCAGTAGTCGCGCAGCGGCCGGAGCGCCAAGACACCGACGAGAGGGAGAAGGGCGGCAGCGGCAAAGGCGACGCGCCACGACGTGTGGGAAACCGTGGCTGCGAAGAGCAACGGGGCTACGACACCAGCGCCGCCGAGCACGGTCTGCTGGAGCCCGATCGCGGCCCCGCTACGAACGGGGCCGGCGAGCTCGGCGGCAGCGGTGTACGAAAGCCCATTCCACGCCATCGAGAGCCCCCCGGCCAATGCGATCGCCGGCACGAGCAGCCAAAGGGGGCCGTCCGCGAGCACCGCCGTGAGCCCCACCGAGGCGGCGACGGCGAGCCCGACTCGGAGAAGCGGGCCGACGCGGCTGCCGACGACGTCCGACCATCGACCCGCACCGATACGGAAAGCCATCGCCAGCACTTGCGAGGCGGCGATCACGAGCGCGGCACCACCCTCTGACAGGCCATGCTCGTCGTGAAGGAAGAGAACGGCGAACCCGATGACGGCAAGCTGGGCGTAGAGGTAGAAGCCGCTTCCAACCGACAGTCTCCAGAGCTTTGCGTCGGCGAGTGTCCGAAGGATCGACGCCACCTCCAGCTCGTCCCCGGACTCTCGCTCCCGGAGGACGAGCGCTCCGGCGAGTGCCCCGGCCGCGCAGAGTCCGGCAAGGAAAAGAAACGCGGCCTCGGAGCCCCCGGCGTTCGCAATCGGCGGGACCGCCAGCGCACCGACGAAGCCGCCGATGGGGATAGCGGTCTGGCGCACACCGAGCGCGAGCCCGCGCTCATTCGCGCCGAACCAGTGCATCACGGCGCGCCCGCTCGCCGAGTTGACGGCAGCCCCGGAGGCGCCGGCGAGAGCCAGGAAGACGAGGAGCAGCTCGAAGCTCGGCGCGAAGGCGGCACCGACGATCCAGGCGGCGCAGCCTGTGAGACCGACGGTGAGGACCACGCGCTCGCCGAAGTGGTCCGCCGCGAGCCCCCAGGGAAGCAGAGTCAGCGTCGTTCCGATCCACGCCGCGGCGAGCAGAAGACCGATTTGGCCGAGCGAGAGCTTGTACTCCTCGCGGAGGGTCGGGACGAGCACCGGGAGCCCGATGAAAAGTGCAGCGCCGCTCGCAGTGGCGGCCGTTCCGGCAGCGAGCACCGCCCACCGGTAGCGAACGGCGTCTACAGCCCGAAGGGGTTGATCGGGCGGGCGCCCGTCGAGACGATCACGCTCTTCGTCTCGAGGTACAGCTCGAGCGTGTCGAGCCCGAGCTCACGCCCGAAGCCCGACTGCTTGTAGCCGCCGAACGGGATCCCGGGAAAAGCCGTATACGGCATGTTGATCCCGACCGTCCCCGACTTGATCCGAGCAGCAATACGATGACCGCGGGCCGGGTCGCCCGTCCAGACGGTCGCCATGAGCCCGTAGCGGACGTCGTTCGCGAGGCGGATGGCGTCCTTCTCGTCCTCGAACGGAGTCACCGTGACGACCGGCCCGAAGACCTCCTCCTGCGCAATCTCCAGCTCGTTCGTCGCCGCGACGACAGTGGCCGGATAGAAGGCTCCAGCGCCGTCGGGAACCTGGCCGCCGACGACAACCTCGGCACCTTCGCCTGCGCTCCGCTCGACGAAGCCGTTCACGCGATCGCGGTGCGCGATCGAGATGAGCGAGCCCATCTGCGTCTCGGGATCGAGGGGATCGCCCATGCGGATCGCACTGGCGAACTCGCCCATCTTCGATACGACCTCGTCGTAGAGCGGCTTCTCGACGAGGAGTCGCGAGCGCGCTTCGCAGCTCTGCCCCGCGGCGTAGAAGATCGCCCAGGCAGAGCTCGGGACCGCGCTCGCGAGATCGGCATCTGCAAAGACGAGGTTCGGGCTCTTCCCCCCGAGCTCGAGCGTGACCCGCTTCACCGGGTCCGACGCGAGCCGCATGATCTCGCCCCCCGTCTTCGTCGAGCCCGTGAACGCGACCTTGTCCACGCCTGGATGCCGAACGAGGTACGCGCCGGTCGTCGGCCCGTCACCCGGAACGACGTTGATCGTCCCTGCCGGAAACCCGACCTCGGAAGCGAGCTCTGCAAGTCGGATCGCGGTGAGCGGCGTCTGTGGGTCGGGCTTCAGGACGACCGAGCACCCGGCCGCAAGAGCCGGAGCGAGCTTCCACGTCGCCATCATCAGCGGGTAGTTCCAAGGGACGATCTGGGCCGCAACCCCGACCGGCTCCTTCAACGAGTAGAAGAGCAGCGAGCCGCCGATCGAGTTCGAACGGCCGCCGATCGCTGCAATCGCAGAGCCGTAGAAGCGAAAGTTCTCCACGGCCTGGTGGAGCTCCGCCTTGACCGAGGAGATCGCCTTGCCGACGTTCCGCGACTCGAGCTCGGCGAGCTCGGCACGGTTCGCGACGATCGCGTCCGCGAGCGCGTGGAGAAGGCGCGAGCGCTCTGTTCCGGGAGTCTTCCCCCAGTCGCCTCCCAGTGCGGCGCGAGCAGCGTCGACCGCGCGATCGACATCCGCCTCCCCGGCCATCGCAGCGCGTGCCAGCGCCTCGCCGGTCGCCGGCTCCGTGAGCTCGCGCACCACGCCCGAGGCAGATTCGGCCGGCTCGCCGCCGATGAAGAGCCCGTATTCGCGGTCGGTCGCAATCGCCATCGCCTGGAATCTATCCGGCGACGGGCTCTGCAGGTGCCATGTTCAGCAGCGTCGGATCGACCCACGGCCCACCGGCCCGGGCTGCGAGATCGGCGAACGTCACGCCGCCGAGCAGGGAGATCGTCGCGTCCCGGATCTCCTCCCACACCTCGCGGAGCGTGCAGCCCACGGTCATCGGGCACGGCTCCGGGTTGTGCCTTGTCGCGCAGCTGATCGGCGCAAGCGGACCCTGGAAGAGGCGCACGACACGCTCGAGGGTTATCTCCTCTGGGCTCTTGTTGAGCCGGTACCCGCCGGAAGGGCCGCGCTCGGAGCGCACGATGCCCGCCGTACGCATCGTCGGCATGACCTGCTCGAGAACGGACTGTGGGACGGCGGTACGGCGCGCGAGCTCCTCGAGCTTCAGCGGGCCTCCTCCTTCGAGTGCGAGCGCGAGGATCGCCCTCGTTGCGTAGTCAGTTCTCCGGGATACCCACACGCTGCGCCTCCTCGACTGATCTTGCTGCTTCGGTTTGACAAGCACAGCCTACGGGAACTATCTTCTTCACCTCGTTAGTGATGTTGACAAAGATTGTCAGCTAACACAGATAACTCAACAACTCGGAGGAGGAGGGCCCGCATGCGTTATCGAATTCTCGCCACCGGCCTGGCTTTGTGCGTAGCAGCCACAGTCGTCACCGCGGCGGCGCTCGCGCGGCCATCGGCTCCCGCGCGGAGCGCAGACACGGAGCTGAGCCTCGTCGCCTATTCGACCCCACGCGAGGCGTACGGGAAGCTGATCCCGCTGTTCCAGAAGACCTCTGCTGGCAATGGTGTCGACTTCACGCAGTCCTACGGTTCCTCGGGCGAGCAGACGCGGGCGATCAAGGCCGGTCTGAAAGCCGACATCGTCGCGCTCTCGCTTGCGCCCGATGTCGACGAGCTCGTCTCGGCCGGGATGGTCGACGCGAAGTGGAACAAGCAGTCGCACAAGGGCATGGTCACCGACTCGCTCGTCGTCTTCGTCGTGCGCGACGGCAACCCGAAGAAGATCAAGGGCTGGAACGACCTACTCCGATCGGACGTCGACATCGTGACGCCGAACCCCTTCACGTCCGGGGGCGCCCGCTGGAACGTGATGGCGGCGTACGGCGCGTGGCGGAAAGCGGGCAAGACCGACAAGCAGGCGCAGGCCAACCTGCTCAAGCTCTTCCGGAACGTCGTCGTCCAGGACACGAGCGCCCGCGCTTCGCTCAATACGTTCAACAGTGGGAAGGGCGACGTCCTCCTCGCGTACGAGAACGAAGCGTTGTTCTCGCGGACGCAGGGCCTCAACCTGCAGTTCGTCATTCCGAAGGCGACGATCCTGATCGAGAACCCGATCGCCGTGATCAAGTCGAGCCCAGACACGGCGGCGGCAAATGCCTTCCTCCGCTTCCTGCGGACGCCGGCCGCCCAGCAGGTCTTCGCGGACAACGGCTACCGGCCCGTCGTGAAGAGCGTGCTCGCAGAAGAATCGGAAGAAGTTCCCCGTCAGGCCCGGTGAGTTCACCATCGACCAGCTCGGCCTCGGCGGCTGGGAGAAGGTGCAGAAGCGCTTCTTCGACCCGAAGTCGAGCGTCATGGCGCGCATCCAACGACAGGTCGGTGGCAGCACTGGCTGAAGTCGCTCTCAGCAATCCCCGGCGCGCTCGGGCTTCGAGGGACAGGGCCTCCACGGCCCTGTCCCTCGGCATTGTGGGGACGTTCCTGATGGTCATGGTCGGGCTCCCGATCGCCGCGCTTCTCTGGGAAGCCTCGAGCGAGGGGAAGCAGAGCTTCTGGGATGCGGTCTCGAGCCCTGACGCCGTCGCGGCCTTGAAGCTCACGCTGGCGGCCTCACTGGCAGTCTCCGCTCTCAACGCAGTCCTCGGAACGATTACCGCGTGGGTGCTTGTCAGAGACGACTTCCGTGGGAAGACGGTCGTAAACGCGATCATCGACCTCCCCTTCGCCCTGCCCACGATCGTCGCCGGGCTCACCCTGCTGGCGCTCTACGGGCCGACGTCGCCGGTAGGCATCAACGTCGCCTTCACCCAGGCGTCGATCGTTCTCGCACTCATGTTCGTGACGCTCCCCTTCGTCGTTCGCACCGTGCAGCCGGTGCTGCAGGAGCTCGATCCCGAGCTCGAGCAGGCCGCTCACTCCCTCGGCGCGTCTCGCGCAACGACGTTCCGACGCATCGTGTTCCCAAACATCCTTCCGGGAATCCTCTCCGGGGTCGCGCTCGCGTTCGCCAAAGCCGTCGGTGAGTTCGGCTCGCTCGTGATCATCACCGGGAACATCCCGTTCGAGACGGAGGTCTCATCCGTGCACATCTACGGACGCATCGAGAGCGGCGACTCGGCCGGTGCGGCGGCGGTCGCCGTCGTGCTGCTGGCTATCTCCTTCGCAACTCTGCTCCTGATCGGCGTCATCCGCCACTTCGCGACGAGGCACGATCGTGCATAGCCTCGTCTCGCGGCTGGGGCTGCGGTTCGTCGCGCTCCTCTACCTTGGCGTGATCCTGGTCGGGCCGCTCGCGATCGTGTTCTGGCGAACGTTCGAAGACGGCTTCGGCCCGGCATGGGATGCACTCACGACCCCGGAGACGATCAACGCCTTCAAGCTGACGCTGATCATCACGGCGATCGCGGTGCCGGTGAACACCGTGTTCGGGATCATCTGTGCGCTCGCGATCGTTCGGATGCGTTTCCCCGGCAAAGGCGTGCTCAACGCCTTCATCGACCTTCCGCTCGCGCTGTCTCCCGTTGTCGTCGGGCTGGCTCTCTTCCTCCTCTACGGCCAGGACGGCTGGTTCGGAAGCTGGCTCGCGGATCACGGGATCGAGGTGCTCTTCGCGCTTCCCGCAATGGTGATCGCGACGATCTTCGTCTCGCTCCCGTTCGTCGCTCGTGAGGTCGTGCCCACGCTCCGCGAGATCGGCGACGAGCAGGAGCAGGCCGCACGTACGCTCGGCGCGAGTGGCTGGCAGACCTTCTGGAGGATCACCCTCCCGTCGATCCGCTGGGCCGTCATCTACGGCGTCATCCTCACGACCGCGCGCTGCCTCGGCGAGTACGGGGCGGTGGCCGTCGTCTCCGGACGCCTGCAAGGACAGACGGAGACGGCAACGCTCCGCGTGCAGGAGCGCTACGAAGCATTCGACCTTGCCGGCGCCTACGCGATCTCTATCGTGCTCGCGATGCTCGCGATCCTCGTCCTCGTCGCAATGACCGTCATCAGGCCCAAGGAGGAGGCGGTTTAGCCGTGTCCATTCTCGTTCGCAATGTCGCCAAGCGCTTCGGCGACTTCGTCGCGCTCGACGACGTCTCCCTCGACGTCGAGAGCGGCTCGCTCACTGCGCTCCTCGGCCCGAGCGGCTCGGGCAAGTCGACGCTGCTGCGCATCATCGCCGGGCTCGAAACCTCGGACACGGCGAGATCCTCCTCGCGGGCAAGGACGCGACCGCGCTCACGCCGCAGAAACGAAACGTCGGCTTCGTCTTCCAGCACTACGCGGCGTTCAAGCACATGACCGTTCGCGACAACATCGCGTTCGGGCTGAAGGTGCGAAAGCGGCCGAAAGCCGAGATCCGCGAGCGCGTCGACGAGCTCCTGCACCTCGTCCAGCTCGAGGGGTTCGGGCATCGCTACCCTGCGCAGCTCTCGGGCGGACAGAGACAGCGGATGGGACTCGCGCGAGCACTCGCCCCCGAGCCGCAGGTTCTGCTCCTCGACGAGCCGTTCGGCGCGCTCGACGCCAGGGTCCGCGCCGAGCTCCGAGAGTGGCTTCGACAGCTCCACGACGTCGTCCACGTCACGACGGTGTTCGTCACACACGACCAGGCCGAAGCGATGGAGATCTCCGACCAGATCGCCGTCTTAACCACGGACGGCTCGAGCAGGTCGGCGCGCCTCGTCAGCTCTACGACGAGCCGGCGAGCGAGTTCGTCATGACCTTCGTCGGGGATGCGAACCTCGTCGGCGACATGCTCGTGCGGCCGCACGACATCGAGTTGCTGCATGAGCCTGTCGAAGGAGCGGTGGAGGCGATGATCGTGAGAGTCACGGTCCTGGGGCGCGACGCGAAGGTCGAGCTCCACGACGCGAGCGGTGCCGAGATCGTGGCGCTGCTCACCCGAGATCACTTCGACGAGTCGGGCTTCTGGCGGGGCCAGACCGTCTGGGTCCACCCCAAGCACGAGCGCGTGTTCGCAGAATCCGCCTGAGCGTCTAGCGCTCGAAGAGTGCGGCCACGCCCTGGCCGACGCCCACGCACATCGTCGCGAGCCCATAGCGGCCGTTCCGGCGCTTCAGCTCGTGGAGAAGCGAGATCACGAGCCGCGCACCGCTCATCCCGAGCGGGTGTCCGATTGCGATCGCGCCGCCGTTCACGTTGACCCTGTCCTCGTCGAGCCCCAGCTCACGGATCACCGCCAGGCTCTGTGAGGCGAAAGCCTCGTTCAGCTCGACGAGATCGAGCGCGCTCGCGTCGACTCCGGTACGAACCAGAAGCTTCTGCACCGCGGGTATCGGCCCGATGCCCATGACGCGAGGGTCGACACCCGCCGCCGCACTCGCGACGAACACCCCAAGCGGCTCGATCCCGAGCTCGCTCGCCTTCTCTTCGCTGGCGATCACGAGCGCGGCGGCGCCGTCGTTGATCCCGCTCGCGTTCCCTGCCGTGACCGTTCCGTCCTGCCTGAAAGCGGGGCGAAGGCCGGCAAGCGCCGCCGCATTCGTCTCCGGGCGCGGGTGCTCGTCGACTGCGACGTCGCCGACTGGAACGATCTCGTCCTCGAACCGTCCCGCCGCATGAGCGGCCTTCCAGCGCTGTTGGGAGCGGAGTGCGAACGCGTCCTGATCCTCGCGAGAGACGCCGTACCGCTCGGCGACGTTCTCGCCTGTCTCTCCCATCGACTCGAGCGGAAACAGCTCTTCATGGCGTGGGTTCGGGAAGCGCCAGCCGAGGGTCGTGTCCCACGCGGTCTGGTTGCCTCGCGGGAATGCCGCTTCCGGCTTCGCCATGACGAGCGGCGCTCGGCTCATCGACTCGACGCCGCCTGCAATGGCCACGTCGACATCGCCTGCCATCACGGCGTGGCTTGCCGAGATCACAGCTGAGAGGCCCGAAGCACAGAGACGGTTGAGGGTGACACCGGCGACCGTCTCGGGCAAACCGGCCAAGCAGGACAGCCATGCGCGCGACGTTGCGGTTGTCCTCGCCCGCCTGATTGGCGCAGCCGAAGTAGACATCGTCGACCGAGCCGGGCTCGACACCCGAGCGCTCGACGGCAGCCGCGATCGCGACCGCCGCGAGGTCGTCCGGCCGCACGTGAGCCAGCGCCCCGCCGTAGCGGCCGATCGGCGTTCGAACTGCTGAGAGAACGACAGCTCGGGTCATCGCGCGACGTTAGCTGACGAAGTCGATCTGGACGGGCGCTGGAAACGCCCCTAGCGCCTCGCCCCGGCGGAGAAGCTCCGTCACGGCCTTGCGACCTTCGTCGCCGTAGTCCTGGGTGAGCTCGTTGACGTACATCGAGACGAAGCGATCCGCGACGGCGGCATCGATTCCCCGACCGAACTGCAGGGCGTACTCGAGCGCCTCAGCGCGGTTGTCGAGACCACATTGGATCGCTTCGCGAAGAACCTCGGATACGTCGCCGAGTGCGGCGACACCAAGATCCCGGCGAGCGACGTTGACGCCCAGCGGAAGAGGCAGGCCGGTCTCCAGAAGCCACCACTCTCCGAGGTCGAGCACCTTGACGAGGCCGTAGTCCTCGAACGTGAGCTGCCCCTCGTGGATCAGGAGCCCTGCGTCCGCACGGCCGGATGCAACCTCGTCCGGGATCTCGTCGAACGCAAGTTCGCGATGGCGGAAGTCCCCGAGGACGAGACGGAGCGCAAGGTACGACGTCGTCATCGTTCCGGGCACGACGATCTCGCGGTCGACGAGCTGCTCCAGCGACACGAGCTCCCGAGCGACGACGATCGGCCCATACCCGGAGCCGATGCTCGCGCCGTGCGGGAGCAGGATGTAGTCCTCCTGCACGAACGGGTAGGCAGCAAGCGAGATAGCGGTGACCTCGAGCCGCGCAGCCCGCGCCCACTGGTTCAGCGTCTGGATATCCGAGAGAACCTGCTCGAACTCGTGCCCGCGGGTATCGACGAGGTTCGTCGTCAGCGCCCAGTACATGAAGGCGTCGTCTGGGTCCGGGCTGTGTCCGACACGGATCCGCACGAAGGCGGGGACGCTAGCACCCGTCGCCAGTGGGCCTACGCGACAACCCGCCAGCGTTGTCAGCCGGTCGCGGAGCCCCGCGTCGCGAGCCGGGAACGCCCGGCGGCCTGCGGCGTCAGCGGTTGAAGAACCAGCGCTCCAGAAGGGGAAGAACCTCCTTGCGCGTGAACGGCTTGGCGTCGGCCAGGAGGCCATCGCCTTCGAGCACGCTGACATCGTCCTCGAGAGCCTCGTTCGCCCGCAGAAGCGCATCCTCGAGCTCATAGCCTTCGAAGATCACGTCCTCGGGCCGCGGCTCGTCAGATTCGCGGAGCTGCGGATTGACGACCCGGCCGACCACCCAGACCGCCCCAACGCGGCGCTCGATCCAGATCGCGACCTGCTCCTCGGCACCCACGTCGTCCACGCCCGCCAGCGCGCGTTCCGCATACCGACCCTCGCGTGAGCTTCGCTTCATCCCCGGGATACAATCGCTTCTCGTGTCTTCGTTCAAGAACATCTTCTCGTTCCTCTTCCAGCGAAGCACCGCGGAGGAGCACGTCGCGAGGTACGTGATCCGCGAGCACGACCGCGGTCGCTCGCTCGACGAGATCCTCGAGGACAAGTACGTGCAGAACCGCCTCACGCTCGAGCAGCAACGAAGGCTCCTCGACCGACCAGAGATCATCGAGGCGATCTCCGGCGACAGCCTCGAAGAGGCAAAGACGTCCATCACCAGTTCGTAGGGGTGAGACATGGCCTCGCCCTACGGGCGGACCCCCTACAGGAGCGTTCCGAGCCCGCGCTCACGAGCTCGGCGTAGCGCCTCGGCCCCGATCGCGACATCCCACGCTGCCAGCCCGTTCGACTTGAAGAGGACGACGTCCTCATCCGACTGACGACCCGCGATTTCCCCCGAGACGACTTCGTGGAGCTCGTGCACCTCGAGCCAGTCGAGCACGCCTGCGGCGATGGGATCGATGAGATCGCCCGACTCGACGCGCGCCTGCTCGAGCCAGTCGCAACACACGAACGTCGCGCGCTCGAGCACCGTGTTGTCGAGCTCGCGCCGGCTCGCGACATTCGCGCCCGCGGCGATCACGAGCGCTCCCTGGATGAGCCATTCGCCTCGCAGAACGGGATCGCGAGAGCTCGTGATCGTGACGACGATGTCTTGGCCACCTGCGTCGCGATGGCTTTCTCCGGGCTCGGCACCCGTGCGCTTGCAGAACGCATCGAGCCGTTCGGGTGTGCGGCAGTACGCGAGGACACGGTTGATCGAAGGTACGGCCGCGCGAATGCACGCCACCTGCGTCTCGGCCTGATGGCCGCACCCGATCACGCCTAGCGTCGTCGTATCGCTGCGCGCCAGGTGCTTCGCGGCCACGCCGCTCGCGGCTCCCGTCCGAAGGGCGCCGAGCCGGTCAGCCTCGATCACGGCGACGAGAGCGGACGTCTGCGAGTCGAAGAGACATACGACGAAAGTGGCCCCTTCCGCCGTCGCCGCGTACAGCTTGCCGCCGGCTAGGCCGAGCCCGCTGTCGGCGGCCGCCATGTCGGCGAGCGCACCCTCTGGAAGACGAAGGCGGCGGCGCGGCGCGATCTCGATCTCACCGGCGGCTAGGCGGCGGAAGCACGCCTCGATCGCCTCGACGGCGTCCGCGGGCTCGAGAAGCGCGGTGACGTCCGCCTCGCTGAGGTAGAGCGGCACGGACGGGAAGTCTATGAACGCCTCGACACCCGTCGTAGACTCGTCCTGCTCTGACGACCGACAACTACTTAGAACTGCGGCTCGACGAGTTCCTCGAGCGGCTTTCAGCGGCCGGGAGCGCGCCCGGAGGCGGATCTGCGGCTGCACTCACCGTGGCGTTCGCGGCGAGCCTCGTTGCGATGGTCGCACGCGCCTCTCGCGACTCGTGGGCCGAGGCCGCAGGCGTCGCCGCCCAGGCGCAGGCGATCAGCGATCGCGCGGTGGAGCTCGCGCAGGCCGACGGGAAGGTGTGGGCGGACGCGCTTGCCGTGCTTCGCGAAGCCGAGGCAGGCTCGGACGGCGACGCGCGCAGAGATTTCCGACTGGAGCGGAAGCTCGAGCGCGCAGCCGCCGTGCCACTCGAGATCGCCGCGCTGGGAGCAGACGCCGCAACGCTAGCGACGCTCGTCGGAGAGCGTGGAGACGGAACGTACCGCGGAGATGCTTCGGCGGCCGCGGCCCTAGCCGCTGGCGGAGCGCGCGCAGCTGCGCACCTCGTACGAGTCAACCTCGGCGTGGGCGCCGGGGACCCACGGCTCGCACGCGCACATGCAAGCGAGCAGGCGGCGAGCGACGCCGCCGGGCGCATGCTGGAGCCCTGAGTGCTTCTCGCCGCACATACGGTCCTGATTCGCAGGCGAGAACCAAGCATGCGAAGCGTTCGCAGCCGCGCGAAGTGCGGGCGTATTTACGACGGGGGGCACTGAGCGTGAGCGAGCCACGAGTGAGCCGCCTCGCGCAGCTTTCCGATGCCGAGCTCGTCCGGCGCTGCCGCACCGGGGAGTCCGACGCCTGGAACGAGCTCGTCGAGCGCTACTCGCGGTACGTCTACGCGATCTGCATCCGCGGCTTCAGGTTGAGCGACGAGGACGCGGAAGACGTGTTCCAGGACGTCTTCACGCGAGCCTTCATGCGCCTGGAGACACTTCGCGACGACTCAGCGTTTCGACCCTGGATCGCACAACTCACACGCCGTCGTTGCCTCGACGCGATCTCGGGCGGCGGACGCGAGCAGTCGTTGGACGAGACCGCGGTCGAGGAAGGCAGCGTGAGCCTGGACGAGGTCGAAGAGGCTTTCGCCGTTCGTGAAGCGGTCGCAGGCCTCTCAGATGCGTGCCAGGACATACTCGACCGCTTCTTTGCCCAGGATCAGAGCTACCGAACGATCTCGGACGAGCTCGCCATCCCTGCCGGGACTATCGCCAGCCGAATCGCTCGCTGCCTCAAGAAGCTGCGAGATGAGCTCGAGGGAAGAAACGGGGCCCCCGAGGGGTCTAGGGGTTAGATGATGCTGTCGTACGACGAAGAGCGGCTCGGAGAACTCCTCCGCCTCCTGCGCCCCGCCCCCGTAGCCTGGGTGCGGGCGGCGCAGGAGCTGCCCTATGCTCGGCGCACGTTCGACGAGATCGTCGCGCGCGCCGAGGCCGATGTCGCGTTCCGGGCCGCGCTGATCGCCGACCTCGAAAGCGCGCTCGCACGCGAGGGCTACGAGCCCGACCGTCGCATCGTCGGCGAGCTCCGAGAACGCCTCGCCGAGAGCTGAGTGCGTCAGACCCGCAGGGGTCTGACGCCATAGAATCCGCTCCGGTGAGAGATGTGACGGCCCACGGCTTGGATGCGGGCCAGGCAGCGCTTCCGGCTTGGAGCCTGCCGAAGGACGCCGTGGACCGCATAGCGCTCCCGACGCACTGGCCCGAGCAAGTCACCCTCGAATGGGCCCTCGGCGGCTCGACGGGAAAGGGCGCACGAGTCTGCATCCTCGACTCTGGCGTCGAAGCTGGGCACCCGCTTGTCGGGGACCTCGAGAGCGCAGTCGTCATCTCGATCGGAGAGGACGACGAGGTCATCGCCGACGAGGACACCGAGGGCGACGTCTCGGGCCACGGAACTGCCTGCGCTGGCATCGTGCGAGCGCTCGCGCCCGAGTGCAGCATCTCGAGCGTGAGAGTCCTCGGCTCGACCTTCACGGGAAGCGGCGCGATTCTCCTGGGTGGGCTCCGCTACGCCGTCGAGCAGGGCTTCGACGTCATCAATATGAGCCTCTCGACCACGAAGAAGCCGTTCGCGGGCGTCCTGCACGAGCTCGCGGACAGCGCCTACTTCAAGCGCACGGTGCTGGTGGCATCGGCTCATAACATGCCGGTCGAGAGCTACCCGTGGCGGTTCTCGTCCGTCATCTCCGTGGGCAGCCATGAGGAGGACGACGCGCTGGCGTTCTTCTACAACCCGAACCCGCCGGTCGAGTTCTTCGGACGCGGCGTCAATGTCAAAGTCCCGTGGATCGGCGGGCGCTCGCTCAAGGTCTCAGGGAACAGCTTCGCAACGCCGCATCTCAGTGCGATCTGCGCTTTGATCCTCGCGAAGCATCCCGAGCTGACGCCCTTCCAGCTGAAGAGCGTCCTCTATCTGACCGCGACGAACGTAGGGGGTGGGAAATGACCGAGAAGCCGGATCTTCGCGCCGCCGTCGCTGCAGGTGTCGTCGGGTCGGAGGAGTCGTTCCGTGGGCTCCTCGCCGCGATCGTCGAGGTCGCACGCTCGATCTTCGGTGCCAAGGCATCATCGATCCTCCTGCTCGACGAGGAGACCGAGGAGCTCGTCTTCGAGGCAGTCGTGGGAGAGGGCGAGGACACACTCCTGGGTACGCGCTTCCCTGCCGGAAAGGGGATCGCCGGCTGGGTCCTCGCGACGCGAACGCCGCTGGTCATCGAGGACGTGCAACAGGATCCGCGCTTCGCCAAGGACGTCGCCGAGGGCACGGGCTACGTTCCGAGCGGACTCATGGCAGCACCTCTCCTCCACGAGGAGCGTGCGCTCGGCGTCCTCTCGGTGCTCGATCGTCCGGAGCAGTCCCTCTTCAGCCTCAAGGAGATGGAGCTACTCGGACTATTCGCGAATCAGGCCTCGATTGCGGTAGACCTGCTGCTCAAGGCCCGCAAGGCAAACGATGTCCTCCAGCACAACGATGACGACCTCGAGGTCGTCGCGAGACTCGCCGCAGTCGTCGACGCGCTGGAGGACGACAGGCGCAAGTCGGGCATCAAGCTCCTGAACGACCTCGCGGGCACGCTTGGCGCATGAGAAGGGCCCGGGCGACCGTTCCGCCCGGGCCCCGAAGATCTTCGGGTGGTACTGGTGTCAGTCGATGTCGCCGTCGACGTCGCCGTCGACGTCGCCCAACCTAAACCCGTGAGCCTCGACGTCGTCGGAGTCGTCGGAGTCGTCGTGCGCAGCTTTGCCGTCGACGTCGCCGTCGACATCGCCCTGAAGCAGGCCGTGACCCTCGACCTCTACCTCATCTTCGCGGATCTCGTCCGTCATGTCCTCTCCTTTTCCGGCATTCGTTCGATACTTGGATCGAACAGTACGACCAACTAGACGGCAAGTGTGGCGGAAATCTTCCCCGCCCCCTTCAATTCTGCAAGGTCGGGTGAAATGCTCCTGCGCATGGAGGCTCTGAAACGGCGAATCGCGGACTCGTTCACCGCGTTCAAGGACGTCTTTCGCAACGAGAACCTCCGGCGTCTCGAGCTCGCCTGGGCCGCGTCAATCGTCGGCAACTGGGCGTATCTGGTCGCCGTCTCGGTGTATGCGTACAACGTCGGCGGCGGGGCCGCGGTCGGCTTGATCCTCTTTCTGCGCCTCGTGCCGGCAGCATTGATCGCACCTTTCGCCGGCCTACTCGGAGACCGCTACCGCAGGGAGCGAGTCCTGCTCATCACGAACCTCCTGCGCATCGTCTTCATCGGCGCGGCGGCCGTGTGCGTCTTCCTCGACGCCCAGCCCACGGTCGTCTATGCGCTCGCGATCGCCGCAGCCATCGTTACGACGCCGTTCCGCTCGGCGCAGGCGGCGCTCACGCCGTCACTCGCGCGATCGCCGTCTGAGCTCACCGCGGCAAACGCCGTGGCAAGCACGGTCCAGAGCCTCGCCGCCTTCGTTGGGCCCGCACTCGCAGGCCTGTTGCTCACAGTGACGAGCACGGGAACGGTCTTTGCACTCACGGCGGGCCTCGTTGCCGTGTCGGCCTTGTTCGTGCTCCGGATTCGCGCGCCCGAGTCCAAGCAAAGGCGCGAGCTCGAGGCATCGACGATCGTCTCGGAGGCGCTCGTCGGTTTCCGAACGGTCGCACGAGAGCCGACGCTGCGTGTCCTCGTGGGACTCTTCACCGCCCAGACGTTCGTCGCCGGAGCGACGCAGGTGTACCTCGTCGTCTCGGCGATCGAGCTGCTCGACCTCGGTGAAGGAGGCGTGGGTTATCTCAACTCGGCCGTAGGGATTGGTGCGCTCATAGGCGGTGTGCTCGCGTTCTCGCTCACGGGAGCTCGACGCCTGAGCCCGGCGTTCATGCTGGGCGTCGTCCTCTGGGGCGTTCCTCTGATCGCGCTCGGCATCTGGCAGTCGCTCGCGCCCGCGCTCGTCCTGTTCGCGCTGCTCGGCGTCGGTAACTCGCTCGTCGACGTAGCGGCCTTCACGCTCGTGCAGCGCGCGGTTCCAGACGAGATCCTGGCGCGCGTGTTTGGCGTGATCCAGATGCTTTGGCTCGGCTCGGTCGGGGTCGGTGCCATCGTGGCTCCGGTACTCATCAACTGGCTTGGTCTCGACGAAGCGCTCATCGTGACCGGAGCGTTGCTGCCAGCGCTCGTCGTGCTCCTCTGGCGGAAGGTCGCCCGTATCGACGCTGCTGCAACGCCGCCCGACGTAGAGGAGCTGAGGATTCTGGGTTCGGTGCCAATCTTTGCTCCACTCCCGGGGATGACGCTCGAGCATCTCGCAGGACGCCTCGTACCACTCCGTCTCGAACCAGGCACCGTGGTCGTCAGAGAGGGGGATCCCGGCGACCGGTTCTTCATCGTCGCCGACGGCACCGTCGAGGTCTCCGAGTACGGAAGGGCGATCGCCGAGCTCGGCGCCGGCGGCTACTTCGGCGAGATCGCCCTTATTCGTGACGTGGCACGCACGGCGACCGTCACAACGAAGTCCGAGACGGTCCTGTATGCGCTGGATCGCGACGACTTCCTCGCCGCCGTGACGAATCACGCGCCGAGCGCAGAGGCGGCGGAAGAAGTCGTCAGCTCACGACTTGCCGGCATTCCCGTTGGCGGAGCGCGACCTCCGCTCGGATGAATCGGGCGATCGGCCCGCGAGCACGCCGCGGCGCATGTCGAGGGGCGAAAATGCCCGGTGCCCGTGAGCGACGGCACGTCAAGTTTGTACGTCTCAGGTGCGAAGACGATCTCGTCGGGCTCGACCGCGGTCGACACGGCGCTCCTATCGGAAGCCGATAAGCGGAACCGTGACGAAGATCTCCCCAGTCGTCCCCGACGAGCTCGGCGCAGGGCTCGAGGAGGGTTCGCGGCGACGATCGCGAGCTCGCGAGCTACCTCGGATCGAGGAGCGGGAGCTGGAGGCGGGGCTAGGTCTTCCGCTTCCGCTTAGGTGAGCGCGGCCTCGTCTTCGAGGTGACGGTCCTCGTCTTCGAGGTGCCGGCGCTCCCACCTGATTTCGGTTGGTTCGATGGCGGGATGACACCCCTCGCCTGCCTCGCCGTGAATGCAGCAATCCGCTTGAGCTCCTCTTGGAGATCAGCGACGCGGGCTTCAACGTCGGCCTTCTCTGTGCGGCCTTCTTCGCTCCTTGCGACGACCGCATCGAACGCCTCTCGCATCCGACGAAGATCTCGCGTCGCCTGTGCTTGTGCCTCCTCGCCCTTCAGCCTCCCTGGCAAGCCCATGCCATCTCCAAGGAGAAGTCGCCGAAGGCGACGCATTGCGCCGTGGAACTCCTCCCGGTCATCGGTGTAGGGCACCCAAACCCTCGCGGTATTCGTAGCAGCTTGTGGATATCAAGCCGTCGGCGGCCCCGGCCAGATGCACTTCGCTCGTCAGTAAATCACCGGGTCTGCCATCTCGGCCCCGGACTTCGTCACGGACAGGAGCGCGGCGGCGAGCCCGTCGAGCGGTGGGTTGACTAACACGGGCTACCACCGACAATCAGGGGAGGGGAGCAACTGGGGGACGAATCCCGTTAGCGCGGGCCGCGCAACTAGGAGCGCCGGGGCGAAGAGCCCGCGCTCCCCCACCCTTGGGGGACAGGACTCAAACGGCCATCTAGGCAGACCGCTCGAGCGCGTCATCCGTTGCTCGGGCCGGACCCACTTTGGTGAGAGCCGGCGACGTCTCGGCGTTCAGGCAGCCACCCAGCCCCCTGACGCCATAGACCGTGACGGAATCGTCTCGTCAGATGCTCTGAGCGACGACCGTGGATACGACGATCCAGAACTCAACACAGATCCCGAACAGGACGAACGGGAGCCAGTTTTGGCCCTGCTGCTCACCGTCATCGAAGCCACGCGCCATCGGCGGCGCCGATCCTTACACGTTTGCCGGACGAAAGCTAGGGAACCGCTACTTCGGCACGACGGCGGACGTCGTCGCCATTAGAGGTGCGCAGCGACCAGGGCGTAGACGCCTACCCCGATGCCGAAGTAGACGAGAGCTCCGCCCAGAAGCACCATCGCTAGCAGGGGCCAATCACTACTGCCGCCCTGCACGGCGGTATTCGCGGACGCAGACACGCCCGGCGCTGCGACCTCATGCGTCGAAGCCTCCATCTAACTCGCCCGTCTTCCCCTCTTCCCCTTACCCAAAGGGCAAGGTACCCGTCACATCCAAACGTTCAATATCTCTCCAGACGAGCAGGCTTAGGGGGCTGAGCGTCGTCGGCGGAGGCATCGGCTAGCGGCTTGCCGACGTCACCCTCATGCCACGCTACGAGCTGGAGGTTGGGGGGCAGGCACGGCGACCTCTCCGTCGGCCCCGGATGAATCTAGGCCCCCGTTACCGGTGTGCGGGCCGACCGTCCAGTCGCCGCGTCTGGCCTGCGGGATCCACACCACCGATCGAGCGAATCGCAAACACACCCCGACGGTGTTTCGCGGGGTTCAGTTCCGGGGAGTCTGAAGTGAGAGGAGGTGACGTTCCGTGCGAACTAATCAGCAGAGGGCCACCCCCTGTGATGTAGCTTCGGGTCGTCGCTCTAGCGCGGTGTGAATGAATGGGTCTCCTGATGACCGGCAAGGCACAGATCTCCTGCTGCAGGAGATCAGGGAAGAGGCGGGTCGACTCGTGCACCATCCGGTCGCCGAGATAAAGCGTCTCGAAGGCGTCGTCGAGGAGGGGGAGAGCGCAGCAACACCCCTGCTTCTCTTCGTGGGCGTCGCGATAATTCTGGCTGCCATCGCCGCGGTCGTGATGGCCGTGGTGCTCTTTGCCTACTACAAAGGCTGAAGGGGCTTCATCGCCGCGGTGAGTCGGGATGCTTCGATCACGTCCGCTTCCGCCGAGCGATCGAACGCTGAGCCCTCTGGATGGCCGAGGACGCTGCCCGCGAGTTCGCGAACCTGCCGCTCGAGGACGCTCTCCAGCTCGTCCATCTCTACTTCGAGTGTGGCTCACCGAAGGCCGAGCCGGCGGCGAGGCGGTGGCGCGAGCGCTACCTGAGCGAAGGCACGCCCCGCCACACTTCGCCGAGATCACATCGAGCCTCGCGACGCGCGGTCTGAGTCCCGCCCAAGGGGGTGGTCAGCCGCTTCCTAGCGCGAGCTCCGTGCGTAGTGCATCCACCGCGTGGGCGACCTCGAGAAGAGCGGCTTCGATTCCCTCCATCCAAGCCTTGACCTTGACGAGGTCGCCTCCTTGAGGGATCTCCTCCACCTCGCGTACGCCGTCCGCTCCTCCGTCCTCGATCAGCTTCCGGACCCGATCCTCAACGCCGTGCATGGCCTCCTCCTAGGTCGGTCGGATGATGCTGCCACAGAAGGCGGAACAAACTCCGGGTCGAAACGGTCGTGGCCGAGCGCAGGTCGCCGAAGTACGAGAAGGCCACGCTACGCTGGCTCGAGCGCGTGTGCTTTGCCTGCTCCACGCTCCGAGGCGTCGAGGCTCGACGTCCCCCGAAGAGGTTGGTCACCGAGAAAGGTCACGCCGGAGCGGTCTTCCTGCCCGTGAATGGCAACATCCTCGTCCACGACACGCCATAGGAGCGAGCATCCCCAGAGGGGCGGCCGCTGCCGAAGAGGGCTGCCCCTCATCCTCGCGAGCCACCTGCGGATCGAGGAGCGCGAGCTCGAGGCGGGCTAGGGCTGACTTAGGCGTGTGTCTAGCTTGCGCCAGGGGCTTGGTACCGAATCTCGCCGGCTTTCTGTAGCGCATCCATCGATTCCTCAATGGTCAGGAGCACGGTGGTTTCGAACGAGCTGAGTGCCCCGCCACCGCTGATCGCCAGCGCCACAGCGGCCATCGACACGTTGTCGGGCGCTTGCCACAGGTTGTAGCCGTCATGCGTGCCGAATGCGTACCAAAACCCATGAAGCGTTCCCCCGACTGACTCGATATACGTCTTTGCGGCCTCGCGTCGATCCTCCGGATTTGCGATCAGCCTCGCCCAGGTCTCCGGCGTATAGCTAAATCTCGATAGGTAAAGCGGCATCGTCCCCTCCTTCTGATTGTGCGGAGTCGGCTCGATGGTCTCACAGCGCAGCCGCCTAAACTCCCGTGGGTCGACGAGACAATCCCGAGCTCGCGAGCTATCTAGCGATCGAGGAGCGTGAGCTGGAGGCGGGCGGGCTGAACTGAGGCCGCGGCTTTGACCTTATTGACTTTCCTCGTAGTGCAGTGGGAGGATCGCGGCAACCGGCGCAAGGCACCTTCGAGGCTGGCAGGCCCTCCACGGCGAGCTTCCTTGCTTCCGGGCCATACGGCCGTGCGATGCGGCCCGCAAACGAGTAGGGCTCAATCGATGCGACGTTCTCTCTGGCTATTGGCAGCCGCCTGGTGGCGTAGATTGCAACGTCACAGCGACCGCTGCCGTGCCGAGGCCACTGCCTGCGACGGAAGCGTCCCTTCGTTTGCGGGGCTTTCTCGTAGTGCGCCCGGCAAGATTCGAACTTGCGACCTCTGCCTCCGCAGGGCAGCGCTCTATCCCCTGAGCTACGGGCGCGGGGAGGGCAAGTCTAGCTTTACGCAAGACCGGATTCGCCGACGCGGAATCCGGTCGCGCGAATTCCTGAAGGCGGCGCGCTTGCGCGGCCGCAGCGCCAAGTTCGACATCGAGGCGCGACCTGTATCACGCGGCGCTCTGTGTTACGGGCCGATCCTCGAGCCGAAGTGCGGCATTCCGCGGAACCTCGACTCGCACGTATGCGAGCGCGACGACCTGGTCACCGTCGAGTGCGGCACTCGTGACCCGGCCGACGACCTTCCCGTCGAAAGTCAGCTCCGCGTCGTATCGCGGGAGAGCGTCGCCCTCGATCGTCACCACGCGGAGCGTGCGGTTCACCCGACCGCGGTAATGCTGGCGCGCAATCGGCTCCTGGCCCGGGTAGCACCCTTTCTCGAAATCGACGGCTCGCTGATCCAGCCCGGCTTCCGCGGGAAGGATCCTGTCGTCGATCTCGCGCGCCCAGCGCGGGGTACCGGCTTTGATCCGGAGGAGCTCGAGCTCGTCGTCGCCGACAGTGTGCTCGTGATCGCTGTCGAGCACTTCGACCGCCGTGACGCCGTAGTCGGCGCTCGGGATTCCCTCCGCCGTGCCGAAGAAGATCGCGGACTCGTGAGCCTCTGCCTCGATCTCGCACTTCGCGGCGAACCGCGAGCGGAGAAGCACCGACCTCACCCTCTCGCCGAGGCCGGGCTCCGTAAGCAAGAGATAGTCGTCGATTCCCCGCCTCAGAACCGTCATGGGGGCTATCAAGCGTGCCTTCGGGGTGAGGAGCAGAGCCTCGCAGGCCTCGCCGAGCGCGAGAGCTTCGACGTCGTTCGAGACCATCGCCTGGAGATACGACGCGGCATCGTGCCCACGCACGGCCACGAACTCACGCGGACGACGAGCAACCCGTAACGCTGTAACAGCCATGGGCACTAGTGTAGGAACCATGTTCCGGGGCAGAGCGGAAAAGAAGGTCATCGCGGCGGGTTACGACCCGGCACGACTGCCGCCGGGCCAGTACCTGACCGAGAAATGGCCGGTCCTCCACGCCGGCTCGATACCCGACACTGACCTCGCCGACTGGGACTTCGTCGTGTCGGGGGCAGTCGAGACCCCGACCACGCTCTCATGGGGCGACTTCGACCGCCTTCCACGGACGAGCACTACCCAGGACATCCACTGCGTCACCCGGTGGAGCCGCTTCGACGTGACGTTCGAGGGAGTCCACTGGAGCGTCCTCGAGGAGCTCGTGAAACCGCTCGCGTCGGCTCGCTACGTCGTCGCCCATGCGGAGCAGGGCTATACCGCCAACGTTCCGATCGCGTTTCTGCGTGATCCGCTTTCGCTCCTCGCCAACCATGCCGACGGCGCCCCTCTCACACCCGAGCACGGCGGACCACTACGCCTCGTGATCGCCGGCAAATACTTCTGGAAGAGCGCCAAATGGCTGCGCGGAATCGAGCTCACGCCTGACGATCGTCCTGGCTTCTGGGAACGCTACGGCTACCACAACGATGCCGACCCGTTCGAAGAGGAGAGATACGGCTTTTGAAGTCCCCCCAAAAGGGGGAGGAACGAAAGTGGCGTATCGACGACAACCTGATCAACCCAATCCTCCCCAGTTCTTCCCCCTCTGAGCGGCCGTACCCAGCGGCCGCTCGTGTTTGGTCCACGAGTGGGAATGATGTTTCCCCCCCGTGACGAAGAAGGGCCGGCGCCGCCGGCCCTTCGTCTCCTCTGAGACAGACGCGTGTGGGTCAGGCAGCGACGGTGGGCCGCTCGGCAAGTCCGATCGGCGTCTCGGCGAACGCAGCCGTCGCTTCAACGGCGTAACACAGGTTGATACTCGTGTCCGCGAGAGTCTCGTCCACGTACGACTGCACGTCCGCGACGGAACCGCTCTCCCAGAGACAGGTCACGAACGTGCCGTCCTGGCTCGGATAGAACTGGAGCACTCGCGAGCCGTGCGGAGCGCCTTCCCCTCGCTTCAGCCGCTCACCGCGGGCGAACGCCGCTGGGGGATCCTGAAGACTGTGCTGGACGACGACGAACACGCCTCCTCCTTTCGTCACCTGTTACGTTACTCGTAACGTAACAGGTGACGATATAAAGGTCAAGCAATGGGGCGACCGCGTGAACACGACGAGCACACCCGTGAGGCCCTCCTGGCGGCAGCCGAGCGGATCGTGGCGGAGGGCGGCCCGGCTGCGCTCTCGGTTCGAGCGGTTGCGGACGCCGCAGACACGTCGACGCGCGCGGTGTACAGCCTGTTCGGGTCGAAGGACGGCCTGCTGGTTCAGGCGCTCGCCCGGGACGCCTTCGTGTTCCTCTACGACGAGATCGACGCACTCGAGGTGACGGAAGATCCGGTCTCCGATCTGCTCGACGTCGGGCTCATTGCGTTCCGCCGCCTCATCCGCGAGCACCCGGCGCTGTACCGGATCGCGTTCCAGCGGGTCGTCCCGGGACTCGACGCCGGCCCGGAGCTGACAGAGACACGTCAGAGAGCGTGGGAGCAGCTGATCGCGAAGGTCGAGCGCGTCGGCCGCGCCGGGCTCCTCGGAAGCAAGTCGCCGTCGGAGGCAGCCGTCGAGTTCATCGCGATGATGGAGGGTCTCGGGAATGCCGAGCTCCGCGGCGCGGTGCTCCGCCTCCTCCCGGAGGGCGACGAGGAGCAGGCCTGGCGCAACGCCCTCACCACGGTCGTACGGGGGTGGGCGGCCTGAAAGGCGGAGGGCCGGCAGTGCCGGCCCTCTCGCAATGGATCAGGGAAGGGACTCCCAGTCTAGGCGTTCGGCCTAGAAGTCCATCCCGCCGCCGGGCATGCCGGCCGGCATAGCGGCCTGCTTCTCCGGCATCTCCGCGACCACTGCCTCGGTCGTGAGGATGTTCTTCGCGATCGACGCGGCGTTCTGCAGCGCCGAGCGCGTGACCATCGTCGGATCGATGATCCCGGCCTTGACGAGATCCTCGATCTCGCCGGTCTCGACGTTCAGGCCCTGGCCCTTCTTTGCACTGCGGACCTTGTCGATGACGACAGAGCCTTCGAGCCCTGCGTTGTACGCGAGCTGTCGAAGCGGCTCCTCGAGCGCGCGGATGATGATCTTTGCGCCCGTCCTCTCGTCGCCCTCGAGGGCATCGAGTGTGGCCTTGATCGCATCACCGGCGTTGATGAGCGCGACGCCGCCGCCCGGGACGATGCCCTCCTCGAGGGCTGCCCGCGTGGCCTGCAGCGCGTCCTCGACGCGGTGCTTCTTCTCCTTCATCTCGGTCTCGGTGGCTGCGCCTACCTTGACCACGGCAACGCCGCCCGACAGCTTGGCGAGGCGCTCCTGGAGCTTCTCGCGGTCGAAGTCGGAGTCGGTGTTCTCGATCTCCGACTTGAGCTGCTTGATGCGGCCCTTGATCGCGTCGGACCCGCCTGCGCCGTCGATGATCGTGGTCGTGTCCTTGTCGATGACGATCTTGCGGGCCTTGCCGAGCTGAGAGAGCTTCGTGTTCTCGAGCTTGAGACCCAACTCCTCGGTGATGACCTCGCCGCCCGTCAGGATGGCAATGTCCTCGAGCATCCGCTTACGGCGGTCCCCGAAGCCGGGCGCCTTCACGGCGACGGCCGAGAACGTGCCGCGGAGCTTGTTGACGACGATCGTCGCGAGCGACTCGCCCTCGACGTCCTCAGCAACGATGAGCAGCGGCCTACCAGCCTGGATGACCTGCTCGAGCACGGGCAGCAGATCCTTGACCGCACCGACCTTCTGGTTCGCGATCAGGACGTACGGCTCCTCGAGGACGGCCTCCATGCGCTCTGGGTCCGTGATCATGTACGGGGACAGGTAGCCCTTGTCGAACTGCATGCCCTCGGTGAACTCGAGCTCGAGACCGAAGGTCTGCCCCTCCTCGACGTTCACCACGCCGTCCTTGCCGACCTTCTCGATCGCGTCCGCGATCACGTCACCGATCTCGCGCTCGCGCGACGAGATGGTGGCTACCCGGGCGATGTCTTCTTTGCCGTTGACCTCGGTGGACTGCGCCTTGAGGTTCTCGACGACCGCGTCGACCGTCTTCTCGATGCCGCGCTTGAGCCCCATCGGGTTCGCACCGGCAGCGACGTTCTTGAGACCCTCGCGGACGATCGCCTGGCCGAGAACAGTGGCAGTCGTGGTGCCGTCGCCGGCGACATCCGTCGTCGCGGTGGCAACCTCACGCATCAGCTGCGCGCCCTGGTTCTCGAACGGGTCCTCGACCTCGATCTCGCGAGCGATGGTGACACCGTCGTTCGTGATCGTCGGCGCGCCGAACTTCTTGTCGAGGACGACATAGCGGCCCTTCGGCCCGAGCGTCACCTTGACGGCGTCGGCAACCGCGTTGACGCCGCGCTCGAGAGCGCGCCGTGCATCCTCGTTGAACTTGAGCTCCTTGTGAGCCATCTCTTCCTCCTAAGCGAAGTGAGCTATGCGGTGGCAGCGGCAAGCTTGCGCTTACCCTTGCCACCTGTGGTTACGACTTTCGCGAGCACGTCAGACTCACGCAGAATGAGGACGTCGTCAGCACCGACCTTGATCTCCGTCCCGCCGTACTTGGAGAAGATGATCTCGTCGCCGACCTCGACGTCCATCTTGATGTACTCCCCGTCCTCATCACGAGCGCCGGGGCCTACGGAGAGGACCTTGCCGCGCTGCGGCTTCTCCTTCGCCGTGTCGGGCAACACGATGCCGCTGATTGTCATCTCCTCCTCATCGAGGACCTCGACGATCAGGCGGTCACCCAAAGGCTGCAAATCCATACGACAGACCTCCCTAGATACAGAGTTTGTGACAACTCTGGCACTCAGACCGTCCGAGTGCCAGGTAGACAATAGCACTCCCGGCACCTCTCGCCAAGCCGAATTGAGTCGATCAGGCTCGGATCTGCTGAAGTTCGTGCAACTCGCTGTTACAAAGTAGTGATGCGACGCGAATTCTCCGCCGGAGTCGTCCTCGTACGCAGGATGCAGGGGAGATGGTGGCTGGCAGCCGTGCGACCGCAGGGAAAGCGACAAGGCACCTGGGTTCTCCCGAAAGGCCTCATCGACAAGGGCGAGACTCCGCCCGACGCTGCGCTGCGCGAGGGCTACGAGGAAACGGGGCTACGTGCGCGGCTCGCCTCCAAGCTCGGGGACGTCCGCTATGTCTACACCTGGGACGGCGAGCGGATCTTCAAGATCGTGAGCTTCTACCTCGCCTTTGCCGGCAGTGGACGGATCGGGGAGGTGCCCGCAGGAATGGAGGTCGAGGTGGCCGACGTACGCTGGCTGCCGCTCGCAGAGGGACCGCAGCGCCTCACCCACAAGGGCGAGCGAGAGATGGCCGCTATCGCCCTGGAGACACTCGCGGGCGACCCTCTATAGTTGCCCGGCCGCGTGCCGACCTTCGCACTCAACTTCTACAACCCCGCCGTCGCCGACCAACTGCGCACGAGCCGAAAGACCGCCACGATCCGGCTCGGTGACAAGTCGGCCAAGTACCGCAAGGGGATGATCGTGACCGTGCTCTGCGGCGCTCGCTACGGCCAGCGAGAGCGGATCTTCGACGCCGTCATCGACAAGGTCGAAGTGAAGGCGCTGGGCGAGCTCTCGCCACGGGAGATCGAGCACGACAATCCGCAGATCAGGCGCGTCGACGAGATGGTCTGGTTTCTCAGCCAGTTGTACAACCGCGAGGTGGCCGAGGACGACATCGTCACGGTGATCCGCTTCTCCCAGATCGCGTAGCGCCACTCTTGCGCAAGGCGCGCAAGAGTCGCTGCGCCGGCGTCTCACAACCCACCAGTGTCACGTGAGCCACCAGACGATCGCGGCGGCAACGAGGATGAAAGCGGCGGCGATTGCAACCTTCCAGCGAACGGAGAGCGCCTTCAGGCGATCCCAGAGCCGAGCCACCGGAACGTACGCCCGCGCCGCCCACTCGTACTCGAGCGCGAGCACGCGCAGTCCCACAAGCAGGAGCGGGAGGCCGAGCTCCGGCAACGGGACAACGAGTACGACGCCGATGAGCCCGACGAGACCGCCGCCCAGAACAGCGAAAGCCCGCGCTCCGTGAGAACGTTGTCGATGGCGGTCACGCGCGGCCTCCAGCCGAGCGCGGGCATCTTCCGCAGTCACTTACCGGGGCGGCGGATCTGGACGCCGAAGAGCTCGGTGGCGCGGACTGGTGAACCGCACTCCTCGCACTCGACCGCGAACGCCGAGGGAATCGGCGCATTGCAGCTCGCACAACGGTGCCGCAGCTCGCCCCCACACTGCGGGCAGTCAGGTGGCAAGGCGTCCTCATCGTCGAGGAAGTACCGCAGCGTATGACCGCAGCGGAGGCAGAACGCCACCCAGTCTCCGAGTGTCTTGCGACGCTCCTCCTGAATCCAGTTCCGCTTCGGGTTCGGCATGCGCGTTCACTGTAGTCCGGCGAGTCCTCGCCTCCGCTCTTCTTGCGGGTAGACCTTCAGATGCAGTCGTTAGAGTGGAGCCGACCCAACCGGACGACGGGAGATCGCCGTATGGCCGTACGTGAAGCCGAGCCCGTAGGCTCGCTCGAGGAGGTGAAGGAGGCCGGCCTCGACCGCGAGGACCTGCTCGCCATCTACCGGAACATGCTGATCACGCGCGGGATCGAGGAGCGCGGGCACATCCTCTACAAGCAGGGGAAGATCCCTGGCTCGTTCTACACGGGCCGCGGGAACGAGGGTGCCGCGGTAGGCGTCGGGACAGCTATGGGGCCGAACGACGTGGGGACGCCTCTTCACCGGGACATGGGTGTTCACATCACGCGCGGCGTCGAGCCGTGGCGCATCTTCGCGCAGTACATGGGCCGCGAGGGAGGCCCGACCAGGGGCCGAGACGGCAACGTTCACATGGCCGTGGCCGAGCTGGGGCTACACACGATGGTCAGCCACCTCCCGGCGATGCTTCCGGTCGCGACCGGTATGGCTCTTGCCTTCAAGATTCGCGGCGATCGCAGGGTCGCGGTGGGCTGGTTCGGCGAGGGTGCGGCCGCACGCGGGGACGCCCACGAGAGCATGAACCTGGCCGGTGTGCGCCAGCTCCCGGTTGTCTTCGTCTGCGACAACAACCAGTGGGCGTACTCGACCCCGACGTACCTCTCGTATCCGGTCGAGCACATCGCAGACCGTGCCGCGGCCTACGGGTTCGAAGGCGTCGTCGTCGACGGAACGGACGTGCTCGCGGTCTACCGCGAAGCTCGCCGCGCGATCGAGAAGGCCCGCGAAGGCGGCGGGCCTACGCTGGTCGAGTGCCTCACTCTTCGCATGGAAGGACACGCCGTCCACGATGACGCGTTCTACGTCCCCAAGGAGATGTTCGAGCAGTGGGCGGCGCAGGATCCCATCGAGCGCTACCGCAGCTGGCTCCATGACCACGCGGGAATGACCGACGACGAGGAGGGGGAGATCACCTCCGTCGTAAAGCGAATCCTGAACGACGCGCTGGACCGCGCAGACGAATCGCCTCTGCCGGATCCCGCGACTCTCGAGGCGCGGCGTCTTCGCCTCTACCGAGGACCTCGACACCCCTCATCACAAGTAGGAACCAGATGGCTGAGATGACCTACATCCAGGCGATCTCGGATGCACTGCGTCTCGAGATGCGCCGCGACCCGCGCGTCTTCGTCCTCGGTGAGGACGTAGGCGTCTACGGAGGGGCGTTCAAGGTCTCACTCGGGTTCCAGGAGGAGTTCGGGCCATGGCGTGTTATCGACACGCCGCTTTCTGAAACCGCGATCGTAGGAGGAGCAACGGGTGCCGCGCTCATGGGCCTTCGCCCCGTCGCCGAGATGCAGTTCGCTGACTTCATCTCGTGCGGCTGGGACCAGCTCGTCACTGTGGCGGCAAAGCAGTTTTTCCGTGGCGGCACCCCGATCCCGATAGTCGTCCGCCTCCCGTCCGGCGGCGGATTCTCCGGCGGGCCGTTCCATTCCCAGAACCCGGAGAGCTCGTTCGCGCACATCCCGGGCCTCAAGATCGTCTGTCCGTCGACGCCACACGATGCGAAGGGGCTCTTGGCAGCGGCGATCGAGGACCCGAATCCTGTTCTGTTCTTCGAGCACAAGCATCTCTACCGCCGGATCAAGGGCGAAGTGCCAGAGGAGCGCTACACCGTCCCGTTCGGACAGGCCAACGTTCACCGGCACGGGGACGACGCCTCGATCGTCACGTGGGGCGCCATGGTTCACACGGCGACCGAGGCCGCAAACATGCTCGCCAAGGACGGCTTCGAGGCAGAGGTGCTCGACCTGCGAACACTGATCCCGTGGGACAAAGAGCGCGTGCTCGAGGGCGTGCAGCGTTGCTCGAAGGTGCTTGTCCTGCACGAGGACACGCGAACGGGCGGCTTCGGAGCAGAGATCGCGGCAACGATCGCGGAGGAGGCCTTCGAGCATCTCGACGCTCCCGTCATACGCGTCGCCGCGCCCGATACGCCGGTTCCGTTCTCGCCTCCGCTCGAGAAGGCCTTCATTCCGCAGGTTGACGACGTCGTGACAGCGCTCAGGGAGCTAGCCGCTTATTGAGGGGCACGACGCCTCGCCCCCACAGGAGGAAATGTGAGCACAGGAACTCAGACCGAGGTCGTGATGCCCCAGATGGGCGTCTCCGTTACGGAGGGCACGATTACGAAGTGGCTCAAGCAGGTCGGCGACCCGATCGCACGCGACGAGCCCTTGCTCGAGATCTCCACCGACAAGGTCGACACGGAAGTGCCGAGCTCTGCGGAAGGAGTCGTTGCGCAGATCCTCGTACCGGAAGGTGCCACGGTCGAGGTCGGGACTGTGCTTGCGATCATCGCGCCGGCCGGAGTCGAAGTGGCCGTGCCGGAGCCCTCTCCGGCAGCACCGGCTCCAGTGCCACCTGCCGCCGAGCAGCCTGCCCTTGCACCGGAGCCAGCCATCGCGCCCGAGCCAGCCATCGCTTCCGAACAGCCTGCACGTGCCCCAGAGCCTCGGGCCCCTACCCCCGCACCGGCGCCGGGAGCTACGGCGCCACCGCCTGCTGTCGCTGTGACGAGCGGGGCAGAAGGCAACGGCAAGACGTTCGTCTCACCCGTCGTCGCACGAATCGCAGCGGAGCACGGGATCGATCCATCCGCTGTGCCAGGCACCGGAACCGGTGGGCGAGTCACCAAGAAGGACATCGTGTCCTTCATCGAGTCGGGGGCTACGGCGACCGCGTCGCCAACACCAACCGCTCCGCCGGAACCCACACCCGAGCCCGCCGCGGCGCCAGCGGTGCCCGCACCCGTCGCCGCTATGCAGGCTCCCGCTTCGGCCCCTGCCGCCGCGCCCGCTCCTGCCGCCGTGCCGGTACCCGCTCCCGCGACTCCCGCGCCTACACCGCCTGCCCCGCCCACTCCCGCGGGGGTGCCAGCTGCTGCGGCTGCTGCGGCTCCCGCGCCGGCCCCGTCGGCGTCGACACCAGGCGAGGTGCTCGAGCCGATGAGCGCGATGCGACGAGGCATCGCCGAGCACATGCGCCGGTCGCTCGATACCGCCGCACATGTGACGAGCGCGATCGAGGTCGACATGTCGCGGGTCGTGGCGCTACGGAAAAAGCTCAAGCCGGAATACGCAGCAGCCCACGGCGTGAACGTCACCTACCTCCCGTTCGTCGCTCGGGCCGCCATCGAGACGATCAAGGACTACCCATGGATCAACGGTGAGATCCGCGGCGAGCAGATCGTCACGCGCGGGTCCGTCAACCTCGGCTTTGCAGTGGAGCTCGCGGACGGCAAGGGGCTCATCGTCCCGGTGCTGAGAAACGCCGAGACGCTGAACCTCCTCGGAATCGCGAAGGGTGTCGCCGACATCGCCCAGCGCGCTCGCGACAAAAAGCTCCTCCCGGACGAGGTGCAGGGAGGGACCTTCACGATCACGAACCCGGGCGGCTACGGCACGTTCCACGGAACTCCGGTCATCAATCAGCCGCAGTCGGCGATCCTTGGCACCTACGCCGTCGTCAAACGCCCGTGGGTCGTCCAAGACGAGATGGGCCAGGACGTGATCGCGATCCGGCCGATCATGAACGTGACCCTGACCTACGACCACCGCCTCGTCGACGGCGCACTAGCCGGCCGCTTCCTCCGAGACCTGCGAGAGCGCCTCGAGACCTGGGACGAATCGGCGTACTGAGTCGTTCACGTCGCGGCCCATGCGCCCGGCCGGATTCCTGCGAAGGAAGGTCGGACAACCTCTAACCTCTCGAGGGTGAATCGCGGCGCATACCTGCTGAACCTCGGCCTGGTGCCTTACGCCGAGGCGTTCGAGCTCCAGCGCTCGCTCGCCGGCGCGGTCTCGCAGGGCGCGATCCCGGAGACGGTGGTCTTCCTCGAGCATCCGCCGATCGTGACGGTCGGCCGTCGTACCGAAGCGGACCAGGAGCTCCACATTCCCGAGAGTGCAGACGTGGAGATCGCGCAGACCGACCGCGGCGGGAAGTCGACCTTCCACGGTCCTGGACAACTCGTCTGCTACCCGATCCTCGATCTCAGTAACCACGGCAAGGACGTGAAGCTCTACGTCCGCAATCTCGAGGACGCACTCATTCGAACGCTTCGGAGTCTGGAGCTCGAAGGCCAGCGAATCGAGGGGCTGACAGGTGTCTGGATGCCGCCGAGCGAGGGCCGCGGCCCGCGCAAGGTCGCCTCGATCGGGGTGCACGTGTCGCGCTGGGTGACGACGCACGGCTACGCGCTCAACGTCGACCTCGATCCCGCGCCTTTCACCGAGTGGATCACCGCGTGCGGGCTCGAGGATGCGGCCTTCACGACGATGGCGCGCGAGCTCGATCGCCCGATCACCGTCGAAGAGGTCCGGCCCAGCGCGATCGCAGCGATCGCCGCGGTCTTCGAGCTGGACTTCGACGAGCTCTCAGCTGACGAAGGCGCGGGGCTCTGGCCACAGAAGATCCACGCCTCGCTCGCTACCCGGATGAGCATCGACATCCGGCCGTTCCCACGCGCGGGCTGGGACCGCTCCCTGGCGAAGGCGTGATCGGCGTCGTGGGTCGCGTCCTCGTCCGCGAAGACGACTTCTTCGTCGCCCAGCTCCGCTTCTCGGAGCACGCGACCATCCACGAGCACCCGGGCGAGCGTGACACCATCGTCGTCTGCCTCGAGGGTGAGGGCTTCACCTCGGTCGCCGGTGAGACCGCTCCGCTCCGGGAAGGCGAGCAGGTGCGCTGGCCCAAGGACATCGCGCATCGACTCTGGACGGAGGACTCGACCATGACGACGCTCATGGTCGAGCGCTTCCACTCCAAGTAACCGGCCGTTACTCGGTCAGTCGCCCGGGAACTCCGGCGGGACGGAATCGGCTTGTCCGCGGAGAAGCGGGCGTACGCCTCGCGCGGATCCGACGTCTCCTGCTCGACGCCGGCGCCGTACTTAAGCGCAGTCTCGTTCGGCAGGTAGCGGATGCCACGTCCCTTCCGGCGCGCGCCTACACCGACAACGAGACAGGGACCGTCACCGGCGCCGACGAACACGTGCTCCGTCCAGGGCGGGCAGTGCACCAAGTCCCATGCCTTCAGGAGCCGCTCCTGCCCCTCCACGATGAGCAGACATTCGCCCGCGAGGACGAGGAAGTCCTCCTGCGCCTCCTCCGCGTGGTACATGCAGCTCGGCTCGCCCGGCCGCAGGATGCCAATGCCTACCCCGAGCTCGGTGAAGCGTGCGTTCTCTCCCTCGAAAGACGCGTAGAGCCCGAGCCCGTCGCTCTCGAACCACCGCGCATCGCGCACGTTGAGGACGAACCAGCCCTCACCGGCTGGGGTCGTCCCGTGCTCGGTCCGCTCGAGAGGGGCCTCCGGCACCACCGTCTCTAGACTAACGTCGCCATGCAGAAATCGTTGCCTGTGGCAGAACGACCGCGCCGGCCCGAGTGGATGAAGGTGCGAGCGCCGAGCGTCAACTCGCGCTACTTCGAGGTCAAGAGCCTCATGCGGGAGGGACACCTGACGACGATCTGCGAGGAGGCGCGCTGCCCGAACATCGGCGAGTGCTGGGGGCGCGGCACGGCGACGTTCCAGATCCTCGGCGACACCTGCACGCGCGCCTGCCGGTACTGCTACGTCCACTCCGGGAAGCCGGAGTCGCCGCCAGACCCGCTCGAGCCGCTGCGCCTTGCCCAGGCCGCGGCCCAGATGGGGCTCTCGCACGTCGTCGTCACATCCGTCGACCGCGACGACATTCCCGATCGAGGCGCGGGGCACTACGCGGCCACGATCCGTGCGCTCCAGCGGAAGCTTCCGGCAGGCAACGATCGAGATCCTCACTCCGGACTTCCTCGGCGTCGAAGAGGCGGCGCTCACGACCGTGCTCGAGGCGCGCCCCGACGTCTTCGGTCACAACATCGAAACGGTCAAGCGACTGCACGCGCGCATGCGCGGGGCGAAAGCGAGCTACGACAAGGCGCTGTGGCTGCTCCGGCGGGTGAAGGAGCTCGCCGGACTATCGCGTGATGACGAAGTCCGGGATCATCGTCGGCCTCGGCGAGACGAACGACGAGATCGTGGACACGATGCAGCGACCTCCGCGAACACGGCGTCGACGTCGTCACGATCGGCCAGTACCTGCAGCCGTCACCGAAACACGCCGTGATCGACCGCTGGGTGCATCCCGACGAGTTTCGCTGGCTCCGGGAACAGGGCGAGGCGCTCGGGTTCGGCTCCGTTTTCTCGGGTCCGCTCGTACGCTCGTCGTATCGCGCCGACGAGCAGCGCCACGCAGCCGAAACCGGCCGGGGCGCCGTCGCGTACTGAGAGACATGCGCTTCGGGGCCGCTGTGATCCTGCTCGCGACCGCATGTATCGCAACGGCGACCGCGTCTCCCTCGCAAGACTCCCAGCTCGCCGTGCGGGAGTACCCCGTGCCTGCGGGCACGCATCCACACGACGTCGCGCCGGCCGGTGACGGCGGCGTCTGGTACACGGCGCAGCACTCGGGCCAGCTCGGCTGGCTGAACCCGAGGACGGGCAAGTCGCGGCTGACCGGACTCGGCTCCGGCTCCGCCCCCCACGGCGTCATCGTCGGTCCCGACGGTGCGCCGTGGATCACCGACGGTGGCCTCAACGCCATCGTCCGCGTCGATCCACGGACGAGGAAGGTCCGTCGCTTTCCGCTTCCGGCAAGCACGGGCTACGCAAACCTCAACACGGCCACGTTCGACCGCCGCGGTGTCCTCTGGTTCACGGGACAAGGCGGGATCTACGGCCGGCTCGACCCGAAGGTCGGAAAGGTGCGCGTGTTCCGCGCCCCACGAGGCGAAGGGCCGTACGGGATCACGACGACCCCCGCAGGAGAGGTCTACTACGCCTCGCTCGCGGGCAGCTATCTCGGCATGATCGACGTACGGACGGGAAAGGCGACGGTACTTCGTCCGCCGACGTCCGGACAGGGAGCACGCCGAGCGTGGTCGGACTCGCGCGGTCGGATCTGGATCAGCGAATGGAATGCCGGCAAGGTGGGGATGTACGACCCTCGAAGCAAGCGCTGGCGCGAGTGGCGCGTGCCGGGCGCGAACCCCATGATCTACGCCGTCTACGTCGACGAGCGCGACAAGGTCTGGCTGACCGACTTCGGCTCGAACGCGCTCATCAGGTTCGATCCGGCGACGTCCAGGTTCACGAGCGTCCGGCTTCCAAGCGCAAACGCAGAGGTGCGCCAGCTCCTCGGCCGGCCGGACGAGGTCTGGGGCGCAGAGTCGGCCACAGACAAGCTCGTAGTGGTCCGGACGCGCTGAGGAACTGACTGCTCGCGCGGTGGAGAGGGCCCGTGATGGGCCCTCTCCACCGCGAGCCGAGCGGTCTACGGCAGATACCCGTTGACGAAGTCGAGCACGTTCTGCCTGTCCATGCGGAATACGCCTCCCGTGCCGCCGCAAGGCCTGTTCAGACCGAAGGACGTCACGGCTGCGACCACGTTCGAGCCGGCGAGGAAGTTCGGACCTCCCGAGTCACCGAAGCACGTGCCACCCGTGTTCGCGTTGTTCGAGAGAAGCAACGAGAAGTTGCCGACGAAGCCCGTGTTCACCTGCACCAGGTGCGGATGGGCAATCATGCGCGTCCGATTTCCGACGTTCTTCCAGGCAGCCGCGGTCGGGAACGACTTCTGCAGCCCGTATCCGACCGAGTCGAACGTCGTCTGCCGGTTCGGCTTGAGCGCGTCGAGCGAGTTCAAGCCGGGCAGAACACCGTACGCGCTTGCGGGCACGCCGGTTACGCCGGGCGCTTGCAGGATCACGACGCCCACGTCGTGGAGGAAGAATGGCCCGGTCTCGTAGAGTGGATGGGACGCCCACGACACCGCCTCGACGGCATTCGGGCCCGCGAGCGGATAGTTGTTGGTGATTCCGATTCCGGCCTGGACATCGGACTCGGTGAACACCCTCATCCCCGTGAACGGCGCGTCGGGGAAGTTGTTCGTGCAATGGCCGGCCGTCAGAACCACTGTCGCCGACAACAGCGTCGCACTACATCTGAACATGGGCTGCCCGCCGACCTCCATGAGCAGGAGTACGACACCCGGATGGCGGTTGCCGTCGAGCTCGCCGTCTGTGACTGCGCCTGCCGGTACAACGCTGATCGCGAACGCCGCGACGAGCGCTGCAAGCAGAGTCATGAGTTTGCGCACGTGAACCCCCCCTTTTCGGTTGCGGAGCATGCGTAACCGCTACTCCGTGCTCTTCCCGTCATAGTCTGCGGGCAAACTGCTCTCCGATCAACCGGCAACCGTCGGAACCCGATGGTTACGCGCGATACAAGGTCTCACAGAGGCTTGTGAATGCTCCTGAACACCGTTCGAATCCGTGCCTCTGTCTACGAGTAATACCAAGCCGCGGCCGCTGGGCGCGCTCGACAAAACCCGATCAGACCTGGTCTCCCCGGCCAAGCGGCGCAGCGCTTGACACAGCGAGACCATCGTTGCAACCGCCATTCGGATGACTCCCATGCTCGCACCGGTACGGCGGACGTGAGGATTTTGTTTGGAGGGGATCCGCGACCTTCACAAGGGGCATACTGATGACGTGAAGCTCACGCGCGCGCTCCTGCTGGTCAGCCTGCTGGTCGCGTTGGTCGCGCCACTTTCGCCGTCAGCCTCGACCTCGCCACAGCCCGCGCTGGGGGTGCTCGACAAGGCGCCGCTCGTCCTGCGGGGCACCGGGTTCAAGCCCGCAGATCGGGTGAGCGTGTCCGTCGTCACCGAGTCCGGGCAACTCGTCCGCGTGACGCGTGCCTCACGATTCGGTACGTTCGTCATACGGTTCGACACGGTCGTCGACGCGTGCCACGGCGCAAGGGCGGCGACCGCGATCGGTAGGCGCGGAAGCAGGGCGACAATCGTGCTCGCGCGCCCGCTCGATCGGAACTGCGTGGCACCTGGCGGCGCTCCCTAGACCGGGAAGCTCAGCTCCCGTGCGGCTTTGCCATCGCGTGGTAGTCGAGCGCCTCGTCGAGAACGGCCTCGTCGACGCCCGCCTCGCGGGCGAGCTCCCGTAGCGAGCGGCCAGTTTCGGCTGCCGCCTTGACCAGCTCCGAAGCTTTGTCGTAGCCGATGTGGGGGTTCAGCCCGGTCGCTGCAGACAGCGTCGCCTCGGCGTAGCGCTCGAGTTGCTCGCGGTTCGCCTCGATCCCGTCCACGCACTTCTCGGCGAGCAGCCGGGAGGCGCTCGCGAGAAGCTTGATCGAGTCGAGCAGGTTGCGCGCCATCATCGGGATGAAGACGTTCAGCTCGAAATGGCCCTGCATGCCTCCCACCGTGATCGCCTGGTCGTTTCCGATCACCTGAGCAGCGACCTGGGTTACGACCTCCGGTATCACCGGATTGACCTTGCCGGGCATGATCGAGCTGCCTTTCTGCAGCTCTGGGAGAAAGATCTCCGCAAGTCCCGCGCGCGGTCCCGATCCCATGAGCCGAAGGTCGTTTGCGATCTTGTTCAGCGAGACGGCGACGACCTTGAGCGCGCCCGACGTCTCCACCAGCCCGTCACGGGCGGCCTGGGCCTCGAACGGGTCGGCAGGCGCCGAGATCGTGAGACCTGACTGCGCACTGAGAAGGCCGCGCACACGCTCGGCGAACTCCGGATGCGTGTTCAAACCGGTGCCGATCGCCGTACCGCCGAGCGGGATCTGGCCGAGTCGCGGCACCGCGTCCTCGACCCGTGCGATTCCCTGCCGAACCTGCGCGGCATAGCCTCCGAACTCCTGGCCGAGCGTCACGGGAACGGCGTCCATCAGGTGCGTTCGACCTGACTTGACGATGTCTTCGAACTCGCGCGCCTTCGCTTCGAGCGAGACAGCGAGTCGCTCCAGCGCGGGAACGAGGTCGTGCACGATCTCGTCGAGCGCGGCGAGATGAACGGCCGAGGGGAAGACGTCGTTCGACGACTGACCCATGTTCACGTCGTCGTTCGGATGAATGCCCTCGCCCGCAAGTGCCGCGATGACCTCGTTCGCATTCATGTTGGAGCTCGTTCCCGACCCCGTCTGAAAGACGTCGATGGGGAACTGGTCGTCGAACTCCCCGTCGCCGACGCGGTCGGCGGCGGCGGCGATTCTCTCCGCCTTGTCCGCGTCGAGAAGGCCGAGCTCGGCGTTGATCCGCGCTCCCGCAGCCTTTATCCGGCCAAGCCAGCGGGCGACGGAGAGCGGTATCGGCTCGCCCGAGACCGTGAAGTTCGCCATCGCCTTTTCGGTCTCACCTCCCCAGAGAGTCTGCCCCGGCGTCGCCTTTCCCATCGCGGCGAGTCTATCCGCGGTCGGTCAGACTGCCTTTCGTGTCCGATGCACCCGGAGCTGCGCAGAAGCTCGCGAGCGCCGCCATTCAGGCCGCGGTACGCGGAGGGAAGCTCCGGACGTCGTGGCACGTCGACAACGCGGAACGCGAGTCGACCGCACGCTCGACGTGCTGTCAGCCTGACCGTGACGCTTCGAGCAGCTCATCCCATGAGGAGAGCTTGACCCGCGGTCGGCCTTGCGGTTCGCCGCGGTTGCGCTCCACAGCGTCGATCGCCTCCCACCCAGCATGTGTCACGACCTCGATCTCTCGGCCGGCAAGGACGTCGTGGATGCTCGCGCCGTCTCGCGCTGGGAGAGCTCCAGCGCGCGCGTCCGCGAGGAGGAGGTCGACCGTCTCGGTCGCGTCCTTCTTGTTCGTCCCGATGACGCCGGTCGGGCCGCGCTTGATCCAACCGGCGCAGTAGAGACCGGGAATGACGGCGCCGGCGTCGTCGAGCACACGGCCGCCTTCGTTCCGGATCGTCCCGCTCGTCTGGTGAAACGGCACCCCGGCAAGAGCGACGCCGTTGTAGCCGACACTCCGGAAGACGATCTGACACGGGATCACTTCGCGGGTGTCGGTCGGGATCGCTCGTACGCGACCGTGCTCGTCTGCCTCGAGTGAGTTGTGTGCGATCTCGACTCCTTCGACGCGCCCGCTACCGAGAATCGCCACCGGTGAGACACGGAAGCGGAGGCGTACCACTCGCCGTTTACCGGATGGCCTCCGCGCTGCGAACCCGCGCAGGATCTCGAAGTTGCGCTGGATGATGTTCGAGGCCGCCGCAAGCTCGGCTTCGCTTGCCGGGTCGAGCGCCAACTCACCAGGCTCGACGACAATGTCCGCGCCCGCAAGCTCCCCCATCTCCTGGAGCTCGGTCGACGTCCAGGCGGCTTGCACAGGTCCGCGCCGCCCGAGGACGACGATCTCCCGGATCCCCGAGCCGACAATCGCCTCAATCGCAGCGTCGGTCGTGTCGGTAGGGGCGAGCTCCTCGCGCGTCAGCGCAAGCATCCGCGCCACGTCGAGCGCAACGTTTCCGTTACCGACGACGACCGCCCGCTCCCCCGAGAGATCGAACGCCAGCTCTTGGAAGTCGGGGTGGCCGTTGTACCAGGCGACGAGCTCGGTCGCGGCCCAGGAACCGGGGAGATCCTCTCCGGGAATGCCGAGCCGACGATCGGTCTGGGCGCCGACGGCGTAGACGACTGCGTCGTAGGAACGCGCGAGCTCCTCATGAGCGACATCCCGTCCGACTTCGACGTTTCCGAGGAAGCGGAACCCCGGTCGTTGCGCGATCTTCTCGAACGCGCGCGAGACCGTCTTCAGATTCGGATGGTCAGGGGCGACGCCGAGACGGACGAGCCCCCACGGCGTCGGCAACCGCTCGATCATGTCGACCTCTAACGCGGGCTCCTCGCTTGCAAGAAGATGTCCGGCGGCATAGAACGCAGCGGGGCCGGAACCCACTATCGCGACGCGCAAGTGCCTTGCCGTGTTGCTCATCCGGGCGTCAATGCTACGGGCGCCATCCGGCGCAGAGGCGTGCGACGATGAAGGCGTGATCCGACGGCTCGCGCCCAAGCTCGCCGCCTGCGCGGGCGTCGCTCTCCTCGTCGCCGTGCTCGCCGTGGTCGGGAAGGCGTGGTACAACAGCCGCCTCCCGACTACGTACAGCGTCATGGCTTACGGCACTGACGACTACGGTGGCGGTGCCCCGGCGTCACACGCTGGTCATGACCGTGGCGGGCTGAGCGTCGCGGATCTCGACGGGCCCCAGACGGAAGCGCCCGATGCTCGTTTCGAGCTGACGGCGAGGAATGCGACCATCAAGCTCGGATCCGGTCGAACCGTCGACGCCCTGACATTCGACGGGGAGGCTCCAGGCCCCGAGCTTCGTGTGATCCAGGGCGATCTCGTCGAGGTGAATCTCGTCAACGAGGACATCGCGCAGGGCGTGACGATCCACTGGCACGGAGTCGACGTCCCGAACGCCGAGGACGGTGTCGCAGGAGTAACGCAGGACGCCGTCTTGCCGGGTGAGCGCTACACGTACCGGTTCCGCGCGGAACAGGTCGGCACCTTCTGGTACCACACCCATCAGGTCTCCGCAAAGGAAGTGAGACGCGGGCTTTTCGGCGCTCTGGTCATCGAGCCTCGCCGCCCCACCCGCGTCGGCGCCCTCGACGTCGTGATCGTCGCCCACACCTTCGACGGCGTCCCGACGCTCAACGGCGACGACACGCTCCAGCGCCGTGCGATTCAACCTGGAACGCCGGTGCGGCTACGGCTGGTCAACTCGGACAGCTCACAGCAGCGCTTCATCGTTACGGGAACACCGTTTCGTGTCGTCGCGATCGACGGCACCGAGCTCAACGGGCCAACATCACTCGAGAACATGTCCCTCGTCGTGGGAGCCGGCGGGCGAACGGACATCGGCTTCACAATGCCCGCAAGCGCCGTTCGGCTGTCGCTTGCCGAGACGAGCGCCGGCCTAGGCCTCAGTCCGGACGGCGCTGCGACCCCACCGACCGGAGTCCCAGGACCCGATTTCGACCCGCTGGGGTACGGCCGACCCACGGCTACGCCATTCGACGCGTCGAGCACGTATGACCGAAGCTTCGAATTCACCATTACACGCAAGCCGGGTTTCTACGACGGAGACCCTGGCCTGCAGTGGGCCATCAACGGCGGGATCTACCCGGACGTGCCCATCTTCGTCGTCGAGAGAGGTGATCTCGTCGAGGTCACCTTTACCAACGACACGAAAGCGATCCATCCGATGCATCTCCACGGACATCACGTCCTTGTCTTAAGCCGTGACGGCAACCCTGCAACGGGCAGCCCATGGTGGGTCGACACCTTGAACATGCAGCCCGGCGAGCGCTACGTCGTGGCCTTTCGAGCGGACAACCCGGGCATCTGGATGGACCACTGCCACAACCTTCGGCATGCCGCCGACGGGCTCACGATGCATGTGGCGTACGCAGGCGTCACCACACCCTTCAGGGTGGGTGACGTCCAGCACAACGATCCGGAATAGGTTTGCGTTAGGTCGCTGGGGCTGCGCTTGGCGCGGCGTTTCGCCTCTGCCACTCGTCCCAGACGATGGAGGCAGACAGGATGAAGATGAACACCGCGTTGATCGGATGGAGGAAACCAACCGGGAACGGGAGCTCGAAGCCGATCCAGGCGAGCCAGAGCTGGATGAAGAGCAGGAGGAACAGCAGCCCGTGTCGACCGAGCCGCCATTTTCCGATGCCCGCGATCAGTCCGAGGATCATCAGGACAAGCCCGGAGAGAATGGTGATGTAGCCGAAACCGGCGTGGAGACCGAAACCGTCCATGAACACGTCGTCGTTGATCGTCGAGCCTTCGTCCTCGAGCTTGTTCGCCGCATAGAACGCGCCGTATCCGGCAAGGCCGATCTGAATGACGACCATCGCAAACACGACCATCGACCACGCCCAATACACAATGCGCACAGGATCCTCCCAGCCGCTGACTGGGCGAGACTACGACACCGTCAAGACGAACTCAAGACCTGAGCGGAATGGGGCTCAGGTCAGCGCAGGCAGCTACCACTGATGCGCTTGCGGCGTCAGTGCGAACAACCGTCGCCGCAGCCGCCGACCTCGGTGCCCTCGGGCAGCTCTTCGCCCTCTTCCACCTGGAACGAGTGGCCGCAGCCGCACGAGGAGACTGCGTTCGGGTTGTCGATCTTGAACCCGGCCTCCTGGATCGAGTTCAGGAAGTCGATGGTGGTGCCACGCAGATACGGCGCGCTGTAGGGATCGACGACGACCGGGATTCCCTCGAGTGAGAGCTCGACGTCGCCCTCCGCGGCCCCGGCATCGAAGCCGAGTCCGTACTGGAAGCCGGAGCAGCCGCCGCCCTGGATGGCGACGCGAAGGACGAGAGTGCCTGCGTCCTCCTCCTCGGCCATGAGCTCCCGGATCTTCGCCGCCGCGACGGGCGTCAGCGAGATCAGCGTGTCGGTCGGATGCTCGATGGTTGCCACGGGCTCATGGTAGCGGACGGGGTGCTGGATGCCAGCACCGAGTTTGTAACACTCGTATCGCTCATTCTGTGCGGGATTTCGGATCCCTTCGTGCGCCCAAAGGGGGAGTGCTAGGTTTCGCGCGAGAACAGACGTCCGAGGTCCACGCGGGGGTACACCCGTGCTTTCGAACTGGCTGCCCTTCCTCTTCTACGCCCTCTTCGCGGCGGCCATCCCCGCGACGATGATCGCGGCTTCGTTCATCGTCCCGCGGCGCCCTGTCGCCCGCACGAAGCAGAAGATGCTGCCGTTCGAGTCGGGTGTCGCAGAGAGTCCTCCGAGCCAACAACGCCGCTTCACCGTCAGCTTCTACTTGACGGCCATCCTCTTCATCCTCTTCGACATCGAGATCGTCTACCTGTATCCGCTCGCCGTTCAGCTCAATGCGCTCGGCTGGTTCGGGCTCGGCGAGCTCTCGGTGTTCATCGCGATCCTCGGCGTCGCCTATGTCTACATCTGGCGCAAGGGGGCTCTGAACTGGTGAAGCGTGAGCTTCCGCTGGTCAGCGATCGACCCCTCGCGAAGGCCGGGCTCCAGTCGGAGCGCGTGCTCTGGCCCGACCGCGGACCCGGTGTGTTCGAGCAGGAGGTCGCGGAGATCGAGGACGCGCTTCTCCTGACAACGGTCGACAAGGCAGTCGCTTGGGCACAGTCCAACTCGGTCTGGCCGGACACCTTTGGGCTTGCCTGCTGCGCAATGGAGATGATCGCTGTCGTCTCCTCCCGCTACGACATCGCACGCTTCGGCATGGAGCGGTTCAGCTCGTCGCCCCGCCAGGCCGACCTGCTGATCGTCTCAGGCCGGGTGACGCACAAGATGGCGCCGCCGTTGCGCCAGGTCTACGACCAGATGCTCGAGCCGAAGTGGGTCATCGCCATGGGCGCCTGCGCCAGCTCGGGCGGGATGTTCAACAACTACACCATCTTGCAGGGAGTCGACAAGATCGTTCCGGTCGACGTCCACGTGCCCGGCTGCCCGCCGCGCCCGGAGGCGCTCCTGGAGGGCGTCGTCCGGCTGCACGAGAAGATCCGAGCCGGCGTCCCTCCCGCGTACCAGATCCGTGGAGTCGCCGAGTGACCACGTACGCCGGCGTTCCTGGAGTGATCGAGACGCTGGAGTCGTACGGTGAGACGACGCTCGTCGTCGACCCTGCCCGCCTTGTGGAGGCATGTACGTACCTGCGGGACGAGTGCGGATTCAATGTCCTTAGCGACATCGCTCCCACCGACTACCTCGGTTGGGGCGAGCCCGGCGTCGCCGGTTACATCGGCACAGCCTCGGGCCGGGACCTCAACGAGCCTGGTTCTCAGGGACTGGCGCACGTCCCGGCACCGAAGCCGAAACGGTTCTCGGTCTCGTACCACCTGCTCAGCGTCGCTGAGGAGCCGCTGCGGCTCCGCGTCCAGGTTTGGCTCGACGATGGCGAGCCTGCCGCCAGCGTCCTGCCCGTGTGGCCGGCCGCAGACTGGTTCGAGCGTGAAGCGTGGGACATGATGGGCATCCCGTTCGAGGGCCACCCGAACCTCGTGCGCATCCTCATGGCGGAGGACTGGGAAGGTCATCCTCTGCGCAAGGACTACCCGCTCGGCGGCGAGCCGGTGCGCTTCTCGGACGAGGACTAGGCGACCCCGTGACCGTCCTTCCGTCGACGCGCATCTACGAGGGCACGCGCATCCCGCATCCCGTACCGACGATCCTCGAAGTCGACCCCGAGAAGCACGCACTCGACGACATCCTCACCGTCAACTTCGGCCCCAACCACCCATCCACCCACGGCGTCCTGCGCCTGATCGTCGATCTCGACGGGGAGACCGTCGCAGGTATCCGCGCTGTCATCGGCTACCTCCACACCGGCTTCGAGAAGAACATGGAGGCGAAGTCCTGGTGGAAGTCGGTCACGTATCCGGCGCGGGTCGACTACGTGTCGTTCCAGGCGAACGAGCTCGTCTATGTCTTGGCTGTCGAGAAGCTGCTCAATATCGACGTTCCGCGGCGCGCGACATGGGCGCGCATGGCATTCACGGAGCTCACTCGCATCCACTCGCACCTCGTCTGGCTCGGGACCTCGGCGCTCGAGCTCGGGGCGATCTCGCTCCTCTGGTACACGTTCGACGACCGCGACGAGATCCTCGACCTCTTCGAGATGGTCGGAGGAACGCGGATGCACACGCGCTACTTCCAAGTGGGCGGCCTCGCGGAGGACACCCCGCCGGGCTTCGCGTCCCAGGCGCGGACGTTCTGCGACGCCATGCTCAAGTCGGTCGACGACTACGAGACGATCCTCGACCGAAACGCGATCTGGCTCGAGCGTACGAAAGGGATCGGTCTTCTCTCCGCCGAGGACGCGCTGGCGCTAGCCCAGTCCGGGCCTGTTCTACGCGCCTCGGGTGTGAACTGGGACCTGCGTAAGAACATGCCGTATCTCGCCTACGACGAGGTCGAGTTCGACGTTCCCGTATACCCGAACGGAGACGTGTACGACCGCTACAAGGTGCACATGGACGAGATGCGCGAGTCGGTGCGCATCGTCCGGCAGTGCCTCGACCGTCTAGACGAGATGGAGGGCGAGCCATGGGTCGCGGATAACCGCAAGGTCGTCCTTCCGCCGAGGCACGAGCTCCATACCTCGATGGAGTCGCTGATTCACCACTTCAAGATCGTCACCGAGGGGTTCACGGTCCCCGAGGGAGAGGTCTACGTCGTAATCGAGTCGCCGCGCGGCGAGGCCGGGTGCTACCTCGTCTCCGACGGTGGTGCAAGGCCCTGGCGCGTCCACTTCCGGGCGCCGAGCCTGGCGGCGCTCCAGGCGACTGCGACTGTCGTACAGGGCTGCCTCATCGCCGATCTGATCGCGGTCGCTGGCTCGCTCGACCCGGTCATGGGAGACGCCGACAGGTGAGCGTCCAGGCTCGAGTCCGGAGGCTCCGCAAGCAGTATCCGGAGCCGACCTCGGCGGTGCTTCCGGCGCTCCGACTCGCACAGGAGGAACATGGCGGCTGGCTTCCACCCGAGGCGCTGCGTGAGGTCGCAGACGCGCTCGACCTGACGCCCGCGTACTGCGTCTCGATCGCGTCGTTCTACGACCAGTTCCACCTCGAGCCCGTTGGCCGCACCGTCGTCGAAGTCTGCACGAACATCTCGTGCGCGCTGTCCGGGGCACAGCAGGTCGTCGAGGCGTTCGAAGGGGAGTTGGGAATCTCAGCCGGCTCGACCTCGGACGACGGTGCGTTCTCGCTCGGCACGGTCGAGTGCCTGGGAGGCTGCGGCTGGGCGACGGTCGTGGCGATCGACAACCGCCATCGGCTGCGAGTGCAAGCGGCGGACGTAGCCGGAATCGTCGAGGAACTCCGTGCCTGAGACGCCACAGATCGTCTTCGCGGGAACCGACGGCGGCGCCGTCACTCGAATCGAGGACTACGAAGCGGGGGGCGGGTTCGCCGCGCTCCACAAGGCGCGCTCGATGGCCCCCGACGACGTCATCGCCGAGCTCGAAGCATCTGGGCTTCGTGGGCGGGGCGGCGCGTTCTTTCCGACGGGGCGCAAGTGGGCGTTCGTCCCGAAGCCCGACCAGCTTCCGAGGCCCCACTACCTCGTCGTCAACGCGGACGAGTCGGAGCCGGGCACTTTCAAGGACCGCGAGATCTTGCTCCGCGTCCCGTTTCGGTTCCTCGAGGGCTGCCTCATCGCCGCGCATGCGATCTCCTCGCAGCACGTCTTCATCTACATCCGCGGGGAGTACGAGCGGGAGTTCGAGGTACTGCGCGACTCGCTCGAAGCGATCCGAAAGGCCGACCTGCTCGGCGGGGTGACCGTCGTTCTCCATCGCGGCGCGGGCGCATACATCTGCGGCGAGGAGACAGCGCTCCTCGAATCGCTCGAAGGCAAGCGCGGGCAGCCGCGGACGAAGCCGCCGTTCCCGGCGATCGCCGGTCTCTACGCCGCGCCCACGGCGGTCAACAACGTCGAGTCGATCACGACGGTGACCTCGGTCCTCGATCTCGGCGCCACGGAGTACGCAAAGCTCGGCGTCGAAGGATCGACAGGCACGCGAGTGTTCTCGCTGTCGGGAGACGTCGTGAACCCCGGGAACTACGAGTTGCCGCACGGGATCACGTTGCGCGAGCTCATCTACGACGTCGGCGGCGGTGTTCCGGGCGGCCGTGAGCTGAAAGCGATCATCCCCGGCGGCTCGTCGACCTCGGTCCTCACCGGCGAGGAGATCGACACGCCACTCGACTTCAACTCGCTCGTGCAGGCGGGCTCCTCGATCGGCTCGGCAGGGGTGATCGTGATCGACGACCGCTGCTGCATGGTGCAGCTCGGCATCCGCGTCTCACAGTTCTACGAGCACGAGTCCTGCGGGAAGTGCACACCTTGCCGCGTCGGCACGCGCTGGCTGACGCAGATCCTCCAGAAGATCGAGGAAGGTCGCGCGTCCCAGCCGGATCTCGACCTTCTTCTCTCGGTCTGCGACCGGATCCTCGGCAAGTGCTTGTGTCCTCTCGGCGACTCCGACGCGATCGCCGTTCTCAGCTACGTCGACCGGTTCCGCGACGAGTACCAGGCGCACATCGCCCTCGGCCGCTGCCCCTTCGACGGCGACTCGTCTCTCGAAGGGGTTCTCGCCCCTTCGGCAATGCACGAGGGCCATGGCCACGAGGTGGCTCATGTCTGAGCTCTTCGTCGTCACCGTCGACGACCGGCAAGTCGAAGTGCCGAAAGGCACCGGGCTTGTCGAGGCGGCCCTGGCCGCAGGGATCGAGATTCCGGTCTTCTGCTACGAGCCTCGCCTCGGCCCGCCGGTCGGGGCGTGCCGAATGTGCCTGATCGAGATCGAGGGGATGCCGAAGCTCCAGGCCGGCTGCACGCTCACCGTCACCGACGGGATGGTCATCCGCACCGCAGCGACGTCTGCGAAGGCAGCGGAAGGGCAGGAGGCGACCCTCGAGTTCATCCTGGTCAACCACCCGCTCGACTGCCCGGTCTGCGACAAGGGCGGCGAGTGCCCGCTTCAGGACCTCGCGTTTCGCTACGGGCCTGGGAACAGCCGCATGACGCTCCCCAAGCTCACGGTCGACAAGCCGATCCCCGTCTCGCCGCTGATCGCGCTCGACCGCGAGCGCTGCATCCTCTGCTACCGCTGCACCCGCTTCTCGGAGGACGTCTCCGAAGACGGGCAGTTGATCGCGCGGAACCGAGGCGCTCGTACCGAGATCGCCACCTTCGAGGACGAGGCGTACCGCTCGCCGTTCTCGGGAAACGTCATCGAGCTCTGCCCTGTCGGAGCGCTGACGTCGACGCTCTACCGCTTCGAGGCGCGGCCGTGGGAGATCCAGAACGTGCCGACCGTTTGCACCGGGTGCCCGGTCGGCTGCAACGTCTCGGCGACTATCCGCGAAGGGAAGGTAAAGCGCATCCTCTCCCGGAACCACCCCGAGATCGACCGCGGTTGGCTCTGCGACAAAGGACGCTTCACGTACCCGCACCTTCGGGCGGACGACCGGATCACCGCACCGCTGCGCCGCGGGCCGAAGGGGCTCGAGGAGGTCACGTGGGACGAGGCGCTCGACTCCGCCGAGGAGATGCTGCGCGAGGCTGACGGGGCGATCGTTACCGCACTCTCGGGATCGGAGACGAACGAGATCGCCTACTCGCTCGGGCGCCTTCTGCGCGCAGGCCTCGGTGCGCACTCGGCCGTGATGCCGGAGGCCACCTCCAATGCACTGGAGGCGTTTCGACTGCCACTCAGCGCGATTGCCGAGGCCGAGCTCGTCGTCGTGGTCGGCGACGACCCCGTCGTCGAGCGCGCGCCGATCGTGGATCTGTGGATCAAGGAGGCCCGACGGCGGCGAGCCAATGTCGTGGTCTGCTCGCCCGTGGGGGACGTGCCCACGGAGCCCGGCGGAGCGACGGCTTTGTGTCAGGAGCTTGCTGCGCCACGGAACGCGCTCGGCAGAAAGCTCCGGGCGGCCGAGCGCGCTGTCCTCGTCTGGTCCGGGCCGGGCGGCGGAGGAGGAGCGCGCCTCGCCGAGCTCGCACACGAGCTTGGCTTCGAGAGCAAGGACGCGTGTGGCGCGTTCCACCTTCCGGCCACGGCCAACGCACTGGGCGCCGCAGCCGCCTGGGCGGCCTCCGCGGACGCCGACGAGGCGAACCCCGAGCCGATCAAGCTCCTGCTCGTCTCGGGCGACGATGCAGCGGCCGACCCAAGCGTGCGCGCGCTCGCGGAGCAGGCCGAGCATGTGATCGTGCTGACGATGTTTCACGAGCTCGCCGCAGGCTGGGCCGACCTGCTCCTCCCTGCCACCGCTGCTCTCGAGCGCGACGGCACGTCGACGAATCTCGAAGGTCGCTTGCAGCGCCTTCGCCGCACGGTCCTGCCACCGTGCCCGGACGAGCTCGCCTGGATCGCAATTCTCGCGGCACGCTTCGACGTCGAGGTCGCCTCGCAGGCGCCGGGTGTATTCGAAGAGCTCGCCCAGACGCTCTTCCGCGATCTGTCTCTCGACGAGCTCGGACTCTATGCACCTCTTCCCGCGCGCCATGCGTACGAGACACCCGTTCCCGCGTCGACGCCCAGCTCGTCGACCCTGGCGACCTTCTCCGATGAGAAGTACGTCGGGGCGCTGCGCTTGCAGCGGTACCGGCCGCTGTTCTCCGGGCCTGCCGTGGAGCGTGTGCCTCAGCTCGACTTCCAGCGTGCCCACCCTGATGTCGAGCTGTCGGCCGCCGATGCCGAGCGGCGCGGAATCGCAGCCGGTGACAGCGTCCTCGTCCGCTCGAACGGCACGTCGGTGGAGCTGCGGGCGCACGTGAATCGAAAGCTCGTCGAAGGAATCGCACGGATCGCCGACGAGCACGCCGCCGACCTACACGCAGCTGTCGAGGTGGTGAGGGCCTGATGCAGGTCGAGTGGTACGTGAGCCTCATTCAGGCCTTCGTGGTCATCAACCTCGTGATGGTGACGTTCGCGTATCTGACGCTCGCCGAGCGCAAGGTCATGGCCAGGATGCAGCTCCGCTACGGGCCGAACCGAGCGGGGCCGTTTGGCCTCTTGCAGCCGATCGCTGACCTCCTCAAGCTGCTGAACAAGGAGAGCTTCCAACCCGCCGCGGCCGTCAACTGGCTCTACGTGCTCGGGCCGTTCCTGGCGACGTTCACGGCGCTCACAACGTTCTCGGTCATTCCCTACGGGCCGGGCTGGGAGATCGGAGGCGTCTACATCCCAGGGCAGGTCGCGGACCTCGACATCGCGCTGATCCTCATCTTCGCGATCGGGTCCGTCGGCATCTACGGGTTCATCGTGGGAGGTTGGGCCTCGGACTCGAAGTACTCGCTCCTCGGGTCCATGCGGACTTGCGCTCAGCTGGTCTCGTACGAGGTTTCGCTCGCGCTCTCCGTTCTCGGGGTGGTGATCATGGCCGAGTCGCTGTCGCTCACCGACATCGTCGCGGCGCAGGAGGGAACGCTGTGGTACGCGGTCCCGCAGTTCGTGGGGCTCATCGTCTTCCTCTTCGCCGGCACGGCCGAGACGTCGCGCGCCCCGTTCGACCTCCCCGAGGCAGAGCAGGAGCTCGTCGCCGGTTACCACACCGAGTACGGCGGGATGCGGTTCGGGCTCTACACGATGTCCGAGTACATCAACCTCATCACGCTCTCTGCACTCGGCGTGACGCTCTTCCTCGGCGGCTGGCACGGACCTGGTTGGGACGGCGCCACGTGGGCCGGTCCGCTCTGGTTCATCGGCAAGCTCGCCCTTCTGCTTTTCGTGTTCATCTGGATGCGAACGACGCTGCCGCGCCTGCGCTACGACCAGCTCATGAGCTTCGGCTGGAAGATCTTGCTCCCGGTGGCCACGATCAACGCCCTCGTCACTGCGGTCGTGGTGGTTGCAGTATGAGCCCCCAGCCCTACGACACGCTCAAGGGCTTCGGGGTCACCTTCCGGCAGATCTTCCGGAAGCCGATCACGCAGCAGTACCCCGAGTACAAGCGACCGGTGTATCCGCGCTTCCGCGGACGGCACCGGCTCTGGAAGCACGAAAACGGGCTCGAGAAGTGCGTCGGCTGCTCACTTTGCGCTGCTGCCTGCCCCGCCGACTGCATCCGCGTGGTCGCGGAGGAAAACACGGCCGAGAATCGCGTGTCCGCAGGCGAACGGTACGCCCGAATCTACGAGATCAACATGAGCCGTTGCATCTTCTGCGGCTACTGCGAGCTCGCGTGTCCGTTCGACGCCATCACGCTCGGGAACGAATTCGAGATCGCCGAGTACTCACGGGACGACCTGATCTACACGAAGGACATGCTCCTCGCCGAGCCAATCAAGCGCGTTCCCGTCGCCGATCCCGACCGGTTCGATACCCCCGAGCCCTCCTATAAGACCTCCAGCTGATGGGCAACGTCCTCGTCTGGGTGGTCTGGTTCCTGGCGGCAGGCGGCTGTCTTGCGAGTGGCATCGCCGTCGTCAGCGTGACGAACCCCTTCTTCTCGGCGTTGGCGCTCATCGGGAACCTCGCGTCGCTCGCGGTGCTCTATCTCCTGCTGGCCGCCGAGTTCGTCGCCGCCGCTCAAGTGCTCGTCTACGCGGGCGCGGTGATGGTCATGTTCCTCTTCGTCGTTGCATACCTCGGCGGACGAGCGGATGCCCCGTGGGCGGGCGGGCCGCCGCTCCTCAGGACTGCCGCAGTCGTCGCGGCAGCTGCGCTCCTGGTCGAAGTCGTCGTCGTCCTCGGGCTCGCGTGGGGGGACAACTTGCAGGATCCAGCCGAGGTCTCGAACTCATTCGGCAGCCCTGCGGAGATCGGCGAGCTCTTCCTCACCGACCACCTGCTCGCGTTCGAGATCACGTCCATCGTGCTGCTCGTCGCGGCGATCGGGGGCGTCGTGCTGGGAACGACCCCCGAGAAGGAGGAGACCCAGTAATGGACGGGCCAGATGTCGGCTGGTACCTGATCGTCGCCGCGCTCATGTTCGGGATCGGAGCGCTCGGCGTGATGCTCCGGCGGAGCCCGCTGATCGTTCTCCTTTCGCTCGAGATCATGTTGAACGCTGCGAACCTGACGCTGATCGCCTTCGCCCGCCAACGCGGTGACCTCGACGGGCAGATCTTCGCGCTCGCAGTGATGGCGGTCGCTGCGGCCGAGGTCGCGATTGGACTCGGCCTGATCGTTGCGATGGCGCGCCGGCGTCTCGTCCTCGACGTCGACCAGGCGAGCGCGCTTCGCGGCTAGATGACTGCAGGCGCCTGGATCTGCCTGTTCGCGCCGCTCGCCGGCGCAGTCGCGATCACGCTCGCGGGGCAGCGCATCTCGCGACGCGTGGCCGGGTGGATCTCGACGCTCACGACATTCATCGCCTTCGCCGGTGCCGTCGTCGCCTTCTTCGGGCTCTGGGCAACCGACTCGGCTGACCGCGAACAGGTCTCGACCGCGTACACCTGGCTCGCCGCAGGTGACTTCGAGGTCGGATTCCAGATCCTCCTCGATCCGCTCTCGAGCGTGATGATGCTCATCGTCTCCGGCGTCGGCGGGCTGATCGTCTGGTACTCGATGGGCTACATGGCCGGCGACGACGAGGAGCGTCGGTACTTCGCGTACATGTCGCTCTTCGTCTTCTCGATGCTGCTGCTCGTCGAGGCCGGCAACTTCCTGTTGCTCCTCGTCGGCTGGGGTCTCGTCGGCCTCGCGTCGTACCTCTTGATCGGGTTCTGGCATAAGCGGCCTGAAGCCGTGGCCGCGGCCAAGAAGGCATTCGTGATGAACGCGATCGGTGACGCCACGTTCGCCCTGGCATGCGTGCTGCTCATCTGGGAGACGGGGACGCTCGAGTTCTTCGGCGTCTTCGAGGACGTCGGCTCGATGTCGGCGACGACCGTAAACCTCGTCGCGCTCGGACTGCTCGGCGGAGCAGTCGCCAAGTCCGCGCAGATCCCGCTCCACACCTGGCTTCCCGACGCGATGGAGGGGCCGACCCCAGTGTCCGCGCTCATCCACGCGGCGACGATGGTCACGGCCGGCGTCTATCTGCTCGTGCGAGCTCATCCGATCTTCGAGGCGGCTCCAGACATCCAGCATCTCGCGGCCATCCTGGGGGCGGTCACGCTTCTCGTCGCCGGGCTCATCGCGCTCGTGCAATGGGACATCAAGCGCGTCATCGCCTACTCGACGATGTCGCAGATCGGCTACATGTTCATGGCCGCAGGGATCGGCGCCTACGGCTACGCAATCTTCCACCTGATGACGCACGCCTTCTTCAAGGCGCTGCTCTTCATGTCGGCCGGCGTCGTGATCCATCACCTCGGCGGGGAGCAGGACATCCGCCGGATGGGAGGGCTGAAGAGCACCCTGCCGCGAACTCACATCGCATTCCTCGTCGGTGTCCTGGCGCTGGTCGGCATCCCTCCCTTCGCAGGCTTCTGGTCGAAGGACGGGATCCTCGCCTCCGTGCTCGCCACGGGCGGCGCGCTTGGGTGGACGCTATACGTCGCCGGGCTCGTCGGGGCGCTCCTCACTGGTGCATATGCGTTTCGCCTCTACTACACGGTCTTCCGAGGCGAAGCGGCTGAAGCCGGGGCCGCACACGCGAGTCACGTGGATCACGGCCAGGGCGAAGGACCGCTGTCCATGCTCGTCCCGGTCGGAGTCCTCACCGTCCTCTCTGCCATCGGCGGCCTGGTGGTCATCCCAGGGGTCTGGCATCCGTTCACCGAGTGGATCGGCGAGACAGCCGAGGCACTGGTGGACCCGACGGTCGCGGAGGACTACGAAACGAGCGCCATCGTAGTCGCACTGGGGCTCGTCGGTTTCTACGTCGCGCGTCGCGCGTTCTTCGCCGGTCGCCAGCTCGTCACAAGCCCCGGCGTCTGGCGCGTCCTGGAGCACAAGTTCTACTTCGACGAGCTCTACGACGCGCTCTTCTACCGACCGGCTGTGGCGATCTCGACCGCGCTTCGACGAAATGTGGAGGAGCCCGTCATCGAGCGCTCGCTCGACGAGCTCGGCTCCGGAACGATCCAGCTGGGTGGCGAGGTAGCGCGCGTGCAGTCCGGGCTCCTGCGGACCTACGCCGTCGCAATCGCGCTCGGTGTCTGTGTTCTCGTCGTCGTGTTCGTGGCGGTGCGCTAGCCGATGCTCACTACCGCTCTCATCCTGCTCCCGGTCGTCGGCGCGCTCGTCGTCGCGGTCGCGCCGCTCCCGCGGGCGACCACGGCCGGGCTCGCGTTCCTCGTCGCCCTTATGGAGATCGGGCTCTGGATCACAGCCGCCGCACGGTTCGACTTCGACGACGGCGGGCTCCAACTCGGCACATCACGCGAGTGGGTGGAGAGCCTAGGGATCTCGTACTCCGTCGGCTTCTACGGTTTCTCACTCTGGTTGACGGGTGCAGCCGTGATCGTGTCCGCGGCCGCGATCGGCTACGCGATGTGGGTCGGGCGGGACCGTCCACGGGCGTACCACGCCTTGATGCTTTTGCTGACCGGCGCGATCGTCGCCACCTTCGCCTCGCAGGACCTGCTCCTGTTCTACATCTCTTTCGAGGCGATGCTGATCCCGCTATACGTGCTCGTCGGAGTCTGGGGCGGCGCGCGTCGTCAAGCAGCGACGCTGACCTTCGTCGTCTACACGATGGCGGGCTCGCTGCTGATGCTGGCATCGGTCGTGGCGTTCGGCGTAACGCAAGGGACCTTCAGCCTGATCGACTCCAGCACGAGCGACAACGTGTGGATCTTCCTGGGCTTCGCGATCGCCTTCGGCATCAAGGCGCCGCTCTTCCCGTTCCACGGCTGGCTGCCGCTCGCCTACAGGGAGTCACCGGTGGAGGTTGCGGCGGTGCTCTCTGCCGTCGTATCGAAGACGGCGATCTACGGGTTCCTGCGAATCGGACTGCCGAAGTTCCCGGAACCTGCGGACGACCTATCCGGGCTCATTCTCGTCCTGGCTTCTGCGGGCCTGGTCTACGGGTCGCTTCTGGCCTTCCGTGCGCCCGACCTGCGTGGAATCGTCGCCTACTCGTCCATGGCGCAGATGGGTCTGATCACACTCGGGGTCTTCGCCTTCGACGACCTCGGCCTCGATGGCGCGGTTCTGCAGTCCGTCGCCCACGGACTCATCTCCGCGAGCATGTTCCTGCTCGTCGGGATGGTCGAGCACCGCTGCGGGACGGGCGAGCTCGCGTCGCTGGGAGGGATGGCGAGGGGAAGACCAGTGCTCGCAACCGTCGTGTTAGTCGCCGGGATGATCGCGTTGGCAGTGCCCGGCTCGGCGACGTTCGCTGGCGAGTTCCTGATCATGGCGGGGGTGTACGACCAGGGCTGGGGGTACTCGGTGGTCGTAGCGCTTGGCGTCGTGCTCGCCGCGATGTACACGCTGCGCGTGGTCTCCGCGATCCTCCACGTAAAGCCCGGGTCCTCAGTGCGAGACGAAGCACTCGACCTGAGACCGGGTGAGCTCGGGCTCGTCCTGCCGCTCCTCCTCGTTCTGCTCGTCCTCTCCGCCTGGCCGGCGCTCATCAGCCAGAGCTCCTTCCCGGGCAACGACGCGGCTCAGGCGATCGCCGAGGCGTTCCGATGATCGACACGCCGACCGTCGACTGGCTCGCACTTTCGCCGAGCGTCGCGCTCCTCTGCGCGTCCGGTATCGCGCTCCTGGCCGCAGTGCTCGTTCCCGCATGGATGCGCAAGAGCGCTGCTGCAGCGGTCGCTCTCGTCGGGTTCGTGCTTGCCGCTGTGCTCGCGGGAGTGGTCTTCGACGACAGCTCGACGCCAGAAGTGCTCCTTGACGGATCCATGGTGCGCGACCAGCTCGCCGCCCTTGCGCAGCTCGTCCTCGCGGTGACCGGAGCCGTTGTCGTGCTCGTCTCCTGGGCAGAACGCCGGCGCGACAACCACGGCGAGTACTACGCGCTCGTTGCGGCCGCCGGTGCCGGGATGGTCTTTTTCGTCGGTGCCGAGAACCTGATGACGCTTTTCCTCGGGCTCGAGTGGTTCTCGCTCTGCCTCTACATCCTCGTGGCGCTCGACACCGAGCGGGCAGCCTCGCTCGAGGCGGGGCTCAAGTACCTGATCGTCGGCGGCTTCGGGTCAGCTGTGCTGCTCCTCGGATCCGCGTTCGTTTACGGCGCGACTGGGGAGCTCGGGTTCGCCGAGATCGCCGCAGCCAACCCCACAGACGACGTCTTCCTCCTCGCCGGACTGGCGATGATCCTCGCCGGCTTGGCGTTCAAGGTCTCGGCCGCTCCGTTCCACATGTGGACACCCGACGTGTACCAGGGTGCCCCGACCTCGGTCACGGCGTTCATGTCCGCGGCCACTAAGACCGCCGCGATGGTCGTGTTGCTCCGCGTGCTCGTCACAGCGTTCCCGGACGAGAGCGACGTCTGGACTATCGCCGTCGCCGTGCTGGCGTGCATCTCGCTCGCCTGGGGCAACCTCGCCGCACTTGCGCAGCGCGACGTGAAGCGGCTTCTCGCGTACTCCTCGATCTCGCACGCCGGTTTCATGCTCATCGCAATCTCGGCAGACTCCGCGCGCGGTGGCGAGGCGCTTCTCTACTACCTCGTCCCGTACTCGGCAATGTCCGTCGGTGCCTTCGCGGTCGTGGCGGCGCGCGAGCGGGAGCTCCAGCGGCCGGTGACGCTCGAGTCGCTCGCAGGCCTCGGCTGGGAGCGCCCGTGGTACGGCATCGCGATGTGGACGTTCATGCTGGGGATGGCCGGCTTCCCGCTCACGGGGGGCATGTTCGGCAAGCTGTTCGTCTTCTCGGCCGCCTACGACGCCGGCGAGTGGTGGCTCGTCCTCTTTGGCGTCGCCGCCACCGCGGTCTCCCTCGCCTACTACCTGAACGTCGTACGCTGGATGTACATGCGCTCGGGTGCGGAGCTGCGGCTAGCTCCTGCGGGTGGATCGCCGCCGAGCGACCCTGCGCTCGGTGTCGGGATCGGCGCGGCGGTGCTCGTCACGGTCGGATCCTTCTTCGCCGTTCAGCCGATCCTCGATGCCGCCGCCGACGCAGCCGCGTCGCTCCCCTTCTGAGGGACGCCGCCGTCCGCCGCATCCGCGAGGATCGCGCCTCGGCAGGCCGTCAGCGAGAGGAGAATCGATGAAAGCACGGTTGATCGTCACCACGATCGCGGTGGGAGGTGTGGCACTTGCTATCAGCGGAGCGATCGCGTTCGCCGGGAAACCTGCGAATACGGCCCTTTATCCAGATTTGAGGACCGTCGTCCCCGCCCATCTCAACCTCGTGAACCAACAGCAGGAGGACATCCTGCGCTTTTCAAACGGCATCGCGAACACCGGAGCGGGCCCCTGGGCAGTGCGCCCGGACCCAGCTCCCGCGGAGGCAACCACGGTGACTTCCGCGGTACAGGAATTTCGGGACTCGAATGCTCTGTACAAGTGTGGCGAGCAACCGAAGCAGGTAACGGATTGTTACAACGTCATCAGCGAGAAGGTCGCGGGCGTCTACGAGTACCACCCCGCCCACCACCATTGGCACATCGGGGACATCGCTCTCTTCGAGGTTCGCCAGGGAAGTCTGACGGGCCCCATCGTCGGTGGCAACTCGATCAAGACGACGTTCTGCCTCATCGACTGGTACAGGCTCGACGGCAACGCGCCCACGTCCGAGCGCACGTTCTTCGACTGCTATGCGATGCAGGGCATCTCGTCCGGATGGGTGGACCAGTACCACCAGGCCACAGTGGGTCAGCAGGTGCTTCTCACGGAGGTTCCGGACGGGAACGAGTACTACCTCGTCTCGACCGCGAACTTCGCGCGCACCTTCACGGAGACGGACTACTCGAACAACACGGCATGGGTGAAGTTCACGCTTACGTCGGATTCGAACGGGAACCGCAAGGTGACAGTCATCGACCACTCAACCTGCGAGAGCCCCGGCATGTGCGGCGAGAACGCGCCCAACCGCTGATCCCCTCATTCATGGCCGGGTGCATCCGTGCGCCCGGCCATGCCGGATCGTTCAAGATTCCGTCATGCGCGAGCGGTGGTTCGGAGCAACGGGCCGCAAGGTCCCGGAGATCGCCCTGGAAGGAACGATCGAACTGGCGGGCGCACTCGTGCTCGACGACGTCTCCAACGTCGCGGCGATCCATGCCGCGCACCACGCGGGTACGCCGATCGTCGTTCGCGCCTCGACTGCCGAAGGGGTGTACGCGGCTCTCTCGCTCGGTCCAGTCGCATGCGCCCTCGTAACCGACGAGTCGCTCCTTTCGCTCGATCTCGCGGAGATGACCTACGGCTAGACACGGTGTCTGACACCTCCCCACGTAACCATGCGCGTTTGCCCGACCGAGGTGTCAGGCACCGCGTAGTTTCGACGTATTCCATCTGCGCCTGCGACCTCGAGGCGCAGCAGTGGGGTGTCGCCGTACAGTCGAAGTTCCTCGCCGTAGGGTGCGTCGTTCCCTGGGCCGAGCCGCTCCTCGGCGCCATTGCGACGCAGGCCTGGGCAAATCCCCGCTACGGACCCGACGGTCTGAAGCTGCTGCGCGCGGGATCCTCGGCGGAGGAGGCGGTGGCGCGCCTGACGGAGGCAGACGAGAACCGGGCGCAGCGCCAGCTCGGCATCGTCGACGCGGTCGGCAACAGCGCCTCGTACACCGGCGACAAGTGCAACGACTGGGCGGGCCACAGGACCGGGCTTTGCTACGCCGCGCAGGGGAACATCCTCGTCTCGGCCGAAACGGTGGCAGCGCTCGCCGAGACCTTCGAGGCGACGAAGTCGAAGCCGCTCGTCGACCGGCTTCTGGACTGCCTCGACGCGGCCCAGGCTGCAGGCGGCGATCGTCGCGGCCAGCAGTCCGCTGCAATCCTCGTCGTCGGCCCCGAGCAGGGTTACGCCGGGCTCTCCGACGTCTTGGTCGACCTCCGCGTCGACGACGACGAGCGTCCGCTCGAGGAGCTCCGGCGCCTTTTCGGTATTCACCAGGAACTTTTCGGGCGGACGCCTCGCTCGCGCTGGATCGAGGTGGACGACGGACTCCGCAAGGAGATCGAGGACCGGCTCGCCGTTCTCGGCTACGAGCGGCTCGAGGACTGGGCCGGCGTGGAGAACCTCGAAGAGCGCGTCGACGGCGAAGACGAGGTCGACCCGTTCGTGCTCGAGCGACTCCGACTGAGGTCGAGCTAGCACGAACACGCCGTGAACTTTTTCGCCTCGTGCGGGAAAGTACATGCGACATGCTCGGCCGCAAACGCGATCCCACGTTGATCGAGCCGCTCTTCCGGGCTCACTTCGACGCGATCTTCCGCTACGCGACGTGCCGCGTTGGACGCGACGCCGCCCTCGATGTCGCCTCCGAGACATTCCTGCAGGCGCTGAGGAGCATCGACCGGCTGGAACCAGGCCGTGATCCTGCCCCGTGGCTCTACGGAATCGCGACGAACGTGCTCCGACACTACCGGCGAGCCGAGGGAAGACGCACTCGCGCCTACGCCACGTTCGCGCTCCGCAACGAGCTGGCGGATGGCGCGAGCGAGAGCAATCACCTCGAGAACGACTCGGCAGCCCAGCTCGTCGACGGACTCGAACGCCTCGAGTCCGGAGCCCGAGAGACGCTCCTGCTCTTCGCGTGGGCGGAGCTCACGTACGACGAGATTGCGTCTGCTCTCGGGATCCCCGTTGGAACAGTTCGATCCCGGATTCACCGTGCCCGCGAGGCGTTGCGTGACGTCGTTCGCGACGCGGCGCCGGACAATGATCGTCGTATGACGATCGCCTTGAAGGAGGAGATCTAGCGTGGACGAATTGACATTGCTCCGCGAGCTCGTTGCCGACGAGCCAGCAGAAGACGAGCAAGCTCGGTTCGAGGTTTGGCGACGGCTGTCAACAGGCCGAGCCGATCGACCCAGAACAAGCCGACCCCGAATCGGGGTCGCTGCTGGCTTCGCCGTGTGCGTCGTCGCCGTGGCGGTGATGTTCGCGGTCCGTTCCGGCCCGATCGGCGTCGAGCCTGCCGAAGCCGCCTGCGGCGGGTCGGGAGCACCGTCGTCGGAATGTGTTCGCGCCCTCGCCGGCTTCAACGCCTCTCAGGCTTCTGTGGCCGGGTCGTCCAAGGATCGTCGCCGGATCGTGTTCGCGAAGTACGTGAACCTCGAGGAGAGCGACCTCTACTCAATGAACCCTGATGGCACGGATCTGCGGCAGCTCACCCGGGGGCATGCTCGGAACTCGAACCCGGCCTGGTCCCACAATGGAACGAAGATCGCCTTCTACCGATCGTTCCATCGCTATAGAGACTGCCGAAGATGTCAGCTACCCGCAGGTATTTACGTCATGAACGCCGACGGAACCGGTCAGCGGCTGATCGCGCGCGGGCTCCCCGGCGTTACCTGGTCGCCCGACGGTAAGAAGATCGCCTTTTGGCGCTGGAAGAGTGGTGTGCACTCGCTCTACGTCGCGAACACCGACGGAAGCGATGTTCGCCGTGTGAAAGGAGAGGCGCAGCAAGGGTCGTGGTCTCCGGCGGCAGCCGCATCGCCTTCAGCCGCATCGCATCCGTCGACCGGTACGGCGTCGCACATTGGCGCGTCTACGTGATGAACGCCGACGGCACCGACGAGCGTCTACTCGCTCGAAATGCCGACACGCCTGTCTGGTCGCCAGACGGCAGGAGCATCGCGTACTTCAATCGCGATCGGTGGCGAAGCACACCGTGCCGATCTGGACGATGCGCCCTGACGGCAGCGGCAAGCGGAGTCTGCGCGTCCGCGCGTACGACGACTGCAATCTCGCGTGGTCGCCCGACAGCAAGAAGCTCGTGTTCACGACCTACGGAGGTCTCTTCGTCATCGATCGCGCCGGGCGCAACAAGATCAAGCTCACGGACGGCAACACCTGTGGTGTGGCGTGGCAGCCCGTCGTTCCCCAGTGATCTCGGCCCGGGAGGCTGCGGGTTTGCTTTAGGACATGGCGCCCGGAAGCCGGCGGCCGGCGGCGAGCTCACGGAAGGAAGGCACGGGGTCGTGCTCGGGTCGCGTAACGACGAGCACGGCCCCGTGCTCCGGCCCGGCGAGCGACGCGACGAGGAGCTCGAGCCCTATCGCGAGTGCAAACGCCTTGTGCGCCTGCTCGCCGCCGAACGGGACGAGCTCCGCGGGCGAAGCCGCTCCGGAGAGCACGTCGCCATGGGTGACCGCGCCCATCGAGACGTCGGCGACGATCGGGTCTCCGTCGCTCGAGGGAATCGCGATCGCGAGAGGGTTCGTACCCGTGAGCGGCGGGCCGCCGTCTGGATGCGGAAGACGCCTCGGCGAGGTCGCGGTGAGTGCGGCGACGAGGCCACCTTCGGCGAGCCGCCGGACCCAGTAGCCGAGCACGCCCGTCGGAAAGCAGCGCTGCGCGACGACGACGCGCGCATGGACCGGCGGCGCCGCCAAGGTCGAGCGCACGATCTCCTCGAGCACGAGGTAGCCGAGCGCACCGTTCCCGTCCCAGCGTTCGAACCCGTCGTCGGCGACGAGCCTGACCGGCTGCGCTGCCGGGTCGAAGTCGAGCGTCTCCAGCCACGCGACACGCGACAACCCATGGCCTCTCTTGCCCCGTGCCTCGGCGTCCTCGAAGTGCGCGAGCAGCGTCGCGACGGCAGGCTCGTCGAGCCCGAGAGCGCCGAGCCGGGTGCGCGCCTCCTCACTCGTCACGAGGAGGCCTAGAGAACCGTGAGCGGCTTCCGGATCGTGCCCGGCGCGAGACGCAGCGACCGACTTCGCCAGCGCCAGGATCGCCTCGGCGGACTCCGACTCGGGCGCGACCTCGAGCACCGGGTTCCCGTCGTCCGCAGACTCACGCAGGACCGGGTCGAGCGGGATTCGGGCGAGCAGCGGCACGCCGATCTCGTCCGCGAGCGCCTGTCCGCCCCCCGAGCCGAAGATCTCCTGGCCGGTGCCGACGAGGTACGACATGTTCTCGACAGCACCGAGAACGCGCATTCCCGTCTTCTGCGCCATCTGCGCGGCGCGTACCGCTACCTTCTGCGCGGCCGGCTGCGGCGTCGTCACGACGAGCGCCTCGGCCCGCGGCAGGAGCTGCCCGAGCGACATCGCCACATCGCCCGTCCCCGGTGGCATGTCCACGAGCAGCGTGTCGAGTTCGCCCCAGTGGACGTCAGAGAGGAACTGCTCGAGCGCCTTGTGCAGCATCGGCCCGCGCCACATGATCGGCGCGTTCTCCTCGAGGAAGAAGCCGATCGACATGATCTTGAGGTCACCGCGAACAGGCGGGACGATCATCTCGTCGACCGCGATCGGGCTTCTGATGGATGCCCGAGCATGTGCGGGATCGAGTGGCCGTAGACGTCGCCGTCGAGGACGCCGACCTGCTCGCCGAGCCCCGAGAGCGCGTACGCAAGGTTCGCCGTGAGCGTCGACTTGCCGACGCCGCCCTTGCCCGAGGCGACGGCGATCGACGCGCGTCATCGGCGAGAGCGAGATGGTGCGTTCGTCGGTGCGACCGCCTCGCAGGCGCGAGACGAGCGCCGCCTTCTCCTCGGGCGTCATGACGTCGAACCCGAGCCGAACACGCGTCACGCCCGGTACCTCGCCGACGAAGCGTCGAAACCTGCTCCTGGAAGCGAGTCCCGGAGCGGACAGCCCGACAACGGTAAGCGCGATCGTCACCGAGACGGAGCCGTCGTCCTCGACGAGGACGTCCCGAACCATGTCGAGCTCGGTCACGGGGCGTCTGAGCTCGGGATCGATGACGTTCTCGAGCGCCTTCAGGATCGCGTCGCGGTCTGGCCTCACGTGAGCGAGGGTACCAGCGGGTCAGCCAGCGCGGCCGCAAGCGTCCGCCACGAGCTCGCGGCGAGCCGGCGCGCAGCGACCCGCGAGCGCGTGACGAGGTCGAGCGGAGCCGCCGCAGAACGGCGGATCCTCGAAGAGCTCGATCGCGAGCCCGCACTCGCGCACGAGCAGCTGCGCGGCCGCGATGTCGACCGACCGGGCGGGCTTGAGCGAGCAGACGGCGTCGACGCGACCCGCCGCGAGATGGCAGAGGGACAGCGCGAGGGAGCCCATGACGCGCACGCGCCCGGCGAGCTCGAGGACCTCGCCGATGCGCTCGGCGATCGCGGGCGTCGTCGTTCCCTCGAACGAGAGGATCTCGATCGTCTCCTTGGGGCCGACGGCACCGAGCGCGCTCGCCGCCGAGGAACGCGCCCACGCCACGCTCGGCCGTCCACTCCTCTCCGGAGCCGAAGTCGTAGACGTAGCCGAAGGTGACGTCGCCCATCGTCGGGCCATTCGCGACCGCGAGCGAGAACGAGAAGAACGGGATCCCGCGCTTGGCGTTGACGGAGCCGTCGATCGGGTCGACGACGACCCGCCGCTGGCCCGCCCGCGCCGAAACACGCTCCCCGAGCTCTTCCGAGACGAGCACGAAGTCCTCGCTGCGAGGCGCGCGAGCCGCTCGACGACGGCGTCCTCTGCCGCCTGGTCGATCGCCGTCGTGTCGTCGCCGCCCTGGCCGAGTCGGAGCACGGGCTCGCGCTCCACGCGCGTCGGCAGCCGCTCGAGGACCTCGCGGATGTCGGCCACGCAGAGCCGGCACGTGTCGAGCCAGGCCGTCACGGCTCGACCGGATGGAAGAGGAGGCCGGAGAGCGGCTTGGGGAAGAAGTACGTGCTCTTCGGGGGCATGCGCTCGGCCGCGACGTGCGACGGAGAAGACGTCCTCGACGCGTGGTGCGCGCAGCGAGGAACGCGACGTCCGCAGTGCCCTGTCGACCGAGAGCGACGGCCTCGTCCGAGCGTGGCGTGTACCGGATCCCGTCGAGCCCGTGGCGGTCGACGAGCTCGACGTCGAGCTCTCCGTCCGAGCCCGCGAACGAGCTCGACGCTGTCCACGGCGATACGCGATCGCCGCCGAGCGTGAAAGCGGCTCGTCGGCGAGCAGAGCGAGCGCCTCGTCGAGATCCGCGACATGCTCGCCGTCACGAAGGTCCACGAGATCCGGCCGGTCGAGAAGACGCGATGAGTCGGGAAGACGTGTAGTCCCGGATCGTCGATCGAGACGACGAGAGCCATGATTCGCGCGCCCTCGGAGCCGAGCTCCGCACCGAGCTCGACGGTGCTCTCGTAGCGATGATGACCATCCGCGATCAGGAGCTCGACTCCGCGAGTCGGAGCGGCGTCAAGTCCGGCAGTCGCCAGAGCCGCGTGCCGTCGACCTCGAGGTCCGGGCTCCGCTCGGGGACGTCGAGCCGATCGGGCCCGTCGGCGAGCAGCAGGATCGGCTCGGGCTGGACGCGTGTCGCTCGCAGCAGGCGCAACCGCTCTTCGCGGATGCGCGGATGAGTGCGCTCGTGCGGCAAGGACGCTCCCCGTCTCGTACGGCTCGGCCGCGAGCGAGACGACCACGCCGCGGCGCTCACGCGCGACCCCGTCCGGGCCGAGGTAGCTCCTCGACGACGAGCCAGCGGCGCGCTCGGCGTCCTGCTCGAGGATTCCCTCGGCGAGCCAGGTGCGATACAGGCGGCCGGCCTCGTCGGCAGACTCGGGCAGCGTCACGTGAACGACGTTGTACGGGCTGCGCGTGAAGAGCCGGTCGCTCTCGCCTCGTCGACCGCGTCGTACGGAGGGGCGACGAGATCCACCAGCGGCACCGGCCGCGCCGGTATAGCGAACGGCGCGAAACGGCTGGACGTCGGCCATCCGAGCGAGCGTACCAACGGCCCTCGGCGCCATAGACTCGGGACATGACCACGATCGCCGAGCTTGCCGAGGACGGACGGTCGAGGGCGTGTTCGCGGTCACGAAGAAGGAGCGACGACGCACCCGTGCCGGCGCTGCGTATCTCGCCCTCGAGCTGGCGGATGCGAGCGGACGGGTCGAGGCGCGGTCTGGAACGACGTCGATCTGCTCGACCGGCGGTTCGGCGAGGGGGACGCGGTTCACGTGCTCGGGCGGGTCGAGAGCTTCGGCGGCAAGCTGCAGGTGCAGGTGCGTGCGGTGGAGCCGGCCGAGGACGCCGACCCCGCTTCGCTCACCCCGTCTCTCCGCCGCGACGCGGACGAGCTCGACGGCTTCTTCGAGTTCCTCGCATCCGAGATCACCCATGCCGGACTCGCCGCGCTCGTCGGACTCGTTCGCGCGCGATGCTGACGATCCGCGACTTCGTTGCGCGGCCTTCCCGCCGCGGGCGCCGAAGGGCACCACGGCTACGCCGGAGGTCTCCTCGAGCACACCGTCGGCGTCGCGACGCTCTGCCGCGAGACCGCCCAGCTCCACCCGCGCCTACGCGCCGATCTTCTTCTCGCCGCCGCGCTCCTTCATGATCTCGGTCGGGTCCGGGAGCTCGGACGAGGACCATCGTTCCGCCAGACCGAGGAGGGCCGCCTGCTGGGGCACGTTCATCTCGGTCTGCGGATGATCGAGGAGCGCGCCCGCGATCTCGACCCGGCCGCTCTGGCGGAGCTGCTCCACGCCATCGCCTGTCATCACGACCGCCCCGCTGCACGCACTGCCGAGGCCGCCGTCCTCTACCACGCGAACCAGCTCGACGCGCAGGCCGCGACTCGCCCCGTCGGCGACGACTGATCGTCATGGCGTCGGTGCTGGCGCTCTGCGGCGCGCTGTCCTGGGGCGTCGGGGACTTCCTCGGCGGTCTTGCTTCACGGCGGCTCGCGGTCCTCACGGTGCTCGTCGGTCTCGCAGGCGATCGGGCTTGGCTGGGCTCCTGCTCTGGGTGGCGGTCGTCGACGCGAGTCGTTCCCCGGTCGTTGTGGAGCTCGCTGCCCGCGACGGCTCGCGGGCGTCGCCGGGCTGATCGGGCTCGGCGCGCTCTACCGGGGCCTGGCGGTCGGCGCGATGGGAATCGTCGCGCCGATATCGGCCGCGTCGCCCGCTGGTTCCCCTCGCGGTCGATGCCGCGACGGGGAACGATTCCCGGCAGCGCTCCAGTGGCTCGGGATCGCTCTCGTCCTGACCGGGATCGTGACGCTCTCGCGAGAGCCGCGGAGCACCGGCGAGGCGGCGGATCGCGGCCGGGGCCGGCCTGGCGCTCGTGGCCGCATTCGGCTTCGGCCTCTTCATCGTCGGACTCGACGCGGGGGCAGACGAGAGCGCGTCCTGGGCGGTAGTCTCAGCACGCGTCGGCCTCGGTAACGCTGGCTGTCGCGATCGCCGTCGCTCTGGCACGTCACACGTCGCTCCGTCCGCCGCGCGAGCCTGCTTCCGATACTCATCGGGATCGGCGTGTTCGACACCGGGGCGAACGTCCTCGTCGCGTTCGCGACGACCCAAGGCGCAGCGGGGATCGTCGCCGTCCTGAGCGCGCTCTATCCGGTGGTGACGATCGTGCTGGCTCGATTCGTGCTCGGCGAGCGCCTGAGCGCGACCCGACGAGTTGGCGGGGTGGTCGCACTGGCGGGCGCTGCGCTGGTCGCTACTGGGTGAGCTCGTGCCCGGTAGAGGATCTGGCTCGACAGTGGAGAACCCCGCGAACGATGAGCGAGACCCCGATCTCCGCGGCCGACCTCGTCTCCGCTTCGAATCGCGGTGTTCATGACGCTGGCGGCACTCGGGTTCGCCGCGATGGTGGGCGTGATCGCAGTCATCGACGCGGACAACGTCATCTCGGCAGTCGGCAGGGGATTCGGCACCTCGGCGATCGTGTTCGTCGGGGGCGCCACGATCGCATGTGGTCTTGCATGTCTCGTTCGCGGCCGGATCGAGGTCGTCGCGCTGGCCGCAGTCGCGGCGGCGGGTCTCGCCATCGACCTCTTCGTGCTCGCGATCTGGCTCGACATCGACGACGACACCTACGGCAAGATTGCGGCCGTCGCGTTCATCTGGACGTTCTTCGGCCTCATCGGCCTCGGGCTGGCTCTCGCAGTGCAAGCGCGAGAGACGTTGGCACGGATGCTCTACCTCGGGGGCGTTGGCCGCGACGGTCGCGGCCGGCCTCATCCTGACGTGGTTGATCGTGACGACCGGAGGCTCCGCCACGCCGACGTCGGCAGTCGGAATCGAGGACCATCACGGACGAGAGCCTGCTGCGTCCGCTCGCGGCGGCACTCGTGCTGCTAGCGGCACTCTGGTTCGGAGCGCTCGCGGCCAGTCGCCTCGAACGCAGCTAGTGGCCTAGACGTTGAACCGCACGTTCAGGACGTCTCCGTCCTCGACGACGTAGCTCTTCCCCTCGAGACGCTGGAGCCCCCGGCGTGCGGCCTCAGCGTGCGAGCCACACTCGAGCAAGTCATCCCAGCGGATCACCTCGCAGCGGATGAATCCGCGCGCGATGTCGGAGTGAATCGACTCCGCTGCATCGAGCGCAGTCTCGCCGTAGCGCAGGGTCCAGGAACGCGCTTCGGTGTCGCCGACGGTGAAGAACGTGATCAGGCCGAGTGCCTCCTTCAGCCGGTGGACGACGTCGTCGAGAGCCGAAGGCCCGGTGCGGAACTCAGCGGCCTCGTCCGGCGCAAGGTCCGCAAGCTCCATCTCGAGCGGACCGTCGATGCCTCCGGGCCCATTCTCGAGCGGGATGAGCGGCTTCGTGGTCAGCGGCTCGAGCTCGCGGGGTAGGTCGCCTCTCCACTCGGAAAGCGCCTTCCCGCCCTCGAGGTGCTCGAGCAGCTGCTCGAGCTGCTCCTGCTCGAGCCGTTTCGAGCGTTCCCCCGACTTCGCCTCCTTGCGCACCTTCTCGAGCCGGCGTTCCACGTGATCTCGATCCGCCACGATCAACTCGAGCCGCAGGTTCTCGAGATCGGCTGCAGGATCCGTGGTCTCCGAGAAACCGTCGAGCACGGCCAACAACGCATCAGCCTGACGAAGTCCTCCCGGCACCTCGACCCCGCTACCGGGCACGTCGACAACTCGAATGGCGGCTGGCGTGATCTTCTTCGAGCCGATGAGCGCGCCGAGCCGATCCAGCCGGTCGTCGGCGATGACTGCCATGCCCACGTTCGCCTTCTCGGTCACCGCCGCGTACGCCGTGACCTCGGCGCCTGCATGCGTGAGCGCGTTGAACAATGTCGTCTTCCCCGCGTTGCGGAGGCCGACGATCCCGACCTGTAGGGGCAACTAACCCACTAGGCCCTACGCCTCGAAGCCGACCCGGGTCTCGCGCGCGAACCGCTTCGCGTAGAGAATGCGCGAGAGCACGAGGAGGATGTTCCCATCCTGCGCCTCGAGGCTCAGAGCACCGAGCGCGCCTCCTGCAAGGGACGACTCGAGAGCATCGGCGCTCGCCGGCGTGACGAGGATGCTCAGGATCTGCCCGCCGTCGAGCCCGATCTCGATCCGGACGAACACGTTGTCAGCCACTCGAAACCACCTCCGTGAGAACGCCGTGAACTGAGCTCGGATGGACGAACGCGACCTCGAGCCCGAACAACCCCCGACGCGGCACCTCGTCGATCAGCTGCGCGCCCGCCGCCACCAGCTCATGGAGCGCGCGGTGCACATCATCGGTCTCGAGCGCGACGTGATGCATGCCCGGACCTCGTCTTGCAAGGAACCGTCCCACATGCGTGTCATCGCCCACGGGCGCGACGAGCTCTATGCGGCTGTCGCCGACGAGAAGCGATGCGGCGTCGACTCCCTGCTCGCCCAGTGAGTCACGACGCTCGAGCCGAGCTCCGAAGAGCTTCTCGTACATGGCGATCGCCTCGTCGAGGTCAGAGACCGCGACGCCAACGTGATGGATGCCTTGCACGTGCACCCGCGCGATGCTACTTACACCCGTCCAAGTGACAACCTGCCACTCGAGCGGGCGGTGACGCGGATCAGTCGCGCGCTTGTAACGCGCGGACGGTGCCCATCGTCTCCGACGAGCGCGACTCGGGCTTGATGTCGGCAAGGAGCGCCTCGAGCTCACCTCGATCGAGCGTTTCCTTGTCGAGCAGGGCCTCCGCGACGCGATCGAGAGACGCGCGATGCTTCCTGAGCAGTCGCTGGGCCTCGTCGTAGGCCTGGTCGGTGAGACGGGCCTGCTCGGAGTCGCGCAAGCGCTTGGTCTCCTCGGAGAGCGCATAGTTGTCGGCGCGCATGGTTCGCGACGGGGCGACCTCCGACATGCCGAACTCGAAAACCATCGAACGCGCGATCTGCGTCACGCGCTCGAGGTCGCTGGCGGCCCCGTTGGTGATCCGCCCGAACACGACCTCCTCCGCTGCTCGTCCGGCGAGGAACACCATCATCAGATCGATGAACTCTTCTCGCGTGTGCAGGTAGCGGTCCTCGGTCGGCATGTTCAGCGTGTATCCGAGCGCGTCGCCGCGCGAGACGATCGTCGCCTTCTGTGCGGGAAACAGCTCGCCCACGAGATGCGACATGACCGCATGACCACCCTCGTGGTAGGCCAGAATCCGCTTCTCCTTCTCGGAGACGACCCGGCGCTGCTGCAACCCGGCGACGATGCGCTCCATGGACGCGTCGAAGTCTGCGTGCCGGATGTACTGGGCGTTGTTGCGACCCGCGAGAATCGCTGCCTCGTTGCAGAGGTTTGCGAGATCCGCACCAGTGAGCCCTGCCGTCTGCCTCGCAACAAGACTGAGGTCGACGTCGGCGGCGAGCGGCTTGCCTCGGGTGTGGACGGCGAGAATCGCCTCACGACCGGACACATCCGGTGCGGAGACGTGAACTTGGCGATCGAAGCGGCCGGGCCGAAGGAGCGCGGGATCGAGATCCTGGAGCCGATTCGACGCCGCCATGACCACGACCTCGTCGCGGGCGTTGAAGCCGTCGAGCTCGACGAGGAGCTGGTTCAACGTCTGGTCGTGTTCGCGATGAAAGCCACCGCCCTGGCGTGCGGTGCCGACGGCGTCGAGCTCGTCGATGAAGACGATGGCGGGCTCGTGCTTGCGAGCCTCCTCGAAGAGCTTGCGGATACGTGCGGCGCCCAGTCCGGCGAACATCTCGACGAACGAGGACGCGCTCTGAGAGTAGAAATTTGCCCCCGATGCGCTCGCGACCGCCTTCGCGATCAACGTCTTCCCAGTTCCAGGCGGGCCGTGCAAGAGAATGCCTCGGGGCACGCGAGCTCCGAGCCGCTCGAAGCGCTTGCGGTCGCGGAGGAAGTCGACGACCTCCTGCAGCTCCTCCTTGGCCTCGTCGAGCCCGGCAACGTCGTTCCACGACACTTCCACCTGCGATCCCTTTACGACCGGCGCAGGCTTGGCGCGCGGCATGAACCTCATCGTGTACAGGAGCAGGACGATGACGACCCCGAAGAAGATGATCGGGAGCCACGTCAGAAGCGTGTTCTCGAAGTCCACCTGAGACGCCTATCGGCACGCGGGACATGGGCCTCAAGCCGGCTCCGGCAGGTGAACGCCGGCAGTGTGACTAGGCGACGACAGACGTCGGTGCAGAGGCTGCCGACGCGGCGCCCACCGTGTTCGTCGCCGTCACGACGACGCGTATCGTGGCACCGGCGTCCGCGGTAACGAGGACGTAGGTTCCGCCTGTCGCGCCGGGGATGTCGGCGCAGCTGCCGCCGCTTGAATTGCAGCGCTGCCACTGGAACCCGAAGCTGGTCGGGCTTCCGGTCCAGCTGCCCGTTCCGGCAGTCAACGTCTGCCCGACTTGCGCTGTGCCGGAGATCGTCGGAGCCGAAGTGTTGGTGGGAGCTCCCGACGCGGAGACCACGCTCGTCGGGGCAGATGCCGCTGTCGCTCGGCCGGCCGCGTTCCGCGCAGTGACGCTCACGCGAATCGTCGAGCCGATGTCGGCATCGGCGGCCACATATGACTGGTTGATGGCGCCCGTGATGCTCGTGCAGCTCACACCTGCCGGATCGCAGCGCTGCCACTGGTAGACGAAGTTCGTCGGGCTATGCGACCACGTTCCCGTCGTGGCGATGAGGGTCTGCCCGACAGCCGCGTTCCCTGAAACGGTCGGGAGCACGATATTCCGCGGCACCAACTGCGCGCTCATGCGACCGGCCATGACTTTCGAAAGCCGCGTCATCACCGACAGCGGGACGCGACGACCGGGCTCGCCCGCCGCAGCCACCACGCCGAGGAAGTGCTCGACCCGGAACACGGCTATGTGGAGATCCCATCTGAGCCCCAGAACGCGCGCCGTGATGAGGAGGTCGAAGGAACCGGCGCCGACTCCCAGATTGCGGGGGCGGCCGACCTGGACGTTCGTGATCAGGCCGTCGATGCCGATCTCCTCGATGAACGCCTCGGTCACAAGAGAGCGGAACTCCTTCGTCCTAAACAGGCGCCTTTGCGTGGCGAGGAAGCGCGCGGTCGTGAGCACGCTCGTACCCACCTCGGCCTCGTTGTAGACGTAAGGAAGCGGGGTCGAGCCAAGACGGCCGTCCTCGAGGTCCCGCTGGTACGAGATGACGGACGGAAACTCTGCGTCCTTGTAGTAGCGCTGGGCGGTAACCCTGGCGCCACCGAGGTCCGCGCTCGTGAGCACCATCAGCTTCGGATCCGGAGTGCCAGGCGCCGGACGAATCGAGCCGCCGGCAACTGCGTCAGCACTGAGTCCGCCAAACAGAAGGCCAAGGCCGATCAAGGCGGCCGCGATCACCCAGCCCCGTCTCGCGCACATCAATCTGACCCTACGCACGAGCCGTACGAGCGTCAACGCGGTCGCATGCGTGCTTGATTCGGCTAGGGGGACGAGCGCTCGAGTGCGAGACACGCGTCGCGCGCCACGTTCGCGACCTCGAGCTGCGCGTCCGACGGCTCAGCAGTGGAGAACCGCCGCTGGAGCTCGAATCCAGGACGTGCAAGAACCTGGGCAACGCGCTTCTCCGGGTTTTTCGCGACCCACGAGAAGACCTCGATCGAGCCACCCAGGGCGGCCGCCAGTCCCAGAACTCGCGCTATCCCACGGGTACCGGCCGGTGCTCTCGACGCGACCAGGTTCGCCGCGAGCGACGACGCGATCATCGGCGCGATGAGTTGCGAGCCACACCGGGGATGCTCCTTCGGCGCTGGCTCTCCGCCGTTCTCGTAGGTGCCGATCGAGACGTGCTCCGCGCCGTGGTAGGAGGCGAGGTCGGGGCCTCGAAGCGCGAGAAGAGCCGGGACGAGCGTTACACCGCCGGCGACGATCTCTCGCGCTCCGGCCGAGAGGCCCGAGCGGCGAAGGAAGCGCGCGGCGATGGTCGTCGCGACAATCCCGCCCAGCACTGCCGGGCGCTCGAACGGGAAGCGCGCCTGGGGAAGTGCTCGTCGCACCATAGGGAGCAGAGCGAACGCCTCCGCGAGCGCAATGGGGCCGCGGAGGACCGGGATGCGAGAACGTGCGGCCGGGGCAAAATGCGGCTTGCGGCCTGACGCAACATGCAGCGCACCCTCGGCGTCGCGCACCGCGCACGCCCAGGATGTCGCTCCGTGCACCAGCACCCCGTTCTGGAGCGCCATGCCTCCGAGACGTACCACTCTCTCCTCCACTCTCAGACCTTAGCTGCGAGTGTGCGAAGAGCCTGCTGAAGCTCGTCGGCGGCGGGACCGCGGCCGAGATCTCGACCGTCGATCTCGACCAGCGGCATGACTTCACGTACCGACGAGGACGTGAACGCCTCTTCGGCCCCTAGCAGGTCTTCGAGCGGGTAAGCGCCTTCCTCGACACGGTAGCCGCAGGCCGGCGCGAGCTCGATCAGGGTCGCTCGTGTCACGCCCGCGAGGATCCCGAGGTCGAGGGAAGGCGTCTTGAGCATGTCGCCGCTCCGCCACCACACGTTCGTGACGGTTCCTTCGAGCGCGATCCCGTCCGGATCGACGAACACTGCTTCGTCGGCGCCGCGCCGCTTCGCCTCTGCCTCGGCAGCCATGTTCACGGCGTAGCTGGTCGACTTCACACCCGGGAGCAGCCAGGGTGCAGCGGCTCGCACTCCGAGGAGTGACACCGCACTCGCGCCGCGCTCTCGCGCAGCCTCGATCCAATCCGGTATCTCACTCAGGAGCGCCAAGCCGGCTGGAGGACCGCCCTCGGGCCCCGCTGTCCAGATCAGACGCAGCGAGGCGTCGCCGCCCGCTGCCTTCGGCAGAACAAGACCGGCGAGCACCTGCAGCCGGCGCCGTTCGACCGTCGGGAGGCCGATGCTCTCAGCCGAGGAGATGAGGCGGTCGAGATGCGCTTCGATCCTGAACGGACGTCCCCCGTACACCCTGAGGGTCTCGAAAGCGGCTCGGCCGCGGAGCAGCGCCTCGTCGTCGGCACGGATGACCGGCTCGGCAGGATCGAGGAGCCCGCGACCGGTCACAGCAAGCGCGAGAGCGCTCACCTGGCGACCGCCTCCGGCATGTGCGAGCCAATGGCGTCGATCAGCGGGCGCGCCTTCGTCCAGGACTCCTCGACTTCCTTCGGCGGATCCGAGTCCCACACGACTCCACCCCCGACCCAAAGGTGAATCACGCCGTCGGCGACAGCGAAGGTGCGAATGGTGAGGGTGAGATCGAAGTCTCCACTGCCCCAGACGGTGCCGATCGCTCCCATCGACGCCCCCCGCCCGACCGGCTCGAGCTCGGCGATGAGGTCGACGGCGGCGATCTTCGGCGCCCCTGTGACGGAGCCACCCGGGAACGTCGCCTCCAGGATCTCGGCCAGCCCGATTCCATCCCGAAGCTTGCCTTCGACCGTCGACACCATGTGCTCGACGCCGGCCAACTCGCGAATCTCCATGAGCACGGGCCACCGGACGGTTCCGGCGCGACAGACCCGCGAGAGGTCGTTTCGCTCGAGATCGACGATCATCACGTGCTCGGCCGCGTCCTTCTCCGAAGCTCGAAGCTCGGAAGCGGCACCGCGCGGACGCGTGCCCTTGATCGGCATCGTCCACAGCCTGTCGCCGCGCCGAGCGAGGAACAGCTCCGGTGACGCGGAGACGACCGTCCACCCGTCACCCGCGAACGGCTGGGGATACCGCGGTCTGAACGGCGCGAAGATCGCAGCAAGAGAGCCCGGATCGCCGGAAAAGGGGGCTGAGAGGTGCTGGACGAGGTTGACCTGATAGACGTCGCCGCGCGCGATCGCAGCCCGCACTTTCTCGATCGCGGCCGCGTACTCGTCACCGGTCCACCTCTGCTCCCATGCACCAACCCGGCATCTCTCTGCGAAGTACTGGCTGACCTTGCCTGCGCCGGCTCGCATGCGACATGCAGCGAGCGGGAGCGCAGGACACGGCTCGGGAGGCAAAGGCCCAGCCTCTCGACGGATGGTCTGCGAGAGCCCGTAGCCGAGATAGAGGTCAGCGACGAGCTCCTCACCGCCCGCTGCGAAGAAGCCTTGCCCGCGAAGCCAGTCCTCGATCCGCCAAAACGCACCCTCAGGCTCGCGAAGCTCGAGCGCGAGCTCACCCATTCACGGGCTCCGCGACGATCGCTGCCAGCTCCTCGTAGGCGGAAGCGGGGTCGTCGTTCCAGAAGACGGCGCTTCCCGAGACGAGCAGGTCCGCTCCGGCATCGCGCGCGGCGCCGATCGTATCGCGATGAATGCCCCCGTCCACCTGCACGCGCACCTCAGCGGGCAACTGCGAGCGTAGACGAGCGATGCGGCCGAGCGCGTCGGGCATGAACTCCTGGCCGGAGTAGCCGGGATGGATCGACATGCAGAGGACGAGGTCCGCACCTTCGGCCGCAGCAACGACATCGTCCACCGCGGTCTCGGGATTCAACGCGACTCCGACACCGAGCTCGAGGGAGCGCGCAAGCACGATCGCCCGCATCGGATCGTCACAAGCCTCGACATGGAACGTGACGCTGTCGCCGCCCGCTTTCGCAATCGCCTCGAAGTGGCGCTCGGGCTCGCTCACCATGAGGTGGCAATCGAGACGTGCTCCCCACCCTCGCACGAGCGGCGAGATCGACGCCAGGACGATCGGCCCGATCGTGATCTCGGGGATGAAGTGCCCGTCACCCACGTCGAAGTGGAAGACATGAGCTCCTGCGGCGACCAACGCGCCGAGTTGCTCCCCGAGCCGCGAGAAGTCAGAGGCATAGATCGACGGCTCGACCTCGACTGTGTCCGCCCACTGCGTCCAGCTAATCACGTCCCCGGCACGCGCCACCCGCCGTGCCTCGCAGCGAGATCATGTGACGACATCGGCCCCCAGGTTCGCGGCTCGTAGAGCTCGATCCGAGGCGGAGAGTCGAGCAGCGGTTGAACGATCCGCCACGTCTCCTCGATCACGCTCCAGCGCGGGAAGAGCGTGTTGTCGCCTCGAAGCGCGTCCGCCAGAAGCCGCTCGTAGGGCTGCGGTGGCTCGCCGAGCTCCTGCGCGAAGTCGAGGTCGAGCGAGACGGGTCGCGACTCCTCTTTGCCCGGGGCTTTGGCGCGAAGGAAGATCGACACCCCCGCCTGGCGCCCGATACGCAGGACGACGTCGTCGTGTCCGGGAGATTCGAGACGGTGTCTCCCCCAGCGCAGGTGAGGGACGCGCTGGAGCCGGATGACGATCTCGGTGGCGGTCGTCGGAAGCGCCTTCCCGGCCCTGATGAGAATGGGGACTCCTGCCCAGCGCCAGTTCTCGATCTCCAGCTCGAGCGCGACGAATGTCTCTGTGTCCGACCCCGGCTCGACGCCTTCTATGTTCTGATACCCGACGTACTGCCCGCGGACAGCCTCCCTCGGGTCGGCGGACGGCATCGCGCGGAACACGTCCTCGCGCCGCCTGGGGATCGCATCGTCGTCACCCGAGGGCGGTTCCATCGCCACGAGCGCGAGCACCTGCATGAGGTGGTTCTGCAAGACATCGCGAATGGCGCCGACCGGGTCGTAGAAACGGCCGCGATCCTCGACCCCGAAGTCCTCCGCCATCGTGATCTGGATCGACTCCACGTGTTCGCGGTTCCAGAGGGGCTCGAAGAGTGCGTTCGCGAACCGCAGGTACATGATGTCCTGCACCGGTTCCTTCCCCAGGAAGTGGTCGATCCGATAGATCCGCTCCTCCGGAAAGATCGCCGTCAGTCGTTCGTTGAGCTCCCGCGCAGAGCGCAGATCGGTGCCAAACGGCTTCTCCACGACGAGCCGGCCGTTGTGAACGAGGTCCGCGCGCGCGAGCTCCTCGGCGACCTCGTCGAACGTCGACGGCGGCGTGGCGACGTAATAGACAGGCGTCGTGGCACCGCCGAGCTCAGCGCGCAGCCGACCGTACATGGATCCGTCCTCGGCATCTCCCCCGATGTACTTCAGCCGCGACGCGAAGTCCTGGAGCACGTTCTCGTCGACGTTGATCCCGGCTGCGACGATAGCTTCGCGTGCTTGGGCGACGAGCTCCTCCTGCGACACGAGACGCCGTCCGACTCCGATGACGGGGCAGGTAAGGAGTCCCTGCGCGGTGAGGCGATACAGCGCCGGAAGCGTCATGCGCCGGCCGAGGTCGCCGGTAAGCCCGAAGGCAACGAGCGCGTCCGCGGTCTCTGTCACGCGGCCAGGAGAGAGTGAGCCGTGGAGCGAAGCATGTTCACGCCGAGCTCGAGATCGTCGACTGCGATGCGCTCGTTCGCCGAGTGGACGAGCTTCGTAGCGACCTCGGTGTCCATCGTCTTCATCGGGAAGAAACCGTATGCGGTCGTGCCGAACGCCTCGCGCAGGTAGTGACTGTCGGTGAATCCAGGGCAGGCGATCGGCGCCAGGCGAGCTCCCGGCTCGATCTCCGACGTGAATTGCTCGAGCGCGTCCCAGAGCGGTGTACCCAACGGCGAGCGCGTTCCTCCGACCGCCTCCAGGAACTCGAGCTCGTAGCTCCCGTTCGGAAGCGCGGCGCGAATCAGGGGCTCGACGTCCGCGGGCTTGGTCTCCGGGAGGAGGCGGCAGTCGACCGTGATCTCGCACAGCGCGGGAATGACATTCCGCTGGTGAGAGGCATCGATCATCGTCGGTGAGAGCGTGAACGAGAGGAGCGGCTCGACGAGCGCGGGAAGCAGCGGATGAAGCGCGGCGGCACGGGCTATCGCTTCGTCCAGCGGTGGCACGTCTCCGAGCACTGCCTCGAGGAACCCTCTGGCCTCCGGGATCAGCTCACGGGGCGGCACGTACGCACCGAGTGCCTCGATGTAGGGCGCAGCTTTCACGAGCGCGTTGTCCCCGATGCCCGGCATCGACGCGTGGCCGCTACGCCCGCGAACGCGGATCTTGAAAGGCGCAGACATCTTCTCTGCGGTCGCGCACATGTACACGGGGTTCTCGCCAAGAACGAGACGCTCGCCACCACCCTCATTGACCGCGTAGTCGCAGCGAGCTGCGTCGGGATGTGCGTCGACAAGCCAGCTGAGCCCATACCCCGCGCCGACTTCCTCGTCCGCCACCACGAGGAGGACGAGATCGCCGGACGGCACGAAGCCCTCGCGGTGAAGAGACGCGAAGGCGACAGCCGACGCTGCCACCTGGTCCTTCATGTCCAGCGCGCCACGCCCCCACACCTCACCGTCGACGAGGTCGCCCGACCAGGGATCACGGTCCCACTCGGCCCGATCGGCGAGCACCGTATCGGTGTGAGAGAGGAAGGCGAGCGAAGGTCCATCGCCGCCCTTGATCCGAGCGACGACATTGGCGCGGTGGGCTTCGCGAGCGAAGAGCTCGCACTCGAGCCCGCTCTGCGCGAGGTACTCCCGAAGAAGCTCTGCTGCCTGCGTCTCGTTTCCGGGCGGGTTGACCGTGTCGAGGCGAATCAGGCCCTGCAGGAGCTGCGTTGCCTCCTCGCGAAGCCCTGGCGAGACTGCGTGGGGGGCGGAGCTAATTCTGTCCCCCGCCCGCTGCTTCTGCATTCGACAACGCGGTCAGCTCGTTCCGGACTTCCCAGAGTTCGGGATATGACGTTTTCGTCACGAGTCGCCCGAGCAGCTCTACCGGCGTGCCCTGAGTACCGACCACGCTGTCTCCGATCACCCTGGCGACGATCTGGTAGTGCCGCATCCGCCAGAGCTGCGCCTGCTCGTCGAGCTCGATGAGCGTCTCGGCGAGCTGGTACAGGTGCTCGTGATCGCGCCCTTGCACGTAGAGGTCGGCGAGCGTGAGGCCGGCTTCACGCCGAGCGTTGTGAAACGCCTGACCCAGGCGCGGGAGCACGCGCCGAAGCTCGTTCCAGCCGGGCGAGTCGAAGCCGGAGCCGTGGCCGAGCACCTTGCGGATCTCCTGGTACTCCCAGGGCGACATGTGCTCGAGCATCTCGAGCTGCGGGATGAGGAATCGGATGCACAGGATCGAGCGCCTGAGAAGACGAAGGGCTCCCCGCAGGTCGCCCTCCTCGATCAGCCGCACGGCCTCCTCGGCGTCGTTCCACGCGAGCTTGAGCCAGAGCTCAGAGGACTGGTGCGTCACCTGGAAGAGAAGCTCGTCGCGATGCACCCACTCTTCCGCGGTCTTCTGGAGCGCGAGCAGCTCCTCGGTGTTCAGATAGCGCTCGTAGTCGGAGCCTGCGCTCCCGGAAAGGACGGGCTGGGAGTAGTCCTCGGTCTCGTTCGTCGACACGCCCGGAGCATACTTCCGCCGTGGGGGACCTCTTCAGCGAAGCCGCGAAAGAGCGCCAGGCCGAGAATGCGCCGCTCGCCGTGCGCCTCCGGCCGGCGACTCTCGACGAGCTCGTGGGTCAACAGCACGTCCTCGGAGCAGGATCCGCGCTGCGGCTGGCGATCGAGCAGGACCGACCGCCGTCGATGATCTTGTTCGGCCCGCCCGGCACCGGGAAGACGACGATCGCTCGCATCGTCGCAGAGCGAACTGGTGCAGCCTTCGAGGAGATCTCCGCGGTCTCGGCGCGAGTCGACGACGTACGCGCCGTGATCTCGCGGGCGCGGGACCGGCTCGGCGGCAACGGCTTGAGGACGATCCTCTTCATCGACGAGATCCACCGCTTCAACAAGGCGCAGCAGGACTCGGTGCTGCATGCGGTCGAGGACGGCCTCGTGACCCTGATCGGAGCGACCACCGAGAACCCCTACTTCGAGGTCAACTCGGCCCTCTTGTCGCGTTGCACCGTGATCGAGCTCACCGCGCTCTCGGAGGACGAGCTCGTCGAGATCCTCGCCCGTGGCGCCGCTGTTCTCGAGGCCGAAGCGAGCCCGGAGATCCTCAGGCTCATCGCGGCGCGGGCGGGCGGAGATGCGCGCGCGGCGCTTCAGATCCTGGACCTGGCCAACGCGACCGCTAGCACCGAAGACGGCCAGATCTCGGAGGCTCTCGTGCTCGACGCATCGCGCAAGCGACCGCTTCTGTACGACCGCAAGGGCGACCAGCACTACGACTTCGCATCGGCGTTCATCAAGTCGATGCGCGGTGGAGACGCGGATGCCACCGTGTACTACCTCGCGGCGATGCTCGAGGCGGGCGAGGATGCCCGGTTCATCGCGCGTCGCATGGTGATCCTCGCCTCCGAGGACGTCGGCAACGCCGATCCGAACGCCCTCGTCGTCGCCGTCGCTGCCGCCCAAGCACTGGAGCACGTCGGTCTACCCGAAGCCCAGCTCAACCTGGCGCAGGCCGCCATCTACCTCGCGCGCGCGCCGAAGTCGAACGCGTCGGCAGTCGCGATCTGGGAGGCTCGCCGAGACGTGCGCGAGCTCGGAAACGCACGTCCGCCGGCGATGCTCCGCTCGACCGGGCACAAGGCGGGCGCGAAAGCCCGCGGGCACGGCGAGGGTTACGCGTATCCACACGACGATCCGGCGGGCTTCGACCTCTCGTACCTCCCGGAGGAGCTGCGAGGCCGCCGGTACTATCGGCCCTCCGGAGCGGGAGAGGAGCCAGCGGATGGCGGTACGGACAGGTGACAGGGCGCCCGAGTTCGACCTCGAGGTGAAGCACGACGAGCGCGTCAAGCTCTCCGACTTCCGCGGCCGCTCGAACGTCCTCCTCGTCTTCCACCCCTTCGCGTTCACGCCCGTCTGCGAGGAGGAAGCGCGCGACCTCCAGGAGAACCTCGAGTCCTTCCGCAACGCGCAGACCGAGATCGTCTTCGTCTCGTGCGACCCGTCCCCCGCTCGGCAGGCTTGGAAGCAGGAGCTGGGCGTCGAGTACACGTTCGCCTCCGACTTCTGGCCACACGGCGTGGTCGCGAAGGCGTACGACGTGTTCAACGAGTCGAACGGCTCACCGAACCGCGGGACGTTCCTGATCGACAAGGACGGAACCGTCATCTGGTCGCTCGTGAAGATCAGAGACGAGCGGCGGACGGAGATGGTTCCCGAGTCGCTCGAGGCCCTGCACGAGACCGTTTGAGGCTCCACCTCGAAGAGCTCGGGGAAGCGGGCGGCCCTCGAGTCGTCTGTCTCCACGGCGTCACGAGTCACGGCCGTCACTTCGCGAAGCTGGCTGGCGCACTTCCCGGGTTTCACATACTCGCCCCGGATCTGCTCGGTCACGGCTCCTCTCCCTACGAGCCGCCGTGGGACCTCGAGACACACCTGGACGCGATCGTCGAAACCGTCGGGACCGCGCCTGCCATCCTCGTCGGGCACTCGTTCGGTGGCCGGCTCGCGTTCGAGCTCGCGGCTCGGGCGCCAAAGCTCGTCCCACGGCTCGTCCTGCTCGACCCCGCGATCTACGTCCTCCCGCACGTCGCCCTCTTCGCCGCCGAGAACGCGCGCAAGGACCGCGCGTACGTCTCCTTCGACGAGGGGATCTCGCGCCGGTACGAGGAGAGCCAGCTCAAGGCAGCTCCGCGCGAACTGGTCGAGGAAGAGCTCCGGAGCCATCTCGTGCTGGCCGAGGACGGCCGGTACCGCTACCGCTATTGCCAGTCGGCCGTCGTCGCGGCCTACGGCGAGATGGCCTCGCGACCACCGCCCTTCGAGCGCGTCCGAGTGCCGACGCTCCTCGTGCTGGGCGAGAGCTCGTACCTCCCCTACGACCATCTGCTCGACGCGCACCAGGCCGCCCTCGGCGATCTGCTCGAAGTCGTCGTCGTCCCGGGCGGGCACACGGTGCTCTGGGACGCACTCGACGATACGAGCCAGGCGATCGCCGAGTTTCTCGCCTGAGCGCGACGACGTGTGCGGCGGTCCTGCGCGCGCTTATCTGCAGATGTCGGCCGCAGCGGCTGCGTAGATCTCGACGCAGCGTTCGAGATCGGCAAGCTCGACCCATTCGACCTCGGCGTGCGCTCCCTCGCCGCGCGGGCCGAAGAGCACGGTCGGGATTCCCGCGGCTGCGAGCAGGGCTGAGTCTGCCCAGAACGGGACGCCGACGAGCTCGGGCTCTACGCCGAGAACCGCGGACGCGTGGCGACGTACCACCTGCACGATCGCCTCGTTCTCCGCGACCTCGAACGGCTCGCGCGAGGCGAGCGAGCGAACCTCGGCCGAGAACTGGTCGTCACCCACGCCCGCTCGGTCGACAACGTCCTGTAGCTCCCGCTCGACCATCGAAACGGTCTCTCCGGGGATCGTGCGACGCTCGGCCTGAAGGACGCAGCGCGCCGGGTAGCTCGAGTACTCCTGCCCACCCTCGATGAGCGACGCATGCACGCTCCCGCTGCCGAGGTGAGGGTGCGTCGGGATCGAGCGAAGCCTCCCGTCGAGCTCCTCGATGCCGACGAGGACGCGACCCATCTTCGCGATCGCGTCGATCCCGAGCTCCGGCCTGGATCCGTGCGCCGCCCGTCCTTGCGTCTCGATCTCGACGTGGACGAAGCCGCGGTGCGCGACCGCAACCTGCAGCTCGGTCGGCTCGGTCACGATCGCCGCGTCAGCGCTGAGGCTTGCGGCCACCGCCTCCGTGCCGACGCTCGCGAACTCCTCGTCCGCGACGGCGGTCAGGACGACGTCCCCTGAAAGGCCGAGCCGCAGCGCCTCCGCTGTGGCCAGCATGCAAGCGGCGAGGCTCCCTTTCATGTCGTACGCGCCGCGGCCATAGAGGCGGCCGCCCTCGACGCGTGGTGTGAAGGGATCCGTCATGCCCGCCGACCCCGACCGTGTCCATGTGCGCGTTCAGCATCAGCGAGCGCCCATCTCCCGTCCCGCGTGCGACGGCGATCACGTTGGGTCGGCCCGGTGCCGCATCCTCGATCGACGTGTCGAGACCCGCCCGCTCGCACCACTCTGCGACGAAGCGGGCGACTGCCGCCTCGCCCGAACCTCCGGGAACCACGTCCGGGTTGATCGACTCGAGCTCGACCAGTCGCGCCGTCAGGTCGGCGACGTCCGACAAACGCTACGCGGCGACGTACTCGTCGGCGATCGCGAGTGCCTCGTCGAGGACGGCCAGGCCCTCGTCCACTTCCTCGCGCGTGATCGTCAGCGGAGGAACGACCATGACCACGTTCCAGTGCGTCATCAGGTAGAGGCCGCGCTCGAGCGCCGCCTTCGCCAGCCGCGCGACAGGCGCTGCCGCCTCACCCGAGGCGTTGAACGGAACGAGCATCTCCCGTGTCTCCCGATTCTTGACGAGCTCGACTCCCCAGAAGCAGCCGAGCCCACGCACCTCTCCGATCGACGGGTGCCCCTCGGCCAGTTCCCGCAGGCCCTTGCCCAGATATGCGCCGACCTCGGCCGCGTTCTCGACCACGCCCTCCTCCTGGAACGCCTCGATCGAGGCGACCGCAGACGCGCACGCAAGCGGATGACCGGCGTACGTCAGCCCGCCCGGGAAGAATCGGCCGCGTACCCACTCCTTGAGCGGCTCGCGGATGATCATCGCCCCGAGCGGGACGTAGCCCGAGTTGATGCCCTTTCGCAACCGTGAGGATGTCGGGGACGACGTCCCAGTTGTCACAGGCGAACCAACGCCCGGTGCGCCCGAAGCCGGCCATGACCTCGTCGAGGATGAGCAGGATCCCATGCCGGTCGCAGACCTCACGGATCGCCTGCAGGTAGCCCGGCGGCGGCGGAATGACGCCGTTCGTCCCGGTGACGGTCTCCAGGATCACGGCTGCGACGGTGTGCGCGCCCTCGTACTGGAGGATCTCCTCGAGGTGCGGCGCGCCCGTGCAAACGGGGCACGGATCGGGATGGCCGGCCGGGCAACGGTACGTGTAGGGGTCGAGCATCCGCACGACGCCGGGCATCCCTGGCTCGGTCGGCCAGCGGCGCGGGTCGCCCGTCAGCGAGATCGACCCATGTGTCGCCCCGTGGTAGGAGCGGTAGCGGGCGATGATCTTGTTCCGACCGGTGTAGAGCCGCGCGAGCTTGATCGCGTTCTCGTTCGCCTCGGCGCCCGAGTTCGTGAAGAAGGACATGGAGAGGTCGCCGGGCGTCACCTCGGCGAGCATCCGGCCGAGGCGCGAGCGCGACTCGTTCGCCATCGGCGGCCCGATCGTGCAGAGCTTGTCGGCCTGCTCCTTGATCGCCGCGATGATCTTCGGGTGCTGGTGGCCGATGTTGACGTTGACGAGCTGTGACGCGAAGTCGAGGTAGCGCTTGCCGTCGTAGTCCCAGAAGTACCGGCCCTCGGCACCTGCGACCGCGATCGGGTTTATCGCGTCCTGCATCGACCAGGAGTAGAGGACGTACTCCTTCGCGTCCTCGACGATCTGCGCACCGAGGTTCGGGTTCGCTTCGACGACAGTCATTGTCTCGCTCCGCCGATCCTAGCGTCCCGCTGCTTGCAATCACCGGCGTCAAGACGGACGATCCGCCGATGAGCGTGATCGGCCGGCCTCTCGCCGCCCAGGCGCCTCCTCGAGCGCGCCGACGCGCTCGCGGCGTTGCATGGTGCTCTTTCCGAAGCGCGCTCCGGAGTCGGACGGCTCGTCTTCGTGACGGGGAGGCAGGCATTGGCAAGACGTCGCTCGTCCGCGCGTTCACGGCGAGCGCGGGCCCTCGAAGCGCGTCCTCGAGGGAGCTTGCGATCCGCTGTTCACACCACGGCCGCTCGGTCCCTTCGCCGACATCGCTTCACAAACGAACGGCTCACTAGGTGGACTGCTCGAGGGTAGCGGGGGTAGCCGCGAGGTGTTCGACGCCGTGCGCGACGAGCTCGCGTCCGCGAGGACGATCCTCGTCCTGGAGGACCTTCACTGGGCGGACGAAGCGACCCTCGACGTGCTCAGGACGCTCGGCCGACGAATGGAGGCGACGTCGTGCCTCGTGCTGCGCACGTACCGTGACGACGAGCTCGGTCGGACGCATCCGTTGCGGACAGTCGTCGGTGAGCTGGGGCACTGCCCGGCATCGAGTCGGTGCGCTTGGAGCCGCTGTCCGCAGGAGCGGTGGCTGAGCTGTCGGCAGGCTCGGGACTCGACGCCGACGAGCTGTACCGGAGGACCTCGGGCAATCCCTTCTACGTGCGCGAGCTCCTCGAAGCGGGCGCCGTCGACGTACCTGGCACGATCCGCGACGTCGTCTTGGGCCGCACGGCTCGACTGAGTCAGGCTGCGGCAGAGGTGATCGAGACCGTCGCGATCGCGCCGCCGATGGTCCACATCGAACTACTCGAGCGCACCTGTGGCGATAGCGTGGCCGGGCTCGACGACTGCCTCACTGCGGGTGTCCTGCAAGCACCGACGGAAGCGTGTCCTTCAGGCACGAGCTCGCAAGAATGGCAGTCGAGGAGACGCTCAGCCCGAACCGGCGTCTCGACCTGCATAGGCGATTCCTCGCGGCGCTCGCCGAGCCGCGCGACAGGCGCGACCTCACGCGGCTGGCGCACCATGCCGAGACGGCAGCAGACAAGGAGGCAGTATCCGCTACGGGCCCGCGGCCGCCGAAGAGGCGCTGCGGCGGGCGCTTATCGGGAGGCCGCTGCGCAGTACGCGCGCGCGCTGCGATTCGCAGTTCGATGACCGCGGGCGAGCGCGCCGAGCTGTTCGAGCGGCAATCCGACTCCTACTATCTCGCCGACGATCAGGTGGCAGCGATCGATGCGCTGAGGCAAGCGATCGACCTCCACCGGGGCGCAGGGGACACTTCCGGCGAGGCGCGCGCTCTCGCGGGCTCGTGACCTATCTGACTTGTCGCGGGTTTCTAACGGAGGCCGAAGACGCGGCCGCCAAGGCGATCGCGATACTCGAAGGGCGACCCGAGGGTGCGGTGCTTGCCAAGGCGAGCAACGCGATGGCACTCCTTTCCGCGTACCGCGGCGATGCCGCCGCTGTGGATGCCTGGGGCGGGCAAGCGGTGGAGCTGGCGACGCAGTCCGGCGACGTCGAGACCCGGATCGACGCCTTGATCACGATGACTACCGTCGAGTTAATCGGGAATGCCGGCGCGGACGAGGGACTCGACGGGCGCTCGCTCTCGCGCGGCAGCACAGCGCTCCCAACCTCGTTGCACGGGCGATGCACAACCTCGCGGTCGGCGCGCTGGTGCACGACTCTCACGAGGTGGCGGCACAGTGGCTCGACGCCGGGCTCGCCTACTGCGACGAGTACGAGCTCGACCTCTGGCGGTTGGCCCTCCTCTCACTTCGAGTTCGTTTCGAGCTCGACCAGGGGCGATGGACGGATGCGGCCGCGACGGCGGCGGCGATCATCGCCGAGACGCGGGACTCCCCCGAACCCGGACTTCAGGCGCGGCTGGTCCTGGCAACGGTACGCGCACGTCGTGGTGATCCCGACACGGGTCCACTGCTCGCCGGAGCAGCGGCGATCGCGGACGCGGCGGACGACCCGGACTGGAAGGCCGCACTCGCGTGCGCGGTCGCCGAGGTCGCCTGGCTGGAGCGGCGGGCCGAAGGCGTGCAAGTGGCTACTCAAGCTGCTCTGGCGCACGAGCTAGCCAGCCGGTCGTCGTGGTGGATCGGCGAGCTCGCCTTCTGGCGGCGCAAACACGGCATCGTCGACGAGCCCTTGGCGGGCCTCGACGGGCCGTGGGCGCTCGCCATGGCTAGCGACTGGCAAAAGGCCGCGGCAGCGTGGCAGGAGAGCGGCCGCCCTTACGAGACCGCGTTGATGCTCTCTGAAGCCGGCGAGGAAAGCGCGCTTCGTCAGGCGCTCGAGCAATGCCATGCGCTCGGCGCTCGGCCTCTCGGAGCCATGGTCATGCGCAGGCTCCATCAGCTCGGCGTGAAGGACGTGCCTCGTGGCCAACGACCCTCCACCCGAGAGAACCCGGCACAGCTGACTACACGCGAGCTCGAGGTGCTCGCACTGGTCGTGGAAGACCTTCGCAATGCGGAGATCGCCGAGCGCCTGGTGGTCTCTCGTCGTACGGTCGACCATCACGTCTCGTCGATCCTGCGCAAGCTCGGGGCTCGAACGCGAGCGCAAGCCGCAGCCGAGGCGAACCGTCTCGGGCTCGTCGGGCTCGCTGCCGACAGCCGACCAGGTTGAGGCGCCTCGCCGCGCTCGCCACCATGTGCGCATGACGCAGGCGACCCGCCCGGCTTCGCAGCCGACCGCTCTGCTGGAGCGGGAAAACGCGCTCGACCTGCTCCTCGAGGCGCGCGCGGACGCACTCGCGGAACCGGGCGGATCGCGCTCGTGGCGGGCGAGGCGGGGATCGGAAAGACGTCGCTCGCCCGATCGTTCGCCGATGAGAGCAGGGGAGACACGCGCATCCTCTGGGGCGCATGCGAGCCCCTGTTCACGCCGCGACCACTCGGGCCGATCGATGACATCGCGCAGGAGGTCGGTGGACCGCTGCTGGATGCTCTCGCCCGCGGCGCTGACCGTGTCACGATCCTCCGCTCACTGCTCACGGAGCTGCAGACGTCCCCGACCGTGGCCGTCCTCGAGGACGTGCACTGGGCCGACGAAGCAACGCTCGATGCTATCGCCTACCTCGGCCGTAGGCTCGACTCTGCCGCGTGCCTGCTCGTCCTGACGTTCCGAGACGACGAGCTCGGACCGCGGCATCCCGTGCGCCTCGTGGTCGGAGAACTCCCGAGCAGGCTGACGATTCGAATCTCGCTTGACCCTCTCTCCGAGGAGGCGGTAGCCGAGCTCGCACATCAGGCCGAGCGATCGCCTCACGGTCTCTACGCCGCTACCGGCGGCAACCCATTCTTCGTGACCGAGGTGCTCGCCGCAGCAGAAGGGGACATCCCCGAGACCGTTCGGGACGCCGTGCTCGCCCGCGCGGGTCGCCTCAGCGGTGCAGGTAGACGATTGCTCGAGGCAGCGGCCGTCATTCCGGGACACCCGCAGATCTGGCTCCTCGAGCGGCTCGAACCGGACGCGATCCCGCATCTCGACGAGTGTCTGGCATCAGGCGTGCTGCGGGCAACGCCTGGCGGCGTGGAGTTCCGCCACGAGCTGGCTCGACTGGCCGTCGAGGAGTCGCTCATGCCGAATCGCAGGATCGAGCTCAACCGAACGGCCTTTCGCGCCATCGAGGATCCGCCGACCGGCGAGCCCGACCTGGCTGCCCTCGCACACCACGCGGACGCGGCCAGTGACGCGGAAGCCGTGCTCCACTATGCGCCCCGCGCAGCCGAGAGGGCAGCCCAGCTCGGAGCGCACCGCGAAGCCGCGGCGCAGTACACACGCGCCCTTCGGTTCTCGGACTCGGTGCCGCTCGAGGCACAGGCAGAGCTCTACGAGAGCCTGTCATACGAGTGCTACCTCACCGGCGAGTTCGGCGACGCAATCGCCGCATCCACGCAAGCGCTCGAGCGGTACCGCAGACTCGCCGACGCCCTCAAGGAGGGAGAGTCGCTATGTGCGTTGTCGCGGCTGCTTTGGTCGATCGGCCGCACTCCGGAGGCAAGCGACATGGGTCGCCAGGCGGTAACACTGCTCGAGTCCCTCCCCCCTGGACACGAGTTGGCGATGGCGTACGCGCCAGCTCGCAGCGCTCTCGATGAGCACGGATGATTTCGAAGGAGTCGTTGTCTGGGGTGGGCACGCAGCCAACCTTGCGAAGCGTCTCGGCAATCATGAGATTTTGGCTTCGGCCCGCGTGAGCCTCAGCGCAGCCGAGTACACCGTTGGAAGACACGGCGGCCGCGAGAGCCTCGAACTGGAGCTCGAGACTGCGCTCTCGACCGGGCTAGAGGAGGTCGCCGCGCGTGCGCTCAACGCTCTCGTCAGGGTCGCAGGCGGTCGCGCGAGTACGCCGTCGTCGATCGCTACCTGGACTCCGGCTTCGAGTACTGCCAGGATCGCGAGCTCGGAAACTTCCGGCAGGGCCTTGGTGCCGAGCGAGCCCGACGTGTTGCTCGACCGTGGGGAGTGGACTCTGGCCACCGACGCCGCGAGTCTCGTGCTCAGCACCGCTCGAACCGCTGGGATGGCGCCCTTCGTTGCTTTGACGGTGCTGGGGCAGGTCCGAGCCAGGCGCGGCGATCCTGGCTGGGGGGCCAGTCGATCGAGCGCTCGAGATGGCCGAGCCGAGCGGAGAGCTCACGCCTGGCGCTGGTAGCCGCAGCAAGAGCCGAGGCCGCATGGCCGGCAGACGATCGTCAGCGGACGCTCGAAGAGGCGCGCGCCCCGTACGAGCTCGCGCTCGAGAAGCAACACCTGTGGTTCGCCGGCGAGCTCGGCGTACTGGCAGTGGAAGTGCGAAGCGCTCGACACGGCGCCCGAGTGGATCGCGGAGCCGTATGCGCTGCAGATCGCGGGCGGTCGGCGACTGGCTGCAGATGCCTGGGCGCTCTCGCGGCTGCCCGTACGAGGCTGCGCGCGCGCTCGCGGAGGGTGACCGAGGTAGCGCAGCAGGCGGCCCGCGAGGAGTTCCTCCGACTCGGCGCGGCGCCAGCCGCGAAGGTCGCCCGCTCGCTCCGCGCGCTCGGCGCGTCGGTGCCGCGAGGCCCGCGGCCTTCGACCCGCGAGAACCCGGCGCGGCTGACCGCACGGGAGGTCGAGGTTCTGCAGCTGGTGGCGGAAGGTCTCCGCAACGCGGAAATCGCCGACAGGCTCGTCCTCTCGCCGCGAACGGTCGACCATCACGTCTCGTCGATACTCAGCAAGCTGGTAGCGCAGACTCGCGGTGAGGCGGTTGCCGAGGTCGCACGCCTCGATCTGCTCCAAGATCGGTAGCCACATCGCCCAATCTGGGCAGTCCTACCGATGCTGCAACGGCACGCGCCTACCCTCGATTCCACCGCGAACGAAAGGAGGGTGCCGTGCACGAGACATACCGCATGCTGGGCAGGGAGCACGAGACGGATTTCGACGTGAAGCGCGGAAGCGCGACCTAGCGGCGGCAGCCCGCCGAGAGCTGCCTGCTCGCAAGCGGGCGACTCCGATCCATCCGCGGCCATGGCGACCGGCTCCGCTCCGCTCTCGGCTCGCTGCGCTTCTTCATTGAGGCGAAAGAAGGCACATGGATACGTACCTCATCCTGCGACGCGGCGGGTGGCGCACCGCCGCGGAGCAGCAAGAGGCCGCCGAGCGCTGCGCAGAGGAAGGCGAGCGGATGCAGGACGACATCGCCTGGATCCGTAGCTACGTCCTCGACGAGACGTGACGCGACCGTCGGCACCGTCTGCATCTACCAGGCCTCGAGTCCGGAGGCGATCCGCGCCATGCCGCGCGCCGCGACGCTGCCCGTCGACGAGATCGTGAAGGTCGCCGACACCATCGTTCTGCGACCGGACCCCGCCGCGACCGCGGCCTGAGAGAGGGGAGACAGACGCATGAGTACTCGAAGAAGACTGCTGGTTGCCGGTGCGGCCCTGGTGGCGATGATCGTGCCACTCGCCGCCAGCGCCGCACCTCCTGCGGGAGAGCCGGGAAATCCCGAACTGCTCGCAGCATTGCCGGATGGGGCTGGCTCCGGGAGCGCCGTTGGTCCCGGCGGCTGGCTGTATGTAGCCCAGCCTGCGACGGGCGAGATATGGCGCGTCGATCCTGAGAGCGGAGCGAAGACCCTGTATGCGAGCGGTCTGCCGCGGCGGTTCAGTCAGCTCCCGTTCGGCGGCGTCATGGACGTCGCGTTCATCGGCTCGACTGCGTACGCCCTCGTGAGCGTCGTCGGATCGTGTTTCCCGACGACCTGTTCGCATGTCACCCCCAAACCGTCGGGATATACCGCGTGAACGGACCTACGAGCTCGACCGTCGTCGCAGACATCGGCACGTTTGCGTGCGAGAACCCGCCGTCCGGATTCCCCTTCGTTGTCCCAATGGGAGTCCAGTACGCGCTGGAGACGTATCGCGGCGGATTCCTCGTGACCGACGGACATCACAACCGCGTGCTTCGCGTCACGCTGGACGGCACGATCACGCAAGTGATCCGGTTCCGGAGACGTCGTCCCGACGGGGCTCGAAGTACACGGAAACACGATCTTTCTCGCGGAGGCCGGCCCGGTGCCGCATGAGCCGCAGAACGGAAAGATCGTGTCCTTCGAACCTGGATCGTCGACCGCGTCGACGGTCGCGTCCGGCGCTCGACTCGCCGTGGACGTGGAAATGGGCCGAGGGCGGACGCTATTCGCCCTCTCGCAGGGCCTCTTCCCCTGCGGCGGAGATCCGGCCTGCGCGGGATCTCCGGCGTCACACGACACCGGAGCGCTCATGCGGGCGAACGGGGCCGGCGGCTTCACGACGATCGCGGACGAGCTCGATCAGCCGTCGTCGCTCGAGATCATCGGCAACACCGCGTATGTCGTCACCCTGGGCGGAGAAGTGTGGACGATCGACAACGTCGCAGGCCCACCGTACGGCTAGAGCGAGACGTGCGCGAAGGGCGCGCCGGACAAGGGGGAAGGTGTCCGGCGCGCCTCCGCGCAGCTGACGTCTAGCGAGCTGCCGCGGGCACGAGCTCCTGCCCGAAGTGCGGCCCGCTCGACGAACTGTCCCACATGCTGGCGTTGAATGCGGTCGCCTCGCGGACCCGTTCGGCCCGAACGCGACCGAGATCTGTCCGCTCCTCGATCGTGAACGAGACACCGTCGAGCACGACTACGCCGCCGAAGCGGAGTGTCACGTCGCGGATCTCGAGGAGGCATCCCGCGGAGAACCCTGAGCGGGCAGCGCTCTTGCAGAGCTCGCAGGGCTACCTCAACCATCGAGAGCGTCCACGTATCGTTCGAACGCGTCTCGCCGGCGCCTTGACCGCGCGATCTCCTCCTCCAGCCGCGTGATCTCGACCAGGAGCTCTTGGCTCTCGACATTCGGGTCGACTGCAGGGGCGAGCCAGTCTTCGTCCTGCTCATCCTCCGGGATCTCCTCCCCCGGGTTCTGGCTCCCTAGGACAGTCCGGACGATGTCGGCGTCTCCCGGAGTCATGAGGGCGAATGCCTCCTCGTCGATGCCGGGGCCCTCGAGCTCGGCCACCGTCTCCTCCAGCTGCTCGAGAAGCGCGGTCTCCCGCCCCTGCTCCAACTCGACCGCTTCGCCGATCAGGCGCCTGCGCTGGTTCCGGGCGATCGCCTCACGGTCCATGGGCCAAGGATAATCGAGCCGTGCCGCCGCCTCCCTCGCCGCGTGCAGCGCTCGTCTCCACATCGGCCACTCAGGCTGGGACGTCCGCAGCAGCGCTCTCCGCGGTCGGCGCTCTCGTCGCGTCAAGACTCCCTCCGGCGTCGGTTGGCGTCTAACGGCCGCCGGCGGAGGCGATGTCGCACCAGCTTTGCGGAGGGCGGCGCGGACTGTCTTCCACCCGAGATTGCATACGATATTGTCCGGAGCCGTGGCGAAGATCCTCCAGGAGCGCGATCTATCCGCCGGGAACGCGAGCGTCGCCGTCGCCGAAGTGATACGTCAGGCGATCGTGGACGGTCGGCTCCCGCCCGGATCGCGCCTGAAGGAGGAGGAGCTCGCGCGCGAGCTCGGCATCTCGAGGACGCCGGTGCGCGAGGCGTTGCTCGTCCTTCAGGCCGAGGGTCTGATCGATGCCGCCCCGAACCGCGGCGCCACGGTGCGGGCCCACGACGCCGCGGATCTCGACGATCTCTACCAGCTGCGCGCTCTGCTCGAGGGCTACGCCGGCCAGAGGGCGGCTGCACGCGCATCCGAGGAGGTCGCGCGAGAGCTCTGCGCAGAGCTGCGAGCGGTTCGACGGCGGGCCGGACGACGACGTCCGAGCCTCGTCAAGGAGAATCTCGGCTTCCACGACGTGATCCTCGAGGCGGCCGGGAGCGACCGCGTCGCCAGATGGTGCGCGGCGTCATCGAGCTCCCGCTCGTCTACCGCTCGTACGTCTGGTACTCGCCGGAGCAGAAGCGGATCTCGGAGCACTACCACCGCCAGCTCACGGCGGCGCTCGCCGCGCGCGAGGCGGAGCGCGCCGAGCTCGTCATGAAGGAGCACGTCCTCGAGGCGCGCGACTTCTCATCGCCCGGCTGCGCGCCGGGCAGACGAGGAACGGCGGGGAAACGGCATGACGGACGCTGCCGTCGCTCGCCGAGGCTCGCGCGACCGACGGCGCCGGGCCCGCTCGCCGGCGTCCGCGTGGTCGAGCTCGGCAGCTTCTCGCCGGGCCGTTCACCGGCCGCCTGCTCGGCGACATGGGCGCCGAGATCATCAAGGTCGAGCCGCCCGGCCAGCCGGACCCGATCCGCGAGTGGGGCAAGGCGCGCTATCGAGGGGCGCTCGCTCTGGTGGCCGGTGCAGTCGCGAAACAAGAAGTGCGTGACGCTCGAACCTCCGCGCGGAGCGGGGCCAGCAGCTCCTGCTCGAGCTCGTCGAAGCAGGCCGACGTCCTCACCGAGAACTTCCGGCCGGGGACGCTCGAGAGGTGGAACGTCGGCTGGGAGCAGCTCAGCGAGGTGAACCCGCGGCTCGTCCTCGCACGGATCTCCGGCTACGGCCAGACGGGCCCGTACGCCGAGCGCGCAGGCTTCGCGTCGGTCGCCGAGGCGATGGGCGGCATCCGCTACATCAACGGCTTCCCGGACGAGCCGCCGCCGCGCATGCACATCTCGCTCGGCGACTCGCTCGCCGGCATGTTCGCGGCTCAGGGGATCCTCGCCGCCCTCTACAAGCGCGACGCGCTCGGCTTCGGCCGCGGGCCAGGTCGTCGACGTCTCCCTGCTCGAGTCGAGCTTCGCGATGCTCGAGAGCATGGTGCCCGAGTACGACCGGCTCGGGATCGTCCGCGAGCCGCAGGGGACGAATCTGAAGGGCATCGCGCCCTCGAACATCTTCAAGTCGACGCGACGGCAAGTGGATCGTGATCGCGGCGAACGCGGACAAGGTCTTCGGGCGGCTCTGCGAGGCGATGGGCAGGCCCGAGCTCGCCGACCGACCCGAGGTTCTCGACCCACCTCGCGCGGGGCGAGCACCAGGACGAGATCGAGGGGATCATCCGCGACTGGGCGGCCGAGCGGGACGCGGCCGAGATCGACCGGTCCTGAACGAGGCCGGCGTGATCTGCGGCCCGATCTACACGATCGCGGACATCTTCGAGGACGAGCAGTTCCGGGCCCGCGACATGCTGCTGCGAGCACGAGGATCCCGAGTTCGGCGAGTACGTCGGCCCGGGCATCGTCCCGAAGTTCTCGGAGACGCCGGGCGCGGTGCGCTGGTCGGCGACCTGGGAGGAGGGGAGCCACAACCGCGAGGTCTACGGCGGGCTGCTCGGGCTCTCGGACGACGAGCTCGACGCGCTGCAGAAGGAGGGCGTCCTGTGAGCGTGACGATCTGCGACGTCGGGTCCGCGGGACGGGCTCCAGAACGACCCGAAGACCCTCGCGCCGGAGACGCGCGCCGAGCTCGTCAACCGGCTCGCCGCGGCGGGTGTGCCGCGGATCGAGGCGGTCAGCTTCGTCAACCCGGCCCGCGTCCCCCAGATGGCGGGGGCGGAGGAGGTCGTCGCCGCGATCGAGCGGCGAGCACGGCGTCGTCTACGCCGGGCTCGCCCTGAACGAGCGAGGGCTACGACCGGCTGCGCGGACGACGGGCCTCGACGAGGTGCACTTCGCGTTCGCCGCGACCGAGACGTTCAACCGGCGGAACTCAGAACGCCTCCGTGGAGGAGTCGCTTGAGGCCGCCGGGCGGATCGTCGACCGCGCGCACGCGGACGGCATCCGCGCGACGGTGACGATCGGCGCCGTCGTTCGGCTGCCCGTTCGAGGGCGCAGGTCGACCCGGGCACGGGTGCTCGAGCTCGCCGAGCGCGCTCGCCGAAGCGCGGCGCCGACGAGATCGTCTTCGCCGACACGATCGGCGTCGGCGTGCCGCGCCAGGTGCGGCGAGCTCGTCGGCGAGGCGCGTCGGCGCTCGGGACGCCCGTCGGCGGTGCACCTCCACAACACGCGGAACACCGGCATCGCGAACGCGTTCGCGGCCGTCGAGGCAGGCGCGACGGTGCTCGACGCGTCCGTCGGCGGGATCGGCGGCTGCCCGTTCGCGCCGAGGGCGACGGGAAACATCTGCACCGAGGATCTCGTCTACCTCCTCCACGGCGAGGGGATCGAGACGGGCATCGACCTCGACGAGCTGATCGACGGTCGCCGAGTGGCTCGAGGGCGTGCTCGGGCGCCAGCTCGAGGGCCAGGTCTACCGGGCCGGCACGTTCGCGCCGGTCGCGGGCTGAGACGAAGAGAAAGGACACAGGAATGGCGTACAGGCTGGGAGTGGACGTCGGGCGGCACGTTCACCGACCTCTTCCTCGTCGAGCGACTCGAACGGCGGCGCGCAGTACCGCGTGAAGACGCCCTCGACGCCGGCGGACCCCTCGGAGGGGGTGCTGAGCGGCGTCCGCCGCATCTGCGAGGAGGCGGGGATCGACGTCTCGGAGATCTGCGCAACATCCTCCACGGGACGACGGTCGCGACGAACGCGGTGCTCGAGTCGAAGGGCGCGCGCGTCGGACTGATCACGACGCAGGGCTTCAAGCAGATCCTCCACCTCGCGCGCTCGCAGACCCCGGGCCCGCTCGCCGGCTGGATCATCATGATCAAGCCCGACCCGCCGGCCTCCTGTCCGACACCCGCGAGGCGGTCGAGCGGATGGACGCGCGCGGCGCGACGGTCGTGCCGGTCGACGAGGCGCAGGTCGAGGAGATCGTCCGCGACCTCGTCGACTCCGGCGTCGAGTCGCTCACCGTCGGGCTCGTCAACTCGTACGTCATCGGGGCCCACGAGGAGCAGATCGGCGAGATCGTCGAGCGGCTCTACCCGGGCTTCCCGGTGACGCTGTCGTCCGAGGTGCTGCCCGAGTTCCGCGAGTACGAGCGCACGCTGACGGCGTGCATGAACTCCTACGTCCGGCCGAAGGTCGCGACCTACGTCGAGCAGCTGCAGCGCCAGCTCGCAGGGGATCGGCGCCACGGCCGAGGTGAACATCCTCCGCTCGGACGCGGGCCTGATGACGACGCGCGGAGGCGACGCGCAACCCGATCTACGGGATCCTCTCCGGGCCCTCCGGCGGCGTCGCCGGGGCGCTGTACGTCGCCCGCAAGGCCGGCTTCGACGACATCCTCACGTTCGACATGGGCGGCACGTCCACCGACGTCGCGCTCTGCCAGAACGGCGCAGCCGACGATCGGCCGCGAGACGTCGATCGGCCACTTCCGGATCAAGGTGCCGTCGGTCAACGTCCACACGGTCGGGGCGGGCGGCGGCTCGATCGCCCACGTGCCCGAGCTGACGAAGGCGCTTCGCGTCGGCCCGCAGTCGGCCGGCGCCGACCCGGGCCCGGCCGCGTACGGCAAGGGCGGCGAGCGAGCCCGACCGTGACCGACGCGAACGTCGTCCTCGGCCACCTGCCGCCGCGGCTGCTCGGCGGCGAGATGGAGCTCGACGTCGAGCGCTGCCCGCGCGGCCGTGCAGACGATCGCCGACGCGATGGGCCTCGACTCGGTCGAGGAGGCGGCCGAGGGCATCCTCGCGATCGTCAACGAGAACATGGCCGGCGCGCTGCGGCTCGTCTCGGTGCAGCGCGGCCACGACCCGCGCGACTTCGCGCTCGTCGCCTACGGCGGCGCGGGGCCGCTCCACGCGAACGCGGTCGCGAAGATCATGGGCTCGTTCCCCGTGCTCGTGCCGCCCGCGCCGGGCCTGCTCTGCGCGATCGGCGACCTCGTCGCCGACTTCCGCGACGAGTTCGCCCGCACGTACATCCGCGTCCTCTCGGACGCCGATCCGGGCGAGGTCGCGACGATCCTCGACGAGCTCGGCGAGCGCGCGACGGCGTGGCTCGACGGCGAGGGGATCGCGCTCGACGGCGCGCAGCGTCTCGTACACGGCCGACATGCGCTACCACCGCCAGGGCTACGAGATCCCGGTCGCGATCGACCCGGCGGACGTGCGCGCGAACGGCCTCGCCGACCTCGAGGAGCGGTTCAACGGGCTGCACGAGCAGCTCTACGGCTTCCGCATGCACGACACGCGTGCGGAGATCGTCAACCTGCGCGCGGTCGGCTTCGGCGCCGTGCCGAAGCCGGAGCTGCCGACCGGCGAGCTCGGGGCGCCGGACGCGTCGGGCGCGGTCGTCGAGGAGCACGAGATCGTGTTCGAGGGCGAGCGCTGCCGACGAAGATCTACGACCGCGCCAGGCTCGCGCCCGGCGATGCGCTTCGAGGGCCCGGCGATCGTGACCGAGTTCGACTCGACGACGGTCGTCCTGCCCGGCTACGAGGCGGCGGTCGACGTCGAACTTCAACATCCTGATCAACCCGAAGAGCTGAGCGAGGGAGCGATGGCAGTCACCGAAGAGCTCCGGATCGCCGAGATCCCCGACCTCGAGGTCGACCCGGTCACGCTCGACATCATCGAGGGCGCGCTGAAGAGCGCCCGCTTCGAGATGGACGCCGTGCTGTTCCGCTCGGCGATGAGCCCGGTGATCCGGGAGCAGCACGACGAGTTCCCGATGATCACCGACCCGCGCGGGCGCATGGTCGTCGGGCAGTTCGGCGCCTACATCAACGAGATGATGGAGGAGTGGGACAGCGGGCATCTACCCGGGTGACGTGATCCTCACGTCCGACCCGTTCAAGTGCTCGGCCTCGATCTCGCACACGAACGACTGGCTCGTGCTCGTGCCGATCTTCTACGACGACGAGCTCGTCGGCTGGTCGTCGCAGTTCGGCCACCAGATGGACGCGGGCGGGCCCGCTGCCCGGGCTCGCTGCCGACGGGCGCGCGGACGATCTTCGAGGAGGGGCTCATCATCCCGCCGATCAAGATCATCGAGCGCGGGCGAGCCGCAGGAGGACGTCCTCAAGCTGATCTTCAACAACATGCGGCTGCCCGAGATGAACCGGGCCGACCTGTTCGCGATCGTCGCGGGCTGCCGCGCCGGCGAGAAGCGCGTCATCGAGCTCTGCGACCGCTTCGGCAAGGAGACGCTACCTGGCGGCGCTCCAGGCGCTGCTCGACCGGACGTACGAGGCGATGCGGTTCCTGATCCAGGTCGCGATCCCCGAGGAGCCGCAGTCGTTCGAGGACTACATCGACGACGACGGCCTCGGCAACGGGCCGTTCAAGATGAAGCTGACGATCTGGCGGGAGGGCGACCACGCCTTCTTCGACTGGTCGGGCACCGACCCGCAGGCCCTCGGACCGATCAACTTCTACCTCTCCGAGGGCATGTTCAAGATGTTCATCGGGATCTACCTGATCATGGTCAACGATCCCCAGATCCTCTTCAACGACGGCTTCTATCCGCTCCTCCACGTCGTCATGCCGGAGGGGAGCCTGCTCCGGCCGCGCTTCCCGTCGGCGCTCGGCTGCCGCACCCACGCGCTCGCCCGGCTCTTCGACGTGCTCGGCGGCGCGCTCTGCAAGAGCGCGCCGGAGCTGAACACCGCGTCCGGCTACGGCACGAGCCCGTACATGCTCTACTCGGGCTGGGACGGCAGGGCGAGTTCTTCTACTCGATGGAGATCCTCTACGGCGGCATCCCGGGCCGGCCGATCGGCGACGGCATGGACGGGCACTCGTGGTGGCCGCTGTTCGAGAACATCCCGACCGAGTACCTCGAGGCCTACTACCCGCTGCGGATCGACGGCTACTCGACCGTGACCGACTCCGGCGGGCCGGGCCTCCACCGCGGCGGCAACGGCGTCGAGAAGCGCTACGTCTACCTCGAGCCGGGCGAGGTCTCGATCCACGACGACCGCTGGCTGACCCGCCCCTGGGGCGTGCTCGGCGGGCTGGCCCGGCGCGCGCTCGTCGAAGCTCCTCGTCGCGCGCGGACGGGACGGAGCAGGTGCTGCCGTCGAAGTGCGACAACGTCAGGGTCGAGCCGGGCGACATGCTCGTCTACCGGACGGCCGGCGGCGGCGGCTGGAAGGACCGGCTCGACAGGCCCGTCGAGGCGGTCGTCCGCGACGTCGTCGTTCGGGCTGGTCAGCCGGGAGTTCGCCAGGAGGGCTACGGCGTCGTCATCGCGGACGACGGGGCGGCCGACGAGGCGGCCACGGACGCGGAGCGGGCGCGCCAGCGCGAGGAGCGCGGGGAGGCGCTCGCGTTCGACTTCGGGCCGCCGCTCGAGGACGTGCTCGCGAACTGCAAGGCGGAGACCGGGCTCGAGCCGCCGAGCCGGCGAAGCCGCTGCGCTGGTCGCCGCTCGAGCCCGGTGAGGAGGCGCTCGCGCGCGTTCGCGCAGGGGACGGCGTCCGGAGCCGGAGAGCTGCATGAGGCACGAGGGCTTCCACGGCGGGCGCGGCCTCGGGCGGCGCCCGCCCTGCTCGTGATCGACGTCAACCGCGGGTTCACCGACCCCGACTCGCCGCTCGTCTGCGACCTCGACGGACGTCGTCGACGCGATCGGCAGGCTGCTCGACGCGTTGCGCGAGGCGGAGCTGCCGGTCGTCTTCACGACGGTCGTCGTACGCCGAGGGCGACAAGCGGCGGCGGTCTTCATCGACAAGGTGCCCGCGCTGCTCACGCTCGAGGCGGGGAGCCGGTGGGTCGAGATCGACCCGCGCATCGCGCCGCGGGCGGAGGAGGCGGTGCTCGAACAAGCTGCTTCGCCTCCGCGTTCTTCGGCACGGCGCTCTCGAGCCTGCTCGCCGCGAACGGGTGCGACAGGGTCGATCGTGACGGGCGCGTCGACGTCGGGTTGCGTGCGCGCGACGGCAGTCGACGCGCTCCAGCACGGCTATCGGCCGATCGTGCCGCGAGAGGCGGTCGGCGACCGCAACCCGGCCGCGCACGAGGCCAACCTCTACGACCTCGACACGAAGTACGCAGACGTCGTCTCCATGGACGAGGTCATCGAGCACTTGGAGGGGCTCGTTGCCGCACACGCTCGCTGAGAAGATCCTGCTCGCGCACTGCGACGCCGACGACGTCCATCCGGGAGATGTCGTCATGGTGCGCTGCGATGTCGTGATGGCGAACGACGTCTCCGGGCCCGTCGCCTTCCGGGCGATGGAGAAGATGGGCGCGACCCGAGTCTTCGACCCGTCGAAGGTGGTCATGGTCGCCGACCACTTCATGCCGGCGAAGGACGCCCGCTCGGCGGAGCTCCAAAGAACGCTCAAGGAGTGGTCGGACGAGCAGGGCGTGACGTTCTACGGGCAGGGCCGTGGCGGGATCGAGCACACCCTCCTCTGCGAGGAGGGGTGGATCGTGCCGGGCTCGGTGATCGCCGGAGGCGACTCGCACACGTGCACGTACGGGGCACTCGCCGCCTTCGGCACCGGCCTCGGCTCGACCGACATCGCCCATTGCCTCGCGTTCGGCGAGTTCTGGCAGGCCGTCCCTTCCACGATCCAGATCGAGTTCGTCGGCGAGAAGAGCCGCTTCGTCTCGGGCAAGGATCTGATCCTCGCCGTGATCGGGGAGCTCGGCGTCGGGGGAGGCACGAACGCGGCGCTCGAGTTCGTGGGAGAGGGCGCCGAGGCGCTCTCGATCGACGAGCGGCTTGCCGTGGCGAACATGGCCGTCGAGGCGGGAGCGGAGACGGGATTCTTCCCGGCCGACGAGAAGGTGGCCGAGTACCTGGAAGGCCGTACCCACACGCCGTGGGCACCGGAGTGCTCCGACCCGGACGCAGAGTTCGCGCGCAGCTTGCGCATCGACCTTCGACGAGCTCTCCCCACTGGTCGCGCTCCCGCACCTGCCGGGTAACGTCGTCCCTGTCGCGGACGTGATCGGCATGAAGATCGACCAGGTCTACATCGGCAACTGCTCGAACGGGACGATGACCGACCTCCGCCAGACGGCGGAGATCTTGCGCGGGCACAGCGTGCACCGAGGACTGCCGAATGATCGTCGTCCCCGCGACGCAGCGGATCTACCGCGAGGCGATGAAGGAGGGCCTGCTCGACCTCTTCGTCGAGGCGGGCGCGATGGTCTCCACGCCGACCTGCGGCGCCTGCTTCGGCGGGGGCATGGGCGTGCTCGCTGCGGGCGAGCGGGCCGTGACGACGACGAACCGCAACTTCAAAGGACGGATGGGCTCGCCCGAAGCCGAGGTCTGCCTGGCGAACGCGTACGTCGCAGCGGCCGCGGCTGTCGCCGGCGAGATCGTCGATCCGGCCGAGGTGCTCTCGGGGGTCAGCGCATGATCATCGAGGGCCGAGCCGTGGTCATCCAAGGAGATGACCTCGACACGGACGGCATGTACCCGGGGGCGTACCTCAACATCGACGATCCGGAGCAGATGAAGCCCTATCTCTTCGAGGGCTTCGACCCCTCGCTCCGCGACGAGCTCGGCGGCGACGCGCTCATCGTCACCGGCGCCAACTTCGGCATCGGCTCCTCGCGTGAGCATGTGGTGCAGGCGATGAAGGCCTGGGGCGTCCAGGGCGTCATCGGGAAGAGCTTCGCGCGCATCTTCCGGCGCAACTGCGTCAATCTCGGGTTGCCGGTCCTGGAGTGCCCGGACGCGGCGGAGGCGGCGCGGCCCGGCTCCCGAGTCCGGATCGACACCGACACCGGCGTCGTCGAGGTAGACGGCCAGTCGTTCCAGGCGCAGCCGATCCCGCAGCTCGTGCTGGAGCTCCAGGCTTCCGGCGGCCTCGTGCCCTGGGCGCGCGAGAGGCTCCGCGCATGATCGTCCGCGATCGCGGGCGACTCCTGGCAGGTCGTCCTGCAGACGGACCACGCCGACCTCTCCGCGTCCTTCGCACGCGCGTGGGCCGACCGCGACGCGCGGCACGACTCGCTCGTGCTCGCCAGCGAGCGCCACGACGACGGCTGGGCCGTCTGGGAGCAGGCTCCGCTGGTCGAGCCTGAGACCGGAAAACCGATCAACTTCCTCGACGTGGGAGTGCCGGCGCACCTCGCCTTCTACCGCGCGTGCATCGCGGCGGTCTCGACCACGACCCGTACGCGGGCCTCCTCGTCTCGATGCACGGCGCGGGTATCTACCGGCAGCGATACGGCACCGACCTCGGGCTCTCGCTCACGCGTGCCGACGAGGTGGCGGAGCAGGTCGAGGAGTTCGTTGCCGAGCAGGAAGCCTCTCACCCCGGTCGGCTCGCCGCGACCGGCTACTCGGACGAGGAGCGCTGGGCCGATTACCACCGGCTCCAGCTGTACGACCGGCTCTCCCTCTACTTCTGCATGCGAGACGCCGAGAACGGCGAGCCGTGGGAGATCGGCGACTACCGACTCGCGCCGATCGAGCCGTGGCGCGTGACCATCGATCCCTACCCGTTCGATGTCAGCCCGGCCCGCTTCTCGCTCCTGCGCCGGCTCGTGCCGAAACGCGTGCGGCGGACAGGGGGACTTCCCCGCGGAGCTCTTCGCGGTCGCGCCGGAGCGCGTCGAGATCACGATCGAGCGCTTAGGGAGGAACCATGGAAGGGAAGGTCGAGGTCAACGGCGTCAACCTCTGGTACCGGATCTCGGGGGAGGGCGAGCCCGTGGCGCAGATCCACGGAGCGGGGTTCGGTCACTTCAACTTCGACCCGGCTACCCCGGAGCTGTCCAAGCATTTCCAGATCGTCGACTACGACTTGCGCGGCTACGGGCAGTCCGACCGTCCGGTCCAGCACTACGACATGGAGGTCTGGGCGGACGACCTGGCCGGCCTCATGGATGCTCTCGAGATCGCGGAGGCTCACATCCACGGCACCTCGATGGGAGGCATGATCGCGATCGCGTTCGCCGGCAAGTACCCGGAGCGGACCACGTCCGTCGTCATCAACTGCGCTGCGGCGAAGCTCGGCGTGACCGGGCGGCTCATCTTCAAGAACTGGATCGACATTGCACGCATGGACCCCGACGGGCCCGGCAGCCGCCTCCTCGCGGAGCTGATCACCTGGCAAGCGCTCTCGAAGCGCTTCCTGGAGGAGCAGAGCGCCGAGGAGCTGACCGGCCTGATCCAGCAGATCCTCCGCGACTCCAACCGGATCGAGGTCTTTACGGCTGCCTGCCAGGCGATGTGCGACATGGACCTCACCTCGTGGCTTCCGAAGATCAGTTCACCGGCGCTCGTCCTCGGCGGCGACGAGGATTTGATGACGCCGTGGGACCAGGGACCGAACGGCGCGGGCCAGGAGGCGATCTACCGGGGGATCCCGAACGCCGAGAAGCACGTCGTCTCAGGATCGAACCACTCGACGATCTTCGACGGGACCGAGGAGCACAACCGCGTCGTGATCGACTTCTTCAAGCGCCACAGCCGGGCGATCTAGCTCTCGTGCCGGCCGTCGAGGAGTTCGGCGTCGAGCCGATCCCCGCGGAGCTCCGCACCACCGGCTGGCGCGATCTCTTCGCGATCAACTTCACGTTCTTCTTGAACCCGGTGATGTACGTGCTCGGAGCGTTCGCGGTCGTGGACGGCGGGCTCCCGCTCTGGTGGGCCGTCGCGGCGATGGTCGCGGGCCAGGCGCTCGCCTACGCGCTCCTCGTCGTCGTGGCGCAGCCGGGAGTCGACTACGGGCTTTCCGGGCAAGTCGCGATGCGGTCGCACCTCGGCTTCTGGGGGGCGCGTCTGCTCTCGTCGCCCTACCGCGTGATCGCGGCGACGTACTGGTTCGCTGCACAGGCTCTCACGGCTGGGCTCGGTGCGCAGGCGATCGTCGATGCGATGACGGGGAACCGACTGCCCCTCGTCCCGCTCGCGCTCGTCTTCGCGGCCGTTCACGCAACGTTCGCCGTCCTCGGCTTCGACGTCATGCGCTGGCTGCTCCGGGTCGTGCTTCCGGTCTCGCTCCTGTTCACCGGCATCCTCGTCGGGCTGTTCCTCACGACCGACGATCCCGACTACGCGGTCGGCCGGGTCTTCGACTCACCGGCCCAGCACCTCACCTGGACCGGATTCGCGACGTACGTGACGGTCATGTGCGGCGCCTCGCTCACCCTCGTCGGCAATGTCGCGGACTTTTGCCGCTACACGCCGACGCGCCGCGACATGCGGATCGGGCTCGCCGTCTCCGCGATCGCCGCCGCCGTTCGTGACGACCTTCGTCGGCGGCTATGCGGCCGCCGCGACCGGGGAGACGAACCCCTTCGTCGCGGTCGCCGAGCTCGTGTCCAGCGATGCCCTCCTCGTCTGCCTGCTCGCGGCGATCGTCGTCCAGGGGCTTGCTGCCAACATCACGAACGTCTACACGGCGGGGCTATCGGTCGTGAACACCATCCCCCGACTCGGTCGGCTCTGGGCGACGATCGCCGCCGCGGCTGCGGCCATCGCACTCTCCGCATTCCCCGACTTCGTGAACCACGCGCAGAGGTGGATCACGCACCTCGGCAATCTCGGCGCTCCGCTCACCGGAGTCATCCTCGCCGACTACCTCGTCGTGAAGCGCCAGCGGATCGATGTCCCGGCGCTCTTCGACCCCCATGGGCGCTACCGCTACCTGAACGGGATCAACGTCGCGGCGATCCTGGCGATCGCCGGCGGTGTCGGCGTCTACTACGCGGTTCCCCAGAGCTGGGTCAAGGTCGTCTGGGGCGTGGGAGTCAGCGCGGCTCTCTACCTCGTGATCCATGCCCTCGCGGCAGCCGTAGCACCGCGGATCGCAGGTCAGACCGCGACCAGCTCCTCCCAGCGCTCGAGCTCGCCCTCGTAGATGTAGCGCTCCTCGGGTCGACCAGAGCTCGCGGCCGGCGAGGTAGCCCTCGTAGATGGCGTGGTCGAGCTTGCGCGGGGCGACGCAGTCGCCGATCCGGTGGAGGTTCGCGACCGTCCCCTTGAGCTCGAAGTAGAGGTCGTCGTTCGCCTTCGGCCCGGTCGCGAGCACGACGGTATCGACGCCGTCGAGCGACGTCCTCGGCGCCGGTGTAGAGGTTGAAGATCGATCGACGCTGTCGCCCTCGATGCCGACTTCGCCCACGTGGTTCAGCCGATAGACGAGCCCCTTGCCCATCAGCCGGCCGTAGAGCGTCGCCATGTCGAGCGTCGTACAGCGTCGAGGGGAAGAGCGCGTTGCAAGCGGCTGACGAGCTCGACGCGCTTGCCGCGGTCGAGCAGCACCTCGCAGCACGCCGGCGGCGTAGCGCGCGACCGTCGTCGTCGAGGACGACGACGCGCTCCCCGATCGGCCGGCTCTCGAGTGAGGACGTCCCAGGCGTGGATCACGTTCTCCTGGTCGGCGCCCGGCAGCTCGTCGACGAGCGGGTTGACGATCGAGAAGCCGCTGCGCGAGGGCACGCGCGCCGGTGGCGACGATGACGCCGTCGGCGCCGATCTCGCGCAACGAGCTCGGCCGTCGCCTCGACACCGAGCCGGACGTCGACGCCTGCCTTGCGCATGTGCGCCTCGAGGTCGCGCGTGATCCAGCGCGAACTCTCCCGCCCCGGCGTCCGCAGGATGAGGTTGACCTGCCCGCCGAGCTCGCGCCTCCCGCTCGAGCAGCGTGACATGGTGGCCGCGCTTGGCGAGCGTCTCCGCCGCCTTCATGCCCGCCGGGCCGCCGCCGACGACGAGCCAACGGGCGGGCTGCTCGGCCGGCGTGAGCGTCCCGATCCCGAAGCGGGCCTCGCGACCGGCGGCCGGGTTGACGGTGCAGCTGATCGGCCAGGCCCTTGAACACGCGGCCGATGCAGCCCTGGTTGCCGCGGATGCAGTGGTAGATCTCGTCCTCGCGTCCCTCGCGCGCCTTGTTCGCGAACTCGGGGTCGGCGATCTGCGCGCGCGTCATCGCGACCATGTCCGCCTTGCCCGAGGCGACGATCTCGCTCCGCCAGCGCCGGATCCTTGATCCCGCCGACGTGAACACGGGCAACCGCGAGACGGCGCTCTTCACCTCTGCAGCGAGCTCGACGAGGTAGCCGTCGGGCGCGTCCGAGGGCTGGATCGCCATGTGGATGTTGTGGTAGCCCGCCGCCGATGACGTTGACGTAGTCGATCTGCCCGTCGGCCTCGAGCAGGCGCGCCGTCTCGCACGGCGTCGCCCGGCGTCGAGGCCGCCCGGGATGAAGTCCGAGAGGCTGATGCGCACGCCGACGACCCAGTCGTCGCCCGACCCGGCGCGCGCACCTCGTCGATCACCTCGCGCGCGAAGCGAAGCCGGTTCTCGAACGAGCCGCCGTACTCGTCGGTTCGCTTGTTGTAGACCGGTGAGAGGAACGGAGTGGAGGAGGTAGCTGTGCGCGATGTGCACCTCCGTCCCGTCGAAGCCACCCTCCCGCGAGAGCTCGGCGCAGCGGCCCCACCAGTCGATCGACCTCGTCGATGTCCTCCTGCTCCATCGCCTTCGGCGTCTCGCCGTAGGCGGGCGACTTGACCGCCGACGGGCCCCAGAGGACGCGGAGGTCGTCGGCCGAGTCGCTCGTTGCGTTCGGCCCGAAGTGGTTGAGCTGCGTGAAGATCACCGCTCCGTGCGCATGGACGCCGGAGGTCATCGTCCGGTCGATCTCGAGCGCGCCCTTCAGGTACTGGTAGGCGAACCGCGGCAAGCCGGTCGTCGAGGTGGGGTGGACGAGGCGGTTGCCGGTGATCAGCAGCCCGGCGCCGCCCTTCGCGCGCTCGATCTGGTAGGCGACGTTCCGGTTCGAGTCGACGCCGTTCTCGGTGAACAGCTTCACGTGAGCCGTCTGCAGAATCCGGTTGCGGACGGTGACGTTGCCGATCTGGAGCGGGCTGAAGAGATGGGGATAGCGGCTCATGGCGTGCTCCTTCCGCCGAGCTAACCGCTCGACTCTACAACGGTTGTCAGTGTCCCTTGACCCGTGCCGAGCTGGATCAAGGTCATCTGGGGCCTGCCCCTCGCCGCGGCCGCCTACCACGTTCTGACGGTGGTGCGAACGGTAAGCGACCCGGACACCAGTGCGACCTTCCGTCGCCCGAGCTCGCCTTCATGGATGACGCCTACCGCCATTTGACTCTGGCGACCCACAGTTGTATACAGAGCTATTCCTTGGTGCGGGCGTGAGACGGAAGGGGTGTGGCTAATTCGCAGCGATCGTTCCGTTGCAGTGGTCCAGATACTCGTCAGAGGGCGGCGTGGTGAAAGGAGAGTTGCTCCATGAGTAACGAGTACGATCCGTTCGAATACGCCGAGCTACTCGCACAGACCAGAGGAGCTCGGGCGCGGCGACCTATCCAAGCCGCGGAAGACGGAGGACGCGGGGCTGACACGCCGCGACCTTCTGGTCAAGGGAGGCGTAGGCGCGGCTGCCGTAGCCGGGCTCGGCGCGATGGCGGGCACTGCGGCCGCCGCGCCGTCACAAGGCGGCAAGTTCACCGGCACGCTCCGCGTACTGTCACTCGGCGTCGAGTGGCCCCAGGGCGTCGAGCAGCAGGCGGAGAAGGACCTGGGCTTCAAGATCAAGGTCGACCTCGTCGGCTCGGGCGCCCAGCCTCAGATCGCAATCACCCAGCCCGACAGGTTCGACGTCTTCGGGGGCTACAACTACCAGACCCTGCTCGTCTGGCCGTCCGGCAGCCTGCAGCCGGTCGACACGAGGCGGATCAGGACCTGGAATCAGTTCTACAAGGTCTTCACGCGGGGCAAGCTCAACCCCGCCTCGAGGACCTGCACCTTCGGCGACGGGAATGCCCCCTTCCGCACCACCTTCGTCGATCCCGACGGCTCGACCGGACTCCCGCCGTTCGCAGCGGGCCGGCGAGCAACAAGGAGGTCGTCCGCTGGATCGGCGAGAACGGCAAGCCGATCGCCGGCAAGCCGCAGCCCCGCTGGATCGTCGGCCCGGCCGCGCACTTCAACGTGGACTCCATGGGCTTCAACACCGACGTCATCAAGAAGCGTCCGGAGCAGGTCTCCTGGGCGGAGCTCCTGAACACGAAGTGGCAGGGGCGCGTCGCGCTGCTGCGGGACCCGGGCATCATGGCCCAGGACGCGGCCTTCGCGGCCTCGGCTCTCGGGCTCATGAAGTTCAAGGACTTCGGCAACCCCACGAAGGCCGAGATCAGCCGCCTGTTCAAGATCATGACCAGGTACAAGAAGCAGGGCCAGTTCCGCGCGTTCTGGGACCAGTTCCCGGACTCGGTCAACCTGATGCAATCGGGAGAGGTCGTGCTCGAGTCGATGTGGTCACCGGCCGTGGCCTTGCTCAAAGCCGCGGGCATACCCGTCCTGTACGCGGCGCCGAAGCAGGGCTTCCGCGGCTGGTGCAGCGCAACTGGGATCTCGTCAAAGGTGACGGACCCGGCGAGGCTGCAGGCGGCCTACGACTACATCAACTGGATGTACACCGGCTTCCTGGGTGCGGCCATCATGCGCCAGGGCTACTACATCGCCAACGGCGACAGGCTGCTCCCCTACATCAAGTCCGCTCAGGGCAAGAGCAAGGGCTTCTCCGCTCCCGAGTACGACTACTGGTGGGGCGGCAAGCGTGCTGCGCGAGACCTGCCGGGAATCACCGGCCAACTCGACATCAAGAAGGGCGAGCGGCGCGAGGGCGGCTCGTTCACCAACCGCGTGTGCAAGTACGTGTCGTGGAACTCGTACCCGCGCGAGGCCGTGTTCCTCGTCAAGACAGTGAACGACTTCCTCGCCGGCTAGAAAGCGTATGGCCGAGGAAGCAGGTTCTCTCTCGGAGGGGGCGGCAACCGCAGCCCCCTCCGACACGAAGGGCTCAGGTCTCGACCTCGTCGGTCTGACGAAGGTCTTTCCCGGCGGCACGGTCGCCGTCGCGGACGTCGACCTCCACGTCGACCACGGCGAGTACGTCGTCCTGCTCGGCCCATCCGGTTGCGGCAAGACGACGACGCTACGAATGATCGGGGGCCACGAGTTCCCGACCAGTGGGGACATCGTGCTCGACGGCGAGTCGCTCGTCGACCTCACGCCGCACAAACGGCCGACGACGACCGTCTTCCAGCACTTCGCGCTCTTTCCGCACCGCACCACGCTCGAGAACGTGGAGTTCGGGCTGAAGACGCACGGGGTCGCGAAGGCCGAGCGACGTAAGCGGGCCTTCGAGGCGCTCGCATGGTCGGCCTGGAGCAGCTCGCCGACCGCAAGCCGCGGCAGCTCTCGGGCGGCCAGCAACAACGCGTGGCGCTTGCCCGGGTGCTCGTGACGCAGCCCAAGGCGCTCCTGTTGGACGAGCCGCTCGGCGACATCGACCGCTTGCTCCAGCTGCGCATGCGCGTCGAGTTGCGCAACCTCCAGCGCCAGCTCGGCCTGATGTTCATTCACGTGACGCACAACCAGGAAGAAGCGCTCTCGATGGCCGACCGGATCGTCGTCATGAACGACGCTCGGATCCAACAGATTGCGGACCCGCTGACGATCGCCACCCGGCCTGCGACGGAGCTCGTCGCGCGGTTCATGGGAGACAACAACATCGTCAAGGGAAAGGTGATCTCGAAGGACGGCGATCGTCTCGTCGTCCAGGACGACCACGGCGTCCAGACGAGCGTGCGCGTGGCCGGCGATTCGAGGGGGGTCGGCGACCCGGCGATGGTCTCCGTCAGGGCCGCCGCCGTGGAGGTCGACGAGAACGGATCGGCGCCGCCGGACGTGAACTCGGCCGAGTGCGAGCTCGTCTTCGTCGAGTTCCTCGGCGACCTGGTCAAGCTCCACCTCACCGCAGGCGGCGAGCGCATGCTCGCCAAGGTCGCGGGCGACCGCTACCCCTCGTTCCGCGGCAGGGAGGGGGAGACGATCAGGGTGCGCTGGAAGGAGGAGGATGTCCAGCTCCTCGGGTCCTGATCCCGGACCCCGGCTCGACGTCGCCGAGATCGAGCAGGCCGAGGAGCTCGTCGAGCAGCGCCTCCCCGGGAGGCGGCACTCGGTGAGGGTAAGGCCGCACGCCGCAAGGGCCGCGGGCTGGTTACGGCGATGTGGGCCCTGCCCGGCTTCGTCTGGCTCGGCTTCTACATGCTCGCGCCGCTCGTCTTCATCGTCCTCGTCAGCTTCTGGACGCGCACCGACTTCGGTTACGACAAGGTCTGGACGACCTCGAACTACACCGAGCTGTTCAACGACTCGACGTATTGGAAGAACATGCGGACGTCGTTCGTGACGTCGCTGATCGCCGTGACCGCATGCCTGATCTTCGGCTTTCCGATCGCGTACTTCCTGGCGCTCAAGGTACGGACCCTGCGCTGGCAGATCGCCCTCTTCATCGTCGCCCTGGCACCCTTCTGGACGAGCTTCCTCACCCGCTCGATCGCGTGGACGTACCCGCTGATGGGCCGCCAGGGGGCGCTCAACCAGGCGCTCGAGAAGCTCGGGATCATCGACGAGCCGATCGCGGCACTAGGTTTCTCGCCGCTCTCGGTCCGCCTGGCGCTCGTGCAGCTGTACATCCTGTTCATGATCACGCCACTCTTCTTCACGCTCGCCCAGGTCGACCAGGCGGCACTCGAGGCGGCACGGGATCTCGGCGGGAACTGGTGGCGGACGTTCAGAGAGGTGATCGTGCCGCAGGCGGCGCCGGGCGCCGTGATCGGCTCGATCTTCATCTTCGTCCTGACGATGGGCGACTACGGAACGGTGCAGGTGATCGGCGGCGGCAACGTCACCTCCGTCGGCACGGTCGTCAACTCGAAGGTCGGCGCGATCCAGTATCCGCAAGGGGCGGCGTCGGCGGTTCTCCTCGTCGTCGTGTTGATGATCGGCGTGTTCGTGATCACGCGGTTCTCGAAGTTGCGCGAGGAGCTCTGACGTGAAGAGGCGCGTGGACTGGGCGAAGTGGGGCCTCGGCGTCTACTTCGTCATCTTCCTGATCTTCCTCTATGCGCCGATGGCGCTGATGGGGGTCCTCTCCTTCCAAGGGGTGTTCGGGGGTGTCACATTCCCGTTTCGGGGGCCAGTCAGCCTCGACTGGTGGAGATCGCTCTTCGACGCGTCGATCCCCGGTTCGCACGCGGAGGACATCCGGGCGTCGGGCAAGCAATCCCTCTGGCTCGGCCTCGCCGCGGGCGCGGTCGTTGCCGTACTCGCGTTCACGCTCTCGATGGCCTTCCGGCGGCGCTTCCGCGGCGACGGGATCGCCTTCTACGTGATCATGCTCGCCCTGATGACGCCGGGCTTCCTGCTCGGCCTCGGCAATCAGCTCTTCTGGAGGTTCCTCGGCGAGTCGACGTCGATCTGGAAGACGGCCCTCGGCGCAAACGTGATCTGGGGCATCCCGTTCGGCTTCCTCGTGATGCTCGCGGTCTGGAACCGTTACGACGAACACATCGAGGAGGCGGCACGCGACCTCGGCGCCAACCAGGTGCGGACGTTCCGAGAGGTGACGCTCCCGCTCGTCTGGCCCGGCGTCTTCGGCTGTTTCCTGTTCGGATTCACGCTTACCTGGAACGACTACGACCGCACGCGTTCTACTCACGAGCGGGTTCGATACCGCGACGCTCCCGGTGCAGATCTTCGGCCTGACGTTCAGCCAGGCGATCAGACCCGACCTCTACGCGCTCGGGGCCGCGACGACACTCGTCTCACTCCTTGCGATCTGCGTTGATGCTCATCGCAGTCACGATTCGGCTTCGCTTCCGCGGCGCTCCGGTGCAGCGAGCCGAGGAGGAGCTCGGTCTCGGCGAGGGGCTCCAGCTCGCCGATTCGGACGCCTCCTCCGGCGTAGACGAGTCCGCCCTCGATGCCGCCGCTGGTCGTCGTCGTCTCCACCGGCGGCACGATCGCCATGCGCCCGGACCCCTCGACCGGCAAGCTGGTTCCCGCGATGAGCGGGCGACGAGCTGATGGAGATGCTCGCCTGGCCGGAGGCCCCGCCGCTCGAGCTCGACGACTTCGCCCGGGTGCCGAGCTTCGACGTCCACGGGGAGCTTGCCCTCTCACTCGCCGTTCGGGTGAACGAGCAGGCGGACCGGCGGGACGTGGCAGGTGTCGTCGTCACGCACGGCACGGACACGATGGAGGAGTCCGTCTACCTGATCGACCGCCTGCTCCGCTCCGAGCTTCCGGTCGTCCTCACCGGCGCCCAACGAGGCGCCGACGAGCGGGACACGGATGGCCCACGCAACCTGCGCGACGCGATCCGCGTCGCCGCCTCGAACCAGCCACGGGGCCGGGGGGCGATGATCGCGTTCGGCGGCGAGATCCATGCTGCCCGCGAGGTACGTAAGGTCCATACGAGCGCGGTGCGGGCCTTCGACTCTCCCGGGTACGGACCGATCGGCCACGTCGATCTGGACACGGTCGTCTTCCAACGGCTCCCCGAGCGTCGCGCGCCTCTGCCCGTTCCCGACCGGCTCGCCTCGGTCGATCTGATTCGGCTCCACGCGGGCAGTGACGCCCGGTTCATTCGTGCTTCGGTGGAGTCGGGCGCTCGCGCGATCGTGCTCGAGGGCACCGGCCGCGGGAACGCCAACGACCAAGTCGTCGAGGGGGTTCGGGAAGCGGTCTCGGCCGGTGTGCCGGTCGTCGTCTGCTCGCGCTGCGTCGCGGGCCGGGTCGAGCCCGTCTACGGGCGCGGCGGCGGACGGCGACCTCGCCGACGCGGGTGCGCTCTTCGCCGGCGACCTCGCGGGACCGAAGGCGCGGGTGCTCCTCCAGCTCGCTCTGGGCTCGGGGCTCGACGCGGCGTCGGCAATCGCGAGCGAGGCGGGCTAGCCGTGCGCGCCCTGCTCGCGTCAGCGCTATGCGCAGTTGTCCTTACCGTGGCGCTCGCGGCCGCGAGGGCGAGCGGCGTCACTGGACCCGAGGTCAGCGTCTCGAGGCTTCCGGGCGCGCAGAGCGAGCCGACCGTCGCGATCGACCCCTCGAACGACCAGATCCTCCTCGCTGGCTCGAACAACCTCGCAGAGGGATCGATGCCGGTCTACAGCTCGACCGACGGCGGGGTGACCTGGGAGGTCGGCACCACGGCGCGCCCGCCCGAGAGCAGGAACGCGAGCTGCGCCGGCGATCCCGGGGTCGCGATCGACGCGAGAGGGCGGCAGTACTACTCGTACCTACGCGCGACGCCCTGCGAGAGCGGCGAGCCTCGGCTCTTCGTCGTCTCCCGCCCCGGTCCCGACGCGCCCTGGTCGAAGCCCGTGCGCGTCGCGCACCCGGGGCGCTCCCGGTACGACGACAAGCCGGCGATCACGGTCGACACGTCTGCGGCGAGCCCTCACCGAAATCGCGTCTACGTCGCGTGGTCCCGCATCTCGCAGCGCGGCGTCTACAGCATCGTCTTGAGCCACTCAGACGACGGCGGGAAGACGTGGTCGCGCCCGGTCAAGGTCAACCGAGAAGGAAGCGTGCTCAAGTACGCAACTGTCGCCGTCTCGAGGAGAGGCATCGTCTACGTCGCGTGGGACGACAACTCCGCTTACTCGTTGAAGATCGCCCGCTCGACGGACGGCGGCGCCAGCTTCGAGCCCCAACGCCACGTGGTCTCGTTCTCGATCGTTCCGATCCCGCACTGCGGCTCCGGAGTCGTGATCGTCGCTCACGGCCTGGCCTGCATCCACGCGAACCCGATCCTCTCGGTCGACCGCTCGCGTGGACGCTTCGCAGGCCGCGTGTACCTCTCGTACGGGAGGACGCACTTCAGCGGCAGCCCGAACATCATCGTGCACGCATACACGAGAGAGCTCCGGCCGGTCTCCCTCTCGAAATCGCGCGAAGAAGGAGTTTCGATCGTGCGCACGGCAGCCGGTGCGCACCCCGCCCGCTTCTGGCCGCAGTCGGCCGTAGACCCGTCGACCGGAGCGCTCTGGGTCTGCTTCTACGACACGACTGGGAACACGGGGGCCAGGCGAGCGTACTACCGGTGCACCGTGTCGCGTGACGGAGGACGAACCTGGGCTACTCCGATCCGTGCGGCCTCGGTGGCCTCTGACGCGACGCAGCCCGGCGCGAACCCTCGCGCGTACGGCGACTATGAGGGCCTGGCCGTGGCGAACGGCGTCGCGCACCCCGTCTGGACGGACACGCGCGATCTCTCGACGCTCGCCGAGGAGATCTACACGACGAGGCTGACGCTCGCGGACTTCCGGGTGTCGGGCTGAGCTAGCGGCCGATCAGCTGCGCGGCGACCTCCTGCGCGAAGTCGTCTGCGATCTCGTCGAACGTGGCCCAGCGGACGCCGTCGTGCGAGTTGATGTGCTCGATGATCCGCTCGTGCATCGCGAGCACGGCCGGGCGGCCGCTGACATCTGGGTGGATCGTCATCGTGAACACTGCGTAGTCGTACTCGCGGTAGACCCAGTCGAACTGGTCCATCCAGAGCTGCTCGATGTCGCGTGGGTTGACGAAGCCGTGACTGTTCGGCGCAGCCTTGATGAACATCATCGGCGGTAGGTCGTCGAGGTACCAGCTCGCCGCGATCTCGATGAGGTCGGTCTCCTCGCCGCGCTGCAACGGCACCATCCACTCCTCGGCCTTCTTCGAGTAGTCGATCTTCGTCCACGAGTCTCCGACGCGGACGTAGTAGGGCTGGAAGTCGTGGTGCATGAGCGAGTGGTCGTACTTGATGCCACGCTCGAGCAGGAGCTCGTTCGTGACGTTCGAGAACTCCCACCACGGCGCGACATAACCGGTCGGCCGCTTGCCCGAGACCTTCTCGACGAGACCGATGCACTTGTCGAGCACCGCCGTCTCCTGCTCGCGCGTCATCGCGATCGGGTTCTCGTGCGTGTAGCCGTGGATCCCGATCTCGTGGCCTGCGTCGACGACCATCTGCGTCTCGTTCGGGAACGTCTCGATCGAGTGGCCCGGGATGAACCACGACGTCGTGAGGCCGTGCCGCTCGAACAGCTTCAGGAGCCGGGGTGTCCCGACCTCGCCGGCGAAGAGACCGCGCGAGATGTCGTCGGGCGAGTTCTCGCCCCCGTAGGACCCGAGCCAGCCTGCGACGGCGTCGACGTCGACGCCGTACGCCACGAAGATCTCCTTGGCCATCGTTCCTCCGTTCCTGTCGACCAGAGCTCGTCGGCTGCTACAACGCGACTCTATGTGCTCGCTCTGTGGCGTGATGGCGAAGCGAGCACTGGGCCGAGGGCGGCGGCCGCGCGGGCCAGGGTCGTTCCGCGCGTCGGCGCTCAATCGCGTCCTCGGGCACTACGGGCTCGCCGTCCACGCGTGGGCCGCGGGGGCGTACGTGCTCCGCGATCGGAAGGGTGGCACGGCGGTCGTGTCCGACCTCGGCAGCGCTCTGGGTCGGAGGCGGAGCGCCTCACCGGAGCGCCGCTCGACCCGCTCGATCCGGCCCTCGTCGCGGCGCTCGAGCGGTGAAGACGCCCGTCATCCTCGTGACGGGGTTCCTCGGGAGCGGCAAGACGACGCTGCTCTCGCGGCTGCTCGAACGGCCGGAGCTCGGCGAGACGGCGGTGATCGTGAACGAGCTCGGCGAGGTCGGTATCGACCACCACCTGCTACGACGGGTCGACGAGCGCACCGTGGTTCTCTCGAGCGGATGCGTCTGCTGCGTCCTGCGGGGCGACCTCTCGGACGAGCTCCGCGACCTGCTCGACCGTCGCGACGCCGGCGAGATCCCGCGGTTCCGGCGGGTCGTCATCGAGACGACCGGGGTCGCGCGAGCCGGCGCCGATCGTGCAGACGCTCCTCGCGGACCCGCTCTTGCCTCATCACTACTCGCTCGACGCGGTCGTGGCGACTGTTGACGGCGTGCACGGTCTCCGCGGTCCCGAGGCCCTTCAGCAGGTCGCGGCCGCCGACACGCTCGTCGTCACGAAGTCGGACATCGCCGAGCCGGAGGAGCTGGACGCGCTCGAGGCGGAGCTGGCGCGGCTCAACCCGGCTGCGCGCACCGTCCGCGCGTCCTTCGGCGACGTCGAGGCCGAGCTCCTGCTCTCCGGCTCCGACCGCGACGTCCGCGAGGTTCCGCCGGAGTCGAACGGGCACACGCACCGACGCGCAGGCGGTCGTGCTCACGCTCGACCGCGCGATCGACTGGACGGCGTTCGGGATCTGGCTGACGATGCTGCTCCACGCGCGCGGCGGAGAGATTCTCGCGTCAAGGGGCTGCTCGACGTCGGCGGCGAGGGCCCGCTGCTCGTCAACTGCGTGCAACACGCCGTCTACCCGCCGGTGCACCTCGACGCCTGGCCCGACGAGGACCGCCGCTCGCGGCTCGTCGTCATCGGCCACGACGTCGACGGCGAGCGCTCGAGACCTCCCTCCGCGCCTTCGATCGCGCTCCCGCAGCAGTAGAGGCTTGATGCGGAACAAGAGCGCCGCGGCCGCGAGCGACGCCTTCAGGATCATGCGCGCCGGCTAGTAGGAGCGCGGCATGCCGAGCACGTGCTGGCCGACGTAGGCGAGGATGAGGTTGTTCGAGACCGGCGCGACCTTGTAGAGGCGGGTCTCGCGGAACTTGCGCTCGACGTCGTACTCCTCGGCGAAGCCGAAGCCGCCGTGGGTGTCGAGGCACGCGTTCGCCGCCGCCCACGACGCCTCGGAGGCCAGCAGCTTCGCCATGTTCGCCTCGGCGCCGCACGGCAGGCCCTGCTCGAAGAGCCAGGCCGCCTTGTAGCGCATAGGTCGGCGGCCTCGATCTGCGCGTGGGCCTGCGCGATCGGGAACTGGACGCCCTGGTTCGCGCCGATCGGCCGGCCGAAGACGACCCGCTCCGAGGCGTAGCGCGCCGCCTTCTCGACGAACCAGCGGCCGTCGCCGATGCACTCCGCCGCGATCAGGATGCGCTCGGCGTTCATGCCGTCGAGGATGTAGCGGAAGCCCCTGTCCCTCCTCGCCGACGAGGTCGTCGGCCGGCACCTCGACGCCGTCGAGGAAGATCTCGGTCGTCGCGTGGTTCATCATCGTCTTGATCGGCCGGATCGTCATCGTCCCGTCCGCGAGCGCCCGCTTCATGTCGACGAGGAACGACGAGAGGCCCTCGGTCTTCTTCTCGACCTCGTCGGCGGCGTCGTCCGCGCGAGCAGGAGCATCAGGTCGGAGTGCACGGCCCGCGAGGTCCAGATCTTCTGGCCGCGTGACGACGTAGCCGCCGTCGGCGCGCTCGGCCGTCGTCTGGATCGCGCGTCGTGTCGGAGCCCGCCGTCGGGCTCGGTCACGCCGAACGCCTGCAGGCGGAGCTCGCCGGAGGCGATCCGCGGCAGGTAGCGCTCCTTCTGCTCCTCGCGAGCCGTGCCGGAGGATCGTGCCCATGATGTACATCTGCGCGTGGCAGGCGCCGGCGTTGCCGCCGGAGGCGTTGATCTCCTCGAGGATCACGCTCGCCGCGGTCAGCGCGAGGCCCGCGCCGCCGTACTCCTCCGGGATGAGCGCGGCCAGCCAGCCGTCCTCGGTGAGCGCCGCGACGAACTCCTCCGGGTAGCGGTCGGGCTCGAGCGCGCGCCAGTACTCGCCGGGAAACCGCGCGCAGAGCTCGCGCACGGCCGCGCGGATCTCGTGCAGCTCGTCCGGGAGCGCGAAGTCCATCGTCAGGCGCTGCGTGCCGCTCGAGCAGGCGGCTGGCGATGATCAGCTGCTGGATCTCGTTCGAGCCCTCGCCGATCAGGAGCAGCGGGGCGTCGCGGTAGTAGCGCTCGGGGCGGTACTCGAGCGAGTAGCCGTAGCCGCCGTGGATGCGCATGCAGTCGAGGGCGTTGTCCTGGGCGGCCTCGGTGGCGTAGTACTTGGCCATGCCCGCCTCGAGGTCGGCGCGCTCGCCTGAGGCTTTCTTCTGGGCGGCCTGGAGGACGAGCAGGCGCGCGGCCTCGGCCCGGGTCGCCATCTTGGCCAGCATCAGCTGCACGGCCTGGTGGTGGCCGATCGGCTTGCCGAAGGCCTCGCGCTCGGTGGCGTAGCGGACGGCGTCGTCGAGGGCCGCCTGGGCGAGGCCGGCGCCGCGGGCGGCGACGTTGACGCGCCCGACCTCGATGCCGCTCATGAAGTACTTGAAGCCCTGGCCGATCCCGGCTTCGCCCCCGAGGACGCCGGCGGCGGGCGTGCGGAAGCCGTCGAAGACGAGCTCGGTCGACTCGACGCCCTTGTAGCCGAGCTTCTGGCAGACCGGGCATCGGGATCGTCAGGCCAGGCAGATCCGATACCTCCGGCTCCTTCTCGACGATGAAGCCCGTCATGCCGGTGTGCGGCGGGTCGGCGTCGGATCGGTCTTCGCGAGCAGCATGATCATCCCCGAACGCCAGCCGTTCGTGACCCACATCTTCTGGCCGGAGACCACGAACTCGTCGCCGTCCCGGACGGCGACCGTGCGGATCGACTGGACGTCCGAGCCCGCATGCGGCTCCGTCATCGAGAACGAGGAGCGAAGCTCACCCGAGGCGAGGAGCGGCAGGTAGCGCTCCTTCTGCTCGTCGGTGCCGTGCATGCGGATCATGTAGCCGGCGATGAAGCTCCCGTTGACGATCCCGGACAGCGTCACCCAGCCCCGCGAGAGCTCCATCACGATCAGCGCGTAGGTGTCGAGCGACAGGCCGAGGCCGCCGTACTCCTCCGGGATCGTCACCCCGAACAGGCCCATCTCCCGCATCTGTCGCGACCAGCGCCTCCGGGAACTCGTCCGCGTGCTCGAGGTCGGAGGCGACGGGAATGACCTCGCGGTCGACGAACTCGCCGACCGCGGCGACGATCTCCCGTTGCTCGTCGCTCAGCCCGTCGACCGTCATGCGACGGCGACTCCCGGCGGCGGCGAGCGGTGCGAGCGCGGACCGCAGGTCGTCGTGCTCCTCGAGCGCCAGAATCGCCTCCTCGAGGGCCTCGAGCGCGTCGTCGGAGAGCGCGAGCGACGCGTTGCCGCGGAACTTCTCGCGCACCTCGTCGGCGAGAGCGGGTTCTCCGGGCCGCCCTTCTGGTACGGGAAGTCGGCCTCGAGCGCCGTGCCGTCCGCGAGCCGCACGCGAACGCCGCCGGGGAACGCCTGCGGGTAGGTCGGGTAATCCCTCGTCTCGTAGCGCACCTTGCGCGGCGACCGCGAGCACGGCCGGGTCGGGGATCGCCTCGTCGGTGTAGTCGGCGACGCCGACGCGGCCGCGGACGAGCATCGCGGCCGTCGAGTACTGGAGCGAGAACTTCCCCTCGTAGTCCGAGCGCGGGGCGCGACCTTGGCGTCGGCCGGCTCGAGCACGAGCGAGACGCCCGCCGCCGGGACGGTGACGACGACGTCCTCGATCTCCTCGGCCGAGAACGTCCGGCCGCCCGCCGCTTGGGAGGTCGCGCCGAGCGAGCCGTGCATGAAGTGGCAGGCGGGGTAGGGCTTGTAGGCGATCCGGGGGGTCTCCCAGCGCGAGCCGAGGTCGGCGAGCTGCGGCCCGACGTCGATCGCGCCCTTCTCGGCTCCGAGGAAGGCGTGGTAGAGCCCGAACTTGCCCTCGACGAGCGAGGGCGGCCCCTCGGCGCCGAGCGCGGCGAGCCGCGCGGCGATCAGCGCCCCGTGCGCGGCCCAGGCGGGATGGAGCGGCTTCGTCGGCGTGCCGTCCTCGAGGTAGGCGAACAGGCCCGAGGCCATCGACCCGACGAGCCCGAGGGCGCTCGTCGCAGTCCTCGCGTCGAGCCCGTCGAGCCGCGCCGCTGCGGTGACCGCGCCGAAGATCCCGCAGATCGCGGTCGGGTGGAAGCCGCGCGCGGTGGAACTCGCCGGAGGCGGCCATCCCGAGCCGCGTGACGACCTCGTTTCGCGCCGACGATCGCGGTCAGCACCTCGCGCCCGGACGCGCCCTGCGCCTCGCCCGCGGCGAGCGCCGCCGGGCAGGTAACCGTCGAGACGTGGCTGACGGAGTCGGAGTGCGTGTCGTCGAAGTCGAGCCCGTGGCAGAGCATCGCGTTCGCGAACGCCGCGTTCGCGGCCGGCAGCCCGGCGTCCGAGCCGATCACGGTCGCCTGCGCGTCGCCGCCGAGCTCGGCCATCGTCGTGCGGCCCTCGGTCGCGACGCCCAGCGCGTGCGGCCGCCAGCCCGCAGCCCAGCGTGTCGAGCAGGTGGAGCTTCGCCGCCTCGCACGACCTCGGTCGGGATGTCGTCGTAGCGAAGGCCGGTCGTCCACTCCGTGAACCGTTCTGCTGCAGTCGCCATCTCAGACCGTCCAGTCCTCGTCGGTTGCCGGGAACATGTCCGTCACCTCCGGTGCTTCGCGCTTGTAGACCATGAACGTCCGCTGTGAACTCGATCACGACCTCGCGCCGCTGGTTGATGCCCCGGCAGCGCATGGAGACGATGCCGACGTTCGGGTTCGACTTCGACTCGCGCATGTCGGTGATCTCGCTCTCGGCCCAGAGCGTGTCGCCGACGAAGACCGGGCTTCGGCAGCTTGATGTCCGTCCAGGCGAGGTTCGCGGTCGCGTTCTCGCTCGTGTCCGGGAACGGTCATGCCGGTGACGAGGGCGAGCGTGAACGCGGAGTTGACCAGCGGCTGTCCGAACCGCGTGCCCTCGGTGTAGGGCGTGTTGAAGTGCATCTGGTTCGTGTTCAGGGTCAGCAGCGTGAACCAGATGTTGTCCGTCTCGGTGATCGTGCGTCCGAGGCGGCTCTGGAACACGTCGCCGACGCTCGAAGTCCTCGTAGAAGCGGCCCCGCCAGAGCTTCGGCGCGGCCTCCGTCTCTGTCGTGCATCGGTCATCGCTCCTCTCCTTTTCCAGCAATCTCCGGGCCCGCACGACCACGGGCAGGTCGATCATCTCGCCGTCGAGCGCGACGGCGCCCCGTCCCTCGCCGACGCCCGCCTCGTAGGCCGCGACGACGCGGCGCGCCCAGTCGAGCTGCGCCTCGTCCGGCGCGAACACGCGGTTGACGACCGCGACCTGGGCCGGGTGGATGCAGATCTTGCCGCCCATGCCGAGCGAGCGCGCCAGGAGCGCACTCGTGCTCGAGGCCGTCGTCGTCGCGCGTGTCGAGGTGGACGACGTCGAAAGGCGCTCGGATGCCGGCCGCCGCTGAGTCGACGACGAGCGACGAGCGCGCGAACAGGATCTCGAGGCCGTCGGCGCGCGTCTCGAGCCGGAGCTCGGCGCCGAGATCGGCCGCCCCGAGCGCGAGCGCCGCGACCCGCGGACGCAGAAGCGGTCTCGTAGGCGAGGCGTACGCCGAGCGCGGTCTCGACGATCGCGAGGAGCGGCGGGCCGTGCGAGCCGAGCGCGTCGACAGCCTCCGGTGTCGCCTTCGGCAGCACGATCGCGTCCAGCTCGAGCGCCTCCAGCGCCTCCGACGTCGTCCTCCGATCTCAGTGTCGGTTCCGTGATGCGCACGACCCGGACGGGCCCCGAGGCCCTTGGTCGCCGTGAGCCGGGCCACGAGCGTCGCGCGCCGGGCCCTTCTCGGCGGCCGTGACCGCGTCTTCGAGGTCGGCGACGACGGCGTCCGCGTCGGACTCGAGCGCGCGCGTCAGCTTGCGCTCGTCGCTGCCGGGCGCGAAGAGGAGCGAGCGGAGATTCGAGAGGCCGGCGGACGTCATGCCAGGCGCTTCCCGTTTATAAGTCAGACATTCGGATGCTGTCAACATCGCGGCGGCACGAGGGCGGTCGGATGCTGCTTGACAGCCCTTTGGAAGTCAGACATAAACATCGAACGCCGGACGAGTCCGGCGCACGGGAGGTCGATGGCGTGAAAGCGGTACGGTTCGCACGAGTTCGGCGGCTTGGACGTCCTGCGGCTCGAGGAGATCGACGACCCGGTCCCGGGGCCCGGGGAGGTTTCGATCAGGATCCGGGCGTCCGCGCTGAACCACCTCGACGTCGACGTCCGCGAAGGCATCTCCCGCTTCCCGGTCGAGCTCCCGCACACGCTCGGGGTCGAGGTCGCCGGTGAGATCGAGGCGATCGGGAGCGGGGTGGAGGGCTGGGAGGAGGGCGACCGGGTCAACCCGTACATCATGACCCCCTGCGGCGAGTGCGCGTACTGCCGCACCGGTCGCGAGTCGCTCTGCCTGGCGGCTGGGTTCATCAGCTTCACGCACCGGAGGCGGGTACGCGGAGAAGCTCGACGTGCCCGGCCCGCCAGCTCGTCCGGATCCCGGACGGCGTCTCGATGGAGGCGGCGGCGGCGCTCCAGGTCGCGTTCGCCACCGTCGTGGCACATGCTCTTCACGCGCGGGCAGCTGAAGCCCGGCGAGACCGTGCTCATCAACTCGGTCGGGAGCGGGATCGGCTCGGCGGCGGTGCAGCTCGCGAAGATGGCCGGGCGCGTTCGTGATCGGCAACGCCTCGAGCGACGAGAAGCTCGAGCGCGCGCGCGAGCTGGGCATGGACGTCGGCATCAACCACGCGACCCAGGACGTCGTCGAGGAGGTCATGAAGGCGACGGACGGGGCAGGTGCCGATCTCACCTACGAGCACGTCGGCGGAGAGCTGTTCCAGAAGGGGCTCGACGCGCTCGAAGAAGGACGGGCGCCTCGTCATCTGCGGCGGCGCACTCCGGCGAGGTCGTCCCGTTCGACATCATCCCGTTCTTCCGTACGCAGAAGAGCGTCATCGGGTCGTTCGTCTACACGCGGGAGGAGATCGCGCGCTGCTTCGACCTCGCCGCGCCGCGGTGCGCATCACGCCGCTCGTCCACGCGACGTTCCCGCTCGAGCAGGCGCAAGGAGGCCATGGAGATGATGGAGCGCCGCGAGCACTTCGGCAAGATCGTCCTGACGCCGTGAAGGAGAGCCGGCGATGAAGCGTGTAGGCGTCGACGTCGGCGGCACGTTCACGGACCTCATCGACGTCGACGACGAGACGGGCACGATCCTCGTCCACAAGCTGCCGACGACGCCCGACGACCCGTCGCAGGGCACGGTGCAGGGCATCAGCGAGATCGCGGCCGAGGCCGGCATGGATCCCTCCGACCTCGACCAGGTCTTTCACGGGACGACGATCGCGACCAACATCGTGATCGAGCACAACGGCGCCAGGGTGGGGATGATCACGACCGAGGGCTACCGCGACATCCTCCACATCGCGCGGCACAAGAAGCCGCTCAACTTCTCGAACTACCAGGATCTCCCGTGGCAGCGGTACCCGATCGTGCGCCGCCGCTACCGCCTCACGGTCCCCGAGCGCATCACGCAGGACGGCTCGGTGCTCGTGCCGCTCGACGAGGACGTCGCCCGCGAGCGCGTGCTGGAGCTGAAGGAGGCGGGGGTCGAGGCGGTGGCGGTCTGTTTCCTGTTCTCGTTCCTGAACCCGGAGCACGAGGCGCGGGTCGCCGAGATCGTGCGGGAGGAGTTCCCGGAGGCGTTCCTGTCGGTCTCCTCGGAGGTCGCTGCCCCAGTACCGCGAGTACGAGCGCTTCTCGACGGTGTGCCTGAACGCGTTCATCGGGCCGAAGGTGGCGAGCTATGTCGCGCGGCTCGAGGACGAGCTGCGGGCGATGGGCGTCAGGACGGGTGTTCACCTGATGACGTCCGCGAGCGGCGTCGCGACGGCGGAGGGCGCGGTCGTGCGCCCGGTCAACCTCCTCATGTCCGGGCCCGTCGCCGGCGTCGTCGGCGGCATCTGGGCCGGGCGGCAGGCCGGCTACGACAACGTCATCACGCTCGACGTCGGCGGGACGTCCGCGGACATCGGGCTCGCCCAGGAGGGTCGCCTGCGGATGAAGCACCTGCTCGACACGCGGGTCGGGCCCCTACCAGGCGATGATCCCGATGGTCGACGTCGACACGATCGGAGCGGGCGGCGGCTCGATCGCCTACGTCGACCAGGGCGGCATCTTCCGCGTCGGCCCCCGCTCGGCGGGCGCCGACCCGGGCCCGGCGGCCTACGACCGCGGCGGCACCGAGGCGACCGCGACCGACGCGATGGTCAACCTCGGCTGGCTGGTCCCGGAGGCGTTCCTCGGCGGCGGCATGACGCTTCGCCCCGATCTGGCGCGCACGGCGTTCGAGCAGGGCCCGGCGAAGGCGCTGGGGATGTCGGTCGAGGAGGCGTCGATGGGAGCGGTCCAGATCCTGACGCACTCGATGGTCCAGTCGATCGAGGAGAACTCGGTGCGCAAGGGCTTCGATCCGCGCGACTTCGCGCTCGTCGCCGAGGGCGGCGCCGGGCCGCTGTTCGCCGCGCAGGTGGGTGTCGAGGTCGGCACGCCGTGGGTGCTCGTCCCGCCCTTCCCGGGCATCACGTCTGCGATGGGCCTGCTCGCGACGGACATGGTCTACGAGTACGTCTCGACCGCCTACCAGCGGCTCTCGACGCTCGACGTCGCGGCCCTCGAGCAGCGGTTCGCGGAGCTCGAGGAGCAGGCCCGCGCGCAGCTCGAAGAGGACGGCGATCCCGGAAGACCGCGTTCTCGTCCAGCGAATCGCCGACTGCCGGTACCTCGGGCAGGGCTACG